>NZ_JALNTJ010000003.1:0-596824 GCF_023161885.1 Pseudoalteromonas sp. 2CM37A
ATCGTTGAGCTTGCAGAAGCACTAGATTCTTACATCCCAGAGCCAGAGCGTGACATCGATAAGCCATTCATCATGCCTATCGAAGACGTTTTCTCAATCCAAGGCCGTGGTACAGTAGTAACTGGTCGTGTTGAAGCTGGTATCATCAACGTGAACGACGAAGTTGAAATCGTTGGTATCAAAGAGACTACTAAGTCTACTTGTACTGGTGTTGAAATGTTCCGTAAGCTTCTTGACGAAGGTCGTGCTGGTGAGAACATTGGTGCACTTCTACGTGGTACTAAGCGTGAAGACGTTGAACGTGGTCAAGTACTAGCTAAGCCTGGTTCAATCAACCCACACACTACATTCACTTCAGAAGTATACGTACTTTCTAAAGATGAAGGTGGTCGTCATACTCCTTTCTTCAAAGGTTACCGTCCACAGTTCTACTTCCGTACAACTGACGTAACAGGTGACGTACAGTTACCAGAAGGCGTAGAAATGGTAATGCCTGGTGATAACGTTAAGATGACAGTAACTCTAATCGCGCCAATCGCGATGGACGAAGGTCTTCGTTTCGCTATCCGTGAAGGTGGCCGTACTGTAGGTGCTGGTGTTGTAGCAACTATCGTAGAGTAATAGTTAACGTTTAAGTTAATTAATACTATAAAAACCCGAGCTTAGCCTCGGGTTTTTTAATGCCTGAATAAAAGCCATTAGTTTTTAGCTATCAGCTTTTAGCTGCTTGGCGTTAATGTAAATAATGTTGTTTGGGTTGGCTTTACAAAGCCCGAGTAGAAGTGGTCACTGATGTATAAGGAGGTTTATTGAGTGAATAACTATCGACACTTACAGGGTATTAGCCTAAGCTAAAAATGGCTTAAATTTACAACAGGAAATGGGCGATGAATAATAAAAATAATTATCCGCAAGGTATATTTTGCTGGGCTGAACTGTGTACTCATAATTGGCAAGACGGGAAAGCTTTTTATACCTCGTTGTTTGAGTGGGGAAATGATGATCAGCCCATTGGCGATGATGAGTATTACACTATGCTACAAAAGCAAGGTGACGATATTGCTGCTATGTATCAAATGCCTAAAGAGCAAGTGGGCTCTACGCCTAGCTACTGGCTTACCTATATTGCCGTAGATGATGTTGATGCATGTGCAATTAAGGCGCAAGAGCTCGGTGCGCAAATTATAGCAGGCCCTCATAATGTGATGGATGCAGGGCGTATGTTAATGCTTAAAGATCCCGCGGGTGCCACGGTGGCATTGTGGCAAGGTAAAGAGCATATAGGATGTAAGCGTCCTTGTGAGCTCAACACGCCTTATTGGCATGAAATGGCAACGCGCGATAGTGAAACAAGCCGTGATTTTTACTGTGAACTACTGGGATGGAAAAGTGAAACAAAGCCTATGGAAGGTATGGATTACACCTTGTTTTTAGTTGCAGGTAAGCCCGTAGCAGGCATGCTACAAATGACTGATGAATGGCCACAAGACGTACCTCCCCATTGGATGATCTACTTCGCCGTGGATAACTGCGATAGCTATGTAAAAAAAGCGGCGACTCTTGGAGGGCAAGTATGTGTACCTGCCACAGATATCCCTGATGTAGGGCGTTTTAGTGTTATTTGCGACCCTCAAGGGGCTGTATTTTCTATTATTGAATCGGCAATGGATGATATTAAAGCTTAGTCATTAACAGAGCTTAGGGCTAAATTTTAGACTTTAGTGTGGTTATTTAGGCGCAGTAATTCTGTGCTTTTTTGCTATAATGGCGGGTAATTACACCGTCAGTCAGCAAGAGAGCACAATGGAATTTGAACAAGATAGTAAATTAACCTTACCGTTATTTATTTTAAATGAATCGCTTAGTGAGCGAGATGTAGAAAAGCCCGATTTAGACATTTCATTTGCTCTTGATGATGAGCTACTGACGCAGATATGCCAAAACCCAGCACCTGATAGCAGTATCGCTATTAGTTTAAAAGAGTATGAGCTTGCGCCGCATAACAGCGAATTTAATGCGTTGTTAAACCAAGAGCACGATGCACAAATAACGCTGACCCACGGCCCACTGTTAAGTGTGGTGTTAAATACCCACGACAACCAGACTTTTGTCTCTCCACAAATGGATATGATGCCAACCTTCGACCTAGGTGATGAGGACGAAGAATGAAAAAAATTCTGATCAGCACATTCGTCCTTATTATCCTCAGCGGGTGTGCGTATTTAGGCAATGCTCACTACAACGACTTATTTGGTGATGAACAAACGCAGCAGCGTATAGTGCCGCATGATACAGGTGCTGGTGCCGAGTTTTTGCAAGAAGTAAAACCTGTGCTAGATACACGCTGTGTAGTATGCCATGGCTGTTATGATGCGCCTTGTCAGCTAAAGCTTTCGTCCCCTGAAGGGATAGATAGAGGGCTAAGCAAAGAGCTTGTTTATGATGGTACACGGCTATTAGCCACTACACCAAGCAGGCTGTTATTTGATGCAACGAGCACTGAGCAATGGCGTAAAAAGGGCTTTACTCCGGTACTTAACGAACGTGACCAAAACCCAGAAGCAAACCTTGCCGGTGGGGTGTTATTTAATTCATTAGTGCTTAAGCAAAGTGCACCCTTACCAGAGAATGAAATTCTTGATGACGAATTTGATTTTTCACTTAGCCGCTCTCAAACGTGCGCCACTATGGGAGAATTCGATCGTTTAGCTGCAGAGCAGCCTCATGGCGGTATGCCTTACGGTTTACCGGGCGTGTCTAGCCAGGAATTTTATCATTTACAAAAGTGGCTTAAAGACGGTGGAAAAATGGCGCATATTAAACCGCCCACCAAAGCCGAGCTAACAAACGTTAAAAACTGGGAAGCGTTTTTAAATCAAGACAGCTTAAAATACCAATTAGCCGCACGTTATATTTACGAGCATTGGTTTTTAGCCCATATTTATTTTGGTTCTGATAAACCACAGAGCTTTTTTAAACTGGTTCGTTCAAGTACGCCGCCAGGCGAAGAAATTAAGCTAATTAATACGCGCCGACCATACGATGACCCTAAAGTAAGCCGTGTGTATTACCGTTTACTACAGGACCGCTCAACTGTTTTATCAAAAACACATTTACCGCTAAAGCTTGATGATGCAAAGCTTGCACGTATTTATGAGCAATTTATAGCTCCCGATTATACGGTTACTAAAATGCCAAGTTATAAGAGCGAGGCGGCATCTAATCCTTTTAAAACGTTTGAAGTAATTCCTATTAATTCTAAGTATCAATTTATGCTCGATGAGGCTGAGCTAATTATTATGGGCTTTATTAAGGGCCCTGTATGCCGCGGCCAAATTGCACTTAATGTGATAAACGACCATTTTTGGGTTGCCTTTGCAGACCCTGAAAAAGTCGCGACTCCAGCAGTGGAAGATATGTTGCTTCAGCACGAAGAAGCCCTTGAATTACCTGCAGCAGAAGAAAGCAATGCATTGCCTATCTCTAGCTGGGTTAAATACTCAGTGCGTGAGAAAAAATACTTACAAGCCAAAGTTGAACTGGCTAACGAGATGTTTAAAAACGGAGAGCATTTAACCACCGACCTATTGTGGAAAGGTGAAGGGCATAACAAAAATGCCGCGCTTACAATATTTCGCCATTTTGATAGTGCCACGGTAGTGAAAGGCTTTATTGGTCAAGAGCCTAAAACTATGTGGGTATTAGATTATGCGCTATTTGAGCGTATTCATTACTTACTTGTTGCAGGCTTTGATGTATACGGAAATATCGGCCACCAATTAGTGACCCGCCTATACATGGACTTTTTACGTTTAGAGGGTGAGCAAAACTTTTTGGCGTTATTACCTGAAGCGAAGCGCCATCAAATTAAAAAAAGCTGGTATAGAAAGTCTCCGCCAAGCTTATCTAAGTTTTTTAAAAACAACCGAGAGTTTAGCCAACCTAGCGGTATTGAATATAAAACGGATGATCCACAACACGAGCTGTATGGGTTAGTTAAGCAAACTTTAGCGCCAGTACTGAGTGAGCACTACGACTACACAAAAGTACCCACGCCATTAAATGCACTAAACAATATGCCGGCTAAAGCTATAAATTTATTACCGCAGTTATCGTATATTTTGGTTAAGCAAGACGATGCTTCACATAAAGCTTATACGCTTATTCATCACAACGCGCATTACAATATTTCCAGCTTATTAAATGAAGATGGGCAGCGCGCTTATGATGAAGATACCGCCACCCTAGTGCCTGGCTTTATTGGTGATTACCCTGCG
Organism: Pseudoalteromonas sp. 2CM37A; assembly: GCF_023161885.1. Lineage (NCBI taxonomy): Bacteria > Pseudomonadati > Pseudomonadota > Gammaproteobacteria > Alteromonadales > Pseudoalteromonadaceae > Pseudoalteromonas > Pseudoalteromonas sp. 2CM37A. Next base: position 4,278 of record NZ_JALNTJ010000003.1, read on the forward strand.
GCTATTTGGTATTTAAATGATCAAAATGAAGTGGGTGAGTTTGCACAGCTATTACCTATGATGCAAATTGAAGCAGATTATGCTGCAATAAAAGTAAAATTTGGTATTCGTCGCTCACATCCAGAGTTTTGGAAATACAGCGACATAATGCACCAAGTAGCTAAAGAGTATCGCGGCGTTGAATTTGGTATGTTTGACTACAACCGATTAGAAAATCGCTAACTGGTAATTACAAAAGTGTCGCAAGTATTGCCCTTTTTGCCTCACACTTAATACATTTAGCCCAGTCATGTTACTGGGCTTTTTATTTATATAATTACTAAAGCTGATGTTGAGTTTTCTATATATAGGCTACACTTAAAATAAAAAAGCGGCCTTGTATGTTTAAAATTATTGCCAATGTAAGACAGCGTTACCGATGGGCGCTTATTGCTATTGCTCTGTTAATAAGTGGCTCAGCATTATTGCTGCAGTATGGCTTTTCTGTACAAAAGTACGATGCTAAAATTATTAATATGGCAGGTAAGCAGCGCATGCTCTCGCAAAAAATTGCTTGGCATAGCAATGCACTTCTTTCATCACGAATCGATGTTGCTACCCATACCAATTCCCTCGAACACTCTCTCGCACAATTTAAAACAGCTCATGAGGTATTACTTACTAAGCAAGGTAGTAGTTACCGTTATTTAACGCCAGAATTAGTAAAGTTATACTTTGCTGAGCCAGCTAATCTAGATAGCGAAGTGAATGAATTTATTGCCCAAGCTAGCTGGCTGCTGTATCAAAAAGGCGAGGTAGACACACAGGTGCTCAACGTAGCACATGTAGAAAACCTGCTAGCTAAGCTTGACCGCGCGGTTACTTTATTTGAGCAACATGCAGTGAAAAAAGTTAACCGCGTGTCTAATTTAGAATTGCTGTGCTGGTTAGTCGCCATGGTGTTATTGCTCGTTGAGCTAAGATTTGTGTTTATGCCGATGGAAAAAGAGGTGGAACGCACCTTAACAGCACTTCAAAAACAAAAGGACTTTGTAGCGCAAATGAGCCAAAACAAAGAGCACTTTATTGCCAGAGCAAGCCACGAATTTAGAACACCGTTACAGGGATTAATTACGTCGATTGATGAGCTATCCATCAATGCCGAGCAGCAAAATATTAAAACGCAAGCAAGCTACTGCGCCCTTAGACTTCTATCTATGCTTGATGAGCTACAAGACCTACAAGCACTAAGCACAGGAAAGTGGGCGCCAATTCTTAAAAACGAAAACCTTTTAGAATCCATAAACAAAGTGGTGTTGGCGTATGAGTATGCAGCGCAGCAAAAAGGGCTAACATTAATCACTCATTTTGATGAGTCTCTTAATTGTTTTTGTAAATTAGATCATCAGCGCTTACAGCATGTATTAACCGAGCTAATTAGCAATGCAATAAAGTTTACCGACAAGGGCGAGGTTGAAGTTGCTGCAAACATGCAAAACTCGCAATTACAATTAACCGTTAATGATAGTGGGTGTGGTTTTTCTAGCGAAATAACAGAACTAGAGTTTGACTCATTTAAACAAACTAACCACTTTCAAGGCCTAAGAACGGGATTAACACGGGCGCAGTATGTTGTTAAAGCGCTGCATGGTTCGCTTTCATTTAAAAACAACGCAGCGAGTGGCGCTCATGTTACGCTTAACTTGCCGATTGAAATTACTAACCAGCAAACAGAAAGAGAAGTCGAAAAAAAGCTTTTTTGCCTTGTGGTTGAAGACAACGAATTAAACACCTTGTTACTCACACGTATTTTGGCAACGTTAGGTGTGGACTATGAATGCGTTGTAAATGGCCTAGAAGCCTGCGAAAAGGTAGGTAAGGCTGACTATGACGTGGTGTTTATGGATTTAAACATGCCGGTCATGGATGGCTTTGAAGCGACTAAAAAAATACGCAAAGAGCTAAATAAAACCATGCCCATAATCGTTGTTACAGCAAATACCTCAGCCGAAGACATGGACTTGATTTATGAATATGGCGCGAGTGAGCATATTCATAAACCCATAAGTAAGCAGGCAGTGGCTGATGCATTAGTAAATGTGTGCATAGCTAATGAAATAAATTAATACGCAATTAAATACGCTTGCTAAAGCAATTTACTATACGTTAAGTTGTTTATTTAGCTTATGGTGAAGGCAGTATTGTGCAAAGTATTGTATTTGAACAATTTAGTGGTTATTTAAAAGGGCAAGGTAAAAGCCGTTTCACAATTAATGACTTAAGTTGGCAAGTGAGTGCTGGTGAGCACTGGCTATTACTAGGCGCTAATGGCGCAGGTAAATCGGCATTGAGCGCCGCATTAACGGGTGAAGCTAAGCAGCAAAGTGGTACTTTTAAAAGTACCTTTAATAGCACGCAGCTTGTGTCATCTGATGTGCAAAAGCAGTTAATCAAAAACGAAATTGAGCATGAACATCACAGCTTAGTAAAAGATTTTATCTTCCCTCAAAATAGTAGCTACAACCATGAGTTACGTACAAAACTAATAGATGCCTTTAATTACAGCGCCCTTTTAGACAGGCATTTTAGAGATCTCTCTACCGGCGAAACCCGTAAACTCCTACTTATAAATGCGCTAAGTAGTCATGCTGATTTAGTGGTACTAGATGAGCCATATGATGGCTTAGATAAACATTCGTGTGAGGTGCTAAACACTTTATTAGAAACACTTAGCTCAACAATTAACTTTGTGTTTGTGTTAAATAGGCTTGATGAAATCCCGCCGTTTATTACTCATTACGCTTATGTAAATCAGGGGCAGTTGCAGCATGTACTTAATAATCCAAACGCAGAGCAGCGTGCTGACTTGCTTAAACTACTGCATTTAACCCATACCGCTTTAGAAATACCTCAACCGGATGACTCCCAAGGCCGTGCAGAGTATACCGCCGATACATTGATTAAGCTTAGTAATGCAAAGGTGAGCTACGCTGGGGTTGATGTATTTAAAAATCTCAATTGGCAAATTAATAAACATCAACACTGGCAACTTAGTGGTAAAAATGGCTCAGGTAAAACCTGCTTATTAAATTTAATAACTGGCGATAACCCTCAATGCTACAGCAATGATATTCAGGTATTTGGTTTTAAACGCGGAAGCGGTGAAAGTATTTGGGATATAAAACAGCATATTGGCTATATATCAAATGCACTGCATATGGATTATCGAGTAAGTATATCGGCATTGAATACGGTTATTTCTGGGTTTTACGACAGCATTGGCTTATATCAAAAGCCAACAGAGTCACAGGTAAATACAGCTAAGCAATGGTTAGCGCTGATTGGGTTAGGCGATAAACAAAATAGCTCATTTACGCAACTTTCATACGGCGATCAGCGCATGCTGTTAATAGTGCGTGCTATGGTAAAACACCCCACGTTACTTATTTTAGATGAACCTTGTTTGGGGCTTGATGAAGCAAATAGACAGCGAGTACTAATATTAATAGAGAAAATTTGTGCCGCAAATACCAGCACTGTAATTTATGTAAATCACCATGCGGCAGACAAAATTAAAGGGATTGAGCATTACTTAAAAATGGAAGATTTTAATTAAAGGCTGGGCTGAATATGCCCAACCTTTAACGCCACGTTATAGGCGAGTAATGGTAAAGCCTGCATCAGTTAACTGTTTAATTAAACCATGCTGCTCCGGTAAGTGCAGCGCGCCTACAGCAATAAATAGCTTTTCGTTAGTTAAGCGAGGCACTAATTGCTCCACCCATTTATTATTACGATTAACTAGCATAACTTGCTCGCTTATTTCACCGTAGTTACTCTCGTCAAAACTCATGTTGTAGTATTCAGTCAGCGTATCCATATCACCATTTTTCCAGGCGTTTACTAACTTAATAAAATAAGTATTAATATCGGCAAGCTGTTCAAACGTTTCTTCAATCATTTCATTACTGAGCAAAGCCATGCCATCAAACATTTGCAGTTGCTGCTCTAGTGTTTCTAACTCTCCAATCGTGATGTTTTGCTTTTTAGCGTAAGCAAGTACTTGCTTGTCTATGCCTGTTTGGTCAGAAAACCCTGCATTTTGAAATTCAATCTGCATCATGGTTACCATTACAGCCCAAGGTTTGAGGCCATTAAACATAGCTATATCAATCGATTTTTTAGCAAAGTAGTCTTTAAGCTTATTGTAGTTTTGTTTTGAGAGTTCTGTTTGTAATGTTTTGCCATCTTTAAGCATCATAAAGGGCATTGAACGCTGCTGCATTTGCAAAGGCGTGAGTTTACTTATATCTACTTCAACAACAACTTGCTCGCTTTGATCTATAGCCTTAGTTACTTTTTCTGGTAAGCCTTTCATGCTGGCATCGCCTACGTGAACTGTGCCAAACAAGTAAGAGCTAGTACCGTTTTTTTCTACTTTAAATAATGCCGGCGCTGCGACACTATTAAAACTAGTTGCTATAAAAAGTGCCAGTATAAAGAACTGACTAATTCGAGAGAGGGCTTGCATGGTTTGTCCTTAAATCTAATTGAGTTGCCTAAATACTAGCTTAAATTAAAGCGCTTTAATAAACCTATTTGGTTATATTAAACACTTTTAAATGCGCTTATGAATTTAGTTGCACTAGGGCACCTTATTTAAATAGGGTGAATGTAATTGAGTGGTGCGTAATAGGGCTTGCGGAGTAAACCTGCCTAATTAGCAAAGTTTTAAGTTATTTACCGTGCTGCGCTGTTATTTGTACTACAATGTATCAAAAATTAATCAAGCCCTATATGGCTATTATGGGGCTAGTGAATTTACTTGATGCAAATTAAGGTATAGATTTTTCATTTAAGCCTTTTTTTGTGAATTTAAAATCCGTTTAAAGTCGCTTTTTGCTCTTTTGTTGAATTAAGTTTGGTGTTGACTTACTCGCCTTAGCGCGGTACAAATACATATACAGAGCGAAGAGTATTACTTCGTAACAAATGAACACATTTTGGTATTAATTACATGCTTACAAATGCACTTAACCTAGTCCTGATTATTATCGTGGTGATTATTCCCGCGAGGGCTTCGTAGTGCTATAAACTTAAGCATTAAAAAGCCCTCCGCACCTAACCGTTCGGAGGGCTTTTTAGTTTTAAGCACAAAGTTTTAAAGATTTTATACCAATTCGCTTAATTAAGTGATCTATTTTGAGGATAGATAAACGTGTTGATAGCTAGGCAAAAAATTCGCTATTTAGTTGTTCTAAATGAGAATTTTTTAACGCAGATAGCGACACTTTTAGCCCCCTAAAAATAATTAAGTATTATTGCGGATTGGTATTAGCTATAAGTTTTTTAAGTAAGTATGTAATTGGGTTGTCACTGAGGAATGAGGATTAATTAATGACAGGCGCAGAACTAACAATCGATTTATTAGCCAAGCACGGCGTAAATGAAGTATTTGGCTACCCTGGCGGAGCTATTATGCCCATTTACGATGCGCTGTATGGTGCGCCTGTAAAGCATTACCTTACTCGCCACGAGCAAGGTGCTGGCTTTGCCGCAGTGGGTTATGCTCGCAGCACAGGCAAATTAGGCGTTTGTTTTGCTACCTCAGGCCCTGGCGCTACTAACTTAATAACAGCTCTTGCCGATGCAATGATGGACTCAGTGCCATTATTAGCAATTACAGGCCAAGTACCGACTGCCGCTATTGGCTCAGATGCATTTCAAGAAGTCGATGTACTAGGGATGTCACTGTCGTGTACTAAACATAGCTACATGGTAGAGCGCCCAGAAGACTTAGCTGAAATATTACAAGAAGCCATGCACTTAGCTCAAAGTGGTCGCCCAGGCCCAGTGCTTGTAGATATTCCAAAAGATATTCAAATGGCGCAAGTGCCTTTTAAACCTTGGTTAGCTGCTGATGAATATTTACCACAACTTGATTTAAACCAAGTAGCCATTGCAAACCAGTTATTAACTGAAGCAAAGCAGCCAGTAGCGTATGTAGGTGGTGGCGTACAAGCCGCCGATGCGCAAAATGAGTTAATGCAGTTTTTAAACAAAACACAAATGCCAGCGGTATCAACATTAAAAGCGCTAGGCAGTGTGTTACCAGATTACGAGCACTACTTAGGAATGCTAGGCATGCACGGCACACAAGCGGCTAACATAGCAGTACAAGAGTGTGATGTACTTGTATGTATAGGCGCGCGCTTTGATGACCGCGTAACGGGCAACTTAGCCAAATTTGCAGCCAAAGCAAAAGTCATTCACTTAGACATTGACGCGGCCGAAGTAGGTAAACGCAAACCTGCTAAAGCGTCCTTAATTGCTGATCTAAAAACCTCATTACCCGCACTTGAGTGTGTTGTAACACCTAAAGCATGGTGCGATACAAATAAGCTCATGAGCGAAAAACACGCATGGCGTTACGACTACCCAGGCGAAAAAGTATTTGCCCCGTATTTATTGAACCAGTTAAGCCAGCGTATGCCAAAAACAGGCGTGGTGTGCTGCGATGTAGGCCAGCACCAAATGTGGGTGGCGCAACATATGAAATTTAACCACCCAAGTAATCACTTAAGTAGTGGTGGCGCAGGCACTATGGGCTTTGGTTTACCAGCGGCTATTGGCGCGCAAGTAGCACGCCCAGACGATTTTGTAATAACGGTGTCGGGTGATGGCTCAATCATGATGAACATTCAAGAGCTTGCCACTATACGTCGTAACAATTTACCAGTAAAAATACTAATATTAGATAACCAACGCTTAGGTATGGTTCGTCAATGGCAGGAACTGTTTTTTGAAGGGCGTTACTCTGAAACCAATCTTTCAGATAACCCTGATTTTGTTCAGTTAGCGGCGGTATTTGGTATTCCTGGGCAAACTATTACTAAAGCCAACGAAGTAGACGATGCAATCACTGCACTGGTAAACAGCGAAGGGCCGTATATTTTACATGCCTGTATAGATGATAAAGAAAACGTATGGCCGCTTGTACCACCAGGGGCTGCAAATGACGAAATGATTACGGAGAAAGCACAATGAAACACAGCTTAACTATTGCATTGAAAAACCAAAGTATTGCGGTGGAGCGCTTTTTACGTGTTGTGCGTCACCGTGGTTTTGACCTTACGCATTTTCAGCTTAATACCGATGAAGCTCAATATACGATAGCAATGACGGTCGATAGCGATAAGCCTATTCATCTATTAACCAGCCAGCTAAATAAGTTGGTAGACGTGAAAGAAATTAGCTTAGAAAATTTACAGCAACAAGCAGTGTAACTGCTAACGAAACACATTTACGCGTTACTGAATATAACCATCAGTAACTCAACAATTTTTAGAATGAGGAATGCCCGCTTACACAGCGGCAAAACAGAGGTAACTATGGCTAAATTAAGAAGTGCAACAACAACTGAAGGACGTAAACGCGCAGGCGCACGTGCATTATGGCGCGCAACAGGCATGACCGACACCGACTTTGGTAAACCTATTATTGCTGTAGTTAACTCGTTTACGCAATTTGTACCAGGGCATGTACACCTTAATCAGCTTAGTGAGCTAATGGCTGAAACAATCACGCAAGCAGGCGGCGTTCCAAAAGAATTTAATACCATCGCAATTGATGACGGCATCGCAATGGGCCACGGTGGTATGCTTTACTCACTGCCTTCTCGCGACTTAATTGCAGACTCTGTTGAGTATATGGTTAACGGCCACTGCGCCGATGCGATGATCTGTATTTCTAACTGTGACAAAATCACCCCAGGGATGATGCTTGCAGCGCTACGTTTAAATATACCGGTTATTTTTGTATCGGGCGGGCCAATGGAAGCGGGTAAAACCAAACTTGCTAACATCGATATTAAACTAGATTTAGTTGATGCCATGGTAAAAGGCGCTGATGAAACAGTAAGTGATGCTGATTCAGAGCAAGTAGAGCGCTCTGCGTGTCCTACCTGTGGCTCGTGTTCGGGTATGTTTACTGCCAACTCAATGAACTGTTTATTAGAGGCTATTGGCCTTGCACTACCGGGTAACGGAACAACACTTGCAACGCATAAAGATCGTAAGCAACTGTATGTAGAAGCCGGCGCTCGCATTGTTGACTTGTGCCGCGAGTACTACCAAAAAGACAACCACGACGTGTTACCGCGTGCAATTGCAAATAAAACAGCCTTTATGAACTCTATGGTGGTTGATATTGCCATGGGTGGTTCATCTAATACCGTATTGCATTTATTAGCAGCAGCACAAGAAGCCGGTGTAGATTTTGATATGTCGCACATTGACGAGCTTTCTCGTAAAACCCCATTTTTATGTAAAGTAGCCCCAGCTACACCTGAGTACCACATAGAAGATGTGCATCGCGCTGGTGGCATGATGGCAATTGTACGTGAGCTAGGTAAAGCGGGTTTAGTTGATTTATCGGTAAACCACGTAGCGGGTATGACGATGGGTGAGCTTGTTAAAAAGTGGGATGCGACTGATCCTACAAACGAAGCAGCACAAAAGTTTTACCGTGCGGGCCCTGCCGGTATTCGTACTACAAAAGCAATGAGCCAAGAGTGCCGTTGGGATGAAGGCGATAACGACCGAGAGCATGGTTGTATCCGTAGTGTTGAGCATGCCTTTAGACAAGATGGTGGCTTAGCTGTGCTTTCAGGTAACTTAGCGGTTGATGGCTGTATTGTTAAAAGCGCAGGTGTAGTTGACGAAATGCTGCATTTTGAAGGCACCGCAGTGGTGTACGAATCACAAGATGATTCAGTAGAAGGCATTTTAAACGACGAAGTAAAAGCCGGTGATGTTGTGGTTATTCGCTACGAAGGCCCTAAAGGCGGCCCAGGTATGCAAGAAATGCTTTACCCAACGAGCTACTTAAAATCAAAAGGCCTTGCTGAAAAATGTGCCTTGATCACCGATGGTCGTTTCTCGGGCGGCACTTCTGGTTTATCAATTGGCCACGTATCGCCAGAGGCGGCAAGTGGCGGTGCTATTGCGTATGTTGAAAATGGTGACAAAATTATCATTGATATTGCAACACGTGAAATCACCCTTGCATTAAGTGATGAAGAGCTAGAAGCACGTAAACAAAAGCAATTAGCGCGTGGTAAGCAAGCGTATAAGCCGCTTGATCGTGACCGCTATGTATCGTCGGCATTAAAAGCGTATGCATTACTTGCAACCAGTGCCGATAAAGGCGCAGTACGTGATTTAGCCAAACTGGAGGAGCTTAGCTAATTATGGTTTCTCAAGAGCTCGATTATTTTCGCGCTATTATTCAGGCCAATATGGAACCGCTAGCTAAAGTAACTGAGGTCAGCGAAATGCGCGACCTCAGTGATAAATTAGGCAACCATGTTTGGTTAAAGCGTGAAGATCAACAGCCCGTGTATTCGTTTAAGTTACGCGGTGCTTATAATAAATTAAACAAGTTACCAAAAGGGTCTGTTGTTATTACGGCATCTGCGGGTAACCATGCACAAGGTGTGGCGCTTAGTGCTTCACACCTTGGCCATAAAGCCACTATCGTTATGCCAGTTACCACGCCTGAAATAAAAGTAAGTGCGGTACGTGCGCTGGGCGGTGAAGTGGTTTTACATGGCCATCATTTTGATGCTGCAAAAGCACATGCACTTGAACTAACAGAGCAACGCAATGGCGTATTTGTACCGCCTTTTGATGACCCTGACGTAATTGTGGGGCAAGGCACAGTGGCTCGCGAGCTTATGCAGCAACTCAACGAGCTTGATGCGGTATTTATCCCCGTTGGCGGTGGTGGTTTACTTGCTGGTATGGCGGTTTATATCAAATCATTACGCCCCGATATAAAAGTCATTGGCGTAGAAGCTGACGAAAGTGCATGCTTACAAGCCGCGCTTAAAGCGGGCGAGCCTGTTGAGCTTGACCGTGTTGGCAGTTTTGCCGATGGCGTAGCGGTTAAAATTATTGGCAGTGAAACATTTCGCTTAGCGCAAAAATTTTGCGATGAAGTTGTAACTGTCAGTGGCGATGAAATTTGTGCCGCTATGCAAGATATTTTTGTCTCTACTCGCGCAATTTCAGAGCCCTCAGGGGCACTTGCAACCGCTGGGCTTAAAAAGTGGAGCCAGCAATCGGGCTTAAAAGGGCTGCATTTAGCAGCGGTGCTTTCGGGTGCTAACTTAAACTTTGATCGCTTACGTTATGTGGCTGAGCGTACTGCGCTAGGTGAAAAAAACGAAGCGCTACTTGCGGTGACCATTAAAGAAGAAAAAGGTAGCTTTAAGCAGTTTTGCACCTCTTTAGGTGGTCGGGCTATTACTGAGTTTAACTACCGTTATGCAGGCCCAGGTGAAGCGCAAATATTTGTAGGTATTGCCCTGCGCCAGGGTGAGCAAGAACTCAACGAACTAAAACAAGACCTAACTAACAACGACTACCAATTTTGCGATTTATCAGATAACGAACTCGCTAAATTACACGTACGTTATATGGTAGGGGGTAAAGCACCGGAGCAGTTACATGAAAGGTTATTACGGTTTGAATTTCCGGAATACCCAGGAGCCCTTGCGCGCTTTTTAGATACCTTAGGTAGCAATTGGAATATTACTTTATTTCATTATCGCAATCATGGGGGCTCTATCGGAAATGTACTTGCGGGCTTTGCTATTGAGCCAAGCCAATTTGATATGTTTAACGAGCACTTAAACCGCTTAGGTTACAGTGTACAAGATGAAACACATAACCCGTGTTTTACGCAGTTTTTAACCTCTCAGCCACAAAACCCAAACGTTGACAATTTAGCCTCAGCTTAGGGTTTTTATAAGCAAGTATGCACGTTTGCATGCTTGCTTTATCGTGTGTTTTAAATATAGTTACAGCTAATGACTACTATTTGGAACACCCAGTTGCTTATTAAAGGATTAATATTTGTAATTTTGCTTTTTTGCAGCCAACTAATGGCTCAAGAATCAGTCACCTTACAACTAAAATGGACCCACCAGTTTCAGTTCGCCGGCTATTATATGGCTCAGCAAAAAGGCTACTACAAAGACGCCGGACTTGATGTAACCATACGCGAAGCCAATCCTAAAATGCCTGACACTTTCACGCCTGTAGCAAGTGGAGAAGCCCAATTTGGCGTAGCGCATTCGGGTATTTTACAACAAAGAGTAAACGGCCAACCGCTTGTAGCAATGGCGGCTATTTTGCAGTTTTCCCCATACTGTTGGATGGTAAAAGACAGCTCTGATATTTTTCACCCTCGCGATTTTACCGCTAAACGTATTACCGAAGTGAGTAAAAAAGACAGTACCGAGCTGCTGGTTATGCTTAAACGCAGCGGTATTGATATTGCTACTTTAGAGGTATACGAAGGCGATGAGCCCGCGCTACAAGCGTGGCAAGAAAACAAACTTGATGCAATGCAAGTGTATGTCACCACTCAGCCTTACTTTATGACTCAGCAAGGGGTATCGCACCGCCTTATATGCCCACAGCGCTATGGCATGGATGTGTATGGTGATGTGTTATTTACCAGCGAATCAATGCTTAAAAAGCACCCGCAAACGGTCGAAAAGTTTTACCAAGCGAGCTTAAAAGGTTGGCGCTATGCGATGATGAATATGGATGAAGCCATTGCAATTACTCAGCAAGTGTATGCGCCAAACAAAAGTTTTCATCAGCTAGCTTATGAAGCCGAAGTATTGAAAGACTACATAATGCCGCCTACGACCCTTTTAGGGAATATGTCGATGGCCAAGTGGCGCTTAATTGCAGATTATTATGGCATTAAGCAAACGCAATTTGACGAGCACAAAGCTGGGTTTGTTTATAAATACCAAGAGCCAGAGCGATTACAACTGTCGTGGATGCTAATAGCCGCCTTTATTGTGAGTATTATTTCGATCCCTCTTTATTTGCGTTTAATACTTGGAAAAAAATAACCGCTTAATGCTGCTCTGCGCAACTGGTATAATTAAACGTCTTTTTACTATTTTAAGTTGTTATGAACCTAGCTGAGCAGTTTGCAGCACTCGATGCAGTGCTAATGAATACCCGCGAATATTGGCAATGTACAGCATTTGATTTTGATGAGTTACCGTGGCCTGAGCTACAAGCGGCGTTAAATAACTTATCAGATGAAGATGTCGCAAGGCTTGATAACGATCAGCAACAGCTTTATCAATTTTTTAGCCCGTTTATTGCTGGGGTAGAGCAGCTACCTGAGCTGTGCAATTTACCAAAAAGCCAGCAGCAACGCGGTGAATACCCGTTTTGGATAAGTAACGGTATTAAAGGGCGTAAGTTTGAGCAACTGCAAGACTTTGTTTCAGCATTAACGAGTAATACACAGCCTGTACTTGAATGGTGCGCAGGTAAAGGGCATTTAGGCCGAATGCTTGCTTATAACGGCGCGCAAAGCGTACACAGTGTTGAGCTACAAGGGCATCTTTGCGAGCAAGGAGAGCACAGTGCACGCAAGCAAGGTTTAGCGATGAAATTTAGCCAAGCTAATGTGCTTGAAGATGAAACACGCCATTTTTTTAATACCGACACACATGCGGTTGCACTGCATGCATGTGGCGCACTGCACCAAACATTTATGCAACAGGCCAGCGCCGCTAGGGTAAAACGTATTAGTTTTTCGCCGTGCTGTTATCACTTATTTACCGATAGTCGTTATCAGGCAATGAGTGAGCTTGCCCTTGCTAGTAAGCTTAATTTAACGCACCGCGATTTAAAATTGGCGCTGCAAGAAACAGTTACAGCCCCTTCACGTGTAGCTAAAATACGAAAAACTGAGGTGGAATGGCGCTTAGGGTTTGACGCACTTCGAAAGTCACTCACTCATGAACAATATTACGTGAGTGTGCCTTCAGTTAACAAAGCCGTGTTTTCTGATACGTTTGCACAGTTTTGCGCTTGGGCGGGGGATAAAAAGTCTATAATTATCCCTCAAGACACTGATTACGATAAGTTTTTATTAATTGGTAAGGCGCGTAAAAAAGTAACAGAGCGAATCGAACTGGTTCGACATGTGTTTAGAAGAGCAATAGAAGTTTGGCTTGTGCTCGATCGTGCTTTATATTTGCAACAGCAAGGTTATCACGTTTCAGTTACCACCTTTTGTGAGAAACAATTAACTCCTCGCAATATTTTAATTCTTGCAAACACCAACTAAAAAGGCGCTCATTATTTGTCTTTTCTGGGGTGTAATTTCTATCCCGTCCTAAATAAGAGATGCAATGAGAAAGCTAAAAAATTTATTCGAAAACAACAAACGTTGGGCTGCACGTACAACCGAAGCCAACCCTGAGTTTTTTAAAATATTATCAATGCAACAAAACCCAGAGTACTTGTGGATTGGCTGTTCAGACTCGCGTGTTCCTGCCAACCAAATTGTTGATTTACTGCCGGGTGAATTATTTGTACACCGTAATGTAGCTAATGTGGTGGTACATACTGACCATAACTGTTTATCGGTAATGCAATACGCGGTAGAGGTGCTTAAAGTAAAACATATTATGGTGGTTGGCCACTACGGCTGTGGCGGTGTACAAGCGGTATTAAATAACGCCAAATTTGGTTTTATTGATAATTGGTTACGCCATGTTGGCGATGTAAAAGAAAAACACTTAGAGCAGCTTAATGCAATGGATGAGCAACAGCGTTTAAGTCGCTTAATTGAGCTAAATGTTATTGAGCAAGTACGCAACGTGTGTAGAACAAACATAGTTCAAGATGCATGGGATAAAGGCCAAGAGCTCACGATTCATGGTTGGGTATATGGATTAGAGAACGGCCACTTGCACGACTTATCATCGGTTGTAACCTGCGCCGATGAAGAAGGCGATGTGTATAAAAAAGCCGTTGCACATGTACTCGCTAAAGCCAGTTGCGAGTAATTTAAACAATGACTAAAACGGCAATAATCATAGGGGCAACAGGGGTTGTGGGGAGTGAGCTATTAACGCTTTTACTGCAAAACCCTGCGTTTGGCCATGTGATTGCTATAACTCGCCGTAAGCTGGACGTTGAACATACTAAGCTCACTAATCAGGTTATTGAGTTTGATTGTTTAACCAACTACTGCGCGTTATTTAAAGGGGATGTGTTTTTTTCGTGTTTGGGCACTACTAAAAAGCAGGCTGGCTCAACCGCGGCGCAGCGTAAAGTTGATTTTGATTATCAGTTTATTGCGGCGCAAATGGCGGCAAACAATGCAGTGAGCCATTATTGCTTGGTGTCATCAAGCGGCGCTAATGCGCACAGCATCAGCCCTTACTTAAAAATGAAAGGCGAGCTTGAGCAGCACATAAAAACGCTGGGCTTTGCAAAAGTAAGTATATTCCAGCCGTCTTTATTAATGGGTGAGCGAAACGATACACGAATAGCTGAGCAAATAGGCGCATTTGTGTTACCTGTTATTACTCAACTTCCTTTTTTAAAACGTTATAAACCCATTACGGGTAAGCAAGTGGCGCTAAAAATGTGCGCTGTAAGTTTGGCGCAGCAACAACCACTGCAATACTATGTATTAGAAGCACTTTTTAATACATAGTGGGTAAATGTTAAAACTAAAAGCAAAAAAGCAGCCTTAGCTGCTTTTTTTGTGGCTGAGTATACATACGTAAATACGTGCTACTCGGCGTTATTTTTAGCATTTAGTTGTTGCTCTAGTAACACAACTTTTGCTTCAAGCTCAGTGAGTTTTTCACGAGTACGAATAAGTACTTGGCTTTGCACATCAAATTCTTCGCGGCTAACAAAGTCCATTTCAGCCAGCTTATTTTGTAAAACTTGTTTGGTTTTACCTTCCAGTGTATCTGCTAGGTTTTTTACACCTTGCGGCATGTTGTTGGTGATTTGCTTAGCAATTTCTTCAAGTTTTGCTGGATTGATCATAATCGTCCCTTGCTGTTGCCCTAAAATGATAATGACTAATATTACCTTATACCTAAGGTATTTAATACATGATCACCACAATGGAATTAATTAATCTAATGGCTATGCCTGTATCTGTGGTTACGGTAAAATTAGCTGCCTTTTAAAACTCCATGGTCGTTATGAAACTCAATCCAAAACAAGATGAAGCAGTAAAATATATTAGTGGTCCGTGTTTAGTACTCGCGGGTGCAGGCTCAGGTAAAACCCGCGTAATCACTAACAAAATTGCTTATTTGGTGCAAAAGTGCGAGTACAAAGCACGTAATATTGCTGCGGTAACGTTTACGAATAAAGCGGCCAAAGAGATGCGCGAGCGTGTATTACAAACGCTTAATAAGCAAGAGGCGAAAGGGCTGTGGGTATCAACTTTTCATACCCTAGGGCTTGAAATAATTAAAAAAGAGCTCAAAACGCTTGGCTTTAAAGAAGGTTTTTCACTGTTTGATGACCAAGATACTAACCAGCTGTTAGGTGATTTAACCGAAGACGAACTTAAAAAAGACAAAGACCTACTTAATCTATTAAAAATGCAAATAGGCAGCTGGAAAAACGAATTAATTTTACCAGAGCAAGCCATACGCGAAGCACGTGATGCGCAAAAGGCGTTATTTGCGCAGCTTTACGCGCGTTATCAAAATCAGCTGCGAGCATATAACGCACTGGATTTTGACGATTTAATAATGGTCCCCACCTTATTACTGAGTAGTAATGCCACCTCACGAGAGCGTTGGCAGCAACGATTTAGGTATTTGCTGGTGGATGAATATCAAGATACCAATACCAGCCAGTACCAGCTTGTTAAGTTATTAGTAGGCGAGCGAGCGCGTTTTACTGTGGTAGGGGATGATGACCAATCTATTTATTCATGGCGCGGAGCCCGCCCCCAAAACTTGGTACTGTTAAGTAAAGATTATCCCGGCCTTAGGCTTATAAAGCTTGAGCAAAACTACCGCAGCGCCCAGCGCATTCTAAAAGCAGCAAATATTTTAATTGCCAATAACCCGCACGATATCGAAAAAAAGCTATTTAGTGAGCTTGGTTACGGTGAGCCGATTAAAGTGATTGGCTGTAGGGATGAAGAGCATGAGTGCGAGCGAGTTGTTGCTGAAATAATTTCTCATAAATTTATGAAGCGCACCAGCTATAAAGATTACGCTATTTTGTATCGCGGTAACCACCAGGCACGCGGTTTTGAAAAATCATTAATGAGTAACCGCATTCCCTATAAAATTAGTGGCGGAATGTCGTTTTTCTCGCGCTCAGAAATTAAAGATATTATGGCGTATTTACGCTTGTTGGTTAACCAAGACGACGATAACGCTTTTTTACGCATTGTTAATACGCCGCGCCGTGAAATAGGCACCGTTACACTTGAAAAGCTAGGCACACTTGCAAACGAAAAACACCAAAGCTTATTTGCCACCTGTTTTGATAACGACCTAGGCTACCGCCTTAAAGGGCGTGGCTTAAATGCGCTTTCGGGGTTTGCACGTTGGGTTGTTGAGCTTTCAGATAATGCAGTGCGTAGCGATACACTCGAAGCGGTAAAAGACTTGGTACGTAATATTAACTACGAAGCGTATTTATATGAGTCATCGCCAAGTGCCAAAGCGGCAGAAATGCGCATGAAAAACGTCTCAGAGCTGTATCGTTGGATCACCGATATGCTCACCGGAGATGCCGATAACGAACCGATGACCTTACCTGAAGTGGTCAGCAAATTAACGCTTCGCGATATGCTAGAGCGTAACGAGGAAGAAGATGAGTCTGATGCGGTACAGTTACTTACTTTGCATGCATCTAAAGGCTTAGAATACCCGTACGTATTTATGGTTGGTATGGAAGAGGGGTTATTGCCACACCAAGTAAGTATTGACGAAGAAAACGTAGATGAAGAGCGCCGTTTAGCATACGTAGGGATCACACGGGCCCAGCAAGAGCTGACACTAACATATGCAAAAATACGTCGTCAGTTTGGCGAAACCTCACAAACAGAGCTAAGCCGCTTTGTGCAAGAGTTACCGCAAGATGACCTAGCGTTTGAAAACAAAAAAGCCCCAAGCTCGCAAGCTGAGCGCATGGAAAAAGGCCAAGCACGGGTCGCTAACTTAAGGGCGATGCTGAAAAAACCTAGTTAATAGACTGCGCGGCGTTGTTATTAGCCGCTACTGGCTCCGATAAGCCTTGCTGCTTAGCAACAAATAAGTTTAGTCCGTATTTATCTAGCAAGGCTCTAAAGTTGAGTATAGAAGGGCCTTTGGCAATAACTTTTATGCCTTTTAGCTGAGTGATTGCCAGTACACCTTGTAATTGCAAGTTAAAGCTTTCTTGTTGCAGTACGCGTTTACTTAAGGTTGAGCTAAGTAGTACATAATCGAAGGTAATGTCGGTCAGTGCATTTAGCTCACAGCGGTCTTTTGCAAAGTTATTTAAGCCAATGCTGTAGCCAAGCTGCGAGAGCTTTTTAAGGTTTTCTAGCTGAGTTGCACAGGCGTAACGTATTTCTTGGTCGTCAAACAATAAACACAGTTGACTTTGCCCTTGCAGCTTACTTAATACCTCAGTAAATAAATTGAATTCAAGCGCTTCTAAAAGTAGCCCTGAGCATGGCAATAATACCATGGCTACATTTGCCGCTAAGGCATGGGCATAGGCGTGTTGTAATAGTTCTAATTCAACTTGGAGGTGCTGCTCTTTATCGGTTGCAAACTTTTTCAGCACTTCAAAACTGGTATAGCCTAATACAGGGTGTTCACCAAAGGCTTCAAACAGTGACTCTGATTGCTGTTGTTCATCAAGGTTTATAATATCTGCACTTCTAAAACTCATCGGGAGTGAATCAAGATGGTGCTGTGCTGGAGATTCTGCACTTGTTAGTGTTTGCGTTAATAACGGGTGGAACAGCTCATAGCGGTCGCGCCCCGCATTTTTAGCATAATACATAGCAGCATCGGCATCGCGAATAATTTCATCGGTATGCTGATAACTTGAATTTGAGTACGTTATACCAATACTTGCACCACTTTGAATGCAGGTACCTTTACTGCAAAATGGCTTTTTCATTATATTAATAATGCGATCAGCTACATCTTCTGCTTGTTGTAGCTCTGTTAAGTGGGTAAGCAAAATTACAAACTCATCACCACCAAGGCGAGCGAGTAAATCGTGTTCGCGAATACAATGCGAAAATAAATCAGCCACACTTATTAAAAATTGATCGCCGGCATGGTGACCTAGTTGATCGTTTATATCTTTAAACTTATCTAAATCAATAAATAACACAGCAAAGTGATGATCAGGAAAACGATGGTAATGCTGCAGTGTTTTTTCTAGCTGGGTTAAAAACAAGCTACGATTAGGGAGGCCTGTTAATGAGTCGTGATGCGCATCATGATAAAGCTGTTGCTCTACTTTTTTGCGCTCATCAATTTGCATTTGTAAATGTAGGTTAGCTTGCTGCAGCGCTTTTGTTTTTTCGTTAACTCGATACTCTAACTCTTGGTGGCTAGATTTAAGTGCTTGAGTGGCTAACTTTGTTTGTAAAACCGTGGCAATTTGGTGTGATACAAAAGTAATAAGCTCGCAGTCGTCTTTGCTAAAAATATGATTATTATTATACGCTTGGC
The DNA here is from genome assembly GCF_023161885.1 of Pseudoalteromonas sp. 2CM37A. Lineage (NCBI taxonomy): Bacteria > Pseudomonadati > Pseudomonadota > Gammaproteobacteria > Alteromonadales > Pseudoalteromonadaceae > Pseudoalteromonas > Pseudoalteromonas sp. 2CM37A. The sequence continues at coordinate 22,822 of NZ_JALNTJ010000003.1, forward strand.
ATGCAATTAAGCCGATAACCCCTTGCGATGTTTTAAGCGGTGCACCTAGCCAGCTGGTGGCCATTTGCTCCTCTGGTACTGGCTTATTTCGTTGTACATCACCACTTTCTAATAGCTCTTTGGCTCTACTAGGGTGTATAAGTTGGGTCTGCTCGCTGCTAATAACCAGTTCGCTATAACCTTTTGCAAACGGCCTTGGCTCGGTGTTGTCTTTAAATTCATCCACACAGTACGGGAAGCTAATCCAACCAGTATCTTTGTTATAAAGTGCAATGTATAAGTTTTCTGCGTATGTAATGGTTTTTATTATTTGATGAATTTTTACATAGGCATCATCTAAGTTTTGCGCTTGTGTTGCCAACTCCGATATTTTAAACAAAATTTGTTGCCGTTGCAGTGCGCGTTTTCGTTGTTCAATTTCTAGGTTTAGCGCATCATTACTTTGCGTGAGCGCGCGGGTGCGAATTTTTACTTCAGATTCGAGCAGCTCTCTTTTTTTAACTCGCTCTATGGCTGTGGCTAAGTATAAAGACATTACTTCGAGTAAATGCACTTGCTGGCTGCTGTAATCTTGGTGTTTATCGTAACTTTGCGCAGCAAGTACGCCAATAATGTTTTGCTCTTGATAAATAGGAACACCAACCCAGTACTCAGCAGGTGAGCCTAGTGCTTTAAACAAGCCGTTTTGTGCAGCGCTTTGCATCTCTTGTTTGGTAAAGCAGGTGGTTTTGCCAAGCTTATAAACGTAGCCTGTAGCGCCTTCTTCAAAACTATTATCTTGATTGAGGGCGACTGATATACCATCTTTTTCATCGCAAAAATAAGAAAGTTCCAAGGCATGAGTATATTGATTAGCAAGCACCACGTAAAAGCTTTTACTAGGTAGGTATGCTTGTAAAATGTCATGGATAGCGGGGTAAAGTAAGGTTAATTCGGCAACAGAGCTTGCTTGCTCTGATAGCTGGATCAGGGCATTTTGTAAGTGGTGAGATTGCTTATACTTTTCTAATAGCGCTTTAAGACGTTTATTTTGGTGCGCTAGTTTACTCGGTGCCGCGGGTTTATCTTCCGATGACATGAATCATATTATTTTATTATTGTATGTTTATTAAACGTATAATTTCACTTTTAGTTGCGATCGTCAAGTAACTAATGCCCTAAAACAGCAACTAAAAAGATTATTTTAGGAATAAAAAAAGGCCTATTATAAAAATAGGCCTTTTTAAATTAATCACCCTAGTTATCAGGGGCTTAATTAAATTATTTAGATGTCATGAAATCAATAGCTGCGCTAATCTCATCATCAGAACAATCCATACATGTTCCTTTTGGCGGCATCGCATTAAAACCGTTGATAGCGTGATCAAGCAGTACATCTTTACCTTTAGCGATACGCGGTGCCCAGTCATCAGCTGATTTAGGTGCACCTAGTGCGCCAGTACCGTGACAGGCAAAACATGCGCCTTGGTACACTTGCTCACCAGAGCGAGGGCCAGTAGGAGCTGCGGCTGCAGCAGCTTTCTCGCCTTCAAGATAAACAGCGCCAACTGGTGCTAAACGTTTTTTAATCGCATCTTCAGTCATAGAGTTATCATATGGCTGTGCGTATGCGGTGGTTGCTAGCACTAATAATGCTGCAGCTGATAGTTTTTTCATTTTGCCTTGCTCACTTCGATTTGAACGTGATCAATCACGATTATAGATGACGGAAATTAAACCGATTATACCTTTGTGTAACAATTTATAAAACGCCCACTGGTGTTTTTATCGATAAAACTGACTAATTTTTGCGTTAACGCAATAAAATTGCATGTTTCAGTTAACAAACATTTATAATCGGTGGCTTAGTAAATCACTATTTAAGCTAATGCTAGTACGTTTTTAACCAGTTTTTCGATCCCCGCATCGGCATCTAAAATAGACTGCGCCAGCATATAAGCAGGGGTGGTAACGAGTTTATTGTCCTCATCAATCACAATATCATCAACCGCACAGGCTGTGTGAGTAGAGCCTAGCTGGGTTAAAGCGCTAGCGGTCTGTTCATCATTACCTATGGTTAAAGTAGCATTGGGATATATAAACGGAATTAAAGCCGGCGCAATGCACATGTATCCAGCGGCTTTTTGTGCATTAGCAAACTGTTTACAGGCCTCTAATACTAGGTCGTTTATCTGCGCATCAGCGCCTTTAACGGCAAAATCACATAAGTTTTTAGCGGCACCAAATCCCCCTGGTACTATTAACGCATCAAATTCAGATGCCTTTAATTCGCTTAAAGATTTTATATCACCACGGGCAATGCGTGCTGCCTCAGTGAGTACATTACGGTTGCTTGGCATTTCTTCACCGGTAAGGTGATTAATAGTGTGAAGTTGTTCTATATCAGGAGCAAAACATTGATATGCAGCACCGTTTTTAGCTATGTGCAGCAGTGTTAATACCGCTTCGTTTATTTCACTGCCATCGTACACACCACAGCCGGCTAATATTACAGCTATCTTTTTCATGCTTTTGTGCTCCTTAAGTATTTTAAATAAGTCGTTTGGGTGAAGTTTAACACGGGCCAAAACACACACTAAAATAATTTTTTAGTTTAAAAAGTATTCGCAGTGCAAGTTGTATTGCGGTTTATGCCATTTTTGCCAGTGCGCTCGTAAAAAAAATTATAAAGGATCGCTATGATCTTTGATCCATTATGCTAGAATACTCCTCCGGTTATTTAAATGGATACAAATAACTAAAGTGACTAACAGCGGATGTATCAGTTAGAAAACCTTTTTCCACATTGGTTTTAAAATAATAAAAAAAGAACCTCGTATTATCTTTTTTAAACAAAACAAGCAGTTATTTATTTTTCTAAGCATTTTATTATGCATTGGAGGAATAGCTCGTGGCTGTTATCTACAAAGTTATCCACAGGTTGCTCCGCAATAATTATGGCTACTAAGCGTAATTCACTGTCGTTTTATTCACAACCTTATGGCATGCTTGTAATAATATTACTTTTTTGTATTTAGGATCCAAATTCACCATGGCTCAGATCCCCGAAAACCCGCTAATTTTAGTTGATGGCTCTTCATATTTATTTCGTGCTTATCATTCTCCACCGCATTTAACCAACTCTAAAGGTGAAGCAACTGGCGCTATTTATGGCGTGGTAAACATGCTTAAAAGTTTGATCAAACAATATGATCCGAGCCACATGGTGGTGGTGTTTGATGCCAAAGGCAAAACGTTCAGAAACGATATGTATAGCGAGTATAAAGCTAACCGTCCGCCTATGCCTGACGATTTACGAACGCAAATAGCGCCACTGCACAGTATTATTAAAGCGATGGGCTTTCCGCTAATTAGTATTGAAGGGGTTGAAGCAGATGATGTTATTGGTACGTTTTCGCGAATAGCGACTGAGCAAAAGCGCCATGTATTGGTTTCTACCGGCGATAAAGACATGGCTCAGCTAGTTAACGAGCATGTTACGCTAATCAATACCATGACCGACAGCATTTCAGATCCTCAAACCGTTGTTGAAAAATTTGGTGTGGGTCCTGAGCTAATCATCGACTATTTAGCGCTAATGGGTGATAAGGTTGACAACATCCCAGGTGTTGAAGGCTGTGGACCTAAAACAGCTGTTAAATGGTTACAAAAATATGGATCGCTTCAAGGTGTAATTGATAATGCCGGCGACATTAAAGGCAAGATTGGTGAGAAGCTTGCAAATGCTCTTGATCATTTACCACTTAGTTATGAGCTTGCCACCATTAAATGTGATGTTGAGGTAGAGTCAGACCTAGATACCTTTAAAGTACAAGAGCCAAATAAAGATGAGCTTATTGCACTGTATGGTGAGTGTGAGTTCCGCCGCTGGTTAGCTGAGCTGCTTGATAATCCAAAAGATGCAGAAAAAGCGCTCCCTACTGAGGCAAATGAACTGCCAAAAGTAGAAGATGCACATTACGAAACTATCTTAACCGAATCACAATTTGATACGCTTATTGAGCAGCTAAATAGCGCTGAGTTATTTGCCTTTGATACCGAAACAACCAGCCTTGATTACATGCAAGCGCAGTTAGTAGGTATGAGCTTTGCTGTAAAAGCAGGCGAAGCTGCTTACTTACCAATTGCACACGACTACCCGGGTGCACCAGATCAATTAAGCCTTGAATATGTAATGCAAAAGCTTGGGCCAATCCTCGCCGATGCTAACAAAGCTAAAGTAGGGCAAAACCTAAAATACGACAAGAGCGTACTGGCTAATGCAGGCTATGAGCTCAATGGCATTAAGTTTGATACTATGCTTGAGTCGTACGTATTTAATAGCGTGGGCACTCGCCATGACATGGATTCATTAGCGCTTAAATACTTAGGCCATAAAAACATTAGCTTTGAAGATATAGCCGGCAAAGGGAAAAAGCAGCTTACCTTTAATCAAATTGAGCTTGAGCAAGCTGCGCCTTACGCAGCAGAAGATGCCGATATTACACTGCGTTTACACCAAGTACTTTGGCCAAAATTAGAAGCTGATGAGAAGTTAAAGTCAGTATTTGAAACAATAGAAATGCCACTAGTGAATGTTATTTCTGATATTGAACGCACCGGCGTAGCAATTGATAGCAACATGCTGGCGGCGCACAGCCAGCGTTTAGGCGAGCGTTTACTTGAACTTGAAAAAGAAGCGTTTGAGATAGCTGGCGAACCATTTAACCTAAGCTCGCCAAAGCAGCTGCAAGTACTTTTATTTGAAAAACTTGAGCTGCCAGTCATTAAAAAAACACCTAAAGGTGCACCTTCAACGGCTGAAGAAGTGCTACAAGAACTTGCCCATGACTACCCATTACCTAAGGTGATTATTGAGCACCGTGGTTTATCTAAGCTTAAATCAACCTACACTGATAAATTACCATTGATGGTTAATGAGAAAACACAGCGCGTGCATACTTCTTATCATCAAGCTGTTACGGCCACAGGGCGTTTGAGTTCTACCGATCCTAACTTACAAAATATCCCTATTCGTTCTGAAGAAGGACGTCGTATACGTGAGGCATTTGTAGCGGCACAAGGCTATAAAATTGTGGCTGCCGATTACAGTCAAATTGAGCTGCGTATTATGGCGCATTTATCGCAAGACAAAGGGCTACTAAATGCCTTTGCTAATGGGTTAGATGTGCACAGTGCAACCGCTGCTGAGGTATTTGGGGTTGAGCTAGAGGATGTAACCACAGATATGCGCCGTAAAGCTAAAGCAGTAAACTTTGGGTTAATTTACGGCATGTCAGCCTTTGGTTTAGCGCGTCAGCTTGATGTACCACGCCACGAAGCGCAGCACTACATAGATAAATACTTTGAGCGCTTCCCTGGGGTACTTGAGTACATGGAAACAACCCGCGAAAAAGCGGCCGAGAACGGGTACGTAGAAACTATTTTTGGGCGTCGTTTACACTTACCCGAAATTAATGCACGTAATGGAGCTCGCCGTAAAGGCGCCGAACGTGCAGCAATCAATGCACCAATGCAAGGCACAGCCGCTGATATTATTAAAAAAGCAATGCTGAGCGTGCATAGCTGGGTTAATCAACAAGCTCCCAATACCATTAAGTTACTAATGCAAGTACACGATGAATTGGTGTTTGAGATTAAAACCGATTGTGCGCAAGCATACACAAAGCAGATTTGTGAGCTAATGTCGCAAGCGGTTAGCTTAGATGTCCCTTTAATTGTAGAAGCTGACGAAGGTGAAAACTGGGAACAAGCCCACTAACCTAAAACATGCTTACATTTTAAAAGCGCCGCAAGGCGCTTTTTTATTGCCTCTAAATAACTCACTCAATTAAGCGAATCGATATAAGTATTTCTACGCGTAAACAAAGTTTAGTTAAAAGTAGGTTAATTTAAGCAACTATTTGTATTAAATAGTTATATGTTCGTCAATTCGAACTATTTTGGCGGAATATCATTGTATTTTTATGCGCTCTTTTGCTAAAGTGCGCGCGTCCTCATCCTGTAGGACATCCTGTTGATGATGCATCTGAAAAGGTGCAACAAATTGATAGCTTCTCCCCAGTTTGCTATATCGGCCTGCTTGTTTTAAGCAGGCTGCTTTTTCTTCCTCATTAGATTGCCCTTTAAAGCTAAATAGCACCTCAAAGCGCTTTTTTACTATTCACACTTTATGCTCATTTATGTTTATTATTTTTTGTGCCATACCTTGCGCGCCCTCAAACGGGTATATGTATAAAGCAGTTATAAAGCAAACGTAGGCAAGTAAAGCTATCTCACGCAATGATTAGCGTGGATGTTGCGCTACGCCCCTAAAAAGCATCAGTTATAGGCTGCTATATCATTATTAATTTTTTAATAACAGTACGGGCTAAGTAATTTAGCGCCGTCTTTAATTTGAGGTGGTTTGCCCCTATTTCAGGTGATAGTATCGAAAGCGCTATTATTCTCATTTTATTTTAGGAGTGCGTTATGTTTAAAACGTTAGCCATTATCGGTTTATCGTTATCAAGTGTTGCTTTGTCTAATGCCGCTCATGCAGATTGGCAGCTAGTCAATGACAAGAGCCAATTAAGTTTTGTTTCTATCAAAAAAGACTCGATTGCTGAGGCACATCATTTTACTAACCTAGAAGGAACACTTTCAGACAGTGGTGCTTTTAGTGTAAATATAGACTTAACCTCTGCAGAAACACTGATCCCTATTCGCAATGAACGTTTAACTCAATTTGTATTTGAAGCGGCTAAATTTCCTCAAGCAGTTTTAACCGCGGATTTAAAAAAGCAATTAAGTAATATTAAAAAACCGGGCCAGCATGTATTAAAAGAGGTTGATGCGCAGCTTGATTTTCATGGTAATAAAAAGCCATTAAAAATAAATGTACTTGTTAGCAGTGCCGAAAATGGCGATTTAAGCGTGTCGTCGTTTACGCCTGTGATTGTAAATAGCCAAGACTTTGGTGTGACCGAAGGCGTTAAAAAGCTACAGCAATTAGCTGGTTTACCTGGAGTTGCTACAGCCGTACCAGTTACTTTTGCGCTAACACTTAAAAAACAGTGATCTCGTTAACGGCGCTTAGTAAGCAATTAAGCGAGCCTAGCAAACCGTTTGATAGTTGGCGGCCTACCGAGTGTGGTGAGCTGCCGATTATGATTAACGAGCATGGGCAGTGGTTTTACGATGGCAGCGAAATTACTCGTCCTGCGATGGTAAAACTGTTTGCCAGTGTTTTATGCAAAGAAGGTGAGCAGTTTTATTTAAAAACACCCATCGAAAAAATAGCGATAGAGGTGCAAGATGCGCCTTTCGTTATCGTAAGCTGGCATATTGAAAGCACAGCGCAAGGGCAGGTTATGTGTTGTATAGATAATTTAGCACGGCAATGGTTAATCAGTGCTGAGCAGCCTCTTTATATAAAAAACTATAAAAATGCAGCGGTGCCTTATTTGCAATTACCTTATGGGTGTAGCGCGCGGGTATCACGGAGTGTGTTTTATCAGTGGGCTGAAATAGCCGACGCTGATGAGCGCGGCTATTTTATAAAATCAGCAGGGGGAAAGTTTTATCTTTCGTAGGTGCTTATTTTTAAGCGTCTGAGCTGTCTTCATCACTTTGCGGTGGTGCAACAGCCACAATTGGCCCTAAATACCACTCATCTAGCTTTTTAGCGACTTCCGGTAAACCTGTTCCCTTAAGTGATGAAAAAGCGTGTACAGTAATATCACCGTCTAGTTCACTTAATTCACGGCGTACTTGCAGTACTTGTGCTTTACGCGCACCTTGCTTGAGCTTATCGGCTTTAGTTAAAAGCGCCAGTACTGGGATTTCGCTGCCAATAGCCCAGTTAATTAGATCTTTGTCTAAATCTTTTAATGGGTGGCGAATATCCATTAATATAACAATACCTTTTAAACTTTGACGTTTTTGTAGGTACTCACCCAGTGACTTTTGCCACTTCTTTTTCATTTCAATAGGTACTTTAGCAAAACCATAACCGGGTAAGTCGATTAAGCGCATATCATCTACTTCACCTAATTCAAAGGTGTTGATTAACTGCGTACGACCTGGCGTTTTACTGGTACGTGCAAGTTTTTGATCTGTAAGTGCATTAAGAGCACTTGACTTACCTGCATTAGAGCGACCTGCAAACGCGACTTCAATTCCCGTATCAGCAGGTAATTTAGTGATGTCTGGCGCGCTTGTAACAAAAGACGCAGTATTATATTTGATACGAGATTTGAGCACAGGCTCTCCTAAAAACGTAAAAGTTAATCTTATTGAGCTAAATTCACTCAGGGCGCGTATTTTATACTATAAAGGATGTATTAAAAAGCGTATTTAAACACCTAAAAACTCGATAAATGGCACTATTAAAGCTGCTTAAAGGTTAATCTAGGTCAAAACCCTATAAATTATAAGCTTAATATGAGTAGAAAACGTGCCAGAGAATTTTTTATCGTGTAGAATACATGAATTACAACATCCATATTGTAGATGATACAGGGTCGGAAACAGAGAATTCACCATGAAAAAAATAGCACTATCTTTAACAATATTGCTTGGTGCGTTGTCAGCAAGCAACGCAACAGCATTTGATGGCGATGTAAACGCAGGTAAAGAAAAATCAGCAACGTGTGCGGCTTGTCACGGCCCAGACGGTAATGCACCGGTTAATATTTACCCTAAACTTGCAGGCCAGCACCCAGATTACATCCTTAAACAACTTAAGGATTTAAAATTAGGTATGACTTCAGGCGGTAAAGAAGGCCGTATGGATCCTGTAATGAGCGCGATGGCTATGCCACTTAGCGAACAAGACATGAAAGACCTATCTGCTTATTTTTCTTCATTGAACATGACTGAAGGCGCCACCCCTAAAGACGTGGTTGAAGTTGGTCAGATGCTTTACAAAGCAGGCGATGCTGAACGTGGTATTCCGGCTTGTGCGGCGTGTCATGGTCCGCGAGGCAACGGTTCGTCTCTTGCTAAGTTTCCTAAAATTTCTTTTCAGCACCCAGAGTACATTAAAGCTCAGCTAGAGAAGTTTCGTGATGGAACCCGTAAAAACGACCATAACGGTATGATGCAAGATATAGCGAAAAAGCTAACTGATAAAGATATTGAAGTACTATCTCAATACTTAGGTGGCTTACACTAAAGTCGTATTTATTTAGTATTAGCTAGTGTAATACTATGTAATATGATTAAAAAGCAGCTTGCGCTGCTTTTTTTGTGTCCACATTTTAACGATATCACCCTTTAGTTTGTGAGACATTTGCTATGCTGTTTTGTAAGAAATAGCTTATTTTAAAAATAATTTTACAGTTAAATTTATGTTTATTATAAGTTTTTTGTTTTTTATATGTGCTCTATGTAAGAAAAATTATATAAACCAGTTGTAACAAAAATATTAACGGGTAAATTAACCACTGTCGCAAAACAACAATAACAACATGGATTATGCTAAAGGAAAATGGCGCGACACGACTGAATAGCACATTGAAGGTGCTACAAAAGGAAATAACAAGAAAGCGTCAGGATGACCGTAAATAATAAAATCTCAAGGAAGTTTAATAATAAAAACAAAATGGAATGTAACAAGGAAGGTTAAAATAATAACAATACGGACTGATAATAATAAAAATAATAAAGACTAAAAAAAGTCGAAGGGAGAAGTGTCCAGATAATGGCGCTCAGATTAGTAGGCGGTAGAGATGTTTTCTCTACCGCCTTTTTATTTGTCCTGTTACAATACCCACCGTTTAGCAATAAGCTAATGCGCTAATTCAACGAGCAACCCAAGCTTTATAATGCGCAAATCGAATTCTTCTGGCTAGGCCAGCACTGCGATGCTCATGTTATGTGCCTCGCTCAAAACCTCTTAAGTGAGATGATCAAGATATGAGTAGAAAGAAAAAATCACGCAAAATTCCTTCAAACGGCCCTGTTCGTTTAAGCCAAGATAAGCTTAAAGAAATGCGTGCGTTAAAAGAGCAACGAGTTAAAAAGCCAAAGGGCGCTAAGCCTGGTTCTCGTAATGCGCCTGAGCTATTAGATAGCGATACTAAAAAAGCAAACTCAGCGCCAAAAGATAAGCGCGTCGGCAGTAAAAAAGCCGTGCCTTTAGTGGCTAGTGCACCACAGCCGCAAGTAGAAATGAAGCGTAACTTAAAGCCAACAGTTGAGCTTAAAAAGGTTACAGAGCCAGAGCTTACGCCTGAGCAAGAGCTAGAAGCGCTTGAAAACGATGAGCGTTTACTTAAGCTCGTTGAGCGTCATGAGCAAGGTGAAATGCTGACGGGTAAAGATGCGAAGTACTTTAATAGCCGTATTGCTCGCCACCAAGTACTTTGTAAGTTACTAGGTATCGAAGATGAAGACGAAGACGAGTTTGAAGATGATTTTGAAGATAACTTCGAAAGCGACGGTAACTCAGATTTCGATAAGTACCTTTCAGATGATTTAGCCAATGAGTGGCTAGATGATGATGACGACAAATAGTAAGGGCGCTTAATGAGTACCGCAGTGATTGTAGCCTTGTTTGTAGGTGCTGTTATTATTGCTGGCTTAGCATTTTATGCAGGTCAGTTGCTCTATAAGCTTAACGCGCAAAAAAAGTTAATTGCGCAAAAGCAAGCTGAGCAACAGCAAAAGCTTAAGCAGTCGCGCTTAAAGCGTAACGCTAAACTTGCAGATAGCATTCATCTAATTGCTCGTGCAATGGCTGAAGAGCAATGTGAGTACTCTGAAGGCTGTTTACGAATTTGGGTTTTAATGTCTCAGTACGCTTTTGAAGATGAGCGAGATTTAACGCTAGCGTACCCAGGCATTTATAAAATGTATAACGTTGTGAAAGAAATGCCGACCCACGATGCACGCAAAAAATACTCTAAAAAAGAGATTTTTAAGCAAGATACAGCACGTTGGCGAGCTGAAGAAAACTTTAGTGATGAGATTAAAGCCGATTGCGACAAAATCATTGTTGAGTTTAAAGCTGCGCCGGGCAGCGAAAACATCGTGTTTAATTAAACCCTCTAGAAAATACAAAAAGCAGACTCAGGTCTGCTTTTTTTATGCCTGCTTATCGACACGTTTTTACCACCTCAAACGTGATAAGCGAATTGGTATAGCACTAATTAAATCACACGTGAGAAACGGGTTTTACTTATTTGCTTTTGTAAGTGAGCATCAAAGCACATACATATAATACGAATAAATAGATTTCCGCGAGGCGTGACGCGTATTACCTTATCGTTTATATGCACCATGTCATCGTCTATTAAAGGCTTTAGCGCTAACAGCGCATCCGCAAAATACTCATTAAAATGTATAGAATGCTTTTTCGCAAATGCGTGCGTGTCTAATTCAAACTGGCAAATAAGTGATTTAATAGCCTCCGCGCGTATTACATCATCGTGCGTTAAATGCATTCCTTTATGTATAGCACTGCCGGCTTGCGTTTCAATTGCGTGATAATAATGCTTAAGCACTTTTTGGTTTTGTAAAATGGCAGTGCCAATTTGCGAAATAGACGAGACCCCTAAACCTAATAAGTCGCAATTACCGTGGGTGGTATAGCCCTGAAAGTTGCGATGTAGCTGCCCTTTATTTTGCGCGACTGCAAGTTCGTTGTCGGCTTTTGCAAAATGATCCATACCAATAAACTGATAGCCTGCAAAGGTCATTTGCGCCAAGGTGTTTTTAAACATGGTTAGCTTGTCGTGGGCACTGGGTAAGTCAGCCTCTTTTATTTTACGTTGCGCTGCAAAGCGCTCTGGTAAATGCGCGTAATTAAATACAGAGACTCTATCTGGGCTTAAGGCAATTAATTGCGCTATTGTTTTTTCAAAGCTTTGGGGTGTTTGTTTAGGTAGGCCATAAATCATATCTGCATTTATTGACTTAAAGCCAAGCTCGCGGGCTTGGGTTATCAGTGCTTTAACGGTATCTACTTGCTGTGTGCGGTTAACTGCTTGTTGTACTTCATCGTTAAAATCTTGAATACCAAAGGATACGCGGTTAAAGCCTAAAACCCGTAAGTGTATAAGCATATCTTTAGCAAGGGATCGTGGGTCTATTTCAATGCCTCGCTCAGTGTTGCGGGTAAAGTGAAAGTGCTGCTCTAATAAGTTAATTAAGCGCGTCATTTGCTTTACAGTTAAAAAGGTTGGCGTACCACCCCCTAAATGTAATTGCTCCACTGTGTAGTGTTTAAATAAAGGGGCATGCGCTGCTATTTCTTTTGTTAAGTAATCTAAATATACATCGGCTTTAGACTGATGGCGTGTGATCACCTTGTTACATCCGCAGTAATAGCAAAGCTCACTGCAAAATGGGATATGAATATACAAAGAAAGTGAGCGACTAGAGGATGATTTTATAGCGCTAACAAGGTCTTGTTGCTGATACCCCTCGATCAAAGATAAAGCGGTAGGGTAGGAGGTATAGCGTGGCCCTGACACGTTATACTTATTTATAAGAGTTTGATCCCATTTTGGAAGCTTTATCATCACGCGCACCTTATATATTAATGAGGTGTTGAGTATAAAAAGCTTTTAAGGGAGGGGTTTTGATCTACAACAAAAAAGGTGCCTAAGCACCTTTTTAAAATAGTATTTTTTGTTAATACGTTATGTTGTGGGCATCTTTTAAGTATTGAAACAATTCTTTATAACCCTTGCCTAGCTTTTCAGCTTTAACTTCTTTAGCGGCGTTGCGTACCAATTGGCGCATTTTTTGGCGCTCAAGGGTTGGGTATTGCTCAATAGTTTCGTTAATTAAATCATCGCCTTGCTCAATTAAGTCGGTACGTAATTGCTCAATTTTTTTAATTAAAACCTCAGCTTGGTTATTTTTATTAAGCATTACGTCAATAATGGCTTTAATTTCTTCAACGTTTTCTACTGTGCGTAGCGTTTTAGCAATGTAATTTAAGTGGCGGCGGTACGCATCGCTTTTATTACTGATTTTATCAGCAACTACCATGGCTGCTTTCAAATCGTCATTGAGTGGTAAGCGTTCGCGTTGCTTTTTCCCCATTTTAGCAATTTCAGAACCTAACTGATGAAACTCTTGCGCGTCGCGCTTTAGTTCACTTTTTGATACGTAAATAATTTCTTCTTCAATTTCAGCAGGCTTGCCTTTTTTCTTCGCCATGGGGTGCTCTTAAGTAAAAATAACTTTTGCCATTATACGCGATTCTTTTAGTGATTAATATTAGCTGATGTGGTGCAGTGAGTGTGTTAGCATTTAAAGATAAGAAATGCGTGCAATATTGCCTTAAGGCTCAGGACTTAATTTATGAAAAGCCAACAACACGATCCAATTTATTCTCAAATCTCTCAAGTAAAAGATGCCGTAGCTGAAGTGCTCGAGCATGCTAAAAAATTGGGTGCCACTGCCGCAGAAGCTGCTATGTCTAGTACATCGGGTTTATCGGTAAGCACACGCATGGGTGAAGTAGAAACCATAGAGTTTAACCAAGATGGTGGTTTAGGTATCAGTGTTTATGTAGGGAATAATAAAGGCTCGGCGTCTACTGCTGATCTAAACCCAAAAACACTGCGCACGGTAGTAGAAAAAGCCATTGATATTGCCAAATTTACCTCAGACGACCCTTTTAATGGTATTGCCGATAAAGAATTACTCGAGTTTGCCCCTAAGGACCTTGATTTATATCACCCGTGGGATGTAAGCCCTGAGCAAGGTATTGAGCTATGTCACGCTGCAGAGCAAGCCGCTTTAAATGCTGATGAGCGTATTGTTAATTCAGATGGTGCAAGTTTTTCATCGCACCAAGGCTTACGTGTGTATGGTAATAGCCATGGTTTAATTGCTGGTTTTCCACGTACGCGCCACAGCATTAGCACTATGGTAATAGGCAAAGAAGGCGAGCACATGCAGCGCGACTCTGCTTATACTGTTGCTCGCGATCAGGGCGGACTTAACGACGCTGCTGCGGTAGGCCTAGAAGCCGCCACCGAAACTCTGGCTAAACTAAATAGCCAAAAGCTGGGTACTATGAAAGTCCCTGTTATTTTTAGAGCCGATATTGCCAATTCATTGTTTGGCCATTTAGTGTCGGCAATTGGCGGCGGGGCGCTTTATCGTAAATCGAGCTTTTTACTCGACAGCCTAGGCACCCAGGTATTTAGTAAGAACGTTAATATTGCTGAGCGTCCTCATATATTAAAAGGATTAGCGTCGTCGCCTTTTGATAGCGAAGGGGTAAAAACGATTGACCGTGAAATTATTCAAGGCGGTGAGCTGCAAACCTACTTATTAGCAAGTTATGCAGCGCGTAAACTAAATATGGCTCCAACAGGCCATGCAGGCGGTATTCATAACTGGTTAGTTGAGCAAACGCACAACGATTTATCGGCTTTATTAAAAACCATGGGAACAGGCTTATTAGTTACCGAGCTGATGGGGCAAGGCGTAAACACCGTGACGGGTGACTACTCGCGTGGAGCTGCTGGTTTTTGGGTAGAAAACGGTGAAATTCAGTACCCTGTTAGTGAAATTACCATTGCCGGAAATTTAAAAGACATGTTTAAAGGTATTTCGGCCATAGGGGGCGATATTGAGCGCAGAGGCGGCATTCAAACCGGCTCAGTACTTATAGAGCAAATGCAAATAGCAGGCGCTTAATAGCAATTAGCAATAATACTTAATTAAGCGAATTGGTATAATATAAAAGCACATATTAAAGCCGAGCATTTAAACGCTTGGCTTAAACGTGCTTTATTTAAATTTTTGAGGTGTTGAATGGCTAAAGATAGGTACGCACCAAAACCCCTGACTGACATTATGGCAGGCCTTAATAATCGCTTATCGGCCTATGCAGGTAAAAGACAAGCGCTTGATAAGCAACAGGTGTTGCTTAAAGAGTTTTTAGGCCCAAAGCTTGCTGAAAAATGCCGTGTGAGTAATTACCGCGATGGCACGTTGATGATTGAAGCTGTATCGGCGGCAATTGCCCTTAAACTTAATTATTTAAAAATGGATATGCAGTCGCATTTTAGAGCGGCAGGCATGGCAGAGCTCGGACAAATTAAAATTGTTGCAAACCCTCAAGCAACAGCGCGCTTAAGCCCAACTGCAGATAAACCCGGCCCCGCAGGTAAAGCACCTGGCAATTCAAGAAAAATGAGCCAGCAAACTTCAGATTACCTTAATGCCATTGCCGCATCAGCGCCCCCTTCGCTGAAAGAAAAGCTAGAGCGCCTTGCTCGCCATGGTAAAAAATAACTCCCTAAAGCGCGATTATGGTTGTTGGTAGGGCTATTTTGTTACCTCGTCTCATAGAAAATACTTTGTTACATATTCTATTTTATTGTTTCTTTAATGGGGTTTATCATACAAATTCGGCGTGTTGTTTTAACCGCCTAAATATTAATTTCATTAAGTGAAAGCATCGCAGGGCGCTTTTATTTTTTCTCTGGCATGCAATAGTTTAATGAAATAGATATTTTATTCTTTATTAACAAACGGAATAATTATGAAAAAAGTAACTATTACCGCTGCAAGTATCGCACTTGCACTGGGCCTAGTAGGTTGCGGTGAAAAACAACAAGAAACGCAAGTGGCCGACACCGCTGCCGTTACAGCACCGCCAGAAAAAACGCTTGAGCTAGGTGTAAACCTTGCCAATATGGATGAGTCGGTTCGTGCACAAGATGACTTTTATTACCATGTGAATGGACAGTGGCTTGCTAAAACAGAGATCCCTGGCGATAAGTCGAACTACGGCTCGTTCACACAATTATACGACGAGTCGCAAAAAGCGATGAAAACAGCGCTTGAAAGTGCCGCTAATAATAGCAGTGCTAAAAAAGGCAGCGATGAGTACAAAATTGGTGCTTTTTACAAAAGCTACATGGATAAAGACACACGTGATGAGTTAGGTATTACACCTTTACAACCTTCACTTAATACCATTGATAGCCTAGATTCAAAAGCTGACCTTGCTCCTTTAATGGCTAAAATTCAGCAGCAAGGTGCGAGCTTACCATTTGGCTGGTTTGTAAATAACGACGCTAAAAATTCAAGTGAATACGCGTTGTACTTATCGCAATCTGGACTTGGCTTACCTGATCGTGACTATTACTTAAAAGATGATGAAAAATTTACTAAAATTCGCGCATCTTACGAGCAATACATAACCGATATTTTAGCTAAATCAGGCGTTGAAAATGCCGCTGATGCCGCGAAAAGCGTTATCGCATTTGAAAGCGCTTTAGCTGAGGCGCAATGGAGTAGAGTACAAAGCCGTGATGCAACTAAGTCATACAATAAAATGACCGTAGCTGAGGCAAACAAGCTAACAGGCGACTTTGATTTAGCTGCGTTTTTCAAAAGTGCTGGGGTAGATACCTCAGACATTATTGTACGTCAGCCAAGCTACTTAGAAGGGTTTGCTGATGTGTACAAAGAAACAGATTTAGCAACGTGGAAAAACTACTTAAAGTTTCATTTTGTAAGTGGTTACGCGCAGTTACTGAGCACTGACTTGGTTGATCTTAAATTTGATTTTTACAGCACCACATTACGCGGCGTAAAAGAGCAAGCGCCACTTTGGAAAAAAGCGGTTGATGCATCTAACAGCGTACTTGGCGAAATTTTAGGAAAAGTATACGTAAAAGATAACTTCCCGCCTGAAGCAAAAGCACGCATGGAAGAGCTGGTAGATAACGTTATTAAAGGTTACGGCGTTGCTATTGAAAACCTTGAGTGGATGAGCCCTGAAACCAAGCTTGCAGCCCAAGAAAAGCTAAACAAATTTACCCCAAAAATTGGCTACCCAGATAAGTGGAAAGACTACTCACAGCTGAGCATTAACCCTGATGAATTAGTGGGTAACTACATACGTTACAGTCAGTGGGCTTATAGCGACATGATTGCTAAATTAGGCAAGCCAGTGGACCGCTCTGAGTGGCACATGACGCCACAAACAGTGAATGCTTACTACAATCCAGTAAATAACGAAATTGTATTCCCAGCTGCTATTTTACAGCCACCGTTCTTTAATTTAGAAGCCGATGACGCTGTAAACTACGGTGCAATTGGCGCAGTAATTGGCCATGAGCTAGGCCACGGTTTTGACGACCAAGGAGCTAAATACGATGGTGACGGTAACTTACGTAACTGGTGGAGTGAGTCTGATCTTAAACAGTTTGAAGAGCGTACCGGTGCGTTAGTAGCGCAATACAACGAATATAAACCGTTTGAAGATGCGGGTGTTAACGGCGAGCTTACCCTTGGCGAAAACATTGGCGACCTAGGTGGTTTAACGGTGGCTTATAAGGCGTATCAATTATCGTTAGGTGAGAACAAAGCGCCTGTTATTGATGGCTACACCGGCGATCAGCGTTTCTTTATGGGTTGGTCACAAATTTGGCGTCGTAAGTACCGCGATGAAGAGCTACGTAACCGCTTAATGACAGACCCGCATTCACCAAGTCACTACCGTGTTATCGGTATCTTGTCGAACATGCCTGAGTTTTACCAAGCGTTTGACGTAAAAGAAGGCGACAAAATGTATATCAAACCAGAAGACCGCGTAAAAATTTGGTAATTGATAGCCTGTTAGTTAACTTGAATCTGGTTAAGAGATAAATTAGCCAGCATTTAGGTTGATAAATAAAAGCCAGTAAGTGTTTAGCTTGCTGGCTTTTTTATATTTAAATACTGAGTACTAATACCAATGTGCAATAATACTTAATTTAGGGCTACTGCATGAGTGTTTTATGCATCCAGCTTTGATTGCTTAAAATATTTTTATACAAAGCCAGCTGGTTTTGCGCACGTTCTAAATTATGTTCTGCATGGGTGGTTTTAAAGTACACGTCGTTATTTAAGTAATCAGTTAAAAACCGCACACTGAGCATTAGCGGCATAACTTTAGCGCCAAGTAGCAAACTTGCTTGCTCTTTGTTGCTAATAGCCGATTTAAGGGGGGCAAGGTAGCCTTTAACAAGCGCAGTAAATACCTCTTTGCGAATAACCACTTTATCCAGATTAATTGAATCCTCTGCCTCAGCGCAGCAAAATGTGCGCACCATGTCTCCAAAGTCATATAATAAAAAGCCTGCCATACAAGTATCTAAATCGATAACTGCTTTAGCTTTATATGTATTGCTGCAATACAGCATATTATTTATTTTAGTGTCGTTGTGGCACACTCGGGTGGGCAAATCGGCTGTTACGTCAGCGAGTTCTTTTACTAAATGCAGTTGTGCAATGCAGTAGTCAATGTCGTTTTTACACTGCTGGAGCCGCTCTTTAGTGGCGGTGCTAATAGCTGTATTAAGCTGCTCAAAGCGCATAGCTAAGTTATGAAAGTCAGTAATAACAGGGTAGAGACTTGATGCGTCAAAATCGAGCAAGGCACGTGTAAAGGTGCCAAATGCAAATGCGGCTTGCTGTGCGTGATGGGGCTCTGTAACCACATCTTCGCTAATACTTTGGCTAATAAAATTAAGCACGCGATAGTACGCGTTGTTAATTGTAATAAGGTATTCACCTTGGCAAGTACTTATATGCTTAACAATGTCGAGCGGGTAAGTATTTGCTTGTTGTTTAGCGCTTAGGTGCTGCTCAATTAACTGGGCGTTATTGACCAGTTGTGCTGGGTTTTTAAATACATGAGTATTGAGCTTTTGAACAACAAATTGCTGCGCAGCATTAGTTAACAGCCACGTGGTGTTTATATGTCCGCTGCCTAAAGAGCTCACCTGAGTAAGCTCAGGGTTTAGCGCTAATAGCTCACTTAATTTATTTTGTATTGCTGTATTCATGTGCTTTAGGCGTATCGCGCTTGTATTTTTTCGATAATCTCAGCGTTAGCAGCAGGGAACTCATAGTGACTAAGCT
Source organism: Pseudoalteromonas sp. 2CM37A (assembly GCF_023161885.1). Taxonomy (NCBI): domain Bacteria; kingdom Pseudomonadati; phylum Pseudomonadota; class Gammaproteobacteria; order Alteromonadales; family Pseudoalteromonadaceae; genus Pseudoalteromonas; species Pseudoalteromonas sp. 2CM37A. The sequence continues at coordinate 41,695 of NZ_JALNTJ010000003.1, forward strand.
GATTAATAGCGACCCATTCACTTGGTTGCCCTTCGGCGCCATGTGCTTCACCGCTAAAGTTACTCACAACGTGAATATCAAGTTTTACACATTTATCGCCATAGTCATGTTCAATCACCATAAGTTGGCTAGAGCTATGAATGGTAATGCCAACTTCTTCACTTAGCTCACGCTTAAGTGCAGCAAATACGCTCTCGCCAGCTTCTACTTTCCCGCCTGGAAATTCCCATAAGCCACCTTGATGTTGCTCATCGGCGCGCTTGCAGATAAAGATGGCGTTATTTTTTTTTATTACGCCTACCGCTACATTTACAATTTTTGTTGTCATGTTTTTTCTCCATAAAAAAAGCGACGCTAGCGTCGCTTTTTAATTACATACAATGCGTCGTTACTTTAATTTACCACAACATTGCTTAAACTTTTGTCCTGAGCCACACGGACACGGATCGTTACGGCCAACTTTAGGCGCTGTTCTTGCCATTACAGTTGCGCTTTGAGGTGCTTCACCGCCTACATGTTCAGCTTCTTCGTGTTGGTACTCGCGAGGGGCATTTTCACTTTTACGGTGTTGCTCTTCTACTTTTTCAACATCTTCTTCGGCACGAACTTGTACTTTACTTAAAATGCCCACTACATCAACTTTTAAGTTTTCAAGCATTTCGGTGAATAGCTCAAACGACTCGCGCTTGTATTCTTGCTTAGGATTCTTTTGTGCATAGCCACGTAAGTGAATACCTTGGCGTAAATGATCCATTGCAGCAAGGTGATCTTTCCAGTGCTGATCAAGACTTTGAAGCATAATCGCTTTTTCAAACTGACGTAGTACAGAGTCGCCAACTTGCTCTTCTTTTTGCTTGTAAGCTTGCTCAACCGCTTGCTCAATACGCTCACGAAGTTTTTCTTCGTATAGTTTATTGTCATCAGCTAACCACTGCGTGATAGGCAGCTCAATCAGGAAGTCTTGTTTTAAGCGCTCTTCAAGGCCTGGGATATCCCACATTTCAGCAAGGCTTTGTGGTGCAATGTATTGATCAATAACACCTGCAAGTACATCACCACGGATTGCTGTAATGGTTTCTGAAATATCGCCTTCTTCAAGCAGCTCGTTACGTTGAGAGTAAACAACACGACGTTGATCGTTTGCTACATCATCGTACTCAAGCAATTGTTTACGTACATCAAAGTTACGTGCTTCTACTTTACGCTGAGCGTTTTCAATTGCACGGTTAACCCAAGGGTGCTCAATGGCTTCGCCGCGTTGCATGCCTAGTTTACGCATCATGTTAGTCATGCGCTCGCCGGCAAATATACGCATTAGCGCATCATCCATCGATAGGTAAAAACGGCTAGAGCCGGCATCACCCTGACGACCTGCACGGCCACGTAATTGGTTATCTATACGGCGCGATTCATGACGCTCAGTACCAATAATGTGTAAACCGCCAGCTTCAATTACTGCATCGTGGCGAATTTTCCACGCCGCTTTAATTTCAGCAATTTGCTCATCTGTTGGGTTTTCTAGTTTTTCAACTTCGCTGTTCCAGTTACCACCAAGCACAATATCGGTACCACGACCGGCCATGTTGGTTGCAATTGTTACAGTACCTGGTAAACCAGCATCCGATACGATGTCAGCTTCTTGCGCGTGGAATTTAGCATTAAGTACGTTATGCTTAATTTTTTCTTTGCGTAAAAACTGCGATAAATACTCAGAGCTTTCAATCGAAATAGTACCTACAAGCACAGGCTGTCCGCGCTCTTGGCAATCTTTAATATCGGCTAAAATAGCTTCGTATTTTTCTTCTTGTGTTAGGTAAACTAAATCGGCGCGATCATCACGGATCATCGGCTTATTAGTTGGCATAACAACCGTGTCTAGGCCGTAAATAGATTGAAACTCAAATGCCTCAGTATCGGCTGTACCTGTCATACCGGCTAAAGTTTCGTATAAACGGAAGTAGTTTTGGAACGTGATTGAAGCCAGTGTTTGGTTTTCGTTTTGAATTTTTACACCTTCTTTAGCTTCAACAGCTTGGTGTAAACCTTCAGACCAACGACGACCTTCCATTGAGCGCCCTGTGTGCTCATCGATAATAATGACTTCGTTTTCTTTAACAACGTAATCAACATCTTTTTGATAAAGCTTATGGGCACGAAGTGCGGCATACACGTGGCTCAGTAAGGTAATGCTTCCGGCAGAGTAAAGCGAGTCGCCTTCTTCAATTAAGCCTCGCTCAGTAAGTAGGTCTTCTACTTTAATTTGACCGCGCTCAGTTAAATGAACTTGCTTAGACTTTTCGTCAATTGTGTAATCGCCATCGCCTTCAATGCCTTCTTCGTCTTCTTTTTCTTGAAGCTCTAAAAGCGGCACAATTTTATTGATTTCGATGTATAGCTCAGAGCTATCTTCAGCTGGGCCTGAGATAATAAGTGGTGTACGCGCTTCATCAATTAAGATTGAATCCACTTCATCCACTACTGCATAAAACAATGGACGCTGTACGCGCTCATCAATGCTAAATGCCATGTTGTCACGAAGGTAGTCAAAACCAAATTCGTTATTTGTACCGTAGGTAATGTCAGCAGTATAAGCTTGCTTTTTCTGTTGTGGCATCATGCCTGGTACGTTACAGCCCACAGTTAGGCCTAAGAACTCAAATAACTCGCGGTTTGTTTCAGCATCACGTTTAGCAAGGTAGTCGTTCACGGTAATTACGTGCACGCCTTTGCCTGTTAAGCCATTTAAGTAGGCTGGAAGTGTGGCTGTTAGGGTTTTACCTTCACCGGTACGCATTTCTGCAATACGACCTTGATGTAAAACCATGCCGCCTAATAGCTGTACGTCAAAGTGACGCATGCCATTTACACGCTTTGACGCTTCGCGTACCACAGCAAATGCTTCTGGTAGAATGTCGTCAAGGCTTTGTCCGTTATCGTAACGTTCTCTAAACTCAGCTGTCTTAGCTCTTAAATCTTCATCAGAAAGCGCTTCTAATTGCGTTTCTAGCGCATTAATTAGCGCGACCGTCTTTCTTAGGTTTTTAATAGTGCGGTCATTGCGACTACCAAAAATCTTGGTAAATAAATTAGATATCATGATAAAACCGTTACAATGTATTCTTTGTTAACCGAGTGTCGGCTAACCCATTTTTTACAATTGGTAATTAATATGTACTTTTACATAACCTGCAGAACATATTAATTAGCAATTTTGTATTAAAGAGCCTCAAAGCACTGTTTAATACGTGTGCTACTATACCAGACTCTGCCAAACAACAAACTATCTCAACTAAAAGATGTGTATTAAAAACAGAAAAATTTGATCTGATGCGTAAAAACCACTTTAACTGATTTAATTACGCTAAAAAATAGCAGCAAGTTGTGAAGATATGGTGTTAAAAAATTTAAAAACAAGAGTGCTAGGGCATGCGGGCCTTGGGTGATTGAAATTCATTCAATTCACAAAGCTCAACACACCCTAGGTGGGTTAATTTATACTTAGTTACCCACCTTATTACGCTGTGCTTTTTAAAGTTTAAACTGATTAACCGTTTTGTTTAAGGCAACAGCAAGGTCGCTTAAATCGCGCGCTTCATCTGCTAAAATGTGTGCGTGATCAGCTGTGCTGTTTACTAAGCCATTAATTGCTGCAAGGCTGGTATTAATGTCCTCTGCGACAACGGTTTGTTGCTCGGTTGAAGTGGCAATTTGGTGGCTTTGGTCTTGCACTTTAGTTACCGACTGAGCAATGTTTTGTAATGAACTTAGCACTTCTTTTGTTTGCGATACTGAGCCTTCAGTTTGCTCTTGCCCTTGTAGCATCATTACCGACGCTTGTTGGGCAATTTGCTGTAAGCGAGAAATCATATTACGAATATCGTCTGTTGATTCTTGCGTACGGCTTGCCAGTGAACGTACTTCATCAGCAACTACCGCAAAACCACGGCCATGCTCACCTGCACGCGCAGCTTCAATGGCGGCATTTAGAGCAAGTAAGTTGGTTTGATCGGCAATGGAGTTAATTACATCCACCAATGCACCAATGTTATTACTTTCTTGCTCAAGCCCTGCTACCACTTTAGACGCTTCACCTATGTGTAGCGCAAGTTCGGTCATCACACGTTGTGCTTGAGTTGAGCGGTCAGCCCCTTCGGCAGTAATGGCTTGTACTTCTTCGGCGGCGCTGTTGGTATGCTGTGCGTTACGCGATATTTCAAGTACAGTGCTGGCCATTTCGGTCACGGCGGCACTTACGCTGTCTACTTGTTGTTTTTCTTGCTGTATTTCGGTGTTGGTTTGAGCAGACACGTTTTTAAGTTGCGCTGCGGCATTGGTCAACTGCTCAGCTTGTGCGGCTGTTTCTAACATCATGGCGCGCAGCTTATCAATGAATGTATTCATGTGATTGGCAAGCTGGCCGACCTCATCCTGGCTGGTAATATTAATCTTTTGGGTTAAATCGCCTTCGCCCGATGCAATATCACGCATTATATTAGTTAAGGTGGTAATAGGCTGCGAGATCATGTGGGTTGCCCATAATATCATCGCTAGAATGATCACTAAAATAATCACCACTGCGGTGGTTGTGGTGGTAACCGCCTCATTAACGGGGGCTTCAATCATGCTGGTTGGGATCAGTATACCTACATACCAATCTAGATAAGGTTGCTCTAGTTGTAAGCGATGGTACACCACATAATACTCTTCTCCTTTTAAGGTCACCAATTGGCTGCCTTCGAGGTTATTACGCATTTGTGCGTTAAGCTCTGTAAAGCCTGAAGTATTATTAAACTGGCTTTCAAGGCCATCTAGCCCTTCTTTACCTTTAGGGCCTTCGTCGGTGTTAGACAGCTTATGGCCGGTAGCATTTGAAAAGTGTACAACCTTTTGATTGCCATCGAGTAAAAAGCCATAGCCTTGGCCGTTAAAGCGAATACCTTCAACCATATCGTTGATTTTATTAAGCTGTAAATCAACGCCGCCCATACCAATAAGTTTACGCTGTGCGTTGTATACCGGCTGTTGTACAACTGCTGAGGCAACCCCAGTGGTTAAATCGACCGATATAGGGCCTACGTAAAGTTTATTAATTTGCAGAGCTTCTTGCCACCAACCACGTTTATAGGCGTAGTAAGGTTGGCCATTGTAATGGCTGGTACGCTCGTTTTCTTTAAAGTATTCACCGGTGGTTGCTGATGCGAAAAACGCCGACAGTACATTTTCGTCATTTGAGCTAATGCGTACAAAGTCTTGATTAACTTCGTTGTAGCCGGGGGCACTTTTAATCGGCTGGTCGCGAGTATCCCAATTTTCAAAAAAATTAACTAAATGCGGGTTATTAACAAACGTAGAAACCAGCTTGCCATACTTTGCAAAGTAGCTTTGCATTGAAAGTTGTTCGCTTTGTAGGTAGCTTTGAGCTTCGCGCTCAATGTTTACTCTGGAAAGGTTAGCGATGTGATTTACAAAAAATGTTGAAGCAATAATTAGCAAAATGGTGATGGTGCCACCAATCAATAATAATATTTTCTTCCGTAATGATAAATTATTTAGCATAAGTGCACGTATTATTGTTTTTTAGTAGGTTATATCTAATCATATCTTACTTTAAATCTCTATGAAGTTAGATAAAAAGCACTAATTATGCGTTTAAAATGAAGGGTTATGCAAAAATGGAAACAAAAGCTAATAAATTAGTAGTATTAGGCGCAGGCTGGTTGGGTCATACTTTGTGCCTACAAGCTAAACAGGCGGGTTGGCAGGTACAAGGTACGCATAGAAGTGATGAGCACACAGACGATTTTCAGCGTCAATTTGTACTGATTGATGGGCAACTAATACACCAAATAGATTTACACGATGCTTACTGGGTGTGTGCAATCCCGCCACGAAGCAGACACAGCGAAAGTAACTACCCAGAAACACTAAGCGCTGCACTTTCACTTTCTAAACAATTAAATGCAAAGGGCTTTATTTTGTGCTCATCTACCGGTGTGTACGACCAAGAGCCAGGTGTTTACACTGAAAGCAGTGAAATAAGTTGTACCAATGAGCGACAAATAAAACTATACGATGGCGAAGAAAAGGTGCTTGAGCAAGATGGTAAAGTACTGCGTTTAGCAGGGTTATTAGGACCTAACCGCGAGCCGGGGCGCTTTGTTGCTGGGAAAAAATTAAATACATCGAGCCAGCAGGTGGTTAATATGGTGCATCAACAAGATGTGATAAACGCCATTTTTGCGGTAATAGAAAACTATAATTCGGGGCAAAATATTTATAACGTGGTAAATCCATCGCACCCAACTAAAGCGAATTATTATGCACAAAAGTGTGCAGAGCATGGCGGCGAAATGCCAACCTTTACCAGTAATGAAAGTGCTGAGCGCAAAGTACTTGGCTCAGCAATTGAAGCGTTAGGTTTTAGCTATCAGCATGGAATTTAAAATGCGATGGTAGTGGGTTGTGGTGAATAAAGTCGCACAATGCCCCTTGTGCTAAAAGCGTATTGGTTGCGTCTATATCGGGGGCAAAGTAGCGGTCTTTATCGTAGTAACTTACATGCTCGCGCAGCAGAGCTTTTGCTTTTTCTACTTGCGGTGAAGGTTTAAGTGGGGCTCTAAACTCAAGCCCTTGAGCAGCTCCAAGCCATTCAATTGCTAATACCCCGCGGGTGTTATTGGCCATTTCCTTTAAGCGCCTTGCTGCAAAGGTTGCCATAGAGACATGATCTTCTTGATTTGCTGATGTTGGCAGGCTGTCTACCGAGGCGGGGTGCGCAAGCGATTTGTTCTCGGAGGCAAGCGCAGCCGCGGTTACTTGGGCAATCATAAAACCTGAGTTAACTCCGCCGTTTTCAACTAAAAAAGGTGGCAGTGTAGAGAGGTTTGAATCAATAAGTAGCGCGATTCTTCGCTCTGCCAGCGCGCCTATTTCGGCAATCGCAATGGCTAAGTTATCGGCGGCCATGGCAACAGGCTCTGCATGAAAGTTACCACCGGATATAATATCGCCCACATCGGCAAATACCAGCGGGTTGTCGGTAACGCCGTTTGATTCACATAACAACACTTCTGCGGCGTGGCGTATTTGTGTTAAACACGCGCCGAGTACCTGAGGTTGGCAGCGAAGGCAGTAAGGGTCTTGCACTTTTTCGCAGTTTACGTGAGATTGGCTAATTTGTGATTCAGTACTAAGTAGCTCTCTAAATACACTGGCCGTATCAATTTGCCCACGTTGCCCCCGTATTTCATGAATGCGTGCATCAAAGGGCGCACGGCTACCCATTGCGGCTTCTATGCTAATAGAGCCTATAACACAGCTTTGTGCATATAAATCTTCTGCTTTGAAAAGCCCTTGTAACGCAAACGCGGTAGAGGCTTGTGTACCATTTAACAGTGCCAGTCCTTCTTTTGCGCCTAATGTAAGAGGTGAAAGATTGGCAATTTTTAACCCTTGAGCAGCACTTATAATTTCACCTTTGTGGCGCATGTTGCCTTCACCTAATAGTGGAAGGCACATATGAGCAAGAGGCGCTAAATCGCCCGAAGCACCCACAGACCCTTTTTGTGGTACGCACGGGTACACTTCACTGCACAGTAGCTGCATAAAAAATGCGATCACCTCTAGGCGTATCCCTGAGTAGCCCCGAGACAAAGAGTTTACTTTTAAGGTCATCATTAGTCTTACAGTGCTGTCGTCCATGAACTCCCCAATACCGGCAGCATGCGAAAGCACAATACTGCGCTGCAGTAGCTCAAGCTCGTCATCTGCTATTTTTGTATTGGCTAATAAGCCAAAGCCGGTGTTAATACCGTACACCGTTTGGCGTTTGTTTATTACGTTTTGAACAGTTTGTGCACTGGCCGCTATTTGTGTACTGGCGCCATCGACTAAGTTAAGTGTGACAGCTGAGTCATTAATTTTTCTTAGGGTGCTTAAGTCTAACTGCCCTGGTGTGAGAGTGTGTGAAATCATGACTATTCCTTGTTTAGCATAGGGAGATCTAGGTGGTGCTCTTGCGCGCAATTTTTTGCAATATCGTAGCCTGCATCAGCATGGCGCATAACGCCGGTAGCAGGGTCGTTCCAAAGCACACGAGCTATGCGTTGCGCAGCTTGTTCACTACCATCTGCAACAATAACCACGCCTGCGTGCTGGCTAAAGCCCATGCCCACTCCGCCGCCATGGTGCAGCGACACCCATGTTGCGCCACCCGCAGTATTAAGCAAAGCATTAAGTAACGGCCAATCAGAAACGGCGTCTGAACCATCTTGCATACTTTCGGTTTCACGGTTGGGGCTTGCTACAGAGCCAGAGTCGAGATGATCGCGACCAATTACAACCGGCGCTTTAAGCTCGCCATTTTTAACCATGTCGTTAAAGGCCAGTGCAAGGCGGGCTCGGTTTTTTAAACCAACCCAGCATATACGCGCTGGCAAACCCTGAAATTGAATGCGCTCACGCGCCATATCAAGCCAGTTATGTAAGTGAGTATCTTCTGCGATAAGCTCTTTCACTTTTGCATCGGTTTTATAAATGTCTTCGGGGTCGCCCGAAAGCGCAACCCATCTAAATGGGCCAATTCCTTCACAAAATAACGGACGGATATAAGCAGGCACAAAGCCCGGAAAATCAAATGCGTTGGTAACGCCTTCTTCAAATGCCATTTGGCGAATGTTATTGCCATAGTCGGTAGTGGCAGCACCGGCTTTTTGAAGTGCTAGCATGGCGTTTACTTGCACCGCCATAGATTGTTTAGCGGCTTTAACCACTGCCTGTGGGTTTTGTTCACGCATTTTTGCTGCGTGTTGCATGCTCCAACCTTGCGGTAGGTAGCCGTTGAGTGGGTCGTGCGCTGAGGTTTGGTCGGTCACTATATCAGGGGTAATATTACTGTTTGCCAGTGCAGTAAAAATATCGGCAGCATTACCTAATAAGCCTACCGATAATGCCTTGCCTTTAATGCAAGCATCGGTAACTAGCTCAAGCGCGTGCTCAAGTGTCGTGGCTTTTACATCAACGTAGCCGGTTTTAATTCGAAAATCGATACGGGTTTCGTCGCATTCCACAACTAATGCGCTAAAACCTGCCATCGTCGCGGCGAGTGGTTGTGCGCCTCCCATACCGCCAAGGCCTGCTGTTAAAACCCATTTACCTTTTGCATTACCGCCAAAGTGTTGCTTTGCCATTGCTACAAAGGTTTCGTAAGTGCCTTGCACTATGCCTTGTGAGCCAATATAAATCCAAGAGCCCGCGGTCATTTGCCCATACATCATTAAGCCTTTTTTATCGAGCTCATTGAAGTGCTCCCAATTTGCCCAATGTGGCACCAGGTTAGAATTAGCAATGAGAACGCGCGGCGCGTTTTCGTGGGTTTTAAATACGCCCACGGGCTTACCCGATTGCACAAGCAGGGTTTCGTCGTTTTCGAGCCTATCAAGGGTTTCAATTATTTTATCAAAGCTTGGCCAGTCTCTTGCCGCACGGCCAATACCGCCATATACCACTAACGCGTGAGGGTGCTCTGCCACATCAGGGTCTAAATTGTTCATTAACATGCGTTTAGCGGCTTCTGTTTGCCAACTTTTAGCGCTAATTTTATCGCCATGAGGCGCGCGGATTTCTCGGTGTGTGTCGAGCCGGTTGTTCATGAATTTCTCCTGTTGTATATACAAGATGGTCAGCTACAAAAAAACGCCCTTGAGCGTTACGTTGTTATTATTTTTTAAATGTTAAGTGCCCGCCCAAACGGTATTTACTGCCCGGTGATACTAAGCGAGCAAAGCTTACTATGCCTTTTGTAGACCAAGTACGACGAATAACCTGCAAGCAGGGCTCTTCGTTATACAGGTTAAGCCATTGGCACATTTGCGAGTTAGGCATAACCGCTTCCACTGTGTGGCGCGCTTGTGTGAGCGGCGCTACGCTCGATAAGTATTCATGCGGGGTGAGGGCGCTAAAGTCTAGTTGTAAATAACCCGCGGCTAAAGCTGGGTTTACAAATCGCTCTTCTACTTGCAGTGGTTTGTCGTTCTCATTGTGTACAAGCACACTGCGATACACCACGCTATCTACTTCAACGCCAAGCGCAATAGCTATGGGGGCTACCGCATTGATTGATTCAAGCACCTGCACACTACAGCTGTATTGCCCGTTACGTTCTTTTACTTCATCGGCTATGTTTTTAATTTCAAGTAGTGACGACTGCGATTTAAAACTGGCTACAAACGTACCTAACCCTTGGCTGCGCGTTAAAATGCCGGCATCTGTTAATTCGCTCAGTGCACGTCGTGCGGTCATACGGCTTACAGAAAATTGGCTGCTAAGCTCGTTTTCTGAGGGGACACGTTGGTTTTCTTGCCATGCGCCATTTTTTATTTTATCGACAATAAATTGTTTAATTTGTGCAAATTTAGGTGTGGTCATTACTATTATTAGCTGTACTTAAAATAAACTATTTAATAAAGATGGCATAATTATCTTGTATATACAAGGTGTATTGTTAGACTGTATTTTAAGCACGTTAGGGAGCTAAGTATGCAAAATAAAACAACGGGTTACACCTTAGAAGATCTCGACTTATTATTAACTGATGCCAACATAGCAACCATGGATTGCACAATTGATGCACCTTATGGGGCTATAGAAAATGCGGCACTGGCGATTAAAAACGGCGAAATTGTATGGTTAGGTGAGCAATCAAACTTACCCAGTTTTGATGCCTTTGCTACCCCTACATTAAGTATTAAAGGGCAATGGTTAACGCCTGGGCTTATTGATTGCCATACACATTTAATATTTGCAGGCTCCCGAGCTGAGGAATTTGAGCAGCGCTTACAAGGTGTAAGCTATGAACAAATAGCTGCACAAGGTGGCGGTATAGCCAGTACCGTTAAGGCCACTCGCGCGGCAGATCATGAGCAGTTATTTGTTGATGCAAAAGATCGCTTAAACACTTTACTTGCCGAGGGCGTAACGACTGCTGAGATAAAGTCGGGATACGGGCTTGATGTTGAAAACGAAATAAAAATTTTAGAAGTGGCGCGTTTGCTTAATGAGCATCATCCTATTGATATTAAAACCACGTTTTTAGGTGCTCATGCGCTACCCCCTGAATACAAAGGCCGTGCAGATGAATACATAGATTTAGTATGTACGCAGATGCTTGAGCAGGTAGTGGCTAATAACCTTGCCGATGCTGTGGATGTATTTTGTGAAAATGTAGGCTTTAGTCTTGTACAAACAAAACAAGTGTTTGATGCAGCTACAAAACATAACTTGCCGGTAAAGTGCCATGCTGAGCAGCTTTCTAATCAGCAGGGCGCACAGCTGGTGGCTGAGTATAAAGGCCTTTCAGCTGATCATATTGAGTACCTTGATGAAAATGGCGTAAAAGCCATGGCAGAGGTTGGCACTGTGGCTGTTTTATTACCTGGGGCTTTTTATTTTTTACGAGAAACACAGCTTCCTCCCATCGATTTGCTGCAAAAATACAATGTGCCTATTGCTATTGCCAGTGACTTTAACCCAGGCACCTCGCCTTTATGTTCTGTGCAATTAATGATGAACATGGCATGTACTTTATTTAGGCTCACCCCTGAGCAGGCCCTTGCGGGAGTAACCCGCAATGCAGCGCAGGCACTAGGTTTAAGAGACAGAGGCGTGCTAAAGGTTGGGGCAAGGGCTGATATTGCGCATTGGCAAATAAGTCACCCTGCACAATTAAGTTACCAATTTGGCGTAAATAAACTGTTAAATCTATGGATTTTGGGTAGAATTAATTAGTTTGTATTATTTTTGTCCATATTTAACATGCTTTTATTAAATTTTATAGCTAATGGAGTGGCGTAAGCTTGAGTATTTTGACTGACAGTAACTTTCCAATATTTTTTAGCGGCGCGCTGTTAATGGCGATGGTCGCTACATTATTTGCGGTTAAAAATACCAGTATTAAATTTAGTTACTTATGTACAGGCGCTGTCGGTTTAGCCATTTTAAGCAGCGGTGCTGCTTGGTTAGCAATCTTGCTCGCTTTTGGTTTTTGCTTTCATTTATGGCAAGCGTTTGAGCGTAATAGTTGGAGTATGATTATCACAAGCGCCGTTTCAGGGTTGCTATTTGTGGTGTTATTTTCAGCGCATTTACTTATGGACGTGCCCCTATTTTGGGTGGTGGTGGCTATTATTCTGCTAGCGGTTGTAGGGCTAATGACCGAGGAAGAAGAGCCCAAAGTTGAAGATTCGCTTAACATTAATGAGCCTGAGCCGTATCAAGATGACTCTCCTCTTGCTGCATTTGCAGATAAACAGCAGTTACGCCAAGGCTATTACAGCTGGTGTAAAGAAAAACAGCTAGAAGCAGCACTGGTGATTGTTCGTCTAGAAGGGTTTGAGCAAGTTAATCAGCACATAGGCAGAGATTTTGGTGATTTGCTTTTGGCTCAATCGGCCAACAGAATAAAAGACTTACTAAATAACGATAATGTGATTGATTTAGGTGGCCAAGAAAAATTGGCGCATTTAGGCGGTCTTAACTTTGCCTTTATTTGCAGCTTAGCTGTGCACAAACATAGCCATGAACACATCATTGAGCAAATTATTGGCGCAACACTTAAACCGTTTAACGTTGCTAATTGTACCGTAGAGGTAAAAGCAAGGGCGAGTTACGTTAATTGCGATGAGCAAGACGCTAACTTTGATAACTTAGTATCGTGTGCATACTTAGCCCTTGATAGTCAGCCTAAAAAAGCAGTGGTTGTGTACCACCAACAAATGATGGTTGAGCAACTTGAGCAGCAAGCCCGTTTAAAAGAGCTGGCTAATATTGATTTTGTAAGCGAGCTTGAACTTTATTTTCAGCCTATTATCCGCAATAACGACGGCCAAATTGAGTTTTTAGAGCTTCTGTTGCGTTGGCAGCACCCTCAACAAGGTATTTTATCTGCCCACCGATTTATTGATGATATTCATATTGCGGGTTTAGCTTACCCACTGGCTAAATTTGTTATAGAGCGGGCCGCAGAGCTTGCCATGGCACTTCGCATAGAGGGGATTGCTATACCGCTGAGCATTAACTTATTTGGCCCCGAAATGCTTAACGAAGAGTTTGTTGAGTTTGTAGATAGTGTGGTGAGTGAGCACAACTTACAGCACGGAGATTTAATTGTTGAATGCCCGCTGCATATATTCACAGATTTAGATAATAAGGGCCGTGCGATGATTGCCCGATTAAATAATATAGGTTTAAAGATATGCGTTGATGGGCTAGGCGATAACCCTATTGTTCTTTCTAAGCTGCCAAATCTAGCTGTTGAATACATTAAGGTGGCGCCATCGCTTACTGCAGATTTTAGCAATCAAAATAATATACGCAGCCTAGTAGGCGGTATGGTTGAAATGCATAACCAACAAAATACCAAGGTTATTTTTGAGGGCGTTGAAACCTTAGACCAATTAAAGTTTGTAAAAAGTTTAAAAGCGCACGCAGCACAAGGTTATTATTTTGGCCACCCGTTAAGCAGCATTGGCTTAATGAGTTGGCTAAAGCAGTGGCAGGCCCACCAAACACAATAAGTTATGCCCAGCTGCAATAATTATTTTGCAAGGGGAACTCAGCAATTCGCTGCGATAGAATTACTCACTTATGAGCATATAGCGTGCAAAAGTGAGTTATACACCTGCCAATAGTAAGCTCAATTAACTCACCATTTTTAGCTAAGCTAGTAAGGCAATTTGGTGGCCTTAAATATGCAGCGGTTAATTAAGCTAATTAAAATTAACGCGTTTTTGCATGTAAGTAGGCATTAACTAATGCACTAATAATTTGCCCACAGCTTTGCATACCTGCTGTTAACCCAGCTGGGTGATTTAGCGGTGCAGCTTCACACAAATGTAGGTAGCGGGCAGTGCTGTGTTTTGCTGTTAAATACACATAATGCTCAGCATCACTAACGCTAAAGCCGCAGCATGTATACGCGCTGGCCGGTAAAAATGAAATACTGTCTAAGTCGAGTTCAATACCAAGTGGCGCATTATTAAACGCTGCTAAGGCGTGCTGTACGGCATCGGTTAGTGATATTTCTCGGCGTACATTAATAGCTTGATAGCTGTGATAACTACATTGATTTTGCGCGATTAAGTCAAAAATGGCTTGGTTATTTTTTTGCTCATGCAGGCCAATAATATGATATTGCTGCAATGCATTGTTCCTCAAAGCATAGCTAAAACCATTGCCGCTGTGGCGACCTTCGCAAGGCCTTAAATCTGCATGGGGATCAAAATTAATAGCGTTAACTGAGGCCCCAATATGTTTGCTTAAAGCACTGAGTATGCCAAAGCTATTATTGTGCCCACCGCCAATAATAATAGGCTCAAGGCCCGCATTAAATATAAGCGTTAATACCGCCTCTACTCGCTCATCTATTGTTGCGCATAGTTTGCGTAATTGAGCCAGCTCTTCAGCATGCTGGTTATTTAAGCCTTGTGCTTGCACCATTACATCATCAACGTCAATTTCGCCTAACAGCAATACCTGCTGGGTCGCGTTAAACTGGTTAACTGGTTGGTTCAAAAAGTATTGTAAAAAAGCGGGCCAAGCGTGGTGTGAGCCGCCATTGCCTAAGTTAGCGCGAGGGCCTATATCTTCACATATACCAAGTAATACGTAGCGAATACCAAATTGCGCTGCATCATTAAGGGCTTGTTGTACATTTACATGGGTGTCTAATAGGGCAACAGACTGCCAGGTTTTTGTTTCGTTAACGCGTGTGGAGCAGTAGGGTTTAACGGCGTTTTCATCATACACTTTTAAGGTAGGGTGCACTGTGTTGAATCCGTGTTGAGCAGCAAAAATTATTCTGATGGCGTAAGCAGTGCTCTGTTGAGCACTGCCTGTTACTTTATTCTTCGATAACTTCTAGTTCAAGTTCTTCTGCTGATAATACAATGCCAGTACTATCTGCATAGATAAAATCGTCATCAAAAAACGACACACCGGCAAAGTTAACACCAATGCCATCTTCACCAGCGCCTTCGCTGTCGGCGGACACAGGAATTGATGCAATCGCTTGGATACCTAAATCAATTTCTTCTAACTCATCTACATGACGCACAGCACCAAATACAATAATGCCGTTCCAGTTGTTATCAAGCGCAAGCTCTGCAAGTTCAATGTCGATAAGGGCGCGTCGTGTTGAGCCACCACCATCGATAAGTAGTACTTGATCAGTACCGTCTTGTGAGAGTATTTCACGGATCAGTTCATTATTTTCAAAACATTTAACCGTTTTAATTCGGCCGCCAAACGTGTGTCGACCACCAAAGTTGATGAACATCGGTTCAAGCACGTCAACCACATCGGCAAAAAAGTCACATAAGTCAGAAGTGCTGTAATCCATTATTTTATCCTCAAAGGGTACATAAGTTACCCTCAGTATACCCTCCTTATATGCAATAACAACGACTTAATAGCAGTAAATTTATTCAAAAAATGCCGAAATTAGAAATGGCAACAATAGTGTCTTAAAAGCGTCACTCAATTGTTATTTTCTGCCACTAAGCTTTAACTATGGTTATATATTGTGCAGCTAAGGGTAAATAATGAACGACAATAACGTGCTTAAAAAAATGGCTCAAATGGATGAACAACTATTTTTAACTCTGTTTAATTATAATTCACCCAAATGGCTGAAAACGGCTGCACTTGGTTTATCTAAAAGTGGTAATGGTGGTTTATATTTACTTATGTGTGGCGCTGTTTGGTGGCTAAGTACCAATGAGCAGCATCAGTTATTGCCAATATCGGTGTTACTGGGGTTTGCAATTGAAAGGCCTATTTATTTTTTAGCAAAACGTAGCTTCGGCCGAATCCGCCCCTGTGATTGCTTAGTCAGTAATGCGTATATTGTGCCTAGTGACAAATTTAGTTTGCCTTCGGGACACAGTGCAGCAGCATTTTTAGTTGCGGTAATATTGAGTCACTTTTTTGCAGAGTATGCATGGCTTTGGTTTAGTTGGGCATCGGGGGTGGCGGTTTCTCGCGTAGTATTAGGCGTACATTTTCCGGCAGATATAATAATAGGCGCCGTTATTGGCAGTTCATGTGGTTTATTTGCGCTAGCTTTGGTGGTGCCTGTATGAAGATATTATACGGCATACAAGGCACAGGTAATGGCCACATTACGCGCGCCCGTGTTATGGCAAGTTGTTTTAAAGAGTTAGGTATAGATGTAGATTACGTTTTTTCAGGACGCCCTGAAAAAGACTACTTTGATATGCAGGACTTTGCTGATTACAAAACGTTTCGGGGTTTATCGTTTAGCACTAAAAACGGCCAAGTAAAAAGCTATCAAACATTAAAAAATGCCCGAGTGTGTAAGTTAGTTAACGATATAAAATCATTTAATGTAAAAAAGTACGATTTTGTCTTAAATGACTTTGAGCCTATTTCAGCTTGGGCAGCAAAGCGCGCAGGCGTGCCTGTAGTCGGTATTAGTCACCAGGCGGCTTTTTTATCTAATAGCGTGCCTATGTTTGGCCGTGGTTTATTTAGAAAATCTCTCATTAAGCACTACGCGCCAGCAAGCACCTATTTAGGCGTACATTGGCAGCCCTTTGCAGATAATATTATACCGCCCTTTATTGCAAACCATAACCATGGCAATCCTGTCGCCGTTATGAATAAAGTGCTGGTGTATTTACCCTTTGAGAACCTCGACAACATTATTGATTATTTAAAGGACTTTCCAGAAAAAGAGTTTTACTGTTACCATCCGCACGCGCAGGATAAATCCCTTGGGCATATTCATTTGCGCACTCCTTCACGAGCGGGGTTTTTAAACGACTTAGCAAATACCAGTGGCGTAATTGGTAATGCAGGCTTTGAGCTGGCAAGTGAGGCCTTAAAGCTTGGGAAAAAGTTATTACTTAAACCTCTTGATGGTCAGTTTGAACAAGATGCAAATGCACAAACATTGCGGGCGATGAAAATGGCCCATGTTATGAATTATTTAAACCCGCAAGCGCTGGATGATTGGAATAGTGCCCCGCAAAACAAACAAATTAATTTTCCCAGTGATCCTGCCCCTTTGGTTAAATGGCTACTTAATAAACAGTGGCATGACACTCACTCATTGCATAAAGATTTATGGGGGAATGTTAATCTAAAAGCATGAGTTATATGTATAAAAAGTTAATAAAAAACTTAATGTAAAGCGCCAGAACGTACTACACTATTAGTGCATATTAAATATAGGTGTTTTCAATGAATTTTTTACAAAACTTAACCATTAAAAGGCGTTTGCAACTTAATGCAGTGGTAGTCGGTCTGGCAATGGTCATTTTGTTGTGTGTGATAATTTATGAGTCACGCGTAACACTCAATCTGAATAAAACAATTCAGCTTGCAGAAGAGCTCAACGTACATGCACTAGAGCTTAGAAAGCATGAAAAAAACTTTCTTTTTTACAAGCAGCAGGAAGCACTTACATCATTTGATAAGGATTTTAAACAGCTAAGCACTAAAATCAAAAAGCTGCAGGAGGTAATGCAACAGCAGGGCATTACCACAGCGCAAATTGAGCATTTTCATACGCTTATTACTAACTACAATAACAATTTTTCAGAGGTTGTTAGGTTACAGCAACAGATAGGTTTAAACCCTAAAGATGGGTTATATGGCAAGCTCAGAAATGCAGTGCACGAAGTTGAGGTGCTATTAAAAGAGCAAGATAACTTTGAGCTTTTATCGGCAATGCTACAGCTGCGACGCGCTGAGAAAGATTTTATGCTGCGCTTTGATGCAAAATACTTAACTCGCTTTAACGAACTTATTAGTACGTTTAAACAAAAAATTACCCAAGCTGATTTACAAAGTAGTTATAAGTCGCAAATAAGCCCTTTAATAGATACGTATCAAAGTGCTTTTCAAAATCTTGTAAAGGCACAAACGCAGTTAGGGCTAGATTTAGACTCTGGTGCACTAGGCGTTATGCGTATTAACGTAGAAAAAAGCGATCAGGTTGTTGGTCAAATTGTTGAGTCAACCAAGCTGGAAGTTGAGAAAAGCGTTGACCAAGCGCAGTTTATTGCCATCGTTGTATTTGTTATTTCGGGCATTATAGTGTTGGCGTTGGTGTACTTTACTAGCCACTCAATTATTGTGCCTATTGAGCGGGTGTATCACACCATAAACGACATACGCCGTAATAACGATTTAAGCGTAATGATAGAGCAAACAGGTAATGACGAAGTTACCATTATGACCTCGGACTTTAATAGTTTAATAGGCGATTTTAAAAACCTCATAAACGAAGTGAATACCGCGCTTAATACGTTAAATGTGGCAACAGAGCACTTATCTGAAAGTACCTCTGCAACAAGTTCAGGCATGCAAGAGCAGTTACACGAAGCGGATATGGTTGCCACTGCGGCTACGCAAATGCAGGCAACGATTCAAGATATTTCTCATAATACCGAAGCTGCCGCTAAAAAAGCAGAGTCAACCAATTTAAGCGCGCAGCAAGGGCGAAATGAAGTAGACTCTACGGTTAAGCAGATACGCGATTTATCTTCGTCGTTAGGTAACGCATCAAGTGTGGTATCGCAACTTGAAAAAGACGGTGAAACCATAGGCTCAGTGCTCGATGTAATCAGAGGCATTGCAGAGCAAACCAATTTACTTGCATTGAATGCCGCGATAGAAGCCGCTCGTGCTGGTGAGCAAGGGCGAGGCTTTGCTGTTGTAGCGGATGAAGTACGCTCGCTTGCGCAACGTACACAAGAGTCTACCAGTGAAATTGAAGGCATTATTAATACGCTTCAGCAGCGCACGCAAGAGGTAGTAAGTATTATGCATCAATGTCGCTCGCAAGGTGATGAAAGTGCTTCACAAGCTATTAAAGCGGGTGATTTACTCGGCGCTATTACCGAAGATGTGCAAACCATAATGGAAATGAGCACTCAAATTGCCGTTGCTATTGATGAGCAAAGTCAGGTGGCATCAGAGGTGAACAAAAATGTAGTACGCATTAGAGACATTGCCCAAGATGCCTCTGAGCATGCAGTTAATAATGCGCAAACCAGTGAAGAAGTCTCTGAACAAGCGCGCGTATTATTTGCGGCTATTGATAAGTTTAAAGTGTAATACAGTGTAGCGTTTAAAAAGCCAATAAGGTTTAGGGAACAAACTTTATTGGTACGCTATCTTTGTTTTGTTCGTGCTCGGCAAGACGCGCTTGGTATTTATCCCACAAGGTTTCGTGCTGCGCTTGTAGTGTTTCAAAGTAGCTCCAGCTAAATAGCCCGCTGTTATGGCCATCATCAAAGTCTAATCTCAGTGCGTAATGCCCCACCGGTACAATCTTTTTTATACCAACATGTTGTTTATTAAGTACCAACTTCATTGGCTCTGCACCATGCCCTTGCACTTCGGCCGAGGGAGAGTGAACGCGTAAAAACTCGCAGCTAAATACAGCCATACTGTCATCATCAAAGTAAACATCTAGGTTTTTACTCACGCTATGATAATGCACTTTTGTTACGTGTTTCATTTTATATATCCCATTAAAAAGCCCCCAATATGGAGGCTTTTAGTATAGTATTTTTGCCTACCTTATAAAATAAAGCGGCTTAAATCTTCATCTTCAACTAATGCGCCTAAATGTTTTTCTACATAAGCGGCGTCAATAGTAAGGGTAGAGCCAGCTTGTTCAGATGCATCGTATGAAATTTCTTCCATTAGCTTTTCCATTACCGTATGTAAGCGACGAGCACCAATGTTTTCGGTTTTCTCGTTAACCTGCCAAGCGGCTTTAGCAATGCGCTCTATTGCATCATCGTTAAACTCAACATTTACTTGCTCAGTTTTAAGCAATTCACGTTGCTGCTCAGTAAGTGAAGCATGTGGCTCGGTAAGAATTCGTTTAAAGTCATTAGCACTTAGTGCTTCAAGCTCTACACGAATAGGTAAACGACCTTGTAGCTCAGGGATCATGTCTGATGGTTTAGCCATTTGGAACGCACCTGATGCAATAAATAGCATGTGGTCTGTTTTCACCATACCGTGCTTAGTATTAACGGTTGAGCCTTCAATTAATGGAAGTAGGTCGCGTTGTACACCTTCACGGCTAACATCTGGGCCTGACGAATCGCCACGCTTACAAATTTTGTCTATTTCATCAATAAACACAATGCCGTTTTGCTCTACTGCAAAAATAGCCTGCTCTTTTAGCTCTTCAGGGTTAACTAATTTAGCGGCTTCTTCTTCGGTTAATAACTTAAAGGCTTCTTTAATTTTTAACTTACGCTTAGTACGTTTGTCGCCACCCATGTTTTGGAACATGCTTTGCAGCTGGTTGGTCATATCTTCCATACCAGGAGGCGCCATAATCTCTACATTTGGCTGTGCTTGCGCTAGATCTATTTCTATTTCTTTATCATCAAGCTGACCTTCGCGTAATTTTTTACGGAATGTTTGACGAGTAGATGAGTTGTCATCGCGCTGTGTTTCACCGTATTGATCTTTAGCCGGTGGTAAAAGTGCATCTAAAATACGCTCTTCTGCTGCTTCTTCTGCACGGTGTTTAAACTTTTTAGTTTGTTGCTCGCGGGTCATTTTAATTGATACATCAACTAAATCGCGAATGATAGTCTCTACTTCTTTACCAACATAACCCACTTCAGTAAATTTAGTCGCCTCTACTTTAATAAAAGGCGCATTAGCGAGTTTAGCTAAACGGCGGGCAATTTCAGTTTTACCGACACCGGTTGGGCCAATCATTAAAATGTTTTTAGGGGTTACTTCGCTGCGTAAGTCATCGTTTAGTTGCATACGGCGCCAGCGATTACGCAGGGCAATAGCCACGGCTTTTTTAGCATTAGCTTGACCAATAATATGCTGATCTAACTCGTGTACAATTTCTCTTGGGGTCATAGCAGACATAATGGGTCCTATTATAATTCTTCGATTGTTTGGAAGTTGTTGGTAAATACACAGATGTTGCCAGCAATGGTCAGGCTTTTTTCTACGATATCGCGAGCGCTTAAATCGGTGTTTTCTAATAGGGCAGTGGCTGCTGATTGAGCAAAGTTACCACCGCTACCAATGGCAATTAAATCGTTTTCTGGCTGCACTACATCACCATTGCCGGTGATAATTAGTGAAGCAGTTTCATCTGCAACCGCAAGGAGTGCCTCAAGCTTGCGTAAAGCTCTGTCGCTACGCCAGTCTTTGGCCATTTCTACAGCGGCTTTAGTGAGGTTACCTTGGTGCATTTCTAGTTTGCTTTCAAAGCGTTCGAAAAGGGTAAAGGCATCAGCAGTACCGCCGGCAAAACCAGCAATTACTTTGCCATTATAAAGGCGTCGAACTTTACGGGCATTGCCCTTCATTACGGTATTACCAAGTGAAACTTGGCCGTCGCCACCAATTACTACTTTATTGTCGCGGCGTACACTTACGATAGTGGTCATGTTATTCCTCATCATCAAGCTGC
The DNA here is from genome assembly GCF_023161885.1 of Pseudoalteromonas sp. 2CM37A. Taxonomy (NCBI): domain Bacteria; kingdom Pseudomonadati; phylum Pseudomonadota; class Gammaproteobacteria; order Alteromonadales; family Pseudoalteromonadaceae; genus Pseudoalteromonas; species Pseudoalteromonas sp. 2CM37A. Next base: position 63,185 of record NZ_JALNTJ010000003.1, read on the forward strand.
GGGGGCAGCTTGTAAAAAACGATTATGATGAGGTTATATGGGTGAATGGACTAATTTCAAGTCCAGCCCCAAATTCCGCAGCTAACAACATGCACTCGCTTGAGTTTGTTTTTGTCGCTTTCGGCTTGGCGCTTTGTTTTATAAGGGCCTAAACGCACTTTATACCAAACACCATTAGTACCTGTGGTCTTTTTAATTTCAGAAATTAAGCCCGCAAAGGCAATTTTAGCTTTGAGGGTTTCGGCTTGTGCGTGTGTTCTAAACGACCCACACTGCATAACATAGGGGCCTTTTTGCTCAATTTCTCTTACTTCAACTTGGATCTCGTGCTCTTTAATTTCTTCAATGAACTTAGGAGCGCGAGGTTTAGCTATTTCTACTTTTTCAGCTGTTTTAGGGTGCGCCTGCTGCTCAACAAGCTCAGGGTCGGCGTTATTTTTAATAAACCATAAGCCGTAAGCAAAGCCGCCTACAAGCAAAACAGTAATAACAACTAAAAGTATAGGAAATGGTTTTTTAGCAGGGGCTTGCTTGGTGTTTTTTCTACCCGCTGGTTTTTTATTAATATAATCGTGCTGTGCCATTTGGCTTTAACCTAAATCATGTCTATAGGGTCAACATCAAGGCTCCAGCGCACTTTTTGTGCAAGTTTGCTGGTGCTTAAATAATCGACCATTTGCGCAAGATACTGATGCAATACTTTGCGGTCTTGCGCTTGAATATGCAATTGAAACCGGTACATACCCGCCACTCTTTCTAGTGGAGCAGGAATTGGACCGAGCAATTGTATACCAGATACACCGTTAACAGGAACCAAATCCGTCAAAAAATCGACAACGAGCTTAATACTGTGCCCTTGTGCTCTAACTATAGCCATATTGGTAATGGGTGGAAGGTCGGCATCATCACGCTCACTTAAAGCAAAACGGGCAAAATCTTGGTAGCCATTATTTACTAAGTCTTGCAATAAAGGGTGTTCAGGAAAGTGGGTTTGCAGTAATACTTGGCCTGGCTCACCAGAGCGACCCGCGCGCCCAGCAACTTGAGTTACCAGCTGGGCTAAATGCTCTGTGGCTCTAAAATCGCACGAGTACAAGCCGCTATCTACATCTAATATAAGCACTAAGCTAACATCGGCAAAATGATGACCTTTAGCCAACATTTGTGTGCCCACTAAAATACGCGCCCCGCCTTGGTTTATCTCCTCTAAGGCTTTTTCTAAGCTCCCTTTACGGCGGGTTGAATCGCGGTCGATGCGGGTTACGGGTGTATCGGGGAATTCACTCGATAAAAATTCTTCAATTTGTTCGGTGCCTTTACCGTTAGGAAAAATTTGTGTGCTACCGCAATCAGGGCATTGGTGAGGTACTGGGTGTTGCTCACCACAGTGGTGGCAAATCATTTGGCCAATGGCTTTATGAAAGGTTGCGCTAGTGCTGCAGCGATTACACTCACTCAGCCAACCGCATTCGTGACAAATTAGCGTAGGAGAAAAGCCACGACGATTTAAAAACACCATAACTTGCTTACCACGGTTTAAATGTTGGCGCATAGTGGCAAGACTTGCGTGTGCAATACCCGCTTGGTCGGGCTGGCCTTTCATATCGAGCAACATAAACTGATTATCGGTTGCAGTTTGTGCGCGCTCTGTAAGGCTTAAAAGTTGGTATTTGTTGTTTATAGCTTTGTGCAGTGTTTCGAGCGCAGGGGTGGCACTGCCTAAAATAAGCGGTATTTTGTGCTGAAATGCCCGATAAGCTGCTAAATCGCGTGCGTGGTAGCGTAAGGTATCCTGCTGTTTAAATGAAGAGTCATGCTCTTCATCAACCACTATCATTCCTAACTTTAAAAAAGGTAGAAAAATACTCGAACGGGTACCTATTACAATTGCGCAGCTGCCTTTTTCGCAAAAACGCCATGTTTGCAAGCGTTCGTTATCGGTTAGGGCAGAGTGCCATAGCATAATTGGCGTATCGGGAAAGCGACGACGAAATCGGTTAACAGTTTGTGGTGTTAAGCCTATTTCAGGCACCAAAACCAAGGCTTGCTCGCCACGTTTAAGGACTTCTTCTAGGCATTGTAAATATACTTCGGTTTTACCACTGCCTGTTACACCTTCTAATAAAAAGCTCTTAAAGCCAACACTTTGATTTATTGTAGTGCATGCTACGGCTTGCTCTTTATTAAGTACTGGCTTGGTGCCGACCGTGGGTGCAACGCTTTGCCATTGATTATCATGCTCAATGCTTTGGGTTATAAGCTCTTTATCTATTAGGGCATCTATTGTTTTTTTACTAAAGCCGAGCGCTTTTAGCTCGGTTACCGACGACTTACCCGATTGTGCGAGTTGCTTTAATAAATTTAACTGAGTTTTCGCTTTTAACGACGGAACCTTTGCGCCTTTTTCGGTAAGGCTAACCATGTTAATGCTAGTTTTATCTGGGTTCTCACCTTGGCGAAGCGCACCTGGCAGTGCAATGTGTATGGTTTCGCCGAGCGGATAGCAATAATAGCGTGCAGTAAAGCTAAGCAGTTCTAAATGCTGTGATGATAAAATAGGGGTTTGGTCAATAACCTCAGTAACCGCTTTAATTTTGTTATCTGGCACGTCGGTATGCGTTTTAAGAGCAAGAACAACCGCTACTTTCTTTTGATTGCCAAAAGGCACTAAAACACGCATCCCTGGCATAATAGGCGCCGAGGGCGAGATGAGTTGTTCATCTATTTTATAATCAAAGGTGCGTGGTAACGGAACTTTAATAGCAACTTCAACAAAACGCATAACAACTCATGTGATAAAGGGTAATAGCTTAATGTACTAAAAATAAGGCTAAAAACCTACATAGAAATGGATGCGGTAGCGCTGGTTGGTTACTTTTTTGGCAAAAAGTGTAATTAAAGCTTGTGTGGGGCAAGCTAGTTGGATAAAATCCGCGGCCTATAAATTTGTTTTAACGACGTATGGTGCCAGACTTCGGGTTTGGAGAGCGATGCGGCCTTAACTAGAGGTTCCTATGAAAGAAGGTATTCACCCTAAGTACGAAGCAATTTCTGCAACATGTTCATGCGGAAACAAATTCGAAACTCGTTCTACTCTTTGTAAAGACATTCACCTAGACGTATGTTCTGCGTGTCACCCGTTTTACACTGGTAAGCAAAAGATTTTAGACACTGGCGGCCGTGTTGATCGCTTCAACAAGCGCTTCGGTGCACTTAGCAGCAAGAAGTAATTATTGCTGTTTAGTAAAAAAAGCACCTTCGGGTGCTTTTTTTGTGCCTAAAAATCATCATTTTTACTAAAAAATCACCGATTGTTGCCGTACTACGTGTGCATAACTATTTCCTGTTCTTATTCTGAATATGCATAAACCTTTGCAGACAAACTCTCAATTCTTCTCTATATTTTTTATACGTTAATTTTTAACCAAGCTGCTAAAAGTGCTTATCGTGGCGATATTTGTTTTTAACGGTGATAAACGCGCCATATTGGTGCATTTTACTATTTTACTATTCTGCTATTTTACAAAAATATTGGCAGGGTAAAATGAACCTCAAAAAGCACTTTTTGAATGAATTTTTATTTGTTTAATATTGATAACTTTTAGCGAAGTTGCTGATAAATCACTTAAAATTAACGGATATAGCATATAACAGGATAGACCTGATATTGCTTGGAATTTAAAAATAATAAGAGTATCTTAGCCCCATACTCCCTCTCACTTAACTTAAATTGCAGGATACCATCGCGTTATGTCAGATTTTCGTGAACAAGCATTACACTACCACTCTCACCCCGTTCCAGGCAAAATCAGCATTGAGCTAACAAAACCAGCCGAAACGGTGCAAGACTTAGCATTAGCATACAGCCCTGGTGTTGCAGAGCCTGTGCGCGAAATTGCAGCAGACCCAGCCAATGCATATAAATATACCGGTAAAGGTAATATGGTTGCGGTGATCAGTAATGGTACGGCAATTTTAGGTTTGGGTAATTTAGGGCCATTAGCCTCTAAACCTGTTATGGAAGGTAAGGCGCTTTTATTTAAACGTTTTGCTGGCTTAGATTCTATTGATATTGAAGTTAAGCATCGCACCACCGAAGACTTTATAAATACAGTGGCTAATATTGCCGATACGTTTGGTGGTATTAACTTAGAAGATATTAAAGCGCCAGAGTGTTTTGAAATTGAAAAAGCACTTATTGAGCGTTGCAGTATTCCGGTTTTTCATGATGACCAACACGGTACCGCTATTGTAACTGCGGCAGGTATGCTTAACGCCTTAGAAGTGCAGGGCAAATCAATAGAAGATGCCATTATTGTATGTTTAGGTGCAGGCGCTGCAGCGGTTGCTTGTATGGAGCTGTTAATTAAGTGTGGTGCACTACGCGAACATATTTATATGCTAGACCGCAAAGGGGTTATTCATACTCGCCGCGATGACTTAAACGAATACAAACAGCTTTTTGCTAACAATACAGATAAGCGTACTCTACAAGATGTAATTGCTGATGCTGATGTGTTTGTAGGTGTATCGGGTCCTAACTTACTTGCACCTGAAGATCTAAAACTAATGGCTGATAAGCCAGTGGTGTTTGCATGTTCAAACCCAGATCCTGAAATTGCACCTGAGCTTGCGCACAGTGCACGTAAAGACTTAATTATGGCAACGGGGCGTTCTGATTTCCCTAACCAAGTTAATAATGTTTTATGTTTCCCGTTTATTTTCCGTGGTGCACTTGATGTGCGTGCAAGCGCAATTAACGATGAAATGAAAATAGCCGCTGTTGAAGCTATTCGTAGTATTGCTAAAGAGCCAGTGCCTGAGCAAGTATTAAAAGCAGCGGGTGTAGAAAAGCTCGAATTTGGTGCAGACTACATTATTCCTAAACCGATGGACCCGCGTTTATTACCACGTATAGCCAAGGCGGTTGCTATTGCTGCTGTTGAATCGGGCGTGGCACAAATTGACTTACCGGAAAATTATATGGCGTAATATATAGCGCTTAAACAAAAAAACCTCAGCATGCTGAGGTTTTTTTGTTTAAAAAGACGTTTTATTCTTCGTCTAAAATAGGCACTTCTAAACCCATTTCTTGCATTATTTTTTTAACTTCTTCAGGTACTTTTTCTGCGTTATCTTTACGTAGGTCATCATCATTAGGTAATGGCTGGCCTGTAAAGGCATGCAAAAACGCTTCGCATAGTAACTCGCTATTTGTTGCATGACGCAGGTTGTTTATTTGACGACGTGTACGCTCATCAGTTAATACTTTTAATACATTTAGCGGGATCGAAACGGTGATCTTTTTAACTTGCTCTGATTTTTTCCCGTGTTCTGCGTATGGGTGAATATACTCACCATTCCATTTAGCCATAAGATGTATCGTTGCCTCAGATTATTAATTTCTCACACGGCGTAAAAAGCGTGTAAATATGCGTGAAATTCTATCGTTTTAAAAAAGATAGTCAAATAATAGATAGCAATCTATCTTAATAAGCTGGCTGTAATAGTAAATACAGCTTTCTTGAAGTTTTACGCGTCTGTTATTTTTAGCCATCTAGAGCTTTAAAAGCTTTGACTTATTATAATGGATAACTTACTCTTTTAGACGTCTAAACTTCCAAATTAATCAGGTGACGAATATGAGCGAAAAAAACAAAGCAACCATTGCTGTTCGAAATGGGGTTGATGCCGATAAACATCATGGCGCCGTTGTACCGCCAATTTATTTATCGACGACTTATTCGTTTGCCGATTTTGATACTAAGCGCGCATACGACTATGGACGCAGTGGTAATCCTAATCGCGATATTTTAGCTGACACTCTAGCAGAGCTTGAAGGTGGCGCACGCGGAATTATTACTGCTACGGGCATGGCAGCAGTGCACTTAGCCACACAGTTATTAAATAACAATGATACATTGGTTATTCCTCACGATTGTTATGGCGGTAGCTACCGTTTATTTACGTCGTTAGAAAAGCGCGGCTTGCTTAAACTTAAAGTGCTTGATTTAACTAAACCAGAAAGCCTAGAACAAATTTTAACCATTAAACCTAAATTAATTTGGATAGAAACACCAAGTAACCCTGTGCTGCGCCTAACGGATATTAAAGCCGTGACGGATATAGCAAAACAGTGCGGTGCATTAGTGGCCGCCGATAACACCTTTTTATCACCGGCATTACAAAACCCAATTAAGTTTGGCGTAGATATTGTTGTGCACTCAACCACTAAATATATAAACGGCCATTCTGATGTTGTAGGCGGTGCAGTTGTTGCTGCTACACAAGAGCTTGGTGATGAGCTTGCTTGGTGGGCCAATAACATTGGTATTACCGGCGCACCATTTGATAGCTATTTAACGTTACGTGGTTTACGTACTTTAAATGTGCGTTTAAAACAGCACCAAGAAAATGCCCTGGCAATTGCTAAATACCTAGAAAGCTCTGAGTATGTTAGCCAAGTTTACTACCCAGGCCTTGAATCGCATCCTCAACATGCACTTGCTAAAGCCCAACAGCTTGGGTTTGGCGGTATGGTTAGTTTTGATATTAAAGGCGATGTGGATGATGCTGCGGCGTTTTTAACAAGCCTTAAAGAATTTAGCTTAGCAGAATCGTTAGGTGGGGTTGAGAGTTTAATTTGTCATCCTGCGACCATGACTCACGCAGGTATGGAAGCTCAAGCACGTTTAGAGGCGGGTGTGGGCGATACGCTAATTCGTATTTCGGTCGGTATTGAAGATGTAGAAGACCTACTGGCTGATTTTGAACGTGTATTTAACCTAGTTAAACCTGGGCAAAATAAAAATGTAGGGCGTGTTGGTAAAGCTGCGGGCAATGCCAATGGTGATGTAAAGCAGCAGGCTGCTCATCCAGCTTTGTGGTGATTGAGTATGGTAAAAAGTGTACATAAATTTGGCGGCTCGAGCTTAAGCTCGGGCGAGCGCTATCAAAGTGTGGCAAAAATAATTATTGGCCACACACAGCCTGGCGATTGCGTGGTTGTATCTGCTGCGGGTAAAACCACCGATACATTGGTTTCTCTGTGGCAAAGTTATCAACAACAAGATAAGCAAGCTGTGGCTGATATTTTGCTGCAATTGAGTAATCACCAAACAGCATTAATTGAAGAGTTATTACAAGCCGATGCTAAACACACGGCTTTAGCTGTGTTAGCGCAAGAGCTAAGTGATGTAGCGGAGCAAGCCAGCAAGCAGCAGTTGCAAGAGGCGGCCTTACTGGCGCATGGTGAGCTGTGGTCTGCGCGATTATTGGCAGCCTATTTAACGCAATTAAACATTCAAGCGTGTGCTCATGATGCTAGAGCGCTGTTTAGTGTAACAAGCGGGGAGCTTTTGCATGCGCAAAACAAACAGCAATGCAGCCAAGTTATTGATGCAAATAAAATTAACGTAGTAACAGGGTTTATCGCAGCAAGTGCTGATGGTAAAACAGTTACGCTTGGGCGCAATGGCAGTGATTACAGCGCCACCTTATTAGCCAATTATTGCGACGCACAAAATGTATGTATTTGGACTGATACGCCAGGGGTATTTAGTGCTGACCCACGAAAAGTTGAAAAGGCGATTAAGTACAACAAGGTGTGCCGTGAACAAGCTAACTTATTAGCTCGATTGGGTAACCCTGTTTTACATGCTAAAACGCTTTCGCCTTTAAAAAACAGTAATATTAAACTGGCTGTACGTAGTAGTTTTGATGTGCAAACTGCCCCTACCGATATTGTAAAACAAGGCAAAGCTAAGCAAAAACGTTTTATTACTACATTACAAAACGTTGATTTACTGCTCGTTGAAGGCCTTAACGCGGGTGAAGTGGCGCATGTTAGCCAGCTTATTCAGCACAGCCTTCATCATTTTATACATAACGGGGATACATACTTAGTTGTGCCCGCGGGTGCAACGCATCAAGTAGTGAGTTATTTTGCTGGGCGAGCAAATATAAGCGAGTCTAATTTAAATGGCTGCGCGGTGGTTGCGCCTACGCAAGATGTTTACACACTAAGTACATTAGCGGCTGAGGTTTTAAATCAGCAAAGTATTCACCCTCGTTTTATTCATCAAGATACAGGCTATACATTGCTGTTAACGGATCAGTTAATAGAAAGCGATGTACTTAGTTTATTGCACGAAAAATTAATTAATAAAGGCCAAGAAGTTGCCCTGGTTGTGGCTGGCTTAGGTAATGTAGGCGATGAATTTTTAAGCCAGCTAGATGCTCAATTTAAACGATTGTCGGGCGATTATAGTATTAAGCTAGTTGGGTTAATTCGCTCGCAACATATGCTATTTAATGCCTCGGGTATTACACTCGGACAGTGGAAAAAACAATGGCAGCATAATGCCGTTGCTTATGAGCAGGCGGATTTATTAAGTGCATTAAACGAACTTGATTACGAGCACAAAGTTGTTGTTGATATAACGGCAAGCGAGCAATTTAGCCAATTATACACTGACTTTGTTGAGCGAGACTGCCATTTAATAAGTGCTAACAAGTACGCAGGCACTGCTGCATCTAATTGGTATAACGCGCTGCGCCAAAGTATTAGCGAGCGTAACTTGCATTGGCGCTACAACACCAGTGTTGGGGCAGGGTTGCCGATTAACTTTGCGTTGGCCGATTTACAAAATAGTGGCGATAAAATTACGCGTATTGAAGGTGTTTTCTCGGGCACACTCTCGTGGCTATGCAGTAAGTACGATGGCAGTGTGGCATTTTCTGATCTTGTTCTAGAAGCGCAAAAAATGGGCTTTACAGAGCCTGATCCTCGCGAGGATTTATCGGGCCGCGATATGCAACGTAAATTGCTGATACTTGCACGCGAGCTTGGCATTGAATTAGATTTAAATGATATAAGCTTACAAGCATTAATGCCTGATGAGTTAGCCCAAGGTTCATGGGATGACTTTTTAGCGAATAAAGATAAGCTAAATGCCTTTATTAAACAACATGCCGATGCGGCAAATGCTCAAGATGCTGTACTTAGGTATACCGGTTTATTAGCATTAGAGCAGGGTAAAGTATCGGCGAAGGTAGGTATAACTTACGCGCCTAAAGGGGACGCCTTAGCTAACTTAACACCTGGCGATAATATCTTTGTTATTAATAGCCAGTGGTACAACGAAAATGCCTTAGTAATACAAGGCCCTGGGGCAGGCAAAGAAGTGACCGCCGCGGGAGTGCACTCTGATTTATATTGGTTAGTTAAAAACTTAAAATAGCGCAGCAAATATTAATAGTAAAACGGCAGCTTGTGTAAGCTGCCGTTTTTGTTTTTAGAATAACTCTTCTTCTGTTTTTGTATCTTCTTCAAAAATATCAGTTGGCTGAGACAGCACATACTTTGTAGGCGCAGTGCCTTTTTCAAAATATTCAAAGCGACTGGTGTAGTCGTTTTTATGGCTTAACAGACCTGTTTTTAAATCGATACGAATTGAAACTAGTCCTTCAGGAGGCTCTATTGGCGCCTCTGGTGTGTCCTCAAGCGCCACTTTCATAAAATCAACCCAGGCAGGCTGTGCCGTTTTGGCGCCCGATTCAGCACCAGAGATTTGACTGCTATCTAGGTTGTTATTATAGGTTGAGCGTCCTAACGAGTTACCTGGGTTGTCAAAACCAACCCATACAGACGTTACTACATTGCGGTTAAAGCCGCTAAACCAAGTATCAACAGAGTCATTGGTTGTGCCTGTTTTACCCGATAGATCGCGTCTATCTAATGCTTGCGCACGCCAACCTGTCCCGCTCCAGCCTGTTTTATGGGTCCAGCTACCGCCACCCCATACTGCGCTGTGCATTGCTTCAGCAATTAAAAAAGCATTTTGCTTTGAAATAACACGTGGTGCACAACGTGGTTGCGTGGCTGTATCATCTGTTATGTCGGTATCTAGGTTGTTGTTGGCAAAGCTATCCATTGCTTGAGAGACGGGTAATAGCTCGTCTTCATCGCAAGCAAGAGCCGGGTTTGCTTTAAATAGTACATTGCCATAGGCATCTTGAATTTCAGATATAAAGTAAGGTTCAATTAAGTGACCGCCATTAGCAAATGCGCTCATGCCGCGAGCAAGCTCTAATGGCGTGATTGATGCACTCCCTAATGCTAACGATTCACTGCGGTTGATATCAGCATCTTTAAAACCAAACTTAAGCAAGTGATCGGCGGTGCGTTGTAACCCTACACCGCGAAGTAAGCGCACAGAAATAACGTTTTTAGATTGTGCAAGTGCACGGCGAATACGTATAGGGCCATTATAAACGGCTGGGCTGTTTTTTGGTCGCCACGCTACACCTAAACTTTTATCCCACTGGTTTATTGGCGCGTCGTTTAAAATAGAGGCCAATGTATAGCCATTTTCGAGCGCAGCAGAATAAATAAAGGGTTTAATATTAGAGCCAACTTGGCGTTTAGCTTGTACCGCTCGGTTGTATTGGCTTTGCTCAAAACTGTAACCGCCTACTATAGCTTTAATACGACCATCTTGTGGGTCGAGTGAAACAAGTGCACTGGCAGCTTCTGGTATTTGGCTTAGTAGGTAACTGTCGTCGTCATTTTTACGCAGCCATATTTGCATGCCAGGGGTAAGAATGTCAGTAGCGGCTTTAGGGGCAAAACTTTGGCGGTAGCGAGTAATGTATTTGCGCGCCCATTTTAAATTATCCCAATCAAGTGTGGTGCGCTGGCCATTTTTTAAAATAACGTCAGCGGTTTTCTCTGCCACATTTAACACCACGCCAGCATGCAAATCAGCTATTTCTTTAACAGGTTTTAGCTTTTCTATAATTTGCTGCTCACTTAAGGCGGGCTGTGTTTCTGGATCCCATAACACGTCTACAGACCCACGAAAGCCATGACGCATATCGTAGTTATGTAAATTATTAACTAAAGCTGTTTGCGCAGCCTTTTGAACTTTAGACTCCACAGAGGTAAATATTTTAAAGCCAGAGTTATATGCTTTTTCTACACCGTAGCGCTCAACCATCTCAGCACGAACCATCTCAGAGATATAAGGGGCGTAAAGGTCTATCTCAGCACCGTGAAAATAAGCAGTGATAGGCTGGTTAGCCGCATCGTTGTATTGCTGTTGCGTAATATAGTTTTCAGTAAGTAAGCGACCAAGCACTACATTACGACGTGCTTTAGCTCTAATTGGGTTACGAATCGGGTTAAGCGCCGAAGGGGCTTTAGGTAAACCGGCAATCATTGCTATTTGTGCAAGAGTTAGGTCTTTTAGCTCTTTGCCATAGTAAACTTGAGCAGCAGCACCAATACCAAATGCACGATTACCTAGTTCTATTTTATTAAGATACAGCTCAAGAATTTCGTCTTTTGTTAATACACTTTCAATATGTAGGGCTATAAAAATCTCTTTAACTTTACGAATATACGCTTTTTCTCGTGTTAAAAAGAAGTTACGAGCAAGCTGCATAGTAATGGTACTCGCGCCTTGTTTTTTCTCACCTGTTGAAATTAACACAATAGCAGAGCGGACAATACCAATAGGGTCTATACCAATATGGTCATAAAAACGGTTATCTTCTGTGGCTAAGAAGGCATTAATTAAAGGTTGAGGTATTTCGTCTATAGTAACGGGGATGCGGCGTTTTTCACCAAATTGATTAATTAAGAGTCCATCTTTGGTAAAGACTTGCATAGGGGTTTGTAATTGCACGTCTTTTAAAACTTGCACACTGGGGATATCAGGTTTAACGTAATAATAAAGGCTGATTAAAGTGATCAGACCAATTAACGTGCAAATGATAAAAAATTGTAATGTTCTTTTTAATAAAATCACTTATATTTCCCTAAATGGACTCCCAATTGCGAGTTTAGACTGCTAGTATATATTGATTAAAAAATGAATAATATTTTTTACTATAAAAATTATAACTTGTTTATTATTAAAACAAAGGTCAAGTTGCAAACATGCTAAGTCAACTATTTCAAAAGCCATTACCTGCGATGGTCGGAATTGATATCGGATCGCACTCTATCAAAGCAGTGCTTTTAAGTGAAATTGAAACGGGATTTCGACTAGAAGCACTTGCAATTGAACCCATGCCAAAAGGTGCAATGAGCGAGCGCTCTATTCAGGATATCGAAGCAATTGGTAACATAATTACAAAATTAAAAAGAAAACTACCAAAATCGTTAAAATCAGCGGCAGTGGCTGTATCAGGACAAACCGTTATCACTAAAGTTATTTTTATGGATGTTTCATTAAGTGACGCTGAATTAGAGTCGCAAATTGAAATAGAAGCTGACAGCTTAATACCTTACCCCCTTGATGAAGTGAGTTTAGATTTTGAAAAGCTCTCTACCAACGAAGCCGACCCGAGTAAAATGAATGTGTTGTTATCTGCTGCGCGTACAGAAAGTGTTGAGGCCCGTGTGGGCGCACTTGAAGGTGCAAACTTAACCGCTAAAGTGGTTGATGTTGAAAGCTATGCGTTAAGTAGAGCGATGGAGGTGTATTATCAGCAACTGCCAAGTGATGCCTTTAATAAGTGTGTTGCCGTGGTAGATATTGGCGCTGTTTTAATGCTGGTGAGTGTCGTTCAAGCGGGTGAAACAATTTATACCCGCGACCAAGTATTTGGTGGCGACCAATATACTAATAGTATTGTATCTTATTATAATAAAAGTTTTGATGAGGCCGAAATAGGCAAAACGACGGGTGATTTACCTGCTAATTATACTTTTGAAGTGCTGGCACCGTTTCAGACATCACTATTGCAACAAGTGCGCCGTGCGGTACAAATGTTTTTAACAACCACAGGTAAAGATCAAGTAGATTATATAGTGCTAACCGGCGGTACATCAATGATAGACGGTTTAGATAGGTTGTTAATTGAAGAGCTCGGTATTCATGCTGTGGTGGCTGAACCGTTCGCTAATATGGAAATTTCGCCAAAAGTAGACAGAAATGTAATGCAAAGAAATAGAACGCAGTTTGCAATTGCTACTGGTTTGGCATTGAGGAGCTTTTCATCATGCCACATATAAATCTATTGCCGTGGCGAGAGCTACAACGAGAAGAATCAAAAAAGAAATTTATAACTATATTAATAGCAGTAGTACTAGGTAGTTTTGCAAGTATGTACTTACTTAGCTCTTTTTACGCGGGTTTAAAAGATGGGCAGAACTTAAAAAATAATTATTTAAGCTCAGAAATCAGTACTCTTGATAAAAAAATTAGTGAGATTAGAGATCTCGATAAGCGAAAAGAGAATTTACAACAACGAATGCGGTTGATTGAAGAGCTACAAAGCAGCCGTAATTTAGGTACTCAAATTATGGATGAAGTAGCTAAAATTGTTCCTCAAGGCGTGTATTTAACTAAGCTTGAGCGGCGTGGTACACAAATACATGTGTTAGGGCGCAGTGAATCAAACAATCGTTTATCTACTATGCTACGTCAGGTACAAGGCTCTTATCTATTAGAAAGGCCAATCATGCAGGGCATTGTGGCAGGCGATCAAACATCACGGTTACTCAGTGATTTTAATATGGAGTTTTATGTAAAGCCATTTGATAAAATTGGTGAGGTAAGTGATGAACCTTGATTTAAAAGCCTTAAATGAAATAGATTGGAATGAAATTGAGCTCGACAACATTGGCGAGTGGCCCGTTGCGGTAAAAGCAATTTGTTGCTTATTTGTCGCCGGTTTAGTGTTGTTTTTTAGTTACAGCTTATTGGTATCTGATGAAATAGACAGCTATCACAGCGCGGTAGCAAAAGAAGTCGAGCTGCGTACTACCTACAGAACTAAATATGCTGTAGCCAGTAAGCTTGATATATATCGCCAGCAAATGGTTGAGATGGAAGATAAGTTTTCACAACTACTAAAGCGATTACCTACCTCAAATGAAACCCCTGGCCTTTTAGACGATTTATCTTATGTAGGTACTACTAGCGGTTTAACATTTTTGAAAATTGGCTGGTTACCTGAAATCGAAAAAGAGTTTTATACCGAGCTGCCTATAAAAATTGAAGTAATAGGTACTTACCATGAGTTTGGTGAATTTGTAGGAAAAGTAGCCCAATTACCACGAATTGTAAGTTTACATGACTTTTCGATTGTATCATCTGGTGAAAAGCAACTAACATTCAGTGTGGTAGCAAAAACGTATCGTTATGAAGAAGGGGTTAAAAAGTGAGACTAGTCCCTTTATTATCATTGTCTGTTTTATTGTTGGCAGGTTGTAACGACGATACGTCTGAGCAAAAAGAATTTATTGACCAAGTTAAGGCCAGCACCACGCCTAAAGTTGAGGGAATACCTGAATTAACGCAGTTTGAACATTTTGAATATAATGCATCGCAGTTGCGTAGTCCTTTTGTGGCTCCACAGCCTGAAATTATTCAAAATAAACTAACGCAAATTAAAAATTGTTTACACCCTGACCCTGATAGAGTGAGAGAGCCACTAGAAAAGTATCCGCTCGATAACCTATCAATGAAAGGTACATTAGGCTCTAGCGGTCAAATGTGGGCACTGATCACCGCAGCGGATGAAACGTTGCATAGGGTAACGGTAAATAATTACTTAGGCACGTATGACGGTAAAGTTAAGTCTGTAAGTAGTGATTATGTAGAACTAGTTGAATTAATCCCTGATGGGTCGGGTTGTTGGAAAGAGCGGCTGACTAAATTGGAAATGTTAGAGGCGGCAAATAATGGCGCAAATTAATAATAAAAAAGGTAAAACCCACATGTATAAGGATGTACTTTGGCATCATCGTTTTCAAATGGTGTTATTTGTCATATTGGCTCTTTTTGTTGTAAAAACAGCGAGTGCAGCGCCATTACTTTATGATGTACGTTATAACCCCTTGCTAAAAGGCGAGACAGAGTTACAACTTGTATTTGACGAAGAGCTAACACAACAACCTAAAATTCAAGTACACAACACACCAGCACGCATAGAAATGTTATTTGATGGTGCAGAACTAGAACAGGGTCTTGAAAATGTGCCGGTCGATCACGCAGGTATTAACAGTGTGAGCAGCGTACTGACAGAGCAAGGCTTAAAAGTTACGGTAAATTTAGAGCGTTTAAAAATATACGAAACACAAGTTAATAATAACTTAGTGTCGTTGCGCGTATCTGATAACCCGCTTACTGAACAAGCTTCTGATGAAAGCAGCAATGGTTATAATGCCTCAAGCGCTTATATTAATCGGATTCAATCTATTGATTTTCGCCGTGGTGAAAAAGGTGAAGCAAAAGTTTTAGTATTTTTACAAGACACGCAAGCTGCAATAGAAGTACATGAAAGTGGTGGAAAAATAATTGCAGAGTTTCATCACACAGATATTTTAGACGACTTACTGTATGAATTAGATGTGCTAGATTTTGGTACTGTAGTAAGTACCATTGAGACCTTTAAAGAAGATAGCTTAAGCCGTCTAGTTATTGAGCCTAATGCTGCTTTTACCTTTACCTACCAGCAAATAGATAACATTTTAACGTTAACAATTGAAAAAGATGAAACGCAAAATGCCTATTTAGATGGCGGCAAAGAATATCAAGGTCGTCCAATGACCTTAAACTTCCAAGATATTTCGGTTAGAGCTGTACTGCAAATCATAGCGGGTTATAACGAGTTTAACTTAGTAACGAGTGACTCCGTAACCGGCAATATTACGCTTCGTTTAGATGGCGTTCCATGGGATCAAGCTTTAGATGTTGTACTGCGTATTAAAGGCCTTGATAAGCGCATGGATGGCTCTATATTGATGGTTGCGCCAGCTGAAGAGCTCGCTGCACGTGAAGCTAAAGATTTACTAGCAAAACAAAAGGTCGAGGATTTAGAGCCGCTTTACAGTGAGTATATTCGTTTAAACTACGCTAAGGCTGAAGATTTTGCGGATTTACTGAAAACCGACACTAACAGCATCATTTCTGCCCGAGGCAGTGTATCGGTTGACCAGCGTACCAATACATTACTTATTAAAGATACAGCGAAGAGCATTGAGAGCATTCGTCGTATGATTGAAA
Source organism: Pseudoalteromonas sp. 2CM37A (assembly GCF_023161885.1). Lineage (NCBI taxonomy): Bacteria > Pseudomonadati > Pseudomonadota > Gammaproteobacteria > Alteromonadales > Pseudoalteromonadaceae > Pseudoalteromonas > Pseudoalteromonas sp. 2CM37A. The sequence goes on from NZ_JALNTJ010000003.1 coordinate 79,207, forward strand.
CACTCGATATCCCAGTGCAACAGGTTGTTATTGAATCACGTATGGTAACAGTGCGCGATAACGTCACAGAAGATTTAGGCGTGCGTTGGGGATTTAGTGATCAACAAGATAGTGATGGTATATCTGGCTCGCTTGAAGGAGCTGAGTCTATCTCAAATGGCACTATTCCTGATTTATCAGACCGTCTTAATGTAAACCTACCTATTACTAACCCTGCGGCAAGTATTGGTTTACACATAGCTAAGTTGGCTAATGGCACTTTAATTGATTTAGAGCTAAGTGCTTTAGAAGAAGAAAATAAAGGTGAGATTATTGCGAGCCCGCGCATTACTGCAGCTAATCAGCAAAAAGCGCGTATTGAGCAAGGTACTGAAATCCCCTATACCGAATCAGCCTCAAGTGGTGCTACTACTGTAAGCTTTAAAAAAGCGGTATTGAGCCTTGAGGTTACACCGCATATAACGCCTGATAACAAAGTTATTTTAGACTTAGTTATTACACAAGATACTCGTGGCGAAACGGTTCAAACCGGAACAGGTGAAGCGGTTTCGATAGACACTCAACAAATTGAAACACAAGTGCTGGTTGATAACGGCCAAACCGTTGTGCTGGGTGGTATTTTTCAGCAGCAAATAATTAATACCACAAATAAAGTACCTGTACTTGGTGATATTCCATATGTTGGACGCTTATTTAAGAGCACCAGCGAGTTTAATGAGAAACGGGAATTACTTATTTTCGTGACACCGAAAATACAAATAGACTAAAATTTAGTGGTTTTATGTTCGTCAACGAGTGTTTATTGATAATAATTGCTCGTTATATGGCTTTTTATTGTAATAGACTTGAAATACCCGGCCAATTACTGAGATAATCCCCTCCTTAATTTTGGGGCCAGGTCGTTAGGCGGGGTTTTATTTCAAATTTTAGAGTTCGTTTGTACTAAAAGATATGGCTGAGAAACGTAATATATTTCTAGTTGGCCCCATGGGGGCTGGCAAAAGCACGATTGGTCGTCACATCGCTGACCAATTACACCTTGAATTTGTCGATTCTGATCAAGAAATCGAACGCCGTACCGGTGCAGATATTGCCTGGGTGTTTGATCTTGAGGGTGAAGAAGGCTTTAGACTTCGTGAAGAATCTGTTATTGGCGACTTAACCGAAATGCAAGGTATTGTACTTGCAACCGGTGGTGGTTCAGTAATGAGTAAAGAAGTTCGAAACAAGCTTTCGGCTCGTGGTATCGTTGTATACCTAGAGACACCTATAGAAAAGCAAGTTGCACGCACGCAACGCGACAAGCGTCGCCCATTACTGCAAACTGAAGAAGCACCTCGTAATGTACTAGAGCGCTTAGCAGAAGAACGCGAGCCACTATACAAAGAAGTTGCCGATTTTGTTGTACGCACCGATGAGCAAAGCGCTAAAGTTGTTGCTAACCAAATCATCGAGAAATTAGATTTTTAAAAACCAATAATAAAGGAAATAACAAAGCATGCTTGAATTAACTGTTAATTTGGACGAGCGAAGTTATCCTATTTTTATTGGTCAATCTGCACTTCAAGATAATGGCCGCCTTGTTCACCACATTGGTGATTGTCGGCCTATCATTATCACTAACGACACAGTTGCGCCTTTATATTTACAAGGACTGCTTGATTCGTTAGCTGATCTAGACCCTCTTTCTTTTGTCATTCCCGATGGTGAGCAATACAAGTCACTTGAATGGTTAGAGAAAATATCTGCTTTTTTATTGCAAAATAATTGCGGCCGAGACACATGCTTAATTGCACTAGGTGGCGGCGTTATTGGCGATTTAACAGGCTTTGTTGCTGCATGTTATCAGCGCGGTGTACCGTTTATTCAAATTCCGACCACGGTACTATCACAAGTTGACTCCTCTGTAGGGGGCAAAACAGCGGTAAATCACCCACTGGGTAAAAACATGATTGGGGCGTTTTATCAGCCGCAAGCGGTTTTTATTGATACTAATTCACTTCACACTTTACCGGCGCGCGAATTTGCAGCGGGTATGGCCGAAGTTATTAAGTATGGTTTAATTTACGATACCGAGCTATTTGCTTTTATTGAGCAAAATGTAGAAAAGCTACAGCAACTAGATGAAGCAAGTTTGCAGCATATTATTTATAGATGTTGTGAAATTAAAGCGCTTATCGTGGCGCAAGATGAAAAAGAAAATGGCCTTCGTGCATTACTCAACTTAGGGCATACCTTTGCGCATGCAATTGAAGCGCAAATGGGATACGGTGTATGGCTACATGGCGAGGCTGTTGCTACCGGAATGGTACTTGCTGCTAAATTAGCGCATACACGCGGTGATTTATCGCAAACTGAGGTAGATAGAATTGTAACGCTACTCAAGCTTTATAATTTACCGACTGAGATCCCAAGTGAAATGACTGCTGAGCAGTTTTTAATGCATATGCGCAAAGACAAAAAAAATAAAAAAGGCACTATCCGCTTTATTTTACCTACTCAATTTGGTCAATGCGCATTGGTAGATGACGTATCAGACGACCAAGTTAGAGCGTTAATCGAGCAATAATGCAGGCGCAAATTTTACCAAGCCGTGCGGCGTTGGTGGATAGAATCGCTCTGCAATTTGAATACGGGCAAAACTTAATTGTATTACTAGGCACCTCTGGCCTAGGCAAAAGTTATATGCTCGAAACCTTCATCACCGACAAATACAACAGTTTTAATAAAGCATTTGTACAAGTAAGTGCCAGTGTAAATGATGTATCACTGATGAGTGATATATTAGAGCAAAGCTTTAACTCTCCGCTGATTGACCACGATTTATCGTTAAGTGAAAACTTTTACCAATTGTTGCAGCAGCAGCCGTGTGAGGCTTGTTTGTGGGTGCTTGATAATGCAAGGCACCTATCTGAAGAGCTATTACAGGAATTAGAGTTACTTGCCAAAAACAGCCCTGTAACGCTTTATATCATGCTAGCTTCGCAATCAAAGCTAGCTATTAATAATGCCGTTGAAATTTACTTAGAGCCTTTATCTGCACATGAATCTAAACAGCTAATGAGCTGGTATTTTCCTAATTTACCGTACGATGAAGACCCCGTATTTAGCGCATTTTTAAATGAAGCGAATGGCAACCCCAGCTTATTATTAGCATGGCAACCAACGGAGCATGTGGCTGATATTGTAAAAAAAGATAAAGTGTCGTGGCGAGTACACTTAATCTCGTTGTTAATTATAATTATGCTACTTATCATTGGGTTGCTGTATAAAAATGATATGACCCAGTGGTGGCAAACGTACTATCAAAATCAACAAAGCCAAGCCATAGATACCGCTATTCCTGCTTCTAAAATTACCGCTACCCCAAGCGTGGATAAAGAAGTCAGTAATGATAATTCTGATATATCAAAAGCGGATTTGCCTTTAGAGCCGGTCAGCGATAAATCACAAGGTAATGTAGCGCCTCATAAAAACGATGTGCCGGCGATAATGCAAAGCCTAACGCACCAAGCTCAACAAAGCGCTCAAAGTGAGCAAAGTGAACAAAGCGAGGCGTTACCACAAAGCTTAAACACTCCTGAGACTATTGAGCCAATTGAAAGTGACGATAAAGAAAGCCCGCAGCCTAAAATCTTAAATAACGTATCAGATAACGCTTGGTATTTAGCTCAGCCAGATAATAATACAACTGTGCAGCTGCTAGCCGTCACACAGGAAAAAATCACCCGTGAGTTTATTATTCAACATAATTTAAGCCAGCGCGCTAAGGTATATCAAACTAAGCGAAATAATAAAGTGTGGTGGGTGGTTACTATTGGCAGTTATGCATCACTCGCTGATGCTAAAAGTGCGTTGTCTGCCTTGTCGAGTGCGCTTAGAAAGAACAAGCCTTTTTATAAAAAAATCAGCAAAATAAAACAAGAAATTGCACGACTTGATCAGTAAACTGACTCACTTTAGTGTAAAATCGCGCTACAGCAGATTGAAGTTAAGAACCAATGCAACAAAAGAGTAGAGCCTTCCTTAAATGGGCTGGCGGTAAATACAGCCTAGTTGAAGATATTAATGCACGTTTATCTCAAGCCAGCAAACACGCTGAAACCTTGGTAGAACCTTTTGTAGGTGCAGGCTCGGTATTTTTAAATAGTAATTTTAAGCACTATTTACTCAACGACATCAATGCTGATTTAATTAACTTATACAAAGAGCTCAAGCGCTCGCCTGATGAGTTTATAAGTGACTCTAAAAAACTATTTGTTGATTTAAATAACCACCCAGACGCTTACTACGAATACCGTGTACAGTTTAATAAAAGCAATGATGTATATGAGCGCGCAATGCTCTTTTTATACATGAATCGCCATGGTTACAATGGGCTGTGTAGGTATAATCTCAAAGGCATTTTTAACGTGCCATTTGGTAAATATAAAAAGCCTTATTTTCCAGAAAAAGAAATGTACTTTTTTGCCGAAAAAGCACAAAAAGCCACATTTACCTGCCTAAGCTACGATGATGTATTTAAGCTTGTGCCAAACAATGCGGTTATTTATTGCGATCCGCCTTATGTGCCGCTAAGTAAAACAGCGTCGTTTACCTCTTATGCTAAAGGCGGGTTTAATTTAGACGATCAAGCAAACTTGGCAAACTTAGCCGAGCAAGCCGCGTTCGAAAACAATACCCCAGTGCTTATATCTAACCACGATACCGTGTGGACGCGAAAAATTTATAGCCAAGCTACACTTGGTAAAATTCAGGTAAAACGTACTATCAGCCCTAAAGGTGGATCACGCAACAAGGTCGACGAGCTAATGGCTATGTATTTAGCACCCAAGCAACCACTGCGTAAATTGTCACTACAAAAATAACAAAAAACAGCACAGCTAAAGCAATAATAAAAAGAGGGGAGTGTTGTTGGAAGTCGGCTTGGCGTTTGTGCTCTGATTGCACACCAAAAAATGCTGCTAGCACACTTTGCAACGCGCTAATAAAGTGCAGCATTATTTAAAATAGAGGTTTTATTGAAGGCGTATTCTTAGCGTCTTCTGAGCTAGTTAATAGCTCTAATAAATCTAAATAATGGAACTGCGCACTGCGGCTATCGCCTGTTAGCCACGAAAACCACGATGAGTCTTCTTCTACTTTCGCACACGTTAAGGTGTTTGAAGCGCTTTTACTACTTGCCTGATGCTGACAATTGCTAACTAAGCTTAAATCTTGCTCAGAACTTGGCGCAAAACTAAATGCCCCAATAAATAACAATGCCGACGCAATTAAGATCCCTGTTTTAAATGCACGCATAATATTAGCCTAAAATTAAGTTACTCCTTTAATAATAACAAAAGCTGTATAAATAACAAACTAATATTTACCTGTAATAGCTAAGGCCTGTTGAAACTTGTGAGTTAAAGTGTGTTCTCAAGCTAAGAGTTTTTAAATCGCGCCCCGAAGTTTGTAATCGAGTGGGCACAATAACTGCTCTTGCGTAAACTAATAACTTGTATCATGTAAGCATGGCTTGTGCATCCTACTCACGGCCTTACCAAAAATTAAACATGCTGCCTAAAACTCAACCATTAAAGCTCAACACGTCCTAAAGCTTTTTATAAATAAATACTTATATATTTAAATCGAAATTTTAGTTATGCCTAATTTACAGTGTATTACTTGGGAAACCTTAGCATTTACGGTACATTAAGGCATATTTTACTGATTGACGGATTACTATGTTAAACCCTGAACAAAAATACTTAATTGCGCCTTCTATTTTGTCAGCCGATTTTGCAAAATTAGGCGAAGATGTGGATAAAGTACTCGCTGCAGGCGCTGATGTAGTACATTTTGATGTCATGGACAATCACTACGTGCCTAACCTCACTATTGGGCCTATGGTGTGTAAAGCGCTTAGAGATTACGGTGTAACAGCCCCTATAGATGTGCACCTAATGGTAAAACCAGTCGATAGTATAATCCCTTTGTTTGCAGAGGCCGGCGCATCAATAATTACTTTTCACCCTGAGGCCAGCGAGCATATAGACCGTACCATACAGCTCATTAAAGACCATGGTTGTAAAGCAGGCTTAGTATTTAACCCTGCCACTAGTCTTAGCTACCTCGATCACGTTATTGATAAGCTAGATACAATTTTATTAATGTCAGTAAACCCAGGCTTTGGCGGCCAAAGCTTTATTCCCCACACCCTTGAAAAACTAGCTCAAGCAAAGCAGCGTATAGTTGCGTCGGGTCGTGATATTCGCCTAGAAGTAGATGGTGGTATTAAGGTTGATAACATAGCCGCAGCAGCGCAAGCAGGTGCCGATATGTTTGTAGCAGGGTCTGCTATTTTTAATGAGCCTGATTACAAGGTTGTTATTGATCAAATGCGTGAGCAGTTAGGAAACGTAAAGTAATGAAATATGATGTAGCTTTGTTCGACCTTGACGGCACACTTGTTGATAGCGTTTACGATTTATACCTAGCAGTAAACTTAACACTGAGTGATTTAGCGTTTCCTATTGTTAGCCAAAGCTTGGTTGAAAGCTGGATAGGCAACGGTATTGAAACCCTAGTCAAACGTGCACTCAGCGGCGATATGCAAATTAGCGAACATTTAGATGAAGCGCTTAGTGCAAAAGCCATTGCCTTATTTTACCAACATTATGAGCAGCTAGTGGGCAAGTATAGTGTGTTGTATCAGCATGTAGAAACAGGGCTCAGTGCTTTGCGGGGCATGCCAAAAGCACTTGTTACTAATAAGGCGCGTCTATTTACCGAGCTACTACTTGATAAGCTTTCCCTTTCCAGTCACTTTGAAGTGATAGTGTGTGGAGACGATATGGCTAAAAAGCCTTCACCAGCGCCTTTATTGTATGCATGTAACAAGCTGAATGTTGAGCCGAGTAAGGCTATTATGATTGGCGATTCAAAAAGCGATATATTGGCAGCACATGCCGCTAAAATTGATGTAATAGCGGTGGATTATGGTTATAACCAAGGCGAAAATCTTGAGGATTATAATCCACAGTACCTATGCGATAACTTCTTAGATATAATACCAACACTAACACAGCGTTAAAATTTTTAATTAACTAAACAACACTAAAGGAAAATCATGAGTAAACCAGTAGTTTTAAGTGGCATTCAGCCAACCGGTGGTATGACAATAGGCAACTATGTTGGCGCTATTAACCAGTGGCTAAAGCTACAGGAAGACCACGAAAGTTTCTTTATGCTTGTTGATTTACACGCGATTACTGTTCGCCAAGAGCCTGAACTTCTTCGCTCTCGTGTATTAGATGGTATAGCGTTATATGCGGCATGTGGCATAGACCCTGAAAAATCGGCCTTATTTGTACAGTCGCAAGTGCCAGAGCACGCGCAGTTAGCATGGGTGCTAAATTGTTACGCACAAATGGGCGAGCTTAACCGCATGACTCAGTTTAAAGACAAGTCATCTAAGCATGCTAACAATGTAAACGTAGGTTTATTTTCGTACCCAGTATTGCAAGCAGCGGATATTTTATTATATCAAGCTGACCAAGTACCGGTAGGGGATGACCAAAAGCAGCACTTAGAGTTAACGCGTGATATAGCGACACGCTTTAATAATTTATACGGTGACGTATTTAAGTTACCTGAGCCATATATTCCTGAATTTGGCGCACGCGTAATGAGCCTTCAAGATCCGCTCAAAAAAATGTCTAAGTCTGATGAAAACCCTAATGGCTACATCATGCTATTAGATGAGCCTAAAAAGATTGAGAAAAAGCTTAAAAAAGCAGTAACCGATTCAGACGAGCAAGCGCGTATTTACTTTGACCGTACTGAAAAGCCAGGCGTTTCTAATTTACTTACTTTATTAAGCGTAGCCACTAAGCGCTCAATTGAAGACTTAGTGCCAGAGTATGAAGATAAAATGTATGGTCACCTGAAAAAAGACACAGCCGATGCAGTTGTTAGCATGATTGAGCCAATCCAAGCACGTTTTAAAGAGATCAGAGAAGATCAAAACCTACTTGATAGCATCATGAAATCAGGCGCAGAAAAAGCCAGTGTACGTGCAGAAAAAACACTTAAATCGGTTTACGATGCACTAGGGTTTATTCCTCGTACATAAATTGCTTTCTTAGGGCGTGTTGATCTTTGCGGATTGAAATTTGTTCAATCTAGGGGCGATTAAATCGCGGCGCGAGGTTTGTAACCTAGTGGGCTAAGTAAAAACCGAGTAAAGCTTCCGCGTCCTGCTCACGCCCCTTACCTACATCCATTTAGGCAACAAAGAGTTTATCGCCCCTAGGCAGAACCCGAAGGGCAGCGCATGTTTGGCATTTATGCTGCGTTATCGCCTATTTATGGGGAGTAACCACACTTCATAGGCTCTGCCTTGCCTAAAAACCAAACATGCTGCTGCAAATTCAACCATCAAAGATCAACACGCCCTAGTATAAGCAAATAAAAATGCCGCTAAATTTAGCGGCATTTTTTTATAATTTCTAATACTTCATTCATCACTTAAAAAAGCCATAATTTATTAGCTAGTGGACTTAAACGCAGGAGATTCGCAGGCTTTTACAATAAAAGAATAGCCATAAGGCATAGTTTCATTTGGCGTAATCTCTACTATTTCGTAATCGTTCAACTCTACCACTTTGCTATTTTTGGCTTTTTTACACCTTGAGTATTCATCCGCTTCGTAATTAAATGCAAACATCGCTATAAGGTGTTTACTACGCCCAAAATAACCTTCAGTAGCAACAAATGAACTTGCAGATTCGGCGAATTCATTTATTTCTTCTGCTTTTGGCGAGCTGGGTTGAGTTTTTGTTTCCTGTTTAGCCAGCCTTTCATTTAGGTTGACCATAGCATGCCCCTTCACCTCAGGAGAGTCACTAGCCAGCTCTCTTCCAAAATAGAAACCGTTTTCTATATCTGATAGAAATGTTGCTTCATCCCTATCGTCCAATAAAGGATAGAGGGTACTTAAAGTTATGAAGGCTAATATTAATCTAATAGATGCGGTAAGTAAGGGAGAGTAGCTTTGACTTATATATTTAATGCTTTGCGATCCAAATGGCTTTATAAGTAACAGCATTATGATATAAAAGGGTAAAATAAATTGAAATATTAGTAATGTACAGAGTGTAATTCCTAATGCCCAAATGGGTAAATATATCAAAGTTGCAAAATTGTGTGTGTAGCTCATGTTTGCAGCTGATACGTGAGTTACATCGTTAACAATGCTGCTTGCATTTGCCAAAACAAAATTAGCAATGGTTGCATAAAAAACCAAAATTAAAGCTTTGCCTGCTAAAGAGTGCCATAGTTTATTAAACTTTGGCCAAAATTCAATTACCAAGGCAGTCATTGTTAAAAGCGCACAAAGTGACCAGGATTTAAAGAAAATCACAGATATAAGCGCTGCTAAGTAAAGCTTTTGCGCGGTGCTAAGGCTAAACCATATGGGTTTAATATGCTTATCAATATCAGCTTTAAGAGGCTGCAATTTTTTTTGCAGCTGTTTAAATAGCCTACTGGCTCGCCATTTTATAATTTTATAACGCCTTAACACCGACTTTCCTTATCGTATGAGGTAATAAACCCCAGTTAGTTTAATAGGGGCTTTAGGTAATGCCCAGTATGCGAGCGTTCACATTCGGCTACTTCTTCAGGCGTGCCTGCAATGAGTATTTCACCGCCGCCAGCGCCCCCTTCAGGGCCTAAATCAACCACCCAGTCTGCGGTTTTAACCACATCTAAGTTATGCTCAATTACCACAATGGTATTACCATGATCGCGCAGGCGATGTAATACCACAAGTAGTTGTTCAATATCGGCAAAGTGAAGGCCGGTTGTTGGCTCATCAAGTATATACAATGTTTTACCTGTATCGCGTTTAGAAAGCTCACGAGCCAGTTTTACACGTTGTGCTTCACCACCAGAGAGCGTGGTAGCAGCTTGCCCTAGGCGAATATACGATAAACCAACGTCCATTAGCGTTTTAAGTTTACGCGCTATTGCAGGTATTTTATCAAAGTAGTCGTGCGCGTCTTCAACGGTCATTTCGAGCACTTGGTGAATGTTTTTACCTTTGTATTGTACTTCTAAGGTTTCGCGGTTATAGCGCGCGCCCTTACATACATCACACGGTACATATACATCAGGTAAAAAGTGCATTTCTACTTTAATTACGCCATCGCCTTGGCAAGCTTCACAGCGCCCGCCTTTTACGTTAAAGCTAAAGCGACCTACTTTATAGCCGCGAGAGCGGGCTTCTTGTGTCCCTGCAAATAACTCACGAATACCGGTAAAAATACCTGTGTAGGTTGCAGGATTTGAGCGCGGTGTACGACCAATTGGGCTTTGGTCAATATCAATCACTTTGTCAAAGTGATCAAGGCCACTAATTGATTTATACGGCGCGGCTTCTGCTGTGGTCGCGCCGTTAAGCTCAGTATGCGCAAGCTTAAAGAGTGTATCGTTAATGAGCGTTGATTTACCTGAGCCCGATACCCCTGTAATACAGGTTAATAAGCCAAATGGAATTTTTAAGTCTACATTTTTTAGGTTATTACCTGTGGCACCAAATAGCTCAAGCCATTTGTCGCTGGTTGGGTTACGCTCTTTTGGTACTTCTATTTTGCGCACGCCTGATAAAAACTGGCCCGTTACTGAGTCTTTAGTGGCTAAAATATCGTCACGTGTACCTTGTGCAATAATATGTCCGCCGTGCACTCCCGCGCCTGGGCCAATATCAATAATGTGATCGGCTGCGCGAATGGCATCTTCATCATGCTCAACTACAATCACGGTGTTACCTAAGTCGCGTAAATGCACCAATGTTTGTAATAAACGGTCGTTATCGCGCTGGTGTAAACCAATTGATGGCTCATCCAGTACGTACATTACGCCTACAAGGCCCGCACCTATTTGGCTGGCTAAACGAATACGCTGGGCTTCACCACCGGAGAGGGTATCGGCACTGCGCTCAAGCGATAAGTAATTAAGTCCTACATTAATTAAAAACGATAAGCGGTCGCGAATTTCTTTCAGGATTTTTTCAGCTATTTGGGCTTTTTGGCCTGTTAGTGATAGCCCTTCAAAAAAGTCCATCGCTTCGCCAATACTCATAGTCGTAATAGCAGGTAGGTTTGTTTGACCTATAAATACGTGGCGTGCTTCTTGGCGTAAACGCGAGCCATGACAACTAGGACACGCTTGGCTAGTTTGATATTTAGCGAGCTCTTCACGCACCGAGTTTGACTCAGTTTCGCGATAGCGACGGTTCATGTTGTTTAACACGCCTTCAAACTCGTGGTTGCGTGTTATTAAATCGCCTCTGTCGTTACGGTAGTTAAAGGCTATTTTTGTTTGCCCTGAGCCCTCTAAAATAATTTTTTGCGATTCTTTAGCCAGCTTTTCAAATGGCACATCTAAATCAAAGTTATAGTGCTCGGCGACCGCCTGTAGCATTTGAAAATAATAAAAGCTGCGTTTATCCCACCCTTTAATAGCACCGCCGGCAAGGCTGAGCTCTGGGTTATGTACCACACGGTTAGGATCAAAATATTGGCGTACGCCTAAACCATCACAGCTTTGACACGCACCGGCAGGGTTATTAAACGAAAATAAGCGCGGTTCTAATTCGGTCATTGCGTAGCCACAGGTAGGGCAGGCAAAATTTGCCGAGAACAGCATTTCTTCTATCGTGCTGTCGTCCATGTAGGCTACATTTGCCACACCGCCAGACATCTCAAGTGCGGTTTCGAACGACTCTGCTAAACGCTGCTGTTGGCCATCTTTTACTTTAAAGCGGTCAACCACCACTTCAATAGTGTGTTTTTTATGAAGCTCAAGTGTTGGCGGATCTGATAAGTCGCATACTTCGCCGTCTATACGAGCGCGAATGTAGCCTTGGCTTGCAAGTTGCTCAAGTAATTTAATGTGCTCACCTTTACGATCTTTAACCACTGGCGCTAAAAGCATCAACTTAGTGCCCTCTGGCAGTGCTAAAACGGTATCAACCATTTGGCTAATTGTTTGAGCTGCAAGCGGTAAGTCGTGGGTTGGGCAGCGTGGTTCGCCCACGCGGGCAAACATTAAACGCAAGTAATCGTATATTTCGGTAATGGTACCCACTGTTGAGCGAGGATTGTGCGATGTAGATTTTTGCTCAATAGAAATGGCGGGAGAGAGGCCTTCAATATGATCAACGTCGGGCTTTTCCATTAACGATAAAAATTGCCTTGCGTAGGCAGAAAGTGACTCAACATAACGACGCTGTCCTTCTGCATATAAAGTATCAAATGCCAGTGATGACTTTCCCGAACCAGATAGGCCTGTGATAACAATTAATTTATCACGTGGGATGGTTAGGCTGATGTCTTTTAAATTGTGCGTACGGGCGCCTCGGACTTCAATGTTTTCCATGCTATCTCGTTTATTACCAAAATTATTTGTCCAGTATCGCATAATACGAAACATTATTAATCAATGATCAACGAAAAAATCCTTACTTATAGGCGATTAATTATTGCCAAGCTTGTGGTAGAATCCCAGCCTAAATTTTTCATATCGTAAGAATACGCAGATAATGACCGCATCTTCACTTAATTCACGAGAAAAGCGCGCCGCTGTATCGCTGGCGAGTGTGTTTGCATTTAGAATGCTCGGCTTGTTTATGCTGATGCCTGTATTGGCTATTTATGGCCAATCGCTTGATGGTTTTTCGCCTATGTGGATAGGATTTGCTATTGGCGCGTATGGCTTAACGCAAGCGGTACTGCAAATTCCTATGGGGCGTTTGTCAGATAAAATAGGCCGTAAAAAAGTCATTGTTGGTGGCTTAGTTGTGTTTGCGTTGGGCTCTGTTATTGCAGCCCTTGCTGAATCTATTCAAATGGTTACAGTGGGCCGTGCACTACAAGGTATGGGCGCTATAGCCAGTGCGCTGCTTGCTTTTGCCAGCGACCTAAGCCGCGACGAACAGCGCCCTAAAGTAATGGCCGTAATTGGTATGAGTATAGGCATGAGCTTTGCTTTTGCTATGTTACTTGGGCCTATTGTTGCCGCGTCGTGGGGTGTAGCAGGCGTATTCTGGTTAACAGCAATACTTGCCGTGTTCGGTATTGGTATTATTTTATTTTTAGTGCCAAACGCAGTAAACAAAGCGCCAAAAGGCGATACCTTGGCAAGCTTTAGTGATATTAAAAAGCTTATTAAGCATCCGCAATTATCGCGCTTAAATGCAGGTGTATTACTGCTACATTTAACGCTAACCACTATTTTTGTGGTACTGCCGAGCCAACTAATAAAAGATGGCTTAGTGGCAAACCATCATTGGTATTTATATATTCCAGTATTGCTGTTAGCGTTTATTTTAATGGTCCCTATTATGATTATTGCCATTAAAAAAGAAAAAGAAAAACAGGCGTTTATTGGCTCAGTAGCACTGCTTTCTATTAGTATGCTTGCTATGTCTATTTGGGTGAATAGCGTGGTTGGCATTGCCATTTGTATGCTGCTTTATTTTGTAGCATTTAATTTTTTAGAAGCCACTATGCCTGCGCTTGTATCGCGTATTGCGCCCGCTAGCCAAAAAGGTTCTGCTATGGGTGGGTATTCGTCTAGCCAGTTTTTGGGGGCTTTTTTAGGTGGTATTTTAGGGGGTTATGTTGCCCAAACTACAAGTACGCAAGCTGTGTTTGCGGCAGCGGCACTTGTTGGGTTAATATGGCTTATTATTGCGTGGAAAATGCAAGTCCCACCGAAAAGTAAAGTTATTAGTTTAATGACCAATTTAAGTTCTGAAGAGCAAGCTCAAGCACTTGCTTCTCAGCTAGTTGCTTTACCTGGCGTAATAGAAGCAACAGTAGTACGCGACGAAAGCCGCAGCTATTTAAAGATTAATGATAAAGAATTTGACCTAGACCAAGCACGTAAAGTAGCTGGTTTAATCTAACGTTTATAGGAGAAGATTCCATGGCACGCGGTGTGAACAAAGTAATTTTGGTTGGTAATTTAGGACAAGATCCTGAAGTTCGTTACATGCCTAATGGCAATGGTGTAGCAAATATTACCTTAGCAACGTCAGACAGCTATAAAGACAAAAACACTGGCCAAATGGTTGATAAAACTGAATGGCACCGTGTAGTATTTTTTGGCAAGCTAGCTGAAATTGTTGGTGAGTACTGCCGTAAAGGCTCGCAAATTTACGTCGAAGGTAAACTTCAAACACGTAAATGGACCGACCAACAAGGCCAAGAAAAATACACAACAGAAATCGTTGTTGATGGCTTTACGGGTCAAATGCAAATGCTAGGCGCTCGCGGTGGCGATCAGCAAGGTGGTGGTTATCAAGGTAATCAAGGCGGCCAACAAGGTGGCGGTTACCAAAATAATCAACAAGGCGGTGGCTATGGTCAAAACAACCAAGCTCAAAACAGCCAGCAAGGTGGTTATGCACCACAGCAACAAGCTGCACCAGCACAACGCCCAGCTGCAGCACCTGCTCCACAGCAAAATAACCAATACCAACAATCAAACAACAGTGGCTTTGCTCCTGGGCAAAGTAATGCGCCACAGCAGCAAGGTGGTTTTGCACCTAAGCCGCAAAACGCCCCTCAGGGCGGTGCATCAAATCCTATGGAACCAACAATAGATTTTGATGACGACATTCCGTTTTAATTTATGATACAAGCAGAAATGTTGAAAAATAATATTAAAAGCCGCTATTTAGCGGCTTTTTTGTAACTACACGTTTTAGCACAAAAGGCACTGTTTCTATCTACCATTTAACGCCTTAAAGTCACTCAAAACGCGCTATTAGCGCCTTTTTATAGGCTAAAAATTGAATGGCACATATAACTAAAAAGCAGCCTGAGTAAGTGACTAACTGAGCAACTGGCTCGGGGCGAACAAAATATTCATGTAACAGCGCCCCAATTAACGTACCCGCCAATAAAACATACGCAACATAGATAAACAGTGCTTTTTGCTTTTCATTTTTAATAAACAAAAGAGCAAGCATCATTAAACCCACTACCAACTCCAGTAAACCAACGCTATACATATAAATTTTAGCGTTAACGGGCAGTACCTGTGCAAAGTAGCTAAAGGTTTTAACGCTTACTTGCGCTGCTAATAATTTTGGCAGGGCAAACTTAAACATAAAAAGCGCGCTGGCTAAATTTAAAAGATTACTAAATAAATTCTTCATGAAAGCTTATGCCTTAATAAAGCAGCCGTCAGGTAATAAACGCCACGGCTGCAATTTAAATGGTTACACAACAGTGCCGCGAATAGGGTAGTTATTTTGCTCTTTAATAAACTTTAAGCCTCTTACAACCACGTCTAACTCAGGGCGTAAATACGGGGCATTAGAAATATTTACAGCTTGCAATATCCCTTGCTCATTTACGACAAACATAGCGGGCTCTGCAAAGTTGTGGTCGGTTTCTTGCTCAGAGCGAGGTGAGGAAATATACAGCCCAAGTTGTTTCATTTGCTGCTGTGTTAAACCATAAGCTATAGGAAAGCTAACCGCGAGCGTGTCCATGCTTTGTGTTAGCTGCGCGCGGCTATCTGCAGAAACGGCACAAACGCTCACCCCAAGTGCCTTTAATGCGGGTAATTGCGCTTCTAGTAAATTTAAGTAACGCATACAAAGCGGGCAATGCTTGCCTCTGTATACCACAAGCATTTGCCACTCGGCGCCACCGTGCGGCTTACTTAGATCTGCGGTTGTACCATCGAGTAAGTGTGCGGTAACTGTTGGAAATGAATTACCGGCTATTAATTTAAATGACTCTGACATAAAAACCTCTTTTATACTGATTGTGAATGATTTTTTTTAACAAATAAGTACAGCGCAGTGAGAGCACATAAGCTGATACAGCTAATAAAAATATTGCGAGTGCCTCCGGGGATATATTCAACAAACGATGTTAAAAATTGCCCAGAAAAAACAGCCATTGTGAAATAAGAGAGGTTACGACCGCGAACAGAGGCTGCGCTACGCTCTACGGTCATATGGTTTAATAGTGGGATGCTAAAACCAAAGCCAATACCGCTAAACACAGCGCCTATTACCAATAACGCTGTACCCGTTTGTAAAAAGAAAGCAAATGATGCCCCATAGCCTATAAATGCCAGCGCAAGTACTTTTTGCTCGCCCATTTTTTTAGTTAACTGAGGCATAAAATGTGCCCCAACAACAGCCACTAACGAGATGAAAGAGAGTAAAAACCCTACTTGTTCTTCATTATAATTTTGCGCATGCATTGTGCTGGGTAGTAAAACAATTGCGCTAAAAAACGTGACCATTGCAAGCACAGCCAGCGAATACACATGCTTAAGAGATAAGCCTTTATTTGATATTACGTGCTCTTGTGTTGCTTGTGCCTCTTGTGCTTGAGGGTGATTATGCGGCACAAAAAGTAGCAACATGGCTAAAAATACCCAAGAAATAAGGTACAACGATAATGGTAAAGCCCAATGCTGTACAGCAAGTAGGCCACCTATAAATAGAAATATAACGCCACCTAGCTCTATTGCCATACCTTGCTTAGCAAGCATGCCTAGGCGCGCTTTACCAAAGTACCACTGTGATATTAAAACGGTACAACCGGCCATAACAATTGAGGTAACACCGCCAAGCAAAATACGGTTAGCAAAAACCAACAACGGCCCTTGTAACCAATACACGCTTGCACCTAAAAAGCCGTATAAAAATAAGCCAATAATTAATGAACGGTAAGCGCCATATTTATCAATTAATTTACCTGCAATAGGCGCAAATATAACAGCCCCTAAAGCCGGTAAGGTCACTAAAAATACCGCACTGTCAGCAACATTTAGGGCTGTAGATATACTGATTAAACCAGGTGCAACCAATGCACCCACCATGATTGTTAAGCAAGCTATACACAGCAAAGTGTAGCTTCCTGCGTTATTGAGTTTATTCATAAGTATTCTCTGTTTTTAAATGGGGCAACTAAGGGGGACTTACGCTTAGTTGCAAGGAGTTAATGGCGGTTATTTTTTTGCAAGAGAGTTAAAAGCAGCGCTGATGGTAATTAACACTACACTAAGGGCGACTACGCCAGGCCACTGGTACAAAGCAAAGGCTTTCACACCAATAATTGAGCCAAAGGCGCCGCCTAAGTAGTAGCCGAGCATGTAAACACCATTAATACGGCTTTGTGAGCTTGGGTCTATGCTAAATACGCGGACTTGATTGGCTACTTGTGCGCTAAAAATAGCGAAGTCGATTAAAATAATACCGATAATTAGGGCTATTAGGTTTCCTAAAAAAACACCTGTAATAGCAAAACCAATTGCGGCAAGTGTGAGTACTATCATGACTAATTTTTTAGAGCCCAACGCATTGACCCACTTACCCGAAGACTTAGCCCCTATTACGCCAGCTAATGCGATGATGCCAAATAATCCGGCCTCTTGGGCACTGTAGTTAAAAGGTGCATCACTGACATAAATAGCTAAAGTAGCCCACAGTACATTAAAAGCAGCAAACCAAAGTGCGCCAGTTAAAGTAAATACTTGTAGTGGTTTGTGCTGCTTAAATAACGCCACTGTACTTTTAAGTAGCGGCCAGTAACGTAAGCTAGTGTGTGGTTTATTTAGGGGTAAAAAGAGCCTAAGTAGTACACCAAATAGCGCAGCTAATATTGCAGACATAACAAATACGCCACGCCAACCAAAGTGCTCTCCTACAAAACCGCTAAACGTGCGTGAAAGTAAAATACCAATGGTTAGACCCATCATTAAGGTGCCCAATGTAGCCCCTTTATTTTCAGCAGATACAAGTGATGCCGCAAAAGGGATTAATTGCTGGGTAATGTTGGCACTTACCCCTATTAAAAATACCGACATTAATAACAGCGGTAAGTTAGGTGTAAATACGGCAAAGCTACATGCAATAACCAGTAAGCCCGATAAAATGCTTATTAAGCGACGACGCGCAATAGAATCCCCCAGCGGCGAAATAAACAATAGGGCAAAAGCGTAACCAAATTGAGTAAATGCGGGAATGCTACCAAGTTGTGAATCCGTTAAATTAAACTCGTTACCAATCAGGGGTAAAATTGGCTGGCTGTAATATAGGTTTGCAGCGGTTGCTGCAATGGCGGTTGTCATCAACAATAAAATAAAGCGACTTAACGAGGCACTTTGCGTTACCTGGGTCATTTTGCTCTCCAACATTAAAAGGTAGGCGAATGATAGAGGGAGAAGCTTGATGTTAGAAATGTTTAAATTTGATGGAATCTATACAAATAACGTATAGTTGTTGCTATACCTCTCATACAGAGCAAATTTGAGTCGCACATGGATATAAAAATATTAAAAAGTTTTATTGCAGTGGCTAAGCACCTGAGCTTTTCAGAAGCGGCTCAAGAGCTACATACTGTTCAACCCGCTATAAGTCGCCATATTTCTTCGTTAGAAGAGCAGCTAGGTGTTAGCTTGTTTACCCGTAACTCTCGGGAGGTGTCGATCACGCAAGCGGGAGAGCAGTTAGTTAAAGATGCCACGGCAATTTTAGCGCTTACAGAGCGGGCTAAAAATAAGGTTAAACTGGTCGATAGCGGGCAGTTAGGCTCGCTGAGTATTGCGTATTTAAGCTCTGCGTGTTTAACATTTTTGGCCAAATTAATCCGAACGTATAAGTCGCAGTTTCCTAATGTTCACGTTACTTTGCTAGAAATGACCGCAACCGAGCAAATAGAGGCCCTTAAAAACGAACGGGTAGATGTTGCGTTTTCTCGGCCGTTACCAAGCACCATAGCCGATGAGTTTATAAGTGAAACTATGTACGTTGACCGCCTCGTAGCGGTGGTCAACAAAAATCATCCCTTTGCATCGACGCAAACTATTGATTTGAAAACCCTTAAAAATGAGCCGTTTATTCTTTTTAATCGCGACGAAGCCTTAGGGTTGTTTGATGAAATTATTACTCGTTGCAAGCGCGCTGGCTTTTCACCTAACATTATTAGTCAACCAAGGCATATGCAAACCTTAGTAACAGAGGTTGCCGCCGGTTTAGGGTTAGCTATAGCACCTTATTGTGTAAGTAAATTATATAGCGAGGGTTGCCATTTTATAGAGTTAGAAAAGGTCGACACACAAATTTATTTGCAGCTGCAATACAAGCAAATTAACAACAGCGCTACCACGCAAGCGTTTGTTGAAATGGCACTTAATGCCCAAGCAGAGATTCAGCTTAGCATGCGTAATTGAGTTGGCTTTATAAAAGCGCTTTTAGCTAACTTATGCACAGCAATAATTAGCGAGGCGTAAATGCGCAAAAACGCAAAAACACCTTTGTAATTTACATCTCATTTAATTGATTTGTAACTAATTAACATCTACTCTAGTGGTACTAATTACTTCAAGCAACTATGAGAAACATGAAAGCCATTATTTTATTTTTATTTCTTGTTTTTCAATTTGCCAGTTTGCCGGTAAGCGCTCAACCGGATTCTAAAATTACCAATGTCTTATTTATAAATTCTACAAACCAACATATGCCTTGGCATAAAAGTGTTGAAGAGGGCTTAAATAGCGAGCTATCAACACGGACTTTTGACTATGAGCTTTTTGTTGAAAACATTGATGTAGGGCGCTTTGATGAGGCCACTCAAGCGCAATTAATGAGCGACTACCTTAAGCAAAAATATAAAAATAAGCACATTGATATAATTGTCACGCAATCTCCCTCAGCTGCCACGTTAATATCGCAATTGAATGATTTTTTTACTAGCACAGCAAAAATTTATTTAGAACCTGGCGAACAGTTTAGGCTGCCGGCAAACACTAATAGTGCCTCAATGCAGGCTAAGTTAGACTACAAGCAAGCAACCGCCAGCGCGGTTAATTTAATGAAACCTAAAAAGCTCATAGTCATCTTAGATACTAAAAATGAAATAGGTAGAAACTTTTATACAGGGCTGTTTAATTTTATCAGCAAAGATTTTTCGTATTTAGAAGTTGAGCAATGGTTTGATCTTCCGGCTGCTGAACTGATGACAAAAGTAAAAAATGCGCCTTCAGACGCCATTATTTTATTTACCCCTATATTTAGAAATTACGAAAATAAGTCGATTAGCCCGTATCAGCTCGTCAGCTTACTCTCTCAGCACAGTAACGCCCCCATTTTTAGCTACTGGGAAGTTTTATTGGGCTCAGGTGTAGTGGGTGGTTATGTTTTATCAGGTGAGAAAATAGGTAAACGCGTGGGTGAAGCTATTATTTCTTACAGTGAAAATAACGTGTTACCTACTATAAGCGATGAAAATTTAAGTGTTCATAAATACGATTGGCGACAGCTAAAAAAATATAATGTTGCCCCGCAAAGCCTGCCAGAAAAATCGATTATTGCTTATTACAAGCCGAGTTACTTTGAACAAAATAAAGTGTTAATTTACAGCGCTGCCATTACTATTTTTGTATTGAGCGCTTTTTTAGTGTTTGTATTACGGTTAAACCGCCGCCGCATTCAGCTTGTAAACGCGCTTGACGAAGAAAAGCTACTACTTGAATCGCGTGTAGAGCAACGCACTAAAGAGCTATTACAAGCTAAAGAAGAAGCAGAGCAACTTACCTCGTCAAAATCTGAATTTTTAGCCAATATGAGTCACGAGATCAGAACCCCAATGAGTGGCATTATAGGGCTGACAAATATTTTATTGGGCAAAAACTTACCTGAAGAAGATAAACAGTATTTAGAAAAAATAAAGTACTCGTCAGATCAATTGCTTGTGGTTATTAATGATATTTTAGATTTTTCAAAAATCGAGTCAGGAAATATCAAACTCGAGGCCTTTGCATTTTCGTTAAACGCGGTTGTCGATTATATAACGACTACATTTGAAAATAGGGCGCGGAGTAAAGGTATTGCGTTTGAGATTAATATTAGCGATAACGTGAAACATAACTTAGTTGGCGATGTGGTGCGTATAAACCAAGTATTAATTAACTTGTGCTCTAACGCGATTAAGTTTACCTCTAATGGAGCTGTTTCGGTGCAAATAGACGCAGAAGAAGCCCCCCATGACACCAAAAGTACTGTTTTACGCTTTAGTGTTAAAGACACCGGCATAGGTATTGATGAAAAAAACTTACCTAACTTGTTTGAATCATTTACTCAGGCCGACAGCTCTACAACCCGAAAATACGGGGGAACAGGGTTAGGCTTAGCCATTAGTAAACGTTTATGCCAAGCAATGGGTGGCGATATTTCTGTAAGCAGTACGCAAGGTGAAGGCAGTGAGTTTATTGCTACCATAAACGTTGAGGTAAACACCCAAGCATTAATAGAAGACAGCCCACAGTTATCATTTGCTGAACCATTTGATGTATTACTAATAGATGATAACGAAGATGATTTAAGCTTAATTAAAAGTCAGCTTAGTGCAATGGGACTGCGTTGTACGCCTTGCACGCAGGCAAGTGATGCAATAGAGATAATTAAAGAAAATATAAACACTTATAAAATTATTATTGTTGATTGTGAAATGCCGACCATGAGCAGTGAAACGTTTTTTACCCGCATTTACAAAGTAAACCCACAGCTTTGCAACAATATTATTGTACTTACAGCAAGCAAAAACGACGCAATTTACGACATAGCTAAAAAAATAAACATTAAAACTATTTTGCATAAGCCTGTGCTTACCAGCGTGTTATTTGAAGCGATGAAAAGCAAAGTGGTTAGCCCTTCTACAAGCAATACCCATAAACCTGCCACCGAAAAGCCACTGCAAGGGGTAAAAATACTCGTTGTGGAAGATAACGCCATAAACAGGTTAATTGTATCCGATATATTAGCCGCCAGTGGGGCGCAAGTGCACGTAGTAGAAAATGGCTTAGAATGCATACAAACCGTAAAATTAGAAACGTTTGACATTATTTTAATGGATATTCATATGCCCATTATGGACGGTGTAGAAGCGACTAAAGTAATACGCAGTGATAGCAATACTGCGCTTGCCTCTATGCCTATCATTGCGTTAACTGCAAACGTAATGAAAGATGATATTACTCACTACCTATCTATTGGTATGAATGCACATGTTGCTAAACCAATAAAAGCTAAAACATTACGCGATACAATAATTAGCTGCTTAAATAAATAAACTTATCAATTACCTACCTTTAATAGCAGGCTTTAACGCCTGCAACGTTAAAAAACCAAACGCAAAATTTTATATAAATAGGGTTTGACTCACACCTTTTAATATGTGAAATTTCATATATTCGTTTTTTCATATATATTTAGTTCGCTATAGAACTACAAGGTTAAGGATTATGAGTAAATCAATTGAACACGAGCTACCTAATTTAGAACTTTCACAAAGCACTCCTCCTACCGTTAAGGATTTCACGCTAACGTTTTCATCTCATAAACCTAAAATTTTATTGTTATACGGATCGCTAAGAGCTCGCTCATATAGCAAGTTAGTTATAGAAGAAAGTGCACGCTTGCTAACCCACTTTGGTGCTGAGGTTAAAATATTTAACCCTGAAGGTTTACCCATAACAGATAGTGAAGATGAGACGCACCCTAAGGTGCAAGAGTTGCGTGATTTAATGCTCTGGTCTGAAGGGCAAGTATGGTGCTCGCCGGAGCGACACGGTGCTATGACGAGTGTGTTTAAAAACCAGATTGATTGGGTTCCATTAAACCTGGGTGGGGTAAGGCCTACACAAGGTAAAACGCTGGCTGTGCTGCAGGTTTGTGGTGGTTCGCAGTCATTTAATGTGGTTAATCAGTTACGCGTATTAGGGCGCTGGATGCGCATGGTAACAATACCTAATCAGTCATCGGTGCCTAAAGCGTTTTTAGAATTTGAAGAAAATGGCCGAATGAAGCCTTCCGCTTTTTACAATCGAATTGTGGATGTAATGGAAGAGCTCGTAAAATTTACCTTATTAATGCGCGACCAAAAAGATTACTTTGTTGATAGATACTCTGAGCGAGTAGAAACAGCAGAGCAGCTCAGTAAACGTGTAAATCAAAAAGACATTTAGGAGGTTACTGTGGGGTTATTTGAACGCTTTTTATCGGTGTGGGTTGCGCTGGCAATCGCGGTAGGGATTGTCGCCGGTTACACCGTACCCGATGTATTTAGTGTTGTTGCAAGCTTAGAATATGCACATGTAAATATTGTTATCGCTGTACTCATTTGGTTTATGATTTACCCAATGATGGTGCAAATTGACTTCTCTTCTATTAAAGATGTAGGCAAAAAGCCTAAAGGCTTAGTACTGACAGTCGTTATCAACTGGCTCATAAAGCCCTTTACCATGGCCTTACTAGGGTGGTTATTTTTTAAAGGCATTTTTGCAGACTTTGTTGACCCACAAACGGCAACAGAATACATAGCCGGTATGATTTTATTAGGAGTAGCACCATGTACTGCAATGGTGTTTGTGTGGAGTCAATTAACAAAAGGCGATGCTAATTACACGTTAGTGCAGGTATCTATCAACGATATTATTATGATTTTTGCCTTTGCGCCCATCGCAGGTTTATTACTAGGGGTAACAGACATAACGGTACCGTGGGACACGTTATTACTCTCGGTGGTTTTGTATGTACTTATTCCATTAATAGCAGGCGCTATTACCCGCAAAAAGTTAGATGAAGGTGAAGATCACACACGGTTAAATCACTTTTTAAAGGTAATGAAACCGTATTCTATAATTGGTTTACTGGCAACGGTGGCACTTTTATTTGGTTTTCAGTCTCAAACATTAATAGATAACCCAGAAGCCATTGTATTGATTGCTATTCCGCTGCTTATTCAAACGTACGGTATTTTTGCAATAGCCTATATAGCCGCAAAAAAAATGGGCCTAGCCCATAATATTGCAGCTCCAGCTTGCATGATTGCAACTTCTAACTTTTTTGAACTTGCTGTTGCCGTAGCCATTTCATTATTTGGTTTACACTCTGGTGCTGCGCTTGCCACCGTTGTGGGCGTTCTTGTTGAAGTACCTGTTATGCTTAGCTTAGTTTATTTTGCTAATAAAACGCGTCATTGGTTTAACTAGGAGAGTGTCATGGTCGTTATTCATCATAACCCTGATTGTGGTACATCGCGCAATGTATTGCAGATTATTAAAGCCGCTGGCTATAACCCCACGGTTATTGAATACCTTAAAGAGGGCTGGACAAAACCTCAATTGTTAGCGTTATTTGCCGCAGCAAACTTAACACCAAAAACAGCGTTGAGAGTGAGTAAATCGCCTGCTGAAGAACTAGGCTTGTTAAATGAAAATGTAACAGACGAAGCTATTTTAGAGGCCATGCTTGAGCACCCTATACTGGTTAATAGACCTATAGTGTGCACCGAAAAAGGGGTTAAGCTATGTCGCCCTAGTGAGCAAGTTTTAACGCTATTAGCGCAATGGCCTAAAGGCGAGCTATACAAAGAAGACGGCGAAATGATATTAAACGCGCAGGGCGAGCAACCCTAAAAGTAATAAACTATTTGCCAAAACCCCGTTTACACGGGGTTTTTTTGTTTAGCAAAATTATAAACATTTAAACTTGCTTTGCCTGCTTGTGCTAATGACTATTTTGAACAACACTTTAAATAGTCGCGTTGCCACAGAGAGCACTATGCATAAAGCCTTAATAAAAATTGCTGAGCAAAAAAAAATAATTTACTTAACCAGTTTCACGCTGGTGGTAATTATTTTTAATGTGCTTTTAAATGATACGCTCCATAAAAAAATTCATAAAAATGGTCAGCAGTTAACGCAGCAAATTTTTGAGCTGCAAATTAATGCCAATGCCGATAAAGAAATAGTGCAGGCATTGGTGCAAAGTAAGGGCTTTATGCTGGCTGCACACTCCAATGCCGAACACTTCAAATACTTAGTTGATATACAGCACGATGTATTTAGCTATAAAACGCTCAGCATAAGTTTATACCACTGGCCTGCCTGGGTGGAGCAAGCCTACTTATTTTTATTATTAAATATCATTATATTAGGTGCCACTAGCTGGTGGGTTAGATGGTGGAAAGTATTAGTAAAAAAACCGGCAGCGAACCCGCCATTGCCTTACAGCAAAACTAAAGCTGCAAAAAAACTTTCTACGCAAATAACCACATTAAACTGCGAAGTAAAGTCTATGTACGGTGTTAGTGCAGCGCGTCATAGCTTATTTGCCATAGTGAAATTTGATTGTGTGCTTGATGAAAATACCGATACCCAAGCAAGCTTTAAGGTATTAATAGCAAAATATTTTAAAGAGCTTCCTGCAGTATCAGTTAATGTATTTGATGCTAACAACCTTGCTATTACTTTAAATAATATCCCCGTAGCAAAGCTAGATACATACAGTGAAAGCCTACACGAATGCGTTTATCAAATTTGTAAGCGTTATCGAAGCACAGTAACACGTAAAAACATAAAGGTTGGTTTGTGCGATTATCGATATGCGGCTGAGCAACCCGTTATTTTTAAACTCGCTAAATCGGCCTTAGTATTTTCAGAAAAAAGCTTAATTCAACACTGGCATAGGCTCGCGTTACAGCACGAGCAAGGGAACTTAATTTCAAGTAAGCAGGTTATTGAAAATATTAAAAAGAATAAATTTATCTTGTTCTTTCAACCGTTATTTATGATCACCAGCGGCGATATTGTACAACATGAAGTGCTAATAAGAATTAGGCAGCAACCGCACGGTTTATTAGCTGCACGTTACTTTATTAATCAAGACTTTAACAATCACCAAGCATTTGAGTTAGATAAAGCGGTGCTACTTCAAGTTAAAAAGCTTATTTTAGCTGAGCCCAGTGCTCTAACGGTGAGCGTTAATTTGCATATAAGTAATTGGTTTAACGAGCAGTTTTGGAACTGGTTTGTCACCAATATGAAAGATTTTACGACAAAGCGAAAGTTACAGTTTGAAATTAGCGAAGCAGACTTTATTAAGTACCAAGCGCAACTAGCAGGTGCCTTTGAAAAACTGACGGCCCTACAAAGTTTGCTGGTGATTGATAATGTACAGAATGTGGAGCACATTAACCAAATTGCTTCTCAAAAATTAGTTAGCGGTATAAAACTGGGGTATCCGCTTGTTCATAATGTGGATGAAAAAACACAACAGCAAAAACAAGTTAAAAACATTGTGGCGCAAAGCAAGTTGCTCAATATACCTGTGTACGCGGTGGGTGTAGAAACCCAAAAAGAGCTACTTATGTTGGCTAAACTAGGGGTAGTTGCCGCACAAGGTTTTTACTTTTCTGAGCCCTTGCAAGAATACACACATGCCACATTTTACTAAGGGCAGTTAATCCTTTTAAGCTAAGCGCAGCCAAAAGGGCCACTCTAGCAGCGGTTGTAGAGCTCACTAGGTTACACATTGCATGGCCTTAAGTAAGCATGTTTTAATGCCCAGAGGTTAATAGCCTTAAATCAGGCCACGATATTTTAGCCCATTGAGCCCCTGTAAACCGCCTGTATGAATCGCCATTATATGACTACCAGCAGCAAAGTAATCTTGCTCGATAAGTTGCCATAGTGCATACATCATTTTACCGCTGTATATAGGCTCAAGAGGTAAGTTATGTTGCTGCTGCATGCGTTGGCAAAACTGCCATAAGTCATTACTAAATTTGCCATAACCGCCATCATGAAACTCAGTAAGTAGCTGCCAATTGGATTGCTGAGCTGCTTTTTTACTGAGTGCTGTAATTTCATTATTTAAGTACTCGGCTTGTTTTAATACCGCAATTCCTAACAGCTGTGTGGCCTCATAGCTACCTTCAATTAAGCCTGCAAGAGTTCCTCCACTTCCTGTGGGACATACTAAGTAATCATGTTTTGGTAAGCTTTTAGCAAGCTCAGCACACCCAGGCAGGGCGTATGTATTACTTCCACCTTCAGGGATTATATAGGCTTGTGTAAAGCGTGCTTGCAACTGAGCTAAATAATCTGGGTCATGGCGCTGCTTATATTCAATACGAGTAACCGCATGTAAATCCATTGCACACTGTTTAGCAAATTGCAGGGTGGGGTTTTGAGTATCTAAGTGTGGCCCTCTAATTATGGCGTGGGTTTTTATATTAAATAGTTTACCCGCCCCAGCACAGGCGTGAACATGATTAGAAAAAGCCCCCCCAAAGGTGAGTAGTTGTGTTTTATTAAGGGCTTGCATTTGCTGTAAATTATATTTTAGCTTACGCCATTTATTACCACTTATTAGCGGGTGAAGTAAGTCATCTCTTTTTACACTTAACCGTATGTTTCTCTTTTTAAGACAGTCGCTATCTATTTGTTGTATTGGACTTTCTTTTTCAATATTAAATAAGTTAAGCATTATTTCTCGTGTTTAAACTTGCAAACTAACAATCTTGTACGACACTTAATTAATCTCTTATTAACAATAGTAGCTATATGAAAAAAAAGCTGTTTTCGTTGTTATCTTGGTTAAATCGCAGTTTAGACTCAAGCACAGCGATTGGTATTGCTACTTATGCAGATACAGTAAACGCGGTGTGTTTAAAAAAAAATCAAGGGCAGTGGTACGTACATAACTCACACAGTGTGAATGTAGAGGACCAAACGGATTATACAGTCGCTATTGCAACTTGCACAAATGAAGTTTGCGCTGAGGTGTGCCCTGTAAATTTAGTGGTTCCTCATTATTTTTATCAAATAGTGCAAATGGATAAACCCATGCTGAGTGACGAAGAGATCATTCAATCCCTACCATGGACAACAAAAGACTTAGTTGATATTCCACCAGAGAACATTGTTGCCGACTTTATCGATTACCCCATTATTCAGCCTATGCAAAGCAGTAAAATGAATGTATTTATTACTAATAAACTACAGTTGCTGCCTTTTATTGATAGCTTTTCAAAAATAAAGCCTGTGCTCAGAGCAATGACCTCGGAAGAAATGATTTTAGTGACCTTGTTTGGCGAAGATAAAAGCGCGCACATGCTTATAGTGCAACATGCAGGGCATGAGCCGCGTATTTTAATTATTCGTGATGGTCAGCTTTTATTAGCTAGGCGTTTAAACGGGTTTTTAGGCATTTCAGATAAAGAGCGCACACACGGTTTGGTTGAAGCCTTAGGGCTTGAGATCCAACGATCAATGGATTTTTTTGAAAGCCAACTAAAACAGCCTCCTATTAGAAGCATTCAGCTGCATTGCGATGATTTATCGTCTTTAACGTTAAGGGCAGGCCTTGCAGAATTTTTGCAAGTAAAGGTTGTTGATTTTAAACCTAATATAGATTTAGCACAGGAGCTTGAGCCAAGCTTTTATTACGCATTAGGCGCAGCGTACCAATTAACTGATCCGGATTCAGTGCTATGAAAACACGGATTAATTTTTACCAAAAAGCCATTAGGGTTAGGCGGGACCCCGTGCCCTTTAAAGGAATGCTGTTGCTGTGGCTAGGTACATTGCTAGTGGTTGCATTAACTTGGTTGTTTTATTTATACGAAGAGCACAATAGCCAGCAATTACTTACACAAAGCCAAGCTTATCTAAAGCAAACGCAGCAGCAATTAAACGTGGTAAAGCAGCGATTAGCTGATAAACAAAATAAATCGCATTTGATAGGTGAGCTAAAAGTACTGCAACAAGAAATTTTGCATAAACAGCAGGTGTTTGATTATTTAGAAAACACATCCATGCACACGAAGACGGATTATGCCGATGTAATGCGCGATTTGGCAGCGTACCACGAACCGCAAATTTGGCTTGATCAGATAAAATTTGAAGGCCAAAAAGTAATGCTCAAAGGGCGTACTCAGCAAGCCAAATTTTTACCTATTTGGCTTGCTAATCTCAAGCATTCGAGCTTTTTTAAAGGGAAGGAGTTTTCAGTGCTGGAGCTGTCGAGCAGTGATGGCGTGAGCGAGTTTAATGTGGCT
Source organism: Pseudoalteromonas sp. 2CM37A (assembly GCF_023161885.1). Classification (NCBI taxonomy): domain Bacteria; kingdom Pseudomonadati; phylum Pseudomonadota; class Gammaproteobacteria; order Alteromonadales; family Pseudoalteromonadaceae; genus Pseudoalteromonas; species Pseudoalteromonas sp. 2CM37A. The sequence continues at coordinate 108,132 of NZ_JALNTJ010000003.1, forward strand.
ACAGAACTTAGTTCAAGTGAGGTAGCACAATGAATGAGCAAAATGAAAATAAAGGCTGGCCATTATTTGTTAAATACCAAGCACAATTTGCGGCATTACAGCAGCGGGAAAAGTATTCTGTGCTGTTTGTTGGCTTATTTCTTATTGTTTATTTAGGTTTATGGTTTGTGGTGTTTCCACAGCAAGATGCAGTAAATAGTTTACGCGTGGAACAAAATACATTGTGGCAAAAACTCAATCAAAATGAAGCACAGCTCTCTATGCTTACCCAGGCATTAGAGCATGACTATACTAAAGTACTCAGAAATCAGGTAGGGCAAACCCAGCGCGAGCTAGAAGATATAAATAATAAGTTAAGCACGTTTAGCCAAGGCTTTATTTCAGCAAACAAAGTACCTGCTGTATTAAAGGATTTATTAGTAAATACCCCCGATGTGCAAGTGGTTGGCTTTAGAGTAAACCCAGCAAAAGCAATTGATGTAGAAAAACTCGGTGAGCACGATACGCAAACCTTGTTTTTCGAACATCAAATGGTGGTTACTTTGCAGGGGCGTTATTTTAGCTTACAGCAGTATTTAGAAGGCCTTAAAGCTAGCCAACAAAAGTTGTTAATACAGCAGTTTAACTATCAGGTGCAAACATACCCAAATGCAGAGTTAACATTACAAATAGCAACGGTGAGTGCCAATGAAAAATTTATCGCTTTATAGTTTGAGTGTATGTTGCGTGTGTTTTTTTTCTGTTAGTTCAGCTGAAATACTGCGCGACCCCACTCAGCCAAGCAATGCACCAATACTAAAAGGCGCTGCAGTTAGCAATACAGCGCTGTCGTTACAGTCAATTATTAAAACCGAAAAGCAATACAAAGCGATTATTTCTAAGCAGGTGTATAAGCCAGGAGATGTAATAGGTGAATTTCGGGTGCTAACAATAAACGCCAATTCAGTGTTGTTAGCAAATGATGATAAGCAAATAAAATTAGAATTATACGACTATGAAATTAAAAAATAATATAACAAAGCTATGGCTTGCGCTTATTTTAATACCGCCTTTTTTAACGGCGTGCCATAGTTTTAAGCCCGGAAAAGAGATTCAGCCACACATAGCACAAGAGCTTGCTCCTGTAAGCAATAATGCTAAAAGTGTTGCCCCGGTAGAGGTGAGTAGCGCGCTTACACAAAGCTTACTTTCATCACTTAATAGCGAGCAAAGTTTAACAAATGAGTTAGCTGTAAAGCGTTTTGATGTAGCCGCAAAAGAGGTAGAAATAAGCTCATTTTTTAATGGATTAACTGCTGATACTCCATACAGCGTGGCAGTACACCCAAAGGTGAGCGGAGTTATTTCTTTAAATTTAAAAAACGTAACGTTTGAAGAAGTTATAGCTGTTATTAAACGCATGTACCCGTTAGATATTGTCCAAGAAGGCCGTATTGTGCAGGTGTTACCAGCGGTCATGCGCACAGAAACTATACCGGTTAATTATTTAATGATGCAGCGCCATGGGCAATCAACGGTAAGTGTTGTTGCGGGTGGAGTGAGCCAGTTTTCACAAAACAACTCAAGTTCAAATTCAAGCTCAAACAGTAGTAATAATTCGAGCCAAAATAATCAGTTTGGCAGCGATAATCAAAATACCGAGCTAAATGGCTCTCGTATCCAAACAATTAACCAAAACGACTTTTGGAAGGAACTTGAGCTTGCGCTTAAATCGCTTATTGGTTCAAACGATGGTCGTTATGTGGTTGCCAGTCCACAGGCAAGCTTGGTTACGGTTAATGCATTACCAAGTGAAATAAACCAGTTAAAAGACTTTTTACGTCAAAGCCAAGAAAACCTTCAGCGACAAGTTATTCTTGAGGCTAAAATTGTCGAAATAACCTTAAAAGATGAATACCAACAAGGGGTTAACTGGGAGCGGATTTCTAGAGGGTTAGAAGGTGGGGTGTCGTTTGCAACAACAGCAGGCAGCATAGGTAATTCTATTTCAGCTACTTTAGGAGGGGTCTCCTCGTTAACGATTGAAAAAGGCGACTTTAGTGGCGTAATTAGCTTGCTTGAAACGCAGGGCGACCTGCAAATGCTTTCTAACCCGCGTGTAACTGCAACAAACAATCAAAAAGCCGTGATTAAAGTGGGGCAAGATGAGTACTTTGTTACTAACGTTTCGAGCACAACAGTAACGGGCACCTCAACGACTACGTCACCAGAAATAGATCTAACTCCGTTTTTTTCGGGAATTGCCTTAGATGTCACACCACAAATCGATAAATATGGCTCAGTTATTTTGCACGTTCACCCATCGGTAACCGAAACAGAAGAGCAGCTCAAGGTGATTACATTAGATGATCAGCGTTTTGAGTTGCCTCTTGCGCAAAGCAATATTCGCGAATCTGACACGGTGATCCGCGCTCAAAGTGGTGAAATAGTCGTAATTGGTGGGTTAATGCAAACCACCACAGAAGATGAAGAATCGAAAACACCTATTTTGGGCGATGTGCCAATATTAGGTAATTTATTTAAAAGTATTAGTAAGCGCCAAGAGAAAAAAGAGCTCGTTATTTTAATCAAGCCAACGGTGGTGATGCCCGACACGTGGAAAAAGCAACAGGCCCATAGCCGCGCGTTGTTAAATACATGGTATGAGAACTAACTATGTATTTGAGCTTTTTTAATTTAAGTGAAATGCCTTTCACCTTAACCCCAAACACCGAGTTTTTTTGTGCACTTGAGCCGCACCACGAAGCGATGCAAGTACTTACCACAGCGCTAGAAATGGGGGAGGGATTTATAAAAGTAACAGGAGAAGTAGGGACAGGCAAAACCTTACTATGCAGAAAACTTTTAAATCAAATTGAAGAAGACTACTTTGTGGCTTATTTACCTAATTCTTATTTAAGCCCTGAAGAATTACGTTGGGCTATTGCTGTAGAACTTGGCATGGAGGTAGATAAAAGCCTAGATCAACAATCGTTAAGTCAGCAAATAAACCATTACTTACTAGAGCTGCAAGAAGATAACGAACGGGTTGTACTACTAATAGATGAAGCACAGTGCTTGAGTTGGGATACACTTGAAGCGCTTCGATTATTTACAAACCTAGAAACCGAAACCGAAAAGCTTATTCAGGTGGTGCTATTTGGCCAACCTGAATTAGATGAAAAACTTGCCAATAGTAAAGTGAGGCAACTACGCCAGCGGATCAGCTTTTCCTACTCATTGCGTGCAATGACCGCCAGTGAAGTTATTTATTATATTAATCACCGTTTACAGGTGGCAGGCTTTAATCAGCCACCACTATTTACGAATCGTTTAGGATTAAAAATAGCGCGTGCGAGTCGAGGAATTCCCCGTTTGGTCAATATTTTATGCCATAAAGTTTTACTGCAGGCATACGGTGAAGGCCTTAATAAAGTAACACCGCGCCATATACATCTTGCCATTGCAGACACCGAAGATTGCAAAAAGCACCACGCTAACCATTACTGGGCTTACAGCTTATTAGCTATTAGTGTTTTTGTTATTGCAGTTATGTGGGTATGGAGGCAATGGTTATGAGTGTTATTAATAACATGCTAAAAAATATCGACCAGCGCCAAACTGCACAGCGTAATCAGCAAAGTGGCGGGGTCGATATTCCCCCTGTACGCGACTACCACGATGTATTATTTAAAGTGCTGAGTGTTTTATTAGCGATTGTACTAATTTTTACAGCCTACCTTTATTTACCTTTTGCACAGGCACCACAAGCGAGTAGCGACACGGCTGAAAAAGCATATGCGGTTAATAATAACAGCCAGCCGATTGAAATTGCCCAAGCTAAAATTATCCCCGTAATTAAGCCCTTAAAACAATCAAGCGAAGAAAACACTGGCGCTAAAGCAGCTCATATTAATGCAGATACGCAAAAAGAGCTGGCGCAGGTACAAAGCAATAACGCATTGCCTGATCAGCCAAAAGACGAAGTAATACAGCAACAAGCTACAGACAAAGCCGCGCTACTGAGCAAAAAAGCAAGCCCCATAGAAGCAAGCGTACAAGTAGCCACTAGCACAGAAATAAATACCCCAGTTGAAGCAAATAGCAGTGCGCCAGTAAAAAGCATTACACAGGCTGAGCAACCGCCCGCTGAAAATAAATTAGTAAAAACTGCCAGTGTTAAACAAAGCAAAGCCCAGCGCATAGCACAGCAATTAAAGCGTGCCAAACAGGCGTTGGAATTTGCTTTATATGATGATGCGATTAGCGATTTAACCGCGATTTTACAAACACAACCTGAGCATATAGAAGCGCGTAATTTACTCGCGGCAACGTATTTTCAGCAACAAGATGTACTTATGGCTCAGCAGTTATTAGTTGCTGGCATAAAAATAAACCCTGAGGTTGTGCAGTGGCGCGTAATGCTCAGTAAAATTTTAATTATGCAACAAGAGTACGAAGGCGTACTTAAGCTGCTTATAGCCGAACTTGAGCCGCAAGCAAACTTGGAGTTTTGGGTATTAAAAGGCACTGCAGCACAAAATGCGCAGCAACATCAAATAGCGCTTACGAGTTTTACACAGCTTACACAGCTTCAACCTCAGCAGGCTAAATGGTGGCTGGCGTTAGCAACTTCAAAAGATGCATTGGGGGAGTTTGCTGATGCAAAGCACCTTTATAAAGTTGCCCTAGATTTAGGCGGTTTAAATGCCGCAATGACGCAACATGCATTACAGCGCTTAGTCGCATTGAAGGAGGCTGTATGAGACCCAGTTTAAAAATGCGTTTAGGGGACTTACTCGTTCATGAACAAATGATCACCGAAGCGCAGCTAAGTGAAGCACTTAATGTGCAAGCTGCGTCAGGGCGAAAGTTAGGGGCTACATTAATTGCGCTTGAGTTTATAAGTGAGCCGCAATTATTGCGCTTTTTAGCCCAACAATTACAAATACCGTTTTTAGATATTTCGCAGCGCAAAATATCTTCAGATGTATCTAAATTACTTTCAGAGGTTTATGCCAGACGCTACCGAGCATTAGTAATAGAAGATAACGGGGATTCTGTGTTAGTCGGAATGAGTGACCCCGCTGATTTGAGAGCGTTGGATCAGTTAGCGCCAATGCTAGCCCCTAAGCGAATTGAGCTTGCTGTTGTGCAAGAAAGCCAGCTTATGGCAGCGTTTGATAATGTGTACCGCCGAACAGAAGAGATTACTAACTTTGCTGAAAAGCTACACGAAGAATACGAAGACGTAGAAGAGTTTGATCTTAATTCCTTAGCAGATGAAACCTCTGACGCCACCGTAGTAAAACTACTGCAATCTATATTTGAAGATGCAGTACAAGTACGTGCCTCAGATATCCACATAGAACCCGATGAAAGGCTATTACGCATCCGTCAACGAGTTGATGGTGTATTGCAAGAGCACATTTTAAACCAAGTAAAAATAGCCTCTGCTTTAGTACTTAGGCTAAAACTTATGTCGGGGTTAGATATATCGGAGAAGCGGTTACCGCAAGACGGCCGTTTTAATATAAAAGTGCACGCGCACAGCATTGATGTACGTTTATCGACAATGCCAGTGCAATATGGCGAGTCAGTTGTGATGCGGTTGCTCGACCAATCTGCAGGGCTTTTATCGTTAGATGAAACGGGCATGCCGGTGCATATTTTAAAACGCCTGCGCAGCATTATAAAACGCCCTCATGGCATGGTGTTAGTGACTGGGCCTACCGGCTCAGGAAAAACGACCACCTTGTATGGCGCTTTAAGTGAGCTTAATCAACAAGAAAGTAAAATTATTACCGTAGAAGATCCGGTTGAATACCGCATTGGACGGGTAAACCAGGTGCAAATAAACAACAAAATAGGCTTAAGTTTTGCCAGTGTATTAAGAACCACGTTACGCCAAGACCCCGATATTATTATGGTTGGCGAAATGCGTGACCAAGAAACCGTTGATATAGGCCTAAGGGCTGCATTAACAGGCCATTTAGTACTTTCTACGTTACATACCAACGATGCCATATCAAGCGCAATGCGCTTAATTGATATGGGAGCACCCGCTTATCTAGTTGCAAGCTCACTACGCGCTATTATTGCTCAGCGCTTAGTTAGGCGTATTTGCAATGAATGTAAAACACCGTATCACCCAGATAAACAAGAACAAAGCTGGCTTACCTATTTAGGCGAAGATATTAGCAGCACACAGTTTTGGCGAGGCCAAGGCTGCACAGCATGTAGCCATAGCGGCTACAAAGGCAGGGTGGGGATTTTTGAGCTGTTAGAAATGAACGACGCTATGATGGATGCCCTGCGTATTAACGACACACAGCGCTTTGCCGAAGCGGCTAAAAATAGCGCTAATTTTGCACCGCTTTCTTATATGGCTTTAACGTATGCAAAGCAAGGCATTACCTCGTTAGATGAGGTATTTAAAGTGGCTGAATATGTACCTGAAGTGGTAGGTGATGACGATGCAGCTTTATAGTTACAAAGCCAAAGACGCAAAAGGTGCGCTGGTTAAAGGGCGTGTTGAGGCAAATAATGAGGCCGGTGTGGCCGATAGCTTATTAAAGCGCCAGTACATACCTATTTCAATTTCGTTAGTTGAAACAAAAAACAATATAAAGTTATTCGATAACTTATTTAGCGAAAAAATAACCCTTGATGACATGATCATGTTTTCACGGCAAATGTATTCTTTACTTAAAGCCGGTATCCCCATTATTAGGGCAATGATAGGGCTTGCTGATACCACGCAAAATAAAGAGTTTAAAAGTGTATTGCTTGAGGTAACACGCCAGCTCGAACAAGGCCGTGAACTATCTAGTGCGTTAGCTATACACAACAAGGTGTTTAGCCGCTTAACTATCTCTATGGTTAAAGTCGGAGAAGGGTCGGGACGATTAGAAGATGCGTTTTATCAGCTGGCTATTTACTTTGAAAAAGAGCAAGAGACTCGTAAGCGCATAAAAGCCGCTATGCGTTACCCCACTTTTGTTATTTTGGCGCTTTTAGTTGCGATGATCATATTAAATATTTTTGTGATCCCAACCTTTGCAAGCATGTTCGAAAAGTTTGATGCAGAGCTGCCTTTAATGACCCAGATCCTCATTGGCACCAGTAACTTTTTTGTCAATTATTGGTGGCTGCTAGCGCTAATATTAGTGGGTGGAGTCGTTGCATGGCGTCGGTATTTAAATACGTCGGCTGGGCGCTTTAAGTGGGATCACCACAAACTCAAAATTCCATTTGTAGGCGATATTTTAAAACGCACCTTACTTGGCCGTTATAGCCAAAGCTTAGCCATGGTGCTGCGCTCGGGCGTCCCTATGACGACAGGGCTGTCGTTAACGGCCCATGCAGTTGATAACAGCTACATGGAAAAAGCCATTATCACCATGCGTCAAGATATCGAAAAAGGCGACAGTTTGTTGCGGGCTTCACGAAGTAGCGAGCTATTTTCACAGTTGGTACTGCAAATGGTGGCAGTGGGTGAAGAAACCGGTCGCGTAGATGAGTTACTACAAGAAGCGGCTGATTTTTATGAACGTGAAGTCGATTACGATTTACGCAGTTTAACCGCAAAAATAGAGCCCATTTTGACGGTGTTTGTTGCCATTATGGTGCTTATTTTAGCACTCGGTATTTTTATGCCGATGTGGAACATGATGTCGGCTATTAAAGGGTAGCCATTGTGACTAACTGTCGTGTTCGTGCAACAGGTTTTTCGTTATTTGAGCTCGTTTTAGTAGTTGTTTTACTGGCAGTTATTATGGCTTTTGCTATACCTCAATACATAGGCATTAAAAATCAGGCACACAATGCGAGTGTGGATGTGGTGGCTGGTGAATTTGCTTCTGCGGTGTTGATGGTCAAAGGTCAGTGGGAATTATCGGGGCGTCCAAAGGGCGTTAATAATACAACACATATTAATTACGGAGGTGTCATTGTTGGTGTCGATGGACACAGAGGCACACCAACGGGTGATAAAACGACTAATACTGATACGCGGGCCAGCGCAATGACTGCACTGCAATGCCAAAAAGTATTAAGTGTAATTTTACAAGATGCGCCTACAAGCACATTAAGTACCGAGGTTTCTATAATAACCAAGGTGAGTTATTTAGTGCGTTATAACACTAAAAACAACCAGTGTATTTATTATTTAACTCATAATTTAAACACCAATAACCTACCTACTGATGGCGCCGTTATGGCTAAAAAAGTAGGGTTTTCGTACTTTCCAACAACAGGCAAAGTGCAAATTTTTAAAAACTAAGTAATTATAAAGAGGCTTACTTATGAAAACGCAGTCATTAAAACAACCAATGAATAAGCAAGCAGGTTTTACGCTTGTTGAACTAATAATTGTAATTGTAATTTTAGGTATTTTAGCGGTGACCGCTGCCCCTCGTTTTTTAAACCTGCAGGGTGATGCTAACGCTTCTACACTCGAAGGTTTACAAGGCTCAATTCGCAGTGGTATGAACATCGTAAATGGTAAATCTATTATCGCAAGTGACCACAAAAAAGCGAGTGCAGCGGTTACTGTTGATACCGGCGATGAAGTACCTATAGTTTATGGCTACCCTGCAGCGACAGAAGCAGCTTTTGAAGCTTTTTTAGATGTAGAATTTGAATCAGATGACTCTGCAGATTTTAACCTTGTAGCAGTTGCTGCTGATGAAAAAGCAATTATTTTCCCTAATAGCTACGTGCAAACTGATGATTGCCGTATTGAGTATACACAAGCAGCAGATGCAAACGCCGGTACGCCGCCTGTATCTGTTACGCCTCCTACTGTTACGCTTATCACGAGTGGGTGTTAATTTATATAAATGAATAGCAGTAGTAATCAACGATTGCGTGGCTTCACACTGGTTGAATTAATTATTACTTTAGTTATTTTGGGCATACTGTCGGTAACGGCAGTGCCCAAGTTGCTAGGAAGTTCAACAGAGCAAGCATACTCATACAGAGATAGGGTATTAAACGCCCTGCGCACAGTACAATTACGCGCGATGCAAAATACTGCAACAAGCAGCTGCCATAAACTGTATATTTCACCTACCTTGGTTGCGGGGCCAGAGCCAGAAACCTGTACTGGCGGCCCAAGTACCAATAATAGCGAGTATTTAGTTGTTGCTATCAATACCGAGCGCAGCGACGTACGATTTAATGCCTTAGATAGCAATGCTAATGTGTTTACGCAAATTAACTTTGACCCACTTGGGCGAGCAGATCAAAATTGCACAGTACAATGTAAAATTGACCTGGGTCTAGCCGCGGTGTGCATTAGCGGTGAAGGGCTTATTTATGCCTGCCCCTAAAATACAATCAGGTTTTACCTTGATTGAGCTGATTATTGGCATTGTGATGTTTGCTATTGCGCTAAGTATTATTACAGCGCTTATAGCACCTCAAGCAAAGCAAAGTGCCGAGCCTATTGTCGCACTCAGGGCCTCAGAGCTTGGGCAAGCATTAATGAACGAAATATTAGCTAAATCATTTGATGAACATAGCGAGCGCACGCCACCATTTAGGCGCTGCTCCGAAACAAGCTTAGGCGCCCAGCCTTGTAGTACTCATTCTGAGCTTGGTGCTGATAGCGGTGAAGCACGGGCTGATTTTAACGATGTTGATGATTACATTGCGCTCACAGGGCAGCCTATTAGTGATAGTTTAGGGAATACATTAGCGCAATACAGCGACTTTTCACTGGTTGTGAACGTGCAATACGACAGCGACCTAAACGAGGCAACCAATAACGATGGCGTTGCCTTTAAACGAATTACCATTGAAGTAACCTCACCCTTGGGGCAAGTGTACGGCTTTAGTGCATATAAAGGTAATTACTAATGAATAGAGCAAAGCAAAAGCGTGGCTTTACCTTAGTTGAGCTATTACTTGTGATGGTAATTATTGGTATTTTAGCCGTAGCGTCATTTTCGTTTATTAGCGCTGGATTTAATATTTACAGCCAAGGCGTGAAACGTCAAGAAGCGGTGGCGCAAAGTCGCTTTGTTTTAACCCGATTAAGTAAAGAGCTTCGCCACGCAACCCCTAACTCACTGCGCTTAAATTGTGATAACGCCAGCAATGGAGCGTGTAGCACGCAGCAATGTTTAGAATTTACGCCGTTTTTATCTGCCACTCATTATACCGATTACTTACCCACTAGTGCCCCTTTTGAGATTACCGCCGTGAATTTTGCGCTTAATAATTTAACTGAGCCACAAATAAATGATTGGGCAAGTATTTATCCATTAAATAGCAGCGATATATACGATGAAAGTCAAAACAAACGCCTACAAGTTAGCGGCTACAGCGCCGTTACAAGTGAGCTAGATACATGGCAATTTAGCAAAGCATTTGCTCAAGAGTCACCGAGTAAGCGTCTTTATTTATTAGATCAGCCCGTTAGCTTTTGTGTAGAAAGTAATTCACTGTATCGCTATAGCAACTACGGCTTTACTACAAATCAATTAAACGCCGCCAGCTTACAGGTTAGCTCGGGCGTTAAACGCGATTTAATGAGTAATTATATTGCCAATAACTTAACGAGCAGAGCCTTTTTTACGTTAAGTGAGATTTCGCTACAGCGCAGCGCGGTTGTTAATGTGTTTGCGCAAATGGGGTTTAACGACACCGAACAAATAAGTATTAGCCATGAGGTGCATGTGCCTAATGTCCCTTAATATAAAAAACATCAGTTTTGCTAAAAAGCAGCAGGGTAATTTGCTCATAATTACGTTGGTGATCATTGTCACTTTGCTGGCACTAGGGCTGGCGCTTTCTAAAGTGTTATCGGGTGCGGCGCAGCAAAATACCATTGAGTATTACGGCGCGCGCGCTTACATGGCAGCCCAAAGTGGATTAGAAACCGGCTTAAGCGAAATTTTTGCACTAAATAGCACTGCGCAAACATGCAGTGCAGTAACCACCAGTAGGAGTTTTAGCACCCTCTATCTAGCCAATTGTGAAGTTGAACTGAGCTGTAGTGAATACATAGCCTTACCCGATAGCAGCACCCGCTCTGGCACCGTTAATATTTACTACTTACAAAGCTCTGCAACGTGCGCCGCCAATGATTGTGCTGCCGGTGCAGCATGTCAAAAGGAATATTGGCAAACCCAACGTACTCTAAGTGTGGAGGCTAAAACATTACCATGAGCAAATATACCCTCTGTATTTTATGTCTAATAAGTTTGCTACTAAGCCGATGCGCTATGGGTGTACCGCCTAAAATTGAAGGGCGATTTATAGAGCTACAAGACACGTACACTTCACCCATATGGACAAAAATAAATTTTCAGCAGCAATACATAACCCCTCCTGCGGTATTTATGTTGTCCACTAATCAAGGCGGTAACCCCGCTATAGTGAGAATACGCAATGTAACAACCACAGGGTTTGAAGCATTGCCACTTGAGCCATCAGGAGAAGATGGTGAGCATATAACCATGGGCGCGCACTATTTAGCGGTAGAATATGGAGTGCATGAATTTCCTGATGGGACCATTATGGAAGTGGGAAACACCGACTTACGCCTTGAACTACAATACGGTGATAAGTCGGGGTTTGCCCCCATCACGCCTAAAGGTTACAAATCACTGACTTTTAATAAACCGTTTGCCGTAAGGCCTAACTTTTTTCATTCGTTACAAACACTAAATAGTTTAGATAGTAACCCGCCGTCTCAAGCGCTTGTGCCTTTTTTAACCATTGCAGTGCAAAGTGGTTCCTTATCTACAAGCGGGGTAAATATAGCGTTAGAGGCCTCAGAAACCGCATTAGGTGTTATTCAAACTGAAACGGTGGCCTACATGGCTGTAGAGCCTGGCAGTAATCGCACCTTTACCGATGACAATGGGGTAGAAGTGTCGTGGGAGACCTTTTTTACAGGATTCGAAGTTGATGGTTGGAATGATGGGTGTAACTACTTTAATTTTAACAATAACTTTAGTGAGGCACCGCTGGTGGTGGCAAGTAAAAATTCCCGACTTGAAGAAGACGGTGGGTGGCTACGCAGCTGTAATTTAAGAGCGGATCGGTTAGGGCTGGTGGTTGATGAAGACCGTGATGGCGACAGAGAGCGTAACCACGTAAAAGAAGAAGCCTCTATATTGGCCATGACCAGTACGTTTGTATTTAATGGCGATATTTTAGATTGCGATACTTTATTTCCTGGCGCTATTTCTACCTACAATGATGGACAAGTGCAGCTTGTTCAAGGTGTGGAAATAACCGATAGCAATGCACAATTTATTACCACCACTAATTTAATATCAACGGCACTCACCAACCCGCCTTTGTGTAATGGCCAAGGCTGTGTGGCCACTGGGTATAACTCCCTTGAGCCAAATCAAGCTGCGCAAGTACCCACGGTCACAAACGATGGAAGCTCTACCGGTGATGTGCCTGTATCGTTAGCTGGTGATTATTTTTATGACGAACTAGCACTTAACTTATTGGAAGATGAGTACAAGGTAACAGCCCCCACCCGTATCTTTTTAAAAGATACATCGTCGCTAATTTCTAGCGCATTTTTGAACATAGGCAAAACGAATATTGCGGTTGAGGAAGGAGCGTATTTAGCTATATATGTCGATGGTGATGTTGCCATTGCGGCTGATGCAAATATTGCTGCATACATTGTCGCAACGGGGGAGGTAAGAATTGCCCAAAATGTCACGTACCAGGGCTCTATAACCGCTGCAACACAAGTAATAACCGAGGGCAGCTCTACGTTTGATGCGTTAACAGTGCCAGAGAGTATTCCTGGATTTTGCGGTATTTTTACGCCGGTTTTGCTTGATCACTACCGCATATCATTAAGTGATAACCAAGGCTTAACCTGCCAAGCAAAAGAAATGACATTAACCGCCTGTGCAAACGATGCATGTGATTTACTGTATGATGAGCCTTCCGCACTTGACCTGTCTCCAGATAACAGTGGCCAGCAAAGCTGGGTAAGCGGTGAAAATATTACCTTTACAGGCTCTGCCACAGTAGCGCTTGCAAAGCGTACCACAGGCACCGTCACACTTGGCTATAATACCGCCGACCCATCTGCACCGCTGCGTTGTTATATTAATGGTAATAACGTAGGGCTGGGCGGGTGCAAAGTGGTTTTTTCTGATGCAGGGTTTATTTTTAATAACGACACAGCCAATACAGCGAGTATCCCCACTCAATTATCTGGTAAACCCTCTAACGAGGGTTTTAATGCCGCCGAGCTATCCATTCAAGTGGTTAAAACAAATACCACAACAGGCGTATGCGAAGCCGCATTCCCTGCAGGTGGTCAAGTTGATTTAGATTTAGCTTATACCTGCAGTACCGGCGCTACGTGTTCAGATCCAATACAACTTAGTAATAATGCGAAAACTTATAGCGTGCAGCAAGCATATCAAACTTTTTCGCTCACCTTTGATCAAGACTCAAAAGCCCCTATTGCTATTAACTACCCCGATGCGGCTAAATTAAGTTTAAATGCACGGGCAACAATTGTATTAGACCCAGTAACTAATTTATCAGTAAGCTTAACCGGCAGTTCTAACGAATATGTAGTTAAGCCCTTTGGATTAGCGATGCAAGTTGCAAGTGACGGCTATGCTCAAACAGCAAACGATAGTTTATTTAGATTAACGGGTGAGTCATTTGATTTAAAAATGAATGCAGTACAGTGGCGCGCAGGGCAAGACAATAACAACGATGGGATACCTGATAACTATAGCGCTATTCATAGTAATCCCATTGCCAAACACTTCATTAGCGAGTCTCCTTTAGTAACACATAGCTTAGTATTACCCAGCTCTGGTAATGAGGGGCAAATTGAAGCGCTAAGTACCCTTGTCTTTACTGATACAGGAAGCTTAAGTGAATCCATATCGCAGTACGCTTATGACCAAGTGGGTATTATAAACGTATTTGCGGGTTTACAAGATGGCGATTATTTTGGTGTGGGCGATGTAAAAGGGCAGCTAAACAACGTAGGGCGGTTTGCTCCATCGCACTATCAAGTATTAGGTGTTCAAGCTGCTGCGCAATGTACACAGTTAGGCAGTAATTTAACCTATTTAGATCAGCCCTTTGAGCTTGGTTTTACGGTACAAGCACTTAATCATAACAATCAGCTAATGGCTAATTACAAACAAGGCTTTGAAAAAGCCCAAGTACAAATAAATGCCGAAAACAATCAAGCTGGTAATTATGTACCAGCAACAACGCTAACCAGCAGGTTAGCCAATATAAGCAGCAATAGTTGGAACACCCTAGCCGATGGACAGTGGCAAATGAGCGACAGCACTGCCATGTTAACGCGCTTGGCTATAAATAACCCCGACGGCCCATTTACTATGGTTAATCTTATGGCCACCGTTACTAATACAGAAGGCGCTACGTTAATTGATGCTAACGATGAGCCGAGTACGCAAGCAAGCTGCAGCACTGATTGCAATAGTGTGCGTTTAAACGATGTGCCAATAGACTTTCGCTTTGGACGCTTAGTGCTAGGCAACAATGCGGGCTCAGATTTAGACTCATTACGTGTGCCAATGCAGGCTCAGTACTTTAATGGAACAGGCTTTGTATTAAATACCGAAGATAACTGCAGTGTATTTGAGCATCCGCAGTTATCCCAAATATCGCCTTCAACGCCAATATTAAGCTATGAGTATGGTGCAGGTGCAGCGGGTTCATTAGAGGCAGGCAGCTACCCTACAAACAATGCTATTTATGCAATACCAAATGGCAGTGGTACATTTACATTAGAATACGAAACAGAAAATTGGTTAAAGTGGGATTGGCTTGGTGATAATTCACAGCAAGATCCCCATGCTATTTTGCAATTTGGTCGCTTTAGAGGAAATGATCGGGTTATTTACTGGCGTGAAACAAGAGAATAGTTGTAAACTAAGATAATAATTGAACAAAGCTTGTGTTTTGTGCTTCAAGTACATAGCATAAGGCATTGGGTGTATTGATTTTTGATGGTTGAAAAATGTTCAGCTTTCAAAAGTGAGTACACTCTAATAAACAATAATAACGACCAAATAATTGCCGCTTTTTGGGACTGGAATATATGCGAATTGCTCCTTTATCTCTGTTAATTTCCGCTAGTTTGTTAGCTAGTAGTGCATTTGCACAAGACACAGCAACAGTAACCGGAATTGAATCAGAGATTAGTATTAAACAAACAGAATACGATAACTCGACACAAATACTTGAAAAACACTTAAAAGAAGAAAGTCAGTTACAAAACCAACTTGAACTACTTCGTTCTCGCTCTACAGAGCTTGATAAAGAGAAAAACCAAGCACTTGATGCGATGAACGAAATGTATCGCCGCTTAATTGACGATCCTACGCTTGATATTAGTGCTGCCCAATCGCGCTATCAAAAAGCCGTGGTTGATCATAAGCAAAATAAAGACGACATCTCAATGCAGTTGGCGGCAATTGCATCTCATCGTAAAGATATAGAGCAAATTCGTGTTGCAAAACATACGCTTTTAAACACCTTAGAAAGCTTAAAAGAGCAATTAACTACAGCCCGAGTAGAGCGTTTACGTAATGAGTTTACCCGCGAAGGTACACTTGAAGTAAACCACACAATTAACTGTAAGCGTACCGAAACGCTCGCAGCTTGTGAGCAACGCGGCCAGCAAATGGGTTTACAAAAAGCCACTAAGCGCTTTGTTGATCAAATATTTGCTAATTTAACAGAAGAGCGAATTGTTGAACCAAAACGCAACATGGCAGGCGCACAAGTACAAATTTTAAGTAGCCATGTAGTTAACAGTGCATTTAGCGGACAAGGCAATTACAACGTTAACTTAAGCGTAACCATGCGCGGCGAAGTAAACAGCAGCCGCCTATGTAACTTATTAAACGTAGATAACCGTTATTGTTCTGAATATGGCTCGCCACTCGCGACAGCCTATCAGCCTGGTTACGGTACAACCTACTCTGATAGTCAGTTAACATTCAGCAACGCCGCGGATAATACTGACACTGTGTCTGTATCGCGAATGAACAATCAGCCAGTGCGCGATTATTCAGTGAAAGCTGCACCTACAAAAAAAAACTATCCATCAATTATAAATAAAGAGAAAAATCAGCAAGTTGAGCTGACTTTACGTTCAAATGTTTACGATGATGAAGTGTTTATTGATGGGGTGAGCTTTGGCTCTACGCGTTTAGTTACGCGTTTACCGCGTGGTGTGCATAACGTAGAAATACGTAAATTAGGTTATAAGCCTTACAAAGTAAGAGTTGATTTAACTAAAGCACAGACTATTCATGCTAACTTAGTAAAAAAGTCTGAGTCGATTGCTGCACCGGCTTACACTCGCGAGCAACCAAAACCTGTAAGTCGTACAGCAAGCACTAATCGCTCTGCTGATGTACAAAATAATGTTGTAGTTGTGCCCGCCGGTAAATTTAAGATGGGCGATATTAACGGCAATGGTTTAGCAAATGAACGCCCGGTTATTGAAAAAGTGATAGCCAGCTCATTTGCTATGCAAACCAAAGAGGTTACCGTAGGTGCCTATGAAGCGTTTGTAGCAAGTACTGGGTATAAAACACAAGCAGAGCAAAGCAAAGGGTGTGCTTATTATTTAAATGGCGAACCCGTATGGGAAGCTAATTTAAACTGGCGTAACCCAGGTTTTGAGCAAAGCAGCGATTTTCCTGCTGTGTGTTTAACATTTAACGACGCGAAAGCGTACGCCGAATGGCTCTCTGGCGAAACCGGCCAGCAGTACCGTTTACCTAATGAAGTTGAATGGGAATACGCCGCTCGCGCAGGTACAGAAACAGAATACCCTTGGGGTAACGAAATAGGTAAAAATTTAGCTAACTGTGGTTGGTGTGGTAGCGAATGGTCAAACAAACGTGCAGCACCGGTGGGTTCTTTTTCTCCTAACGCATTTGGATTATACGACACCGTAGGCAATGTGTGGGAATGGACAGCTAAAGAGTCGGGCGAATCTGATGTTGCAGTAAGAGGCGGGGCGTGGAACTTTGCACCAAGCCTTGCACGTGCTTCAACACGATTAATTTTAGCGCCAGATTTTAGATCTAACTACATTGGCTTTCGCTTAGTCCGCGAACGATAGCATTTAACCAAGGAAGCCTAGCTTCCTTTTTTCACAAATTAACAAAGGTAGTTGCGCTTTATATTGCTCATCTAATTAGGCATGTTAAAGTGAGTGCAGCTAACATAAGAACGTATTTCAAAGGTCATCCAGCCTCATGTTTAAAAAACTCCGTGGTATTTTTTCAAACGATCTATCGATCGACTTGGGTACAGCCAATACCCTTATCTATGTAAAAGAAGAAGGTATTGTACTTAACGAACCTTCAGTTGTAGCTATTCGTCAAGAACGCGCTGGTGGACCTAAAAGTGTTGCTTCTGTGGGTACAGAAGCAAAACAAATGCTAGGGCGTACACCGGGTAATATTAAAGCGATTCGCCCAATGAAAGATGGCGTAATAGCCGACTTTTATGTAACCGAAAAAATGTTACAACACTTTATAAAACAAGTGCACAACAATAACTTTATGCGCCCAAGCCCGCGTGTACTTATTTGTGTACCGTGTGGTGCAACCCAAGTAGAAAAGCGTGCAATCCGCGAATCAGCAATGGGTGCCGGCGCGCGCGAAGTGTACCTAATTGAAGAGCCTATGGCCGCAGCAATTGGTGCTGGGCTACCAGTATCAGAAGCAACTGGTTCTATGGTTGTTGATATTGGTGGTGGTACTACCGAAGTTGCTATTATTTCACTAAACGGTGTTGTTTACTCATCGTCTGTGCGTATTGGTGGCGATAAATTTGATGAAGCCATTATTAATTATGTACGCCGTAACTTTGGTAGTCTAATTGGTGAAGCAACGGCTGAAAATATTAAACATCAAATTGGCTCTGCTTTTAAAACTGACGAACCAATTGAAATTGAAGTACGCGGTCGTAACTTAGCCGAAGGTGTTCCTCGCTCATTTACACTTAACTCGCACGAAATTTTAGAAGCACTCCAAGAGCCGCTAATGGGCATTGTAAGTGCCGTAATGGTTGCACTTGAGCAGTCTCCACCTGAGCTTGCATCAGATATTTCAGCTCACGGTATGGTTCTGACTGGCGGTGGTGCACTATTAAAAGATTTAGATCGTTTATTAATGGAAGAAACAGGCATTCCTGTGGTTGTTGCCGATGATCCACTTACGTGTGTAGCACGTGGTGGCGGTAAAGCACTTGAAATGATTGATGTTCATGGTGGTGACGTTTTTAGTTACGATTAATGAAATTACTGTTTGGACAACCCATCTCTTTGCAACTGCGACTTTTTGTCGCAGTGCTTTTGAGCATAGTGCTCATTGCAGGCGATAAGTTTACACAAGGCGGTACGGTTGTACGTACAAGCCTCAATACACTTGTCAGCCCATTAATTTACGTTGCCAACCTACCTTACGAAATATTTAGCTTAGGTGCTAAAAGCCTGCATACCCGCGATCAGTTACTGAGTGAAAACGAAGCGCTGAAAAAAAAGCAAATGCTACAAAGCGAGCAATTGCAGCAATACCAATTTTTAGCCCGCGAAAACCAAAAGCTACGCGCTTTACTTGGCTCATCGGCTAAGCAATCTAATCGTAAAAAAATAGCCCAAGTACTTTCTGTACATTCAAACCCTTATAGTCATCAAGTGGTTATTAACCGCGGTACCACCGACGGCCTAAGCGAAGGCCAAGCGGTAATTGATGAAATGGGCGTTGTTGGTCAATTAACAAAAGTAGGCTCTACCACTTCGCGCGTGTTACTAATGACCGACACAACCCATGCTACGCCGGTACGTATACTACGAAACGACGTACGCACGGTAGTTGAAGGCATAGGTAAAATTAACGTTGTTAAGCTTTCGCATGTACCTCATAGCCTTGATGTGCGCATTGGCGATGTACTCGTGACCTCGGGGCTTGGCGGTACGTTTCCTGAAGGTTACCCGGTGGCTGTTGTCACCGAAATAAACCGCGATGAAGGGCGCCCATTTGCTCAAGTATTTGCAGAGCCTATTGCACAGCTAGACCGTATTCGTTTGTTGGTTATTTTATGGCGCAATCAACAGGAGCAAATCAGCGATGATTAATCGTTATTCATTGTTAATTGCCCTAAGCATCTTTTTTGCTTTAATTATGGCATTAATGCCACTGCCTTTTTCGTTTGAGCCCTTCAGACCTGATTGGGTGTTACTGGTATTAATGTACTGGTCGCTGGCAGTGCCGCATAGATTAAATATTGGTACCGCGTGGGTTGTTGGCCTACTCATGGACTTAGCCTTAGGCTCGCCATTAGGGGTTAACTCACTCACGTATTCTATTTGTATATTTGTGACCGCAAGTAACTTTCAAAAAATACGTAACTTTTCGCTTTGGCAGCAAAGCTTATTAGTGGGCTTATTTTTAACCTTGTACCACTTAATGCAATTTTGGTTAAATCACTTTTTATTAGGTGTTTATTTTAATCCACAATACCTGTGGCCAGTGGCGACCGGTATGGTTAGCTGGTTTTGGGTCTTTTTACTTCTTCGCAAATACCGTAGACATTTTAGGATCAGGTAATGACAACCGCAGTATATTTGGCATCAGCCTCCCCGCGACGTAAAGAGTTGTTGAGTCAGTTAGGCATTGAGTTTGAACAGTTCAGTGTAGATGCAGACGAAACCCCACTTGCAAACGAGCAGCCTCATGCATTGGTTGAGCGCTTAGCCCGCTTAAAAGCGCAAACAGGCGTAGCGCTTGGTTACACAGACCGCCCAGTGCTTGGTAGCGATACTGTGGTTGTTATTGATAACGAATCGTTGGGTAAACCACGCGATAAAAACGATTTCATAACAACACTTAAACGTTTATCTGGTAATACACATCAAGTACTTACTGCCGTTGCTTTTGCCACACAAACAGATGTACTAAGTTGTGTAGTGAGTACCGATGTGACCTTTAAAACCCTTAGCGATGAAGAAATAAATAGCTATTGGGAGTCAAACGAGCCACAAGATAAAGCCGGTGGTTATGGCATTCAAGGTTTAGGTGGTCGCTTTGTTACACACATTGCGGGTAGCTATTTTTCTGTTGTAGGCTTACCTTTATACGAGACCGAACAATTATTACAAGCATTCCTAAGAAGGTAACATGAGTACAGAATTACTAATAAATGTCACGCCAAGTGAAAGCCGTGTTGCCCTAATCGAAAACGGTGTATTACAAGAAATTCAACTAGAGCGTATAGGCAACCTAGGTATTGTAGGCAATATTTATTTAGGAAAAATAAGCCGCGTACTGCCAGGCATGCAAGCTGCTTTTGTTGATATAGGCCTAGAAAAAGCCGCTTTTTTGCATGCATCAGACATAGTCAATAGCGCCTCAATAGTTGAGGGTGTAGACGACGAGCCAATAAAAAAAGTACAAGACATACGTGAGCTAGTACGCCAAGGGCAATACATTATGGTGCAAGTGGTTAAAGACCCACTAGGCACTAAAGGAGCAAGGCTTACTACCGATATCACTATTCCTTCTCGCTATTTAGTGTTTATGCCAGACGCTACGCATGTAGGTGTTAGTCAGCGTATTGAAACCGAAGAAGAGCGTGCGCGACTTAAAAAAATAGTGGCAGAATACGGCGACGATAATGGCAGTTTTATTGTTCGTACAGCGGCAGAGGGCGCCAGTGAAGCGGAGCTAAGACACGACGCTGAATTTTTACGAAAACTGTGGCAAAAAATTGTATCACGTCGTAAAAAAACCAATAAAGCCAGTATATTACACGAAGACTTAACGCTTGCATTTAGAACCCTGCGCGACTACGTAGGTGAAGATATGGAGCGCATTAGGGTTGACTCTAAGCTAACCTATCAAGAGCTAAAGCTGTTTACTGAAGAGTTTGTGCCTTTGCTTTCGCAAGCACTTGAGTATTACCCAGGTGAGCGCCCAATTTTTGACTTATTTGACGTTGAAACCGAAATTCAAAAAGCATTGCATCGTAAAGTCACGCTTAAGTCGGGCGGCTATTTAATTATCGACCAAACCGAAGCGATGACCACAGTTGATGTGAATACAGGTGCATTTGTAGGGCATCGTAATTTAGAAGAAACCATTTTTAATACCAATGTGGAAGCCACATCAGCCATTGCTAGGCAGCTACGCCTGCGTAACCTAGGCGGTATTATTATTATCGATTTTATCGATATGATCAGCGAAGATCATAAACGCAGAGTATTACATTCTCTAGAGTCAGCACTATCTAAAGACCGTGCAAAAGCCAATATAAACGGCTTAAGCGCATTAGGCTTAGTAGAAATGACCCGTAAGCGCACCCGCGAAAGCCTTGAGCATATTTTGTGTGATGTGTGTCCGGCTTGCTCTGGGCGTGGCTCACAAAAAACAGTCGAAACCGTATGCTATGAAATACTGCGCGAAATAGTGCGCGTTAATCGTGCCTACGATGCCGATAAATTCATGGTGTATGCGGCGCCCGCAGTAAGTGAAGCCTTACTCAATGATGAGTATCATAACCTTGCCGAACTTGAACTATTCATTGGTAAGCAGGTCAATATTCAAACAGAGAGCCTATACAGCCAAGAGCAGTTTGATGTGGTAATGATGTAATGAAAACGAAAGCGGTCTGTTTTTTTTGTTTTAGAAAGTTATGGCAAACCTGCGCCATAATTTTAGTATTACTGGCCGTGATTGTTTCTATTTTAAAGTACACCTTACCTTATGCAAACGACTACAAAGGCGATATAGAAACCTACCTGCACGATAAATTTGCCATTAGTCTTTCTATAGGCGCAATCTCTGCCAGTTGGCATGGCGCCGGCCCTGCCTTGGTATTAGAAGATCTCTCCTTTAAGGATAACGAAACTGCGCCTATATCGCTTACTATTGCCAAAACAAGCCTAGAGCTTAACCTATGGGAGAGCATTAAAGCCTTTCAGTTAAAGTCTAATTACTTTGTTATTAATGGCTTTCATACCAGTGTAAATATTCAAAATTTATTTAATAATACTAATAACGATGATGTCTCGTTTGAACAAAAAGAGCTAATTGAAGAGCTTTTTTTGGGAGATACAGGGCATTTTGCTATTGAAAATTCGAGTATTAATTTCATTTTAGAAGATGGTAGAGAGCGCAAGCTATTACTCGAAAACATAGTATGGCAAAACCAAGATGAACAACATTTAGGAAGCGGCAGCCTCGCCTTGCCCGGCATTAGTGTGGGTAGCTTTGACGCACGTATCGCACTTAGTGGCAAAACTATAGAGCAAATTGCGGGTGATATTTACGTACAAGCAAATAGCGTAGATGTGTCTAATTGGTTGGCGCAATATATTAATACTGAAAAACAACAGCTTTACACAGACATAAACTTAAAGTCTTGGCTTAAGCTCGAAAATGGTTTTATCAGTGATGTAAAAATGCAGTGGTTACCTAGCTTTGTACTCTGGCAAAACAACCAACAAGCTAAACAAGTAAGCTTAAGCGAAGGGGGATTTCATTTATTTCCTGAGGCAAACGCTTGGCACTTAAAAAGCACGGGCCTAACATTTAGTAATAACGACACAACCTGGCCAAGTCTAGAATTTGAGGCAAACTTAGGTAAGCAAAATAAAGTGTGGCTGCAGCAGGTTGATCTTTCTTTACTGAGTAACTTGGCGTCGTTAACTAATTTTGAAGCATTACAGCCACTTTTAAACCGTAAACCAAGTGGTTTTATCGATCAAGCCTACCTAGAACTTAATCCAGATGAGCAATGGCAGTTATGGTTTTCAGCTAATAATATTGGCTGGCAAGAAGTGTCTGGTATTCCTGCAGCGCAGGCGCTTAGAGTCTCGGGGCTTATAAATCAGCAGCGCGGGCGAGTGCAGCTATTTGGCGAAAACGGGACTTTAATAACCGGCGACAGCTTCAGTAAAAATATTGATTACAACCAAATTAATATCGATCTGGATTTAGCAAAAACAGATAATTACTGGAATGTAAGCAGTAATAATATTTGGTTTGATAATAACGAAGTTACCTTAGCGGCTGAGCTAAATGTAAGCCTTAGCGACGATCCTCGCTTAGATCTATACGCAGAAGCCTATGCAGAAGATGCCACAGTAGCTGGGCACTACTTTCCGTTAAAGGCAATGAGCCCTCAACTTGTAAGCTACTTAAACGGTGCAATAAAAGGGGGCGAAGTGGCTAAGGCGCAAGTATTATTTGCAGGTCCGCTTTCAGGTTTTCCTTTCACCGAAGGCAGCGGCCAATTTGATGTACTCGCGCAAATAGATAATGCAACATACGCGTTTGACCCCAATTGGCCGGCAGTAACTAACGCCAATGTGCAGCTGCATTTTGCCAACGAGCGAATGGATATTTATAGCCAGCAAGGCCAGTTAGTTAATTTAGAAGTAGGCGATAGCGTGCAAGTGAGTATTGCCGATTTAATGCACGCTGATGAACTCATTGTACAAATAGATAAACGCGCGCAAATGGAAAAACTGCATGACTTTTTTGCAGCCACCCCGATTGCAAACCCACTGGCCAATATTTTTGAAGTGGTGCAGGGCAAAGGTCAAGCCGATGCAAGCGTAACACTTTTGATTGGCTCTAAATTTAAAGGTGGAGCCAGTGTCAGCGGCAAAGTAAAACTAAACGATTTGCCTGTTTATATTGCAGCACCAGGCATTGCGCTTGAAAAACTAAGCGGCGAGCTCAGCTTTGAAAACGATACAATTAGCATGCAAAACGCCAGTGCTACATGGTTGGGTATGCCGCTTAGCATTAACTATAATAGTGCAAGCGAAGCACAGCAGTACACCGCTAATATTGATATAACGGCGCTACTAAATGCAGATACACTAACAACCCAGGCGCAAGGTGTACTGAAAGGGTACCTGAGTGGGCAAAGTGAAGTTGATATAGGCCTTGCACTTAATTTTACTGAGCAAGGCTTTAATTACCGCGCTCAGGTTAGCTCAGAGCTACGTGGCTTGACGAGCACGCTACCAGCGCCCTATGGCAAAACAAGTGAACAGGTTTGGCCGTTAACGGGCATAGTGCAAGGCGATGATATTTCAAATCTTATTACGGCTAATGCTAATCAGCAGCTATATTTTAATGCGATTTTAGAAAACGGTCAGCCGCAATTTAGTAATATGCATATTGTACTTGGTGAGCAAGATTTAGGGCTAAATCAAAAAGATTTAAGCGTTAATATCAACCTTGAACAAACGCAACTAGAAGCATGGTTTGAATTAATAGACCAAATAATTAAAGCCGCTCAAGCTAAGCCAAACCAGCAGTCTGAGGGTATTATGCCGCCATTAAATGAAGTGGTTGCGCATATTGACAAGGTTAATGCTAGCGACATTATTTTTAACGATTTTGAAATGCGCTTAGCGCCCCAGCAAAACGACTTATATTTAAAACTTAATGCCAAAGAACTGCGTGCTGACGTGTTTATTCCTAGCTCTCAGCCAAGCCAGCCGATACGTATAAATAGCGATTACTTAAGACTTAACTTTGCACCTAAAGTAGAAGAAGATCTTGAGATCACCGATGTACTGCCAGAGCAAAACCTAGCGTGGCTTAACACAGTACCTGCCATTGAATTTGAATGTGCAGATTGTAAAGTGGCAAGTTATCAGCTTGATAAAGTGAGCGCTTCGCTGGTCGGTGAAGGCGACAAGCTTACTATTTCTGAGCTTGTGGTTGATAAGGGCGACCATATTTTACGTACCAAAGGGCAATGGCAAGGTGGCTTTACGCAATTTAATGGTGAACTTAAAAGTGACGATATAGGCGCGCTATTTGATGAATTTGATATCACCACCGCTATAAAAGATTCAAAAGCCGATATTAACTACAACCTTGCTTGGCAAGGCGCCCCGTATGACTTTGATATACCTAGTTTGGGCGGTGAAGTTAAGTGGGATTTAGGCGAAGGCCACATTGCTGAAATAAGTGATGGTGGGGCACGTGTATTTTCGCTACTTAGCCTTGACTCGCTAGTGCGTAAATTAAAACTCGATTTTAGAGATGTATTTTCAAAAGGCTTTTTTTATAACAGCTTAAAAGGCTCTATGCAGCTAGATAAAGGTATAGCCTACACAAAAGATACCAAAATGGATGGCGTGCCAGCCGATTTAACGATTAACGGCTATGCTAATTTAAACACCCTTGAAATAG
This sequence comes from Pseudoalteromonas sp. 2CM37A, assembly GCF_023161885.1. NCBI lineage: Bacteria > Pseudomonadati > Pseudomonadota > Gammaproteobacteria > Alteromonadales > Pseudoalteromonadaceae > Pseudoalteromonas > Pseudoalteromonas sp. 2CM37A. The sequence continues at coordinate 133,346 of NZ_JALNTJ010000003.1, forward strand.
ATTACGATTTAGCTGTGGCACCACAAGTAACATCTAGTATTCCGGTTATAGTGGCTTGGATGGTTAATCCCGTCACAGGGCTTGCCGCTTTAGCGCTTGATAAGGTTATTCACTCAGCAAGGGTGATCTCCGAAATTAACTTTAAAGTAACCGGCAAAATGAATGACCCTGTGGTACAAGAGCTTGAGCGTAAAAGTAAGGAAGTTACCTTACCGCAAGCTGCGCAAAATCAGCCGCAAGCGGCCAGCACACTCACACTTAAAGATGCCGCGGTAACAGCAACACAATGAATACGCTAAACGCCAATATAATTGCTTTGCAAATGTGCTCAGGCACCAACCCCGACGAAAACATGGCAACCCTTGGCGAGGCGTTAAATAAACTCCCCACAGCCAGGCCAATGCTTGTATGTTTACCCGAGGCGTTTTTAGTATTTAGTAAAAGTGGCCATGATACGCTAGCGGTTGCTAAACGTATTACACACTATAAGCAGCAATTAAGTGCATTGTGTAAAAAGCATAATATTTGGCTAAATGCGGGCACTATCCCTGAGCCACACAAAAATAATAAATACTTTGCGGCCTCGCACTTATTTAATAGCCAAGGTGAATGCGTAGCCACGTACAATAAAATGCATTTATTTGATGTTGATGTGGCCGATAAAACCGCCAGCTATCGAGAGTCAGACTTTACTCAAGCAGGCGATGATGTGGTGGTTGTTGCTACACCGTTTGGTAAAATTGGCTTAACAGTATGTTATGATTTGCGCTTTAGCGGATTATTTAGCGCACTGGCGCGCCAAGGGGCTGAAATAATTTTAGTGCCCAGTGCTTTTACACTCCCTACTGGGCAAGCACATTGGCAACCCTTATTAAAAGCACGCGCAATAGAAACACAATGTTACGTTATTGCAGCGGCGCAGTATGGAACGCATCAAAATGGCCGCCAAACATACGGCCACAGTATTATTATTTCACCATGGGGCGAGCAAATAGCAACGCTTGAAAGTGGGGTAGGGTTTATAAGCGGTTACGCCGACCTAAACCAGTTAAATAAAATTAGAAGAGATATGCCCGTGCAATCTCATCAACGATTTAGAGAGCATTTATTATGAATTCGGTTGAACAGCATTTATTACACGACAGCCAGCTAAATCGAGAAGAACTCGAAAAAACGCTTGGGTATATTCATCAGCATAAAGTGGATTACGCCGATTTATACTTTCAATCAAGCCATCATGAGTCATGGGTGCTTGAAGACGGCTTAGTAAAAGAAGGCTCGTACAATGTTGAGCGCGGAGTAGGTGTACGTGCCGTTAGTGGTGAAAAAACAGGATTTTCTTACTCTGATGCCATTAACCTTGAAGCGTTAAACAAAGCCGCAACGGCAGCTCGTAGCATTGCCGATGCAGGCGAAGATAAAACCATTAAAGTATTTAGTGATGTGAAAGCAAAAGAGCAATTTGCCCCGCATCAGCCAATATCAAGCATGAGTGACAGCGATAAAGTGAGTTTATTGCGTGAGCTTGAAAACTACATACGCGAACTCGCCCCTGATGCTGAGCAAGTAATTAGTTCAATGTCGGCTGTATACGAAGAAGTATTAATTGCTGCTAGCGATGGCACGTTTGCTACCGATATACGCCCGCTTATTCGTTTAAACTGCTCCGTTTTACTTGAAAAAAATGGCCGCCGTGAACGCGGTGGTGCAGGGGGCGGCGCACGCTTAGATTATGGTTACTTTAAAGAACTAGTTGAAGGCAAGCCACGTTGGATGGGCTTTGCCGAAGAAGCAGTACGCCAAGCTAAAGTAAACTTAGAGGCAATTGATGCACCAGCAGGTACGATGGAAGTTGTACTTGGCAATGGCTGGCCTGGCGTGCTTTTACACGAAGCGGTAGGCCATGGCCTTGAAGGCGACTTTAACCGTAAAGGAGCTTCGGCATTCAGCGGTAAAGTGGGGCAAAAAGTAGCATCTGAGCTGTGTACAGTAGTTGATGATGGCACCATGGCCGATCGCCGTGGTTCACTTAACGTTGACGATGAAGGCACACCTGCAGCTTATAACGTACTTATCGAAAACGGTATTTTAAAAGGCTACATGCAAGATAAGCTCAATGCGCGTTTAATGGGTGTAAACCCAACGGGTAATGCACGTCGTGAGTCGTATGCGCATTTACCTATGCCGCGTATGACCAACACCTACATGTTAGGGGGCGAGCATAGCCAAGCCGATATTATAAGCTCAGTTAAAAAAGGGGTATTTGCACCAAACTTTGGTGGCGGCCAAGTAGATATTACTTCAGGTAAGTTTGTATTTAGCGCATCAGAGGCGTATTTAATTGAAAACGGTAAAATTACCCAGCCAATTAAAGGTGCAACACTGATTGGCAATGGTCCAGAGGTGATGCAGCATATTTCTATGGTAGGCAACGATTTAGCCCTTGATAAAGGCGTAGGTGTCTGCGGTAAAGATGGCCAAAGCGTTCCTGTAGGGGTAGGTCAACCAAGCCTTAAAATAGACCAACTTACAGTAGGTGGCACCGCATAAAACAATAAAGCGCGAAGCAATTCGCGCTTTATAGGTTACCAATGCGAGGTTTACGCCTCGCTTTGCTCTTCTTTGTTCTTCTTCGCCTGTTCGTACCACAAAGCCATAAAACACTCAGTTAATTTATGCTCTATTTCAAGTGCTTTGTTGGTTGGGCAAAATAGCGTAAAGCTTGCTTTAAACTCACCAAGCTCTGTAGTGCCAAAGTGAATAACCGGTGCCGGACCCGAAATTTTGGCATCGAGTTTACGCTCTATCATCGAATTATAACGTGTTGCTACATCGTGAAACTCTTCGCAGTATAGTTTTGCCTGATTGACTAATTCGTCATGGATAACATAAGGGTTAAAGCTCTCTCTGCGTACAATAGTAAAATGATGAGTAACAAAGCGCTTTACATAATTAAGGTTTTTAATTGAGCTGGTGATCAGCTTGTTATTTGGAATATAAATTGTTTTGCGCGAAAACTGATAAGTGTGCATGTCTATTTCATGCATGGTGGTTTTTACCCAGTCTGTTTCGGCTACTTCGCCAAAATAGTCACCCACTTGTATCCAATCACCTACTCTAAACGGGCGGGTGGTAACCAGGTAAAAAAAGCCTATAACGCATTGTATAAACTCGCGTGTTGCAAGCACTATAGCCACTGCAAACGCAGCAATAGACAGCGCAAAATTTTGTATTTCGGTCGACCATACAAATAGCAGAGACAGCACCATAACAAAATTAATAAAGTGCTTAATGTTATGAGTGATGTAACGAATGTCTTTTTCTTTTTTTTCTGCGCGGTTTCTTGCTAGTTTATCAACCAGTACTTTAAGCACAAATGCAATGGCAAGCACGAGCACAGAAACTAAAAAAGGGTGCATGAGTATGTCTTTAATCATAACTTCCAAATACGAGTAGCAATAGGCACGCTAAGTATATTGAGTAAACAAACCAATTAGCAAATTTAAGCTACATAAAATCACTTATACCAATTGTATTAAGTTATGAGCCATTTATAGCAATAGCTGAATAGCGTTATAACCCTGTTAGCGCTTTATCTTGTACGCTAGAATGGCTAATACTTAATTAAACCGGTATTACTTAGCAGCTAGGCTGTTTGCTCTGTAATAGAGACCTGCGTGTGTTTAGCGTGTTTTTGGCAAAACAATACAAGCTCAATGGCAGCGATAAAAATAAGCGTGTAACCTAGGGTTTCTATGCCTTCCTCAATAATATTTTTAACGACCCGAACGTATTGTTCTCCCATAACTGAGTGCCAAAACTCGCCCTTGCCCATCATTCTCGAGAAAGCGAGTAAGGTCACTAAGCCAGATAGGCAAATACCATAGCTCGGTGTTTGCGCATAGGCTTTTAACGAGCTGTAAATAAAGCCTCGTTGGGCTTTTAAGTAAAGTAGTACGCTCCCTAACAGCGTATATACAATTGCTTGCCATGCGCCATCAAACACATACATATCTAGGTAGGTGTCAAATTCTCTAACAAACATAGCAGCCGACAAAGCAGCCAGTAACAGCGCGGCTATTTTAAGATTAGAGTGAATACGTGAGGCGTAGAAAAACAGCATACAACTTAAAAACGTTAAAATATCTTGCATGTGTTCGGTTAGTGTTTCTTCACTGTAAAGTGCATTTTGCTGTAAATCAAAACCTTCAAGCTGAATTAAAAAAGCCACACCTGCTAAGCATAATAAGTAAATAAAAGATCGCAGTAAAAACATATAAAAGCTCAAATAGAAAACAATGCGCGGCAGTTTAATTATAAAAATGGCTAAAAGCCAAAACATTATAGAAACTTTTTATATATTTATCGGTCTAAGTTTTTTGCTGTTAAATTAATGGGTTATGTTTTTATATTATGTATTTATGATGTGTTTTTTGTAATAAGTTGAGTTAATTAGTTGTGCTGTATAGGGTTAAATGCGTTAAGCATAAAAAAGCCCTTACTAAAACATAGTAAGGGCTTTTAACGTTATAAGCAGAATTTGCTTAGCGCATCGTCACAAACTCTTCTGAGCCTGTAGGGTGCAGAGCAACAACGGCATCAAAATCAGCTTTAGTTGCGCCCATTTTCATAGCAACAGCAAAGCCTTGAATCATTTCATCAACGGCAAAACCAATACCGTGTAAGCCAACTACTTTTTCTTCAGGGCCTACGCATACAAGCTTCATTGCACACGGTTGGCGGTGTTGTGTAACGGCTGTGTACATAGCGGCAAAGCCAGACTTGTACACTTTTACATTTTCTTCGCCGTGGCGAGCAATGGCTTCTTGCTCGGTTTCACCAATAGTACCAATAGGTGGGTGGCTAAATACCACAGTAGGTACAAGGCTGTAATCCATTTTTAAATCATCAGGTAGGTCTTTATTAAATAAACGCTCTGATAGGGTACGGCCGGCTTTAACAGCGACAGGCGTAAGTTCTATACCGTGCTCAATAATATCGCCCACAGCATAAATACCAGGTACGTTTGTATTTTGATATTCATCTACTTTTACATAACCAGAGCTATTTAGTTCAACCCCTGCTGCTGCAATGTTAATTACGTCGGTGCTTGGCTCGCGGCCAATAGCCCAAATTACTTGGTCAACGTTTTGGCTGTAACCATTTTCAAAATGAATGGTTAAGCTACCATCGCTTTCTTTAACAATTTCTTTAGGCGAGCATTCGGTATGCAGTGTTGGGCCTTCTTTTTTCATGATCTCTACTAGGGTTTCAACCAGTAGCGTATCAAAATTACGAAGCGGCGCGTGTCTGCGTACAAATAAATGAGTTTCTGTGCCTAAACCATGCAGTACACCGGCAAGTTCTACAGCAATGTAACCTGCGCCAATTACCGCTACTCGCTTTGGCTGCTCTGTTAATTCAAAAAAGCCATTTGAGTCTATACCGTACTCAGCACCTGGAATATTAGGAGTATGCGGACGTCCACCTACTGCAATCAAAATATGATCGGCCGTGTAATGCTCGCCGTTTACTTCTACGGTTTTGCTATCAACAAATTTAGCAAAACCATTAATTACGGTTACGCCATTGTTCGCTAAACCGTTGTCGTATCCTTTATGAATGCGACCAATGTACGCTTCGCGGCTCTCAACGAGTTTGCTCCAGTTAAAGTCTTTTACTTCTACGTTAAAGCCGTAATCAGGTGCATATAAGTTAATTGCTTCAGCAACTTGTGCGCCATGCCACATTACTTTCTTAGGCACACAGCCTACATTAACACAGGTGCCGCCCATGTGTTTTGCTTCGATAAGCGCTACTTTAGCGCCACGCATTGCCGCACGGTTAGCAGAGGCAATACCGCCACTACCACCACCAATCGCAATGTAATCAAAATGCTGAGCCATGTTTTATCCTCAAAAAATATATTTAACTATAATGTGCCGATGATAGCATATGCTAAGTGCAAGTCACCCAGCGCGGCGCGCTAAAAAGCTGATAAATACAACAAACGAAATTGTTTATTATGCCGATCAGTTTCATCCTAAGCTATATTAGACCCATTAATGGAGGCTTGTATTTCACCGTTTTGCCCCAACTTCAAATTCATAGTCAATTAAATTGAGAAAATTCATGAGCGAAGCACAAACAAATCCACTCATTGGCCTAGAAGGCTTACCCCCGTTTTCAAAAATAAAGCCAGAGTACGTAGTACCGGCACTAAAGCACGGTATAGAGCAATGTCGTAAAGCCATAGATGACGTGTTAGCGAAAGGCTCGTATACATGGAACGATTTAGTATTACCCCTTGAAGAAGCCGACGATAAACTCTCGCGTATGTTTTCACCAGTATCGCACCTTAATTCAGTCATGAATAACGACGAGCTGCGTGAAGCCTACGAGCAATGTTTACCACTTATATCTGAGTACTCAACATTTGTCGGGCAGCATCAAGGCCTGTACAAAGCGTATAATGCGCTTTATAACAGCGATGAATTTAAAACACTTAGCACTGCGCAGCAAAAAACCATCACCAACGCCCTACGTGATTTTAAACTTTCAGGCATTGCATTATCAGCAGAAGATCAAAAGCGCTACGGCGAAATTAGCACGCGTTTATCTGAACTTGCCTCTAAATTTGGCAATAACGTAATGGATGCAACGCTTGCATGGCATAAACACATTACCGATGAAAGCCAATTGGCAGGCTTGCCAGAGTCGGCATTAGCGCTTGCTAGCGAAACAGCTAAAAGCAAAGGTTTAGACGGCTGGGTATTTACGCTTGATTTTCCGTCTTACTTACCGGTAATGACCTATGCAGATGACCGCGAACTGCGCAAAGAAACCTACACGGCATTTTGTACGCGCGCTTCAGATCAAGGCCCTAATGCGGGTGAGTTTGATAACTCAGCCATTATGAAAGAAGAGCTTGCACTACGCCATGAGCTATCGCAGCTGTTAGGGTTTAATAACTACGCTGAAAAATCATTAGCAACTAAAATGGCTGAGTCGCCAGCGCAAGTTTTCTCATTTTTAGAAGACTTAGCCGCTAAGTCTAAGCCTCAAGCAGAGCAAGAAGTGGCAGAGCTAAAAGCCTATGCTGAGCAACACCATGGTATTACTGAGCTTCAAGCATGGGATTTTGGTTACTACAGCGAAAAGCTCAAGCAAGAAAAATACGCAATTTCAGATGAAGTACTGCGCCCTTATTTCCCTGCAGATAAAGTACTTAGCGGTTTATTTGAAACCGTTAGCCGCCTTTTTGGTATTAAGGTAAAAGAAGTAAGCGACTTTGATAGCTACCACAGCGATGTTCGCTTTTTTGAAATTTTTGATAGCAGTAATACATTGCGCGGTCGTTTTTATCTTGATTTATATGCACGCGAGCGCAAACGTGGCGGCGCGTGGATGGATGACTGTATGGGGCGTAAAGTGCGCGCCAGCGGAGAATTGCAAACACCCGTGGCATACTTAGTGTGTAACTTTAATAAAGCGGTAGGCGACAAACCGGCGCTATTTACACATGACGAAGTAACCACGCTTTTCCACGAATTTGGCCATGGTATACACCACATGCTTACCCAAGTTGATGCTGCTCCTGTTGCTGGTATTAACGGCGTTGCATGGGATGCCGTAGAGCTACCAAGCCAATTTTTAGAAAACTGGTGTTACGATGAAGAAGCGCTGAGCTTTATTTCAGGCCACTTTGAAAGTGGTGAGCCATTACCAAAAGAGCTACTTGATAAGCTACTGGCTGCTAAAAACTATAATTCTGGCATGCAAATGCTGCGTCAGATTGAATTTTCGTTGTTCGATTTTAGAATCCACCACGACTACCAGGCAAACCAAGAGTGCCAAATTCAAGCAATTTTAAACGACGTACGTAGCCGCACGTCGGTGGTTAACCCGCCTGAGTTTAATCGTTTTCAACATGGCTTTAGTCATATTTTTGCAGGTGGCTACAGCGCCGGTTACTACTCGTACAAGTGGGCTGAGGTACTCTCTGCCGATGCATTTTCTAAATTTGAAGAAGACGGTATTTTTAACGCCGAAACAGGTAAAGCCTTCTTAGAAAATATTTTAGAAAAAGGCGGCAGTGAAGAACCTATGGAGTTATTTAAAAAGTTCCGAGGTCGCGAGCCAAACGTTGATGCCTTACTGCGTCACAGTGGTATAGCTGCATAAACAACTACTTAACCTTATAAAGCGCCTATATGGCGCTTTTTTTATGTTTTTTAATATATTGGCCAATTGTTTTTAGTAATTTTAACCTCCCGTACTATGCTTTGTGTATACGCAGCAAAATGGACTAGGGCATGGCAAAGTTGGTACTAACGATTGATGACGATTTGTATGTTCATCGAATTATTGAAGAGGCTTTAGCGGGCTTTTGTAAGCTTATTCACGCTAAAGATGGCGAACAAGGACTTAAGCTAGCCAAAAAGCACACGCCCGACATAATTTTACTTGATATAGAAATGCCCGGTAAATCCGGCTATCAAGTATGCCAAGCATTAAAAGAAGATGAGTCAACACACGATATACCCGTTATGTTTTTGTCCTCTAAGGTGGAGCTTAACGATAGAGTAAAAGGCTATAGCGTAGGCGCGTCTGACTACATCATAAAACCCTTCAACACCGAAGAGCTAATGGCACGCATTAAAGTGCTTTATGAGTACCGGCAGCAATGTGAAAAGCTAAAATTTGATGTAGCTAAAGCGCAAGATACCGCCGCAATGGCTTTGGCGGAGTCGGGAGATATGGGGCGTATTGTTAGGTTTGTGGGGCAAAGCTATCACTGTCATAACTTTCACTCGTTAAGCGAGCACTTACTTGCCTTTTTTAGCCCGTTTAATTTAGACGTGGTTATTGTGTTTTGGTATCAGGGGGGGAGCTATTTTTATAGTTTAGAAAGTGGTGTATGCCCGCTCGAGCAGGAGCTTTTAGAGCAGCACCGTAATGCCAGTCGATTTGTGGATATTGGTAACAGCACCATTATTAACTACCCCAAAATATCTTTATTAATTAAGAATATGCCGGCTGATAATCGTGCTTTATACGGCCGTTATAAAGACTTATTCCCGCACATACTCGAAGTGACAAACGAAAAGGTCGTTGCTATGGAAAGAAACGAAAATAGCTTTGAACAAGCCACCCAAATTAGCACTGCTTTGCAAGATATAGTAAAGCAGCTTACTAGCCAAAATGTTGTACAAAACGACTACACAAGGCAGTTTATAGAGCAGCTTCATGAACTCAACTGTGCAATTAAACAAACACAAGCATACGCCAATCCAGCTGATTTAACTTTATACATGTCACAATTAGACGAAACTATGCAGCTGCTAGTAACCGCAAATAGTGATTTAGCGTTTATAAAGTACCAGCTTAAACAAGTGACCGAGAGCCGCAACGAATTATTGTGCAACTTACGCTCTAAAGTAGAGGAGGCCAGCTCACATAGTCTTGCGCATCAAAGCGATATAGAGCTATTTTAGTGCTTTAACGCTTGTTATACTGCAGCTGAAATTTTTCGTCGGAGTGTGTAGTGGTTATTCAGTGTGCTTTTAAAGAGTGTCGCCCATATTTAAATGAGCTAGAAACGCGTTTTAACTTAGCCCAATGGGCGCAAAGTTGTAGCGGTTTTACTCTGCATTACGACGATAAGGGCCTTAGCCTTTTAAAAAGCGACGAGCCTAAACTTGGCGCAATAAACGTAGACTTTGTAACAGGTGCTGTTGCTCACAGGCGGAAGTTTGGCGGCGGCAAAGGCCAATCAATCGCAAAAGCGGTAGGGTTAAATAAAGGCGCAACGCCTGTTGTACTTGATGCCACTGCCGGGCTTGGCCGAGATGGCTTTGTGCTAGCGTCACTTGGCTGTAAGGTTATACTGCATGAGCGCCACCCTGTGGTAGCGGCTTTATTGTTTGATGGCTTAAAACGCGCTTACGAAGATGCAGAGATTGGTTCATGGATGCAGCAAAATATGAGCTTAGTGTTTGGCTCAAGCCACACGTTATTAGAGCAGTGCGAGAGCATGCCTGATGTAGTGTATTTAGATCCTATGTTTCCACACCGAGAAAAATCAGCGTTAGTTAAAAAAGAAATGCGCGTATTTCAGGCATTAGTAGGCGCAGATACCGACGCCGATGACTTACTTGAATTTGCCTACCCACTTGCCAGTAAGCGTGTGGTAGTTAAACGCCCCGATTACGCCCCATTTTTAAACAATCAAACCCCCAGCATGCAAATTAAAACAAAAAAGAACCGTTTTGATGTGTATGTAAAAGCGGCCATGGTTTAACGGTATTTAGCGTATTGATCGGCTTTAAGGATCTAGGATCTTAGCGCGCTTTTATGTTAGAATTCGCACAATTTTTTGGCATAGTAAAGTAGCACAGCAATGATCTTAGATGATATTCGCATCGTTTTAGTTAATACCTCACACTCTGGCAACATTGGTTCGGCGGCTCGCGCCATGAAAACCATGGGTTTATCAAAACTGTATTTAGTGGACCCTGCTTGTGAAGTAGACAGCCATGCAAGCGCCTTAGCAGCCGGTGCAACCGATGTTTTAGGTAATGCGGTTATTGTTGATACCGTGGCTGATGCGATTGCCGATTGTGCATTAACTATTGGTACGAGTGCTCGTTCACGCACGCTGTCTTGGCCTATGGTTGAGCCACGTGAATGCGGTGAAAAGCTAGTTGCTGAGGCTGTAAACGGTCCTGTAGCGCTTGTATTTGGCCGTGAAAACAGCGGATTAACTAACGAAGAACTACAGCTGTGTAATTACCATGTATGTATTCCTGCAAATCCACAGTACAGCTCGCTTAATTTAGCTATGGCGGTACAAACGCTAAGCTACGAAACGCGTATGGCGTTTTTAAATCAGCAGCCAAAGGCTGAGCAAGCAGACGATGAGACTGCTTACCCAAGCTCAAAACAAACAGAGTTATTTTACGATCATTTAGAAGAGACGCTCGATAACACCGGTTTTATTATTAAGCAGCATCCAGGTTTAGTAATGACCAAGCTACGCCGCTTGTTTAACCGAGCACGTCCAGAAGAGGCTGAGCTGAACATACTGCGTGGCATTCTTACCTCAATTAATAAATCTATTCCTAAGTAAGGTATAGCGATTGGTTATAAAAACCTGCGGGTAAATAACGAGCTAATACTTGACTAAAACACTCAAGTAATTACAATACACCTAATACTTGACCAAAAAGGTCAGGTATTAAAAATTTGTTAATAGAACAGTGTTCTTTAATCAAATTTTTATCAAGTGATAATACTTGACTATTTTACTCTGGTAATTAAAATTTGCACTCTTTTGTGCGGGGGGCGTTATGAAGTTAACATCAAAAGGCAGATATGCCGTAACAGCTATGCTGGATGTTGCACTACATGCGAGTGTAGGTCCTGTGGCCCTTGCTGATATTTCACAAAGACAAGAAATTTCTTTGTCTTACCTTGAGCAATTATTTGCCCGTTTACGTAAAAATGGCTTAGTGAGCTCGGTTCGTGGTCCTGGTGGCGGTTATTTGCTAGGCCGAGAAGCCGCGGTTATCTCTGTTGGCGATGTAATTAGCGCCGTAGACGAATCGGTAGATGCAACACGTTGCCAAGGTGCCGATACCGGGTGTCAAAGCGGTATGCGTTGTTTAACTCACAACCTATGGTCTGATTTAAGCGCACGTATCGAAGAGTTTTTAAATAATATTACCTTAGCTGAATTGGTGGAAAAATCAGATGTGAAAGAAATCGCATCTCGCCAAGATAACAGCATCAATAATGCAATTAAGCAGTTGGAAAACATTCAAGTAAGCTGTCAACTATAAAAGTTGACCTGCAGCGGAGAGAGAAATGAAGTTACCGATTTATTTAGATTACGCAGCGACCACGCCTGTTGACGAGCGTGTTGCAAAAGAAATGATGCAATGCCTGACAATGGACGGTAATTTTGGTAATCCTGCGTCACGTTCGCACCGTTTTGGTTGGCAAGCTGAAGAAGTAGTTGACCAAGCGCGTACAGACATTGCCGATTTAATTAATGCTGACCCGCGTGAAATTGTTTTCACATCGGGCGCAACAGAATCAAATAACCTTGCAATTAAAGGTGCAGCGCAGTTTTACAAAAAGAAAGGTAAGCACGTTATTACCGCTAAAACTGAGCACAAAGCAGTAATCGATACGTGTCGTGAACTTGAGCGCCAAGGCTTTGAAGTAACCTACATGGACGTTGAAGAAAACGGCCTATTAGATCTTAAAAAGCTTGAAGAAACTATGCGTGACGACACTATTCTTGTCAGCATTATGCACGTTAATAACGAGCTAGGTGTAATTCAAGATATCAATACTATTGGCGAAATGTGTCGCGAACGTAAAATTATGTTCCACGTAGATGCAGCACAAAGCGCAGGTAAAGTATTAATCGACGTACAACAGCTTAAAGTTGATTTTATGTCGTTCTCAGGCCACAAAGTATATGGCCCTAAAGGTGTTGGCGCACTTTACGTTCGTCGTAAACCACGTGCTCGCCTAGAAGCGCAAATGCACGGTGGCGGCCATGAACGTGGTATGCGTTCAGGTACACTTGCAACTCATCAGCTAGTAGGTATGGGTGCAGCATTTAGAATTGCTAAGCAAGATTTTGAAAAAGATCACGCACACATCAGCGCATTACGTAAACGCCTAATTGACGGCATTATGGCTGATATGGACGAAGTATACTTTAACGGCGCACAAGACCAATCAGTACCAGGTATTGTAAACATCAGCTTCAACTTTGTTGAAGGTGAGTCGTTACTTATGGCAGTAAAAGACATAGCGGTATCATCAGGGTCTGCGTGTACATCGGCAAGCTTAGAGCCTTCATATGTACTACGCGCACTTGGCCGTAACGACGAACTAGCACACAGCTCAATTCGTTTTAGTATTGGCCGTTTTACTACCGAAGAAGAAATTGATTACACCGTTGAATTAATGAAAAACTCTATCGGTCGCCTACGCGAGATGTCTCCTTTATGGGAAATGCATCAAGAAGGTGTTGATTTAGATTCAGTTGAATGGGCTCACCACTAATACGAGTGAGCACCTACCGTAGCAGGTAATGAGGATAGAATTATGGCTTATAGTGATAAAGTAATCGACCACGTAGAAAACCCACGTAATGTTGGTGTTTTAGACAAAAATGATCCGTCAGTGGCAACGGGTATGGTTGGCGCACCAGCATGTGGTGACGTAATGAAATTGCAAATTAAAGTATCGTCTGAAGGCGTTATTGAAGATGCAAAATTTAAAACATACGGTTGCGGCAGTGCAATTGCTTCATCATCACTTGTAACAGAGTGGGTGAAAGGCAAAACACTAGACGAAGCATCAACTATTAAAAACACTGATATCAGTGCAGAGCTTGAATTACCACCAGTGAAAATTCACTGTTCAATTTTAGCTGAAGATGCAATTCAAGCAGCAATTGCTGATTACAAAAGCAAACAAGCGAAGTAAGAGAAATTCATGGCAGTGACATTGACAGATGCGGCAGCAAACCGCGTACAATCATTTTTAGCAAACCGCGGTAAAGGTTTAGGCCTGCGCGTTGGCATTAAAACGACGGGCTGTTCAGGTCTTGCTTATGTACTCGAGTTTGTTGATGAGCTTAACGAAGACGATGAAACCTTTAAAGCTAAAGGCGTTACCTTAATTGTTGACGCTAAAAGCTTGGTTTACATTGACGGCACTGAGCTTGACTACACCAAAGAAGGCTTAAATGAAGGGTTTAAATTTAATAACCCTAACCAAGCCGACGAGTGTGGTTGTGGCGAAAGCTTTACTGTTTAAGCTCAGCTACCTTTGTAGTATTTTTAAGCCCTGCCAGTAATTGTAGGGCTTTGTTATTTGTGAAATTTGTATTTCTAAATTTTATTGGTTGAAGCTATGCGTTACTTTGAGTTATTTGCAATACCAGTTGATTACAACATTGACTTGGCAACAATAAATAAGCATTACCTAGAGCTGCAGCGCGCAGTGCATCCAGATCGCCACGCTAATGCGAGCAGCCGTGATAAGTTAATGGCCGTACAAAGTACCGCTGAAATTAACGATGCGCTACAAACGCTAAAACACCCAGTAAAACGAGCTGAATATATGCTCAGCGAACTAGGTGTTGATATTCGAGCTGAGCAACAAACATTGCAAGATCCAATGTTCTTAATGCAGCAAATGGAACTGCGTGAAGAGCTTGAAGAGCTCGCTTCAGCAAGTAATCCTGAGGCCGCTATCGCCAATTTTGAATCACAAATAAAGCAATTAAAAATCCAATACAGTAATGAACTTGCCGAGCAACTTGCAAGTAACGACGAGGCGCAATATCAACAAGCTGCTGACAACATTCGCAAATTAAAGTTTGTATATAAATTAGAAGACGAACTTGAGCGCATTGAAGACAGTTTATTTGACGATTAATTACTTGCTGTAAAGCGAGCAACACGAGTTTAAAGAGCATTATGGCATTATTGCAAATTGCTGAGCCGGGGCAGAGCGCGGCACCACATGAACACAAATTAGCAATAGGTATTGACCTAGGTACCACTAATTCATTGGTTGCAACGGTACAAAGTGGCGAAGCCCGCACATTAACAGATGACCTTGGTGCAGCCATGTTGCCATCGGTTGTGCGTTACCAAGCTGGCGGCATCACGGTAGGCACCGATGCTGCACAAGCTGCAACACAAGACCCAGCCAATACCCTTATTTCAGTTAAGCGTTTTTTAGGTAAAACCCAAGCCGAAATAGAGCAAAGCTACGGCCAATTACCGTACCAGTTTTGTGAAGATAACGGCTCGCTTGCCATTCAAACCGATGCCGGAAAAATCAGCCCTGTTAAAGCCTCTAGCCATATTTTAGCGGCTCTAAAAGCGCGTGCAGAGCAAAGCTTTGGTAATCAAGACATTTTAGGTGCAGTAATTACCGTGCCTGCGTACTTTGATGACGCACAGCGCCAAAGCACTAAAGATGCAGCCGAGCTTGCTGGCATTAACGTATTACGTTTATTAAACGAGCCAACCGCTGCGGCAGTCGCTTACGGGTTAGACTCGGGCCAAGAAGGTATTATTGCTGTTTACGATTTAGGCGGCGGCACCTTTGATATTTCTATACTTCGCTTACACCAAGGTGTGTTTGAAGTAATGGCAACTGGCGGTGATTCGAGCTTAGGTGGCGATGATTTCGATTCGTTATTAGTCGATTACTTTAAGCAGCAAACAGGTGTGTCATCATTATCACCCTCAGTTTTACGTTTATTCATCAATAAAGCAAAAGCGTGTAAAGAAGCGCTAAGCCAGTATGCAAAAGTAAATGTAGTGCTTGAATTTGACGAGCAAAAACACACCGTAGAAGTGACACGTGAAACCTTTGACGAGCTGGCTATGCCACTTGTTAAAAAAACACTTCGTTCGTGTCGTCGTGCAGTTAAAGATGCTGGCATCGAAAACGAAGAAGTGCTGCAAGTTGTAATGGTAGGTGGTTCAACTCGCATGCCACTGGTTCGCAGTCAAGTTGAAGGCTTTTTTGAAAAAGAGCCGTTAACATCAATCGACCCGGATCGTGTTGTTGCATTAGGTGCTGCATTACAAGCTGATGTATTAGTAGGTAACAAGCCCGATTCTGACATGCTATTACTTGATGTATTGCCACTGTCACTTGGCCTTGAAACGATGGGTGGGTTAGTTGAAAAAATAATTCCGCGTAATACCACTATTCCTGTTGCTCGTGCGCAAGAATTTACTACCTTTAAAGACGGCCAAACGGCAATGTCTTTACATGTGCTACAAGGTGAGCGCGAACTGGTTGACGATTGCCGCTCGCTGGCTAAATTTAGCTTAAAAGGCATACCGGCTATGGCAGCAGGTGCTGCACATATTCGTGTTACCTTTAAAGTGGATGCCGATGGCTTGTTAAGTGTATCAGCAATGGAAAAATCAACGGGTGTGCAAGCTGAAATCCAAGTTAAACCATCGTTTGGCTTATCTGATGACCAAGTAGCTAACATGCTTAAAGAGTCAATGAGTAACGCTAAAGACGACATGCAAGCACGTATGCTTAAAGAGCAACAAGTAGAAGCGCTACGTGTTATAGAAGCACTAGAGGCGTCACTTGCTAGCGACGGTGACTTGCTCGACGATACTCAACTTGCTAATTTAAAAGCTGAAATAAGCGAGCTTGCTAAAGTGCGCGAAACCGCACAGCAGCCAGGTGATATTAAAGCCGCAATTGAAAAAGTAGATAACGCTAGCAGCGATTTTGCCTCGCGCAGAATGGATGCATCAATTAAAAAGGCCCTTACAGGGCAGTCAGTAGACAACGTTTAAAGAGGTTAGAATGCCACAAATTATTTTTCTTCCCCATCCGGAATTATGTCCTGACGGTGCAGCACTTGAAGCGCCTGCGGGCGAAACAGTCCTTGATGTGGCCCTTAAAAACGGCATTAGCATTCCACACGCATGTGAAAAATCGTGTGCATGTACTACATGCCATTTAGTGATCCGCGAAGGCTTTGACTCACTAGACGAAAGCGATGAGCTAGAAGACGACATGCTAGATAAAGCATGGGGCTTAGAGTCAGAATCTCGCTTAGGATGCCAAGCAGTTATTAGAGATGAAGACTTAGTGGTTGAAATACCTAAGTACAATCTCAATATCGTTAATGAAGAGCACTAGTTTTTAATTAACGAGAATTTTTTTAAAAGCCGCTGTTTTTTACAGCGGCTTTTTTGTTTAAGAGATTGTATAAGCACGTAGCAGCGACTTTATGTCGCGTTTTTAAATGAATGATCACGTAATCATAATCGCCGGGTAAACCCGCTGCTACATTTACACCGTAGCGGCGGCTTTACGTCGCGTTTTTAAATGAATGACCACGTAATCATAATCGCGGGGTAAACCCGCAGCTACATCTTACACCGTAGCAGCGACTTTATGTCGCGTTTTTAAAATAGGCCTAGATCTAAAGTGATCACGTTTTACAGGTCGAATTACAGTCAAGGAATTATCGCTTTTGGCTAAACCCGCTGCTACGCGTTTTACCTAACCCATAAAACTATTTCGGAGGTCTATTTTGAGTAATCTAATTTTTTGTGACTCGTTTATTAATGGTGAATTTTATAAAACCAATAAACGTTTTAGCGTTGACGACCCCGCGACCGAAAAAAGTATTGTTGAAGTAAGTGATATAGACGAGCAAGGCGTTAATAGCGCAATAAAGGCAGCGCAAGGTGCGTTTGTTAAGTTAAAATCAACCAATGCCACTGAGCGAAGTAATACGCTAATGCGTTGGTATGAGCTGATAATAAAACACAAGCAAACGCTTGCTGAGCTAATGACAAAAGAGCAAGGTAAACCGCTTAAAGAGTCGTTAGGTGAAATAGACTATGGCGCTGGGTTTATAAAATGGTTTGCAGAAGAAGCTAAACGCAGTTACGGCGATGTGATCCCCCCAACCGACGATACACATAGATTAACGAGCTTTAAACAACCTGTAGGCGTTGTGGCTGGCATTACTCCTTGGAACTTTCCGGTTGCTATGGTGACACGTAAAGTGGCGCCAGCATACGCTGCAGGCTGTAGCTTTGTGCTAAAACCTTCTGAATATACACCTTTATGTGCTTTGGCGTTGGCATACCTTGCCGATCAAGCCGGGTTTGTAAAAGGGGCTTTTAACGTACTGATTTCGCAAGACGCAAAAACAGTAGGACAAATACTTACAGACTCAGAAGTGGTGCGCAAATTTACTTTTACAGGTTCAACAGGCGTAGGCAAGCAGTTACTTTCTCAGTGTGCGGGTACGACTAAACGTACCTCAATGGAACTTGGCGGAAACGCCCCCTTTATTATTTTTGATAATGCCGATATAGACGAAGCAATCGACGGCCTCATGGCGGCTAAGTTTAGAAACAGTGGCCAAGCATGTGTAGCCGCAAACCGGGTTTTTATACAGCGCAGTATTTTAGATGAAGTGCTTAGTAAAATTACGCCTAAAGTAGCCGCATTAAAAGTAGCCAATGGGTTTGAAGAGGATGTAGACATTGGCCCCCTGATTTACCCAAAAGCGAAAGAAAAAGTGCAGCAGCTTGTGCAAGATGCACTTGATAAAGGCGCAGACCTAATAGGGGATAACAGCGACTTAGGCGGCAGCTTTCAAAAACCGCTCATTGTTACTAACGTAACGACCGAAATGGATATATACCACGAAGAAGTATTTGGCCCGGTATTAACGGTTATTCCTTTTGATGAGGAAAGCGAAGTACTAGCCCTTGCTAACGATGTTCCATATGGCTTAGCGGCTTATTTTTACAGTCAAAATATCAAGCAGATTTATCGTATTAGCGAAGGGCTTGAGTTTGGCATGGTTGGTGTTAACGAAGGGGCTATATCGAACCCTGTAGCACCGTTTGGTGGAGTTAAGCAATCAGGCTTAGGCCGAGAAGGCGGCCATCAAGGGCTTGATGAATACCTTGAAGAAAAATATGTGTGTATCAAAGTTTAAAAACGATGACACCATAAGCCATGAAAAATTGATTACCCAGTAAGATTTAGGTTACTAATACCAATTTGCTTAATTAAGTGATCTATAACTACAGGTTACCTTTTTATTGCTAGATATAGGCCTTAGTGCTACATTTACGGCATAATTTTTGTTTAAAAATAATCAAAAATAAAAAGAATTTCTACTTGTAGAAATAACCCGTGTGTAAATGCCACCGCAAGGTGGCATTTTTTATAGCTTGATGATTAAACTCCACGCCCTCGATAAGCATTTTTAATTATACCGCAGATTCAAACTCGCCTATTTTTATAGTATTACTTCGATACATTTTTAATAAAAATCTAAACGCACTTTAGATTGGATGCTATTTTAAAACAAAAATTAATATAAATAAAAATGGGTGTGTGAAAAGTTATTTCATTGAGGGTAATAAATTAATAATTTATTTTAAATATTGCTAGGAAGTTTATATGAAAAAATAAGAAGAGAAAAAATGGGGCGATTGACGGGGCTTGAACCCGCGACAACCGGAATCACAATCCGGGGCTCTACCAACTGAGCTACAACCGCCACTACACACCTCGTTTGGTGTGGCGCGCATAATACATAATATTATAAATGTTGTGAAGCCTAAAATTAAAAAAAATCAAAAAAAATAAATATTTCATAAAATTGCCTACTATCAGTAAAGGTTCATAAAGAGTGTGTAGCGTAATAGCGCTGACAATAAAAATTATTTTGTAGTGATAATTTACTATTTAATGAGAATAAAATGTAAATTAATGTATACTCACTTGCGAGAAATTGCTTAATAAAAACTATTTGGAGTTACTATGGATTCAATACTTACTTGGCTAAACGAAAACTCAGGCCTAATTTTACACTACGGTATTCAAGCAGTTATTGCGCTTGTTATCTTTTTACTTGGTAGCCGTATTGCCAAGTTTTGTGCAGGTTTAACAGAAAAAACATTCGATAAAAAGAAAGTTGATAAAGCTGTAGGCTCATTTGTATCGAGTATAGTTTATGCCATCGTATTTGCTGCCACTATTTTAATGGCACTTTCGCAAATCGGTATAGAAACAACCTCGTTTATTGCTATTTTAGGTGCGGCTGGCCTAGCTGTTGGTTTAGCGCTGCAAGGTTCGCTGTCTAACTTTGCATCTGGCGTACTTATTATATTGCTTCGTCCATTTAAATCTGGTGAGTTTGTTGAAGCTGGAGGTAAAATGGGAACAGTTAAAAAAATCGAAATATTCTCAACAGAGCTTCGCACTCCAGATAACAAAGTAATTATCGTACCAAATTCACAAATTATGTCTGGTGCTATTACTAACTTCTCGCGTGAGTCTACTCGCCGTATCGATTTAGTAATTGGTGTAGGCTACGATGCTGACTTACGTAAAACAAAAGAAGTATTACAGTCAGTACTTGACGCAGAGACTCGTTTACTTAAAGATCCAGCATACACTGTTGCAGTTTCTGAACTTGCAGACTCAAGCGTAAACTTTATTGTGCGTCCTTGGGTAAATTCTGGTGATTACTGGCCAACGTACTGGGCATTATTAGAGAACATTAAAATTGCATTAGATGATGCAGACATTACAATCCCATTTCCACAAATGGATGTACATTTACACAAGCAAGACTAATACAAATCCGCAATAATACTTAATCATTTTGCGGGGTTAAACGTGTCGCTATCTGCGTTAAAAAATTCTCATTTAGAACAACTAAATAGCGAATTTTTTGCCTGGCTATCAACACGTTTTTCCAGCCTCAAAATAGATTACTTAATTAAGCGAATTAGTATAATTTTTAGGATTAAATAGGTTATTTTTAATGAAATTAAAGCTTTTAACACTGTTAGTTGCAGCATCTGCTGCAACTAACGCATTCGCTGAAGACGCAGAGAAAAAAACGTGGGAAGTAACAAGCGAGCTAGGTGCTATTGTCACTAGTGGTAACACTGAAACTACAACGTTAAAAGGCGGTTTAAAGGTATTACATCACCTAGAAAACTGGAATAACGAGTACAAAATCGACGGCATCTATAAAGAAGATGAAGTAGAAGATGACAACGGCGATAAAGACAAGCAGCGTACGAACGAAAAGTACTCTGCATCTGCGCAAGGTAATTACAAATTAAATGAAAAGAATTCTCATTTATTCATTTATGGTTCACACGTTTCAGACTACTTTGGCGCGTATAGAACTGAATCTGTAATTTCTGCTGGTTACGGCTTACGTTTAATTGACCAACCAGATATGTGGTTAAATGCAGAGTTTGGTCCGGGTTACAAATTTTTTGAATACTCAGACGACAGCACGCAAGTTGATGACGACGGTAACCTACTTGCAGGCGAAAGCGACAGTGAAGTAATTGCTTTAGGTAAACTTGATTACAACTGGCAGATTTCAGACAGTGCACGTTTTACTCAACTTGTATCAGTTGAGTACGGTGACTCAAACACCAAAACGCGTTCAGAAACTGCATTGCTAGCAAAAATAAATGGCTCGCTGCAAATGAAAGTCGCTTTTAATGTTACCAACAACTCAGATGTTGCTGATGACGAAGAAAGCACAGATACAGAGACGTCATTAACGTTAGTATATAGTTTTTAAAAAACACAAAACTTTAATAATGGGTGAGCTTTGCTTACCCATTTTTTTTACCTAAAAAATGGTGTAGTATGCCGCGGCTATCTTTATTTTTAGGAAGGGAACTTTGTGAAGTTAATTAAATTTTTTTCGGCGATGCTGCTATTTAATGCATTACTTTCTTTCTCAGTATTGGGTGCGGAGCAGACTGTACAACCTACAGAGCAACAGCTAGAGCAATTTAAAAAACTGCCTAAGTCTCAACAAAATGCGTTAGCAAAAAAGTATGGTATTGATTTAAGTACCCTAAAGCAATCAAGTGATACAAATACAAAAAATAACGCTTCAATACCTTCTGTGCTTCCTCGTAATAGTGAAAACGAAACCGATGACGAAGAGCTTCAATCAGATGAAGATAAATTTAAACCTGAGCTTGACGAGCTAAAACCCTTTGGTTATGAACTTTTTTCAGGCGAACCGACAACTTTTACACCTTCAGAAAATGCATTAGTACCAAGTACCTATATAGTAGGGCCTGGAGATACGTTCACTATTAATTTGTACGGTAAAGAATCTTTAAATGAAGAGGTTGAAGTTGATAGAGAAGGTCGGCTAGTTATTAATAAGCTACAACCTGTCACCGTTAATGGTATGCAATATAGTGAAGTAGTTGACCTTATAGAGACAAAGGTCGAAAGAGAAATGATTGGTGTGCAGTCGTTTGTTTCTATGGGTAAAACAAGAAATATAAGAATTATGGTTTTAGGGGAAGCGCATCTACCCGGCGCTTATACTGTTCCCGCGTTATCATCGATATCGCATGCATTATTTGTAAGTGGGGGTATCTCTGAAATAGGCTCATTACGTAATATTCAGTTAAAAAGAGCAGGTAAAATAGTTCAAACCCTTGATTTATACGACCTGCTCATCAGAGGTGATAGCACGAATGATGTTATTTTAAAACCAGGTGACGTGGTATTTATCCCAACAGTGGGTAAGCAGATTAGCATTGATGGAGAAGTTCATAGACCTGCTATTTTTGAATTAAAAAGTAGCGAAACAGCAAAAGATTTAATCACAATGGCCGGTGGCTTTAAAGGTGCAGCATACCCTCAAAAAACGATAGTTGAACGCTACACTGGGAACAGTTTTAAAACCATATTGCAGGTTGATTTAACTGACCCCAATTTAAACTATATTGCAAAAAATGGAGACAAACTTAAAGTACCTTCATCAAGCGAAGAGCTAAATGAAGCCGTTACTTTAATTGGTGCGGTAACATATCCGGGTAACTATTCGTGGAAAAAAGGCGATAAAGTTAGTCGTTTGTTCACCTCGATAAAAAGTGACCTATTACCAATAGCTGATTACGAATATGGGATTGTTGTTAGAGAGACCAACCTCAAAGGTGACATTGAGATTCACCAGTTTTCTCCAGTAAAAGCCGCAACTCATGACAAGAATGAAGATATAAGTCTTCAAGCACGTGACAAAATAATCATATTTAGTCGTTTTCAATCTATTGAAGATGAAGAAATTGCTTTAAATTCACTTGCATTAACTGAGGAGCAAATAAAGCTCCGAGAAAGAATGAAAATGTGGAGCGAATACGAAAAGAAACAGTTTTATGAATTTATTGATCTAGGTTCTTCGTTAGACAAAGCATTTGGAGAACAAGTTGAAAATGAGCTTGAAGAAGAAAATAAGAAACTATCACCAATAGGTCAGATGGTAAGCAAAAAAAATGAGTTAGAAGAGGATGAGTTTTCTTACTTTAGTAGGGAACGTTTGTTAAAACCTATTCTTTCCAAGCTAAATCAGCAAGCTGGCTACAAGAGTACGCTAAAGGTATATGCAATTCGTGGTGAAGTGTATCACCCAGGTCTTTATCCTCTCCCAATGAATGCGAATATAGATAAGGCAATTATTTCAGCAGGTGGATTAAAAGAGTCTGCTTATATTGAAAGTGCAGAGATAACAAGATTTACACCAACAAATAAAGGTACGCTAGATCATATCAACGTGAATTTAGATGAAGCTGTGGCTAAACCTAATGATGAAAAGTTTATTGTTAAAAGTAAAGATTCTATCAATATATACCCGATACCAAATTGGCAAAAAGAGTCGAAAGTAAGTTTATACGGTGAGGTTAAATTCCCTGGGGAATACGACATCCGTAAGGGCGAAAGTTTACGAGAATTAATAAAACGTGCGGGTGGCTTAACTGAATATTCATATTCAAAGGGAGCCGTATTCACCCGTGAAAAACTGCGCTTCCAGCAACAGCAGCAATTAAATAAACTGTCCGAAGATTTACGCAGGGATATAGCATCTAAAAGCTTTAATAATTCGGTGACAGACTCTGCATTAAGCTATCAAGATATGACGAACTTAATTAATGACTTAGCTAAAGTTAAAGCGGTTGGTCGTTTGGTTATTGATTTACCTGCTGTTGTAGATGGTAATATCGATATACCATTAGAAAATAATGATATGCTGTATATCCCAAGCAAGCAAAACAGTATCAATGTAGTCGGAGAGGTTAACTTTTCAAGTTCTCATTTATTTGATGCATCATTATCTTACGAAGACTACATAGCGCGTAGTGGGGGCCTTAAACAACGGGCAGATGAAGACCGCATCTATATTATTAAAGCAAGTGGATTGGTTAGTATTCCTAAAAACAACTCATGGTTCTCTGTTAATCGCACTGATATGCTTGAGCCTGGAGACACCATTGTAGTGCCTCTTAACACTGAGCATGTAGACAACTTAACTCTGTGGAGTACAGCGACACAAATATTATACCAAATGGGTATAGCGGTAGCTGCTGTTGGTTCATTATAGAATGAATAAACTAGTTGAATTATCATGAAACGTTTTTTTATTAACATAATAAAACGGCTAATAGATTTTTTTCAGAGCGCAGTATTACCAAGTTGCTCACGTAGTGGTTTTGCTGCAAGTTTTTACTTTACATTTTTTTCAAGAGACTTTTATTACGAGCATAAAGCTATTTTAAAAGCTAAATTAGCTTACTCAAAAAATAAGGGGATACATGGTAAAAGCAGTGCTTTATTAAGAAGAAATATTCATCGTCTTGAAAAAGGGTTAATTATGCGCCCAAGGAGAAATATTTTTGCTTTAGATTACTTACTAGAGACTTTGCAAGTATACAAAAGCGCAAACGAAGTCGAAGGGTTTAGTGAGGTCGAATTGGAGTGGGCTAAGTCAGTACTCAATGAGTACTTTACAGTTGTTGATTGCACTCATCCCCAAATTGCATATGCGTATGAATTTTACCAAGGTGTAAAGACTGTCGTAGGAGATAATCATACAGTTAAGCTTCCTTATATTCAGGCTAACAAAGCTAAACACCATATTAGCTACGAACAACTAATGAAACTGTGTTCAGCGAGAAGATCAACACGGTGGTTTAAGCCGCAAAGTGTTGAGGGTGATAAAATCAATAAAGCAGCAGCTATTGCTCTTCAGGCTCCGAGTGCTTGTAACAGGCAACCATATGAGTTTTATGTTATTAAAAGTCAGCCACTATTATCTAAATTGGTAGATTTGCCAGGTGGAACTGCTGGTTTTTCAGGGAATATACCATGTTTAATAGCTGTTGTAGGTGATCTATCATATTATCCTGAAGCTCGCGATAGACATGTAATATATATAGATGGGGCGCTAGCAAGTATGCAATTTATGCTCGCTGTTGAAACGCTAGGTCTAGGTAGTTGCCCTATTAATTGGCCTGAATTACATACGCTTGATCATAAAGTTAGTCAGCTACTAGAAATACCACAATATAAGCGTGTAGTTATGTTTATGGCTGTAGGTTATCCTGATGAATCAGGGCATATAGCGTATTCTGAAAAAAAACCTTTTGAGAGTACAGTTATAACACTTTAAATTGATAATTAAGTTCACGCTTTTAGAACAATGAAAATTAATGGAGTATATGATGAAAAAAAATAAGGGATTTAGCTTGATGGAGCTAATGATTGTACTAATTATCTTAGGTTTATTAGGTTCGTTGATAGCACCTAAACTATTTTCCAAGGTTAGTTCGTCTAAAATTAAAACAGCAATTGCCCAAATGCAAATGTTTGAAACTGCAATAGATACTTACCGTTTAGATATGGGGACAGTGCCACCTACGCTGGATGCGCTTAGAAAAAGCGATGAGCCAAATTGGGACGGCCCTTATTTACCTAAAGACATTCCTCTAGATCCTTGGGGCAATAGTTACGTTTACAAAGCGCCAGGAGATAATGATTCACTTTATACCATTATGAGCTATGGTCTGGGTGGTGAGCCAGGTGGTACAGATGAAAGTGCGGATATCGTCCACAAATGATAGATTTGGCGCAACTATTAACATCTCAGTTTAAGATAACACAAGCTGACTTGGATAAGGCGAAATCCTACCAGAATCGATATGACGGTAGGTTAGAGCAAATTTTGGTAAATATGGGTTGCTTAACTGAAGAGGATTTAGCACCACTATATAGCCAGCTTTTAGGGTATCCCCTGTTCGTACCTGATAAATACCCTAGCTGGCAACTACCTGACTTCACTGAGCTTTCTACATTGCAAGAGTTCAAAGCATTGGATTGTTTACTTATAGGTGAAGTTGACGGTGTTTGGTTGCTAGCATGTAAAGACCCTTTATCTTTAAATTTAGCGCAATACCTTCAACGATATGATACTAACTTTGAAATATTTGTCGCTACAGAGTCACAATTACAGACCTACTTCTATGAAATTCAGAGTCATACAGAATCAAATATAGATGATGATGAGCTTACCGGAGACGAGGAGGCTAGATTAAGAGAGCTAGCCTCAGAAGCGCCGACTGTAAATTTACTTAATTCTTTAATTACTAAAGCATTAGCTCGTGGTGCGTCTGATATGCACCTAGAGCCACATAAGGGGCACTTTAGGGTACGTTATCGAATAGATGGAGTTTTGCATGAGGTAGATAAGTTAGCTCCCAAAATGCAATTGCCAATAACCACGCGATTAAAAATACTATCAGGGATGGATATAGCTGAAAAGCGGCGTCCACAAGATGGTAAAATAGAAATGCGGATAGCAAACCAAGAGCTTGATATACGTGTTTCGGCACTTCCCTTAAATGATGGAGAAAGTATTGTTCTGCGTTTCCTACTCAAAGAATCAATACGCTATGACATGTCGGTTTTAGGACTATCTAATGACACACAGCATTTAATACAAGAAGATTTAAAAAAAACCACAGGGGTGATTTTACTTACAGGACCAACTGGTTCAGGTAAAACGACAACGTTATATACTTTTTTAAATGAACTAAATCGCCCAAATGTAAAGATCATAACCTTAGAAGACCCTGTAGAATACCAACTAGAGGGAGTAAACCAAGTTCAAGTAAATAATGAGATTGGATTTAACTTCGCGGCAGGTTTACGCTCAATAGTACGCCAAGACCCAGACATAATAATGGTGGGTGAAATTCGTGACGCTGAAACAGCACGTATAGCTCTTCAGTCAGCTCTTACAGGTCACCTTGTATTTAGTACAGTACATACGAATGATGCGGCTAGTGCATATACTCGATTATTAGATTTAGGTGTAGAAGAGTTTTTGTTAAATGCAGCGTTAGTGTCGGTAGTTGCTCAGCGTCTAGCCCGAAGGTTATGTCAGCACTGCGCTACTCCTCTTGAGGGAGCTCAAACGCTATTTGATAAGTACCCTATAGAGGAAGTTGCACTTAATGCAGGTATTGAGATAAATATTAAACAACCAGTAGGTTGTGAACAGTGTAATCACACTGGCTTTAAGGGCCGAATAGCAATAAATGAATATCTAAGTTGTGATGATACAATAAAGCAAATACCTAAAAACGATCAATTTATAAGTAAAGCCAAAGAACATAACCAGAAATTAAAGCGTCGTAATTTGATGCAAGATGGTTTGTATAAAGTAATAACCGGCGTTACAACGATAGATGAAGTTCTCAGAGTAGCAGGCTAATGGAATTTGAATACAAAGCTATAGATAGTCAAGGGGCAAGGCACCAAGGGGCTATTTCTGCTAATAGTAAATCTGATGCTTATTCAAAGCTTCTAGAACAGGGGTTAAATGCTTTATCTATAAATGCGATAGCAAAAGAAAACAGTTTAGCTAGTTTATTTGGGCAAAAGGTCACACTGGATCAGCTAGAGTTTTTTACCAGCGAGCTATCACTATTATTAGAAAGTGGAATAAGAGTAGACCGTGGTATAGATATTATTAAACAGGCCAATGCTCACCCTGCTTTGAGTCGTTTACTCAGTCAAATCTCGTCAGCACTTAAAAAAGGTGCTTCATTGAGTGATGCATTTTCAGAGCACGAAGATCTATTTGGGCCTTTATACATCAACTTACTTAAAATAGGTGAAAGTTCAGGGAATTTACCTGAGGTATTGAATAGGTTATCTAATGATTTAAAGTTTCAAAAAGACTTACGCAGTCAGATAAGTACAGCGCTTACATACCCAAGCGTAATATTTTTTGTTTGTATCATGGCTGTGTATTTTGTGCTTACATTCATTGTACCAAAAATGTCAGGTATTTTTACTGACTTAAGCCAAGCACCTTGGTACACGCAAATGATCATTAACGTAAGTAACTTTTTTGTTGATTATCAAGTGATTATTATTTCAGGTGTCATTTCTGTAATAACTGGATTAGCGTATGCTTTAAAGCGCCCGAACGTAAAAAATTGGTTCTATGTTAAGGTTTCTCACTTACCTGGCATCGGTAAAGTTATACTCACGGCAGAAAGAATACGGTTTGCTCAGTCGATGGCTATGATGCTGGAGGCTGGGCTACAACTAGATACGACACTAGAATTGACAGCGAATACTCTCAAACATCCAGAATTAAAACGTGATGCCAGGCTTGCTTTAAAGCAATTGAAGTCTGGTAAGTTATTAAGTGCAGTACTTGCTAAAACAAGAATTTTTCCTGACTTTTTTTTATCCATAATTAAAGTTGGAGAGGAAACTGGACGTTTACCGCGTGTGTTTTCTGAAATAGCCCAGCGCAGTAAAGCTGACCTTGAAAGCGTTATAAAAAAATTAACAACTATGCTAGAACCTATTATGTTGATTTTTATGGGGGGCTTTGTCGGTGGCATAGTGATAACCATGTTAATGAGTATGGTTTCTATAAATGATGTCCCTTTTTAGTAAACAAAAAGGCTTCTCACTAATCGAGTTGATGGTTGTAATGGCCATTGTAGCAACGTTAATGGGACTGACTGGAGCCTTACTAAACAAAAATGTAAACCAACAACAACGATTGGTCGAAATAGAAAAAACTCAGCATATTTTTAAAATGCTGGCTTATAAAGCCTATTATCAAGGGTATCCAATACACGTAAAAACACACGATAACGCCTTAACGATTGAAATTAATGGTGTAACAAAAGTCATTAATTTTAAAGAGTTACACTTTCAAAATATTAGTTTTCTGGTTTCTACACGCTCAACAGTGTTTCCTAAATATTTTAAAATAGTCGTAAATGGCAATGAACAAGAGCATGAAATAATTGGAATGTTTAAGCCCTATGAGCAAAGATAAAGGATTTACATTAATAGAAGTGCTTATTGCTGCAATTATTTTATTTTCGGCTTTAGCATTAATAAGTGATATTTTTAAAAGCGCAATGCTTTCATCATCTAAAGCTGTTTCAAACTCGCAATACTACCAAACTTCGACCTCAGCAATTAGTGCCATTAAAGCGAGTCTACGCGAAAAGGTTAACGGCAAAAATATTCAAGTTGCAGAGGGCGCAATGACACTCTTTAATATTAGTTACGAATGGAAAGCGAATCGCACCTCCTTTAAGCGAATTGCCTTCAGCGAGCTTGATGACTATACGCCCGAGCCTCGTTTTTCCATATATGATGTTCAAGTCACAGCCAAGCAAAGAGATAAACAAAGAAGCTTTTCATTTGAGGTTTCAACATGGTAAATAAAAAGGGACAAAAAGGATTTACACTAATAGAGTTAATGCTTGCAATGACCTTGCTTATGTTAGTGCTGTTTGCTGGCTATTATGGGTATGGCCTATTTACTGATAAGTGGCAAAAGCGAACTCAATTTTATTGGCAACAAACTCAGCAAACTTTAGCATTTGATGCTATTTCTCGGGTTTTTGAATCCACTTTCCCATATATTGTTAACTCTGATAATAATGAACCAGCACAGTATTTTTCGGGGGACCAAAATCGAGTGATATTTGTTACTACTTCACCTTTATTTACTAAAGAAACGTCTGTTGTAGAGTTTAAAATATTACAAAACGAAAATACATATTCACTTGCCTATAATGAAGCGTCAATGAGAGGTAATTTATTATTAAATCAATCAGATACTATTAGATGGCAGCATCAAATAATACTTCTCGAAAACTTACAAAATATATCATTTGAGTATTATGGCTGGAAAAACCTGCAAGAAGTATTTACCAACATAATTGGCGATGAAGACGAAAGAAAAGGGGCTCCAAGCTTTTATCAACAACATATTATGGAAGAGCGAAGAGTACTGCCAGTGAGCGTATACATTAATATAAAAGCTAAAGAAGGAGAGCAAAGTAGATTTTTAATTTCACTTCCTACGCAAGCTTCCAGTGTTTTAGCCGACTATCTACAAGAAGAAGTCTAATGTTTCTACAGCGCGGGATTGCATTAATACAGGTACTTATTATTGCGATGATATTAAGTATTTTAGGAATCTACATATTACAGTCGAGCAAAGACCAGGTAGCTATTACCGACGCTATCAAAATAGCTTTAGATCAAAGAATTGAAATTGAAAATGCAGAATCAAAAATTCTTCATACTTTACTTAGTGAGTTTAGAATTAAAAACTTACAAAGTGAAAATGAGATTGTTAGACAATGGAATTTTCACAATAAGCCTTTTACGTTAGACAATGTTAGTGTGCAAATCCAAGACTTAAATGGCTTAATTAGTTTAAACGAAGTGAATAAGTCAACCTTAGACGATTTTTTTGTGCAATATGGAGTGGACAAAAATCTAAGCGAACAATTTATAGCCTCATTAACCGATTGGATTGATAAGGACGATAATATAAAATATAACGGTGCAGAGCGCGCCTATTACGAAAAAATGGGACTAACAGGCCCAAGAAATGGATTGTTACAATCTGTTGAAGAAGTTTTTTATATAAAAAACCATGACATACTGCCCGAGGAAGATTGGTATAAGTATTTCACAGTTGCTAATGTTAACGGCTTTAACCCTGCGCATTCTCCTGAGCAAATACTAAAGTCTTTCATTAAAAACGATACAAAGGTAGCTAAACTTATTGAACTGCGTAATAATAAGCAACTTAATGGACATGTATTTTACAATGAAACAGGGATTGATTCAGATGAGTTTCTAAGCTTTCTAACTGGTGATAACCTCAGAATCACCCTCACAGCCAAAAATCAGCAACAAAAAACCACAAAAACCTTTACTGTTAAGCTGAGAGCCCGTTCATTAACTCGTCCAGTCGTAATTACGAATGTAGTATGGAATTAATATGAAAAGTTATAATTTAATTCAACAATTGAAATCTAAGGATTGGCTTAATCACCATGTTGCATACTTCCACGAAACACTTTTTTCACTAACAGATAAAGGCTTTTCTGAGATACAGAACACACCAAAAGTTATTATAGTTGCCAGGCAGTATTATACAGAGACATGGCAAACATACCCTTCTATCTCGTTAAAAGAATTGAAAGAGTTATTAAAACTTCAAAATAGCAACAAACAGAATAAAATAACTAAAACAAACTACTCGAAAAATGAGCAGCAAGAAGGCTTTGATGTCAAAACTATTGAGTTCAATGAGTTCATATCAACGAGGTTCTCGCAAAGTTTTTTAATCCCCGAAACTGATTTAATAGCACATAGTTACGAGCGCGAAAGTATCGCTATGGAACTAAATACGCCAGCGGGGGTATTATTTTATGCGCAAGCTGAAGGTAAAGCACGTAGCACGTATAAAAGAGGTTTAGTTTCCTCACTAGATATTTTCTCTCTCAGTGTAGGTTTATCTGATAATGCCAAAAGGGTTCAATTAGAAAGTAGCCAGTATAGTAAAGCGTTACTGAGCACGTTAAAAAACTATCCTCTATCAAAGCTTAATAAGTTAATCTCTAGCGACTTCACAAAAAGCGTAAACCTAAATATGTTGCACGCGATTTATTGGGCTCCAATGATTACTGCAACACTCTTCATTTTGATTATGAATGGCTACTTTATGTTGCAGCATAATACTTTAGAAGAAAAGCTTAGTGCTAAAAATCAACAAATCTCCACTTTGTTAGCCAAACAAAAGCATATTGATGAAACCAACAGATACGTATCAGATGTATCTAATGAACTAACAAGCGTGCCAAGAGTACTAAGTCACTTTCAAATTGCATATGAGGCAATCAATGCCGGTATGGAAATACAGCAATTTAAAGGCGGCGCTAATGAAATAATGATACGAGGCTTTGCTAATTCTGCGTCAACGGTATTATCTGCAATAAGTGAGTTACCAGAGTTATCGAGTGCGCAATTTAATGGCCCTGTAAGAAAATCAGGAAAAAGAGACTACTTTGTAATGACGTTAAAGTTAGCGACAACCAATGAAAAATGAAATAATAAAATACCAGCATTACTTGTTGCTTATTCTGGCTCTTATAATAACCCAATTTATTTTAGAGCCACTGTGGCAGCATGGGCTTGATACCCAGAGTAAAATCCAGTTAATGGAAAAAAAAGCAGACAAAATTGCAGGTTTGCTTTCAGTCAAAGAGCAGATAGATGAACAAGATAAATTAATCTCTTCTAAGTTATTGCAGCTTCAACCATATTTATTTCCTGCAAGTTCGGAATCTGAGTTTAAGCTTTTAGCACAAGGAAAAGTTGAATCAGTATTATCTGATGCAAATTGCAACATTGATAGCATAGGGTGGAAAAGTCGTTCAAAAGTAGAACAAAGCCTAATTCGTTGGACATTAGAGGCAAGGTATAAAGGCAATGCAGAGTGTGCATTAAAAGCTATACGAACATTTGAACACCAAAAACCCGTGATTAATATTTCTGAGTACTCTCTTGGCGGCAGAGAAGTATCTGGTAGTAAAAGAAACAATATGGTTATTCAAATAAATTTAGTAATGTGGCAAAACATAAAAGAGGTTGCATTATGAAGTGGTTTATTGGCTTCTTATGCTTATTAACGGTATATCTTTTATTCGACGGTCTTTCGCTATCAGCGCATTCTTCTTCTGATAAAAAGCATAAGTATACTTCCTCACAAAGTATTAACCCTGTAAAAGAGCAGGAAATTTTACCTGTTGAAAAAGAATGGTTGGCTTATTTGCAAGAGCAAGAAGAGAAAAAACCGGCCCCAGAAGCAGCAAAAAATAACAAGGTTGATAAACCACCATATCCAACAATTACTATTGGTGAAAAAAATTATCAGTTACTAGGGATTTTTAAAAAAGATAAACACCCCTTTGTATTATTAAAAGCGGTTAATTCAGAATTAATCGAGTTACAAGAAGGAGCGGCTCTTTCTGAAGGGGTCGTTCTTCAAGCAATAACTGCTTCCGCTATTACCTTATCTCAAGGTGATGAACTAATAAAATTTAAACTTTTTGAACGTAGTGACCATGTCGAATAGATTATTTAAAACAACAATTATACTTCCGTTAATGCTAGGGCTAACTAGCTGTGCATTGTTGGAGCCTAAATCGCATGTTCAGGCCGAGCGTGTCACCGTAAACGCATCTTATCTTGATGAACCACAAGCTAAGGTTCAAGCTGAGGAAGTTAATAAGGCGGAAAATAAACACGAAGGTAATAATGTTGAGTATCTGACGCGTTTATCGGGCACTAAGCAAGGCTTAACTTTAGAATTAGATTTATCTGACAGCATAAAGAGTAATAAAACTTTTCAAGTATCCGTTAATGCTTTACCACTTAATGATTTTATTCATTATATCTTTGGTGAGCTGCTAGACGTTTCATATCTACTTGAAGCGAGTGTTAAAGCTAATGCTACACCTGTAACTTTGGACCTAAAACAAGAAATACCTGCAAAAGAGCTATTTTTACTGGCTCAACAAATCCTTTCTCAGAATAATATTAACATTGTAAAAAATGATCGTATTTTCTTTTTGCATACTAACAACGCAAATACTAAAACGGATAAAGCATTTGGTTTTGGTAGAACAGAAGACTCTGTACCTAACGTTTCAGGTGAAATTGTCCAACTTGTTCCTATCCTTTATGATATGAAGGCAGGCTTACGAAGTATCATAAACCAACTAGTTGACGCAAAAACAAACTATGATGCATCCCAAGGCTTACTAACTATAGTTGGTTTGCGCGAACAAGTTATTCGATCTTTATCATTGATTGGTTTACTCGACAGCCCATTTATGTATAACAAATCAAGCGCGCTTCTTAGCTTTGAATACATAAATTCAGAAACGTTTACCGAAAAAGTATCAGAAATACTTGCCCAAGAAGGTATTAGTGTTTCTAAAGGTGGGTTACGCTCAACCAATGTTAAATTTGTACCACTAGAACATTTAGGTAAAGTGGTTGTGTTTGCTAGTAGCGATGAAGTTATTGACCGAGTTACATTTTGGTTAAAGCAACTAGATAAACCTGTTGCAGGGGCAGAGCAAAGTTTTTATATTTACAATCCGCGCTATGCCAGAGCATCAGATTTAGGTGAGAGCTTAGCACCTTTGCTAGGGGGGAGTACCTCAAGCTCACCTAGAGTCTCATCTACTAACTCAGAAACATCTAGCGCGAGTACTGTTAATAGTAATAGAGGCGAAGCCAATAGCGTTCAAACAATAGAAGGCGATAATGTTCGCCTAGTGGTTGATAGCAGAGCTAACGCCCTTATTTTTTACTCCACGGGGCAGCACTTTCAAGAGTTACAGCCAATCATTCGTCAGCTCGATATTATGCCTAAACAAGTAATGATGGAGGTCGTTATTGCTGAGGTAAAACTGACTGGCGCTTTCTCTAAAGGTGTTCAATTTGCTATTGAGAGCGGAAAAGCGTCTAGTCGTACAGAAAGCTTTAGCTTTGACGGTGAAGAAGGCTTTAACTACTCAATTGTAGGCTTGCCGGGGAATATTAGCGTAAATCTTTCACAGACAGATGGTCTTGTTAATGTGTTATCTCGCCCTACATTACTTGTGCGTGATGGTGTGGCTGCAAATATAAGTGTGGGTGATGATATACCTACGGTAGGAAGTACTACAACCGATCCAATAAGCGGTGATCGTCAAACCACGGAAGTAACTTATAGAAAAACAGGTGTTGATCTAACGGTAACACCAACTATAAATGCGCAAGGCACGGTTATTATGTCTATTTCACAAAATATTTCTAATGTTTCAACAGATGGCTCAGGCGTTGCTGGCAATCCATCAATTTTTGAACGAACGTTAAGTACAGAGGTTGTAGCCGGGAATGGGCAAACTGTTATGTTGGGTGGCCTTATCAGCGAAAATAAATCTAACGGTGCGTCGTCAGTACCATTTTTTGGGGACTTACCATTGTTTGGGCATTTGTTTAGATCAGATACAAGTAGCTCAGACAAAACTGAATTAGTAATTTTAGTAACGCCTAAAATTGTCCAAAATAGCGAAGATTGGGAGCGTGTTAAAGGGAGTTTTCTTAAAGGTTTAGAAAATATTTCTTTTTAATTTTTTACTCTACCTCAATTTTAGTGAGTATTGGGCTTTTAGCTTTTAAATTAAAAACTACACATTTAAGTGTATATTCAATAGGCGAATATCTACTTATTATGGAGTAGCTAAAAAGAATTCTGTAATGAAATAGTCACAAGGCGTTGGTTTAATATAAACGAGCAGCTGCTAGGCTATTTGTACAGTTTAAATAAGGGTTTAATACATATATTTGCTGCTTTATTTTTGTAAGTAAGCGGTTAATGTTATGTATTAATTTTAATCATAAAATATTCACTATATTAGGTAATTTACTTGACATAACCTGAATAAGCCCTTAAATTTGCATTGATCTGGCAACCTGCTGTCAGAACAATAAAATCTCGATGTATTGCAAACTTTGTTATACATCTGTTTCATGGAACTATGGAGAACGGAAACAAAATGAAATTATTCAAAAAAGCACTTTTAGCAACAGCTATCATGGGTACAATGGGTGCACAAGCTGCAACTATTTCTAGCGAAGCACTAAACCTTTCTAAAGAAGGTGCAGCACTAGGCGTTATCCCAACAGAACAAACTGTAGTGTTTGATGTTGTTGTAGATAAAGATCACCCATCAGCATCTGTAATCACTATTAACTTCGACAAAAACGTTGATGTAAACGACTTACTTGGTGGTGATGTAATTCAAACAGTTGGTGGCGGTACAGCTTATGCTGGTGACGTAGCATTTAACTACGGTACTGGTAGCTTCACGTTCGATGACGTAAAAGTTTTTGATCGTGACCAAACTAAAGGCGAAACTGATGCAATTAGCTTCAAAGTAAACCTTGGTAACCCACTTACAGCAAACTCAGCATTCCGTGTAACTTTAGGTGCACACCAACTAGATGCAGAGCGTGATGATCAGGGTAATGTTGTTACAGCTGGCCCATCTAAAGATGAAGTTACAATTGCTGGTGTATCGAACATCAACTACATCTCGAAGAAGCCAGATGGTTCAGTAATCGAAACTGGTGTTGGCGAGCTTGCTAAAGAAGTTTCTCAGTTTAGCTTTAAAATTGATGAAAAATTAGACGGTATCATCAGCCGTACTGATCAAACTGACTGGTCAGAAACTAACTTTACTTCAATTGAATCTGATGAGCTAGAGTACACTCTTACTAATGACGAGACTATGGGTCTAGCACTTTTAGGTGCAGATATTAAAGTAGAGTTTACTGGTAACTTTGACGGCGTTGAAGATTTTAACGGTATTTCTCGTCCTGCTATCGATTACGTAAGTGTTCCAGCAGTAGGCAGAACTTTAGGTGCTAGAGCGCCGTTTGTAACTAACGATGCAGGTAAAACAATTGCTGTAGATATGCGTTATGCTACAGCTGCAGGTGCTGAAGGTACTAAGCTTGCTGCTGATGAGCAATTAGTATTTACTAATGAAGACGACACTGCTAACCCTGATGCTCGTCAAGCATCTGAAATCCCAGTAACTGGTGATGTTAAAGCAACTGTTACACTTTACAATGCTGATAACAACTTAAAAGCTATCCCAACTGGTGGTTACCCACTATACAATGATGTTGATGCAGGTAAATGGACTATTGATGCGACTATCGTAAACGTACCATACATGCCAATTAATGCACCTAGCACTAACTCATTCATCCACTTCGCAAACGAAATCGATCGTGAAGTTGATGTTATCGTAACTGCTATCGATAACAACGGTGTTGAGTACGGTCCAATGGACTTAGGCTTCAACCTTCGCCCAGACACTGTTGAAAAACTATCTATGAAGTACATGGATGAGTTATTTGGTCTTGGTGGTCAATCTACTAAGTTAAGCCTTACATTCAACCTTGATGCATTCAAAAATGATGTTGGCGTATACGCAGTTAGCCAAAACGACCAAGGTCGTACTGAAGTATCTAGCTCACAACAAAAATAATATTGCTTAGTCAATATGTTAAAAACCCGGCTTAGGCCGGGTTTT
This sequence comes from Pseudoalteromonas sp. 2CM37A, assembly GCF_023161885.1. NCBI lineage: Bacteria > Pseudomonadati > Pseudomonadota > Gammaproteobacteria > Alteromonadales > Pseudoalteromonadaceae > Pseudoalteromonas > Pseudoalteromonas sp. 2CM37A. Next base: position 170,242 of record NZ_JALNTJ010000003.1, read on the forward strand.
TTGTCTTTCGTATTTGTGTTTAAAAGGTGAAACCATGAAATTAAAAACAAGTTTATTATTATGTGCGCTAGCATTTGCAAACTTGAATGCTGCTTATGTACAAGCGTCAAATGCAAAAGTATTATCAGCAAGTAGCAGCGACAATAGCTGCAAATTTGATGTGAGTTTTAATACAGACCCGCAAGTAAAAGAACAAACCATGAATGTTTCTCAAGGCGTTGAGCTAAAGCTTAAGCAATATATTGCTGTACGTACACACAGAGGCGCCAACATTGCGAGTAATGTGATATGCCAACATTTGGTAGGTCAGCAGTACACAGGCTCACAAGAAGAATGGAAAGGTTTTATTAATACTGCAGTACAAGGCATGATGCAGCATGGCTTTAAAGACTTAAAATTTACTAAAGTAGGCACTGATGATGCTGCCTATAAGGGTCAATACCCCAATTTTGAGTATACCTTTACAGGTGATATAGGTGGAAATAAGCAGATTATTCATAACCTAGCAGTACTTGATAAAAAAAATAATCAAGTAATCACTTTTTCAGTGAGCGGAAATGAAAAAGTAGAAAGTGAGATTAAATCTGATTACCAGCAACTTATTAATTCATTTAGCCTTTAGTTTTTACTGTCTTATATAGCAAGTAATACCAATCGTAATAATACTTAACCTAAACTCTGGCTACGAGGTTTTTAGCATATTTTATTTAGCCTATTGCAAGTAAATTCAACGCAATTAGCACTTAAAATAGCTGCTAGAGATAGATTTATTATCCAGAGTTCAGGTTATTTAATCATTTTTATGAGCTAAACGCGTCGCTACCGCGTTAAAAAATTCTCATTTACGACTGCATGGATACAGAAGGTAGAGCAATGCAGTAGCAATTGCCGAGAACAACTAAATAGCAACTTTTTTGCCTAGGGCGTGTTGAACTATGATGGTTGCATTTACAGTGTTGTGTTTGGTTTTTGAACAATACGGGGTCTATGTAGTATGGTTATTCCCCATAAATGGGCGATAACGCAGCATAAATGCCAAACATGCGCAGCCCTCTAGGTTATTTCTATGACGTAGGTAAGGGGCGTGAGCGGGACGCGAAAGCTTTGCTCGGTTTTTACTTATTCTTACAAGGATGTAAGTCACTAGAATAACGCAGGAGCAGTTATCGAGCCCACTAGGTTACAAACCTAGCGCCGCGATTTAATTGCCCTGGATTGAACGAGTTTTAACCTGTAAAGGCCTGCGTCCCCTAATTATCAACATGCTTTTCCAGCCTCAAAATAGATCACTCAATTAAGTGGATTGGTATAAATTAGAAAATTGGCGTTGCTCAAATCATTAAGTAACGCCTTAGTTTATAGTATATAAAGGTTGAAAGTTTAACTGGCTGATTTTAATTGATAATTTTAGGGTAAATGTAATTTTCGGCTACAAAGTTAGAACCCTCAACTGTTAAATGCCCATAGTCAAATGTTATCAATGTATCATCGATTTTAGCTCTACAGTTAAGTTTGCTCTCTCGGTAAGAGCATAAGTTTTTTAGCATATCTATGAAGATAAAGTTTTTGTTTTGCGCATGGAACTCATTTAAATAAGCGTTACTTTTTAAAATTTTCTTATCAAAGTTAGGGTCTGAAATAAAGACTTCACCCTTATGCCTTTGTAAATAAATGGCGGGTAATGAAGGCTTCCATTGCGGTAAAGGACCTATTATTACAACTTTTAATACACCCATTGAATGTAATTGTTTAATTGTATTTCCCCAATCGTTTTTTTCGTGCCAACCTCGTTGTCCCAATACTACAATCTCAGGTTTATTATCTAAAACAACCTGATATGCTAAATCGTTAGAGTAATCACAACCAACATCATGGCGGTCAAAGCCATTCTTGCGGTGTACAAAAGAAGGAGCGCAACCTGAGGAGGTTAACAGGTTAAAGGGCATACTATCCCCAAGAGACTTTCTTAAACCGGTTGAAATTGATCCTATATGTGAATCTCCCCACAGAAAAATACCACCTTGCTCTGAGCTGATACAATCATTTCCAACGTTGGGCTTTTTAGTCTTAAGAATCCGGTATGAAGCATTACATTTTAAAAATAAACCGGAGGGATCCATTTCATAATTTTTGTAGGTTTCTATAAACTGATTGTCTGGACCTTGAGATTTTGCCCGCAGGTCAAAGCTACCATCATATATATTAACGGTAAAAGCAGCGCCTAAAGTAGTTAGCAGTAATACAGCAGTGGTGTAGCCAGATATTTTCTTTTCTATTAATTTATAAGAGATCATACCTAACAAAAGTGATAACAGTATCAATAAAAGAATATTTTTGGTGTTATAAATTAAATAGCCATTCATAAAAACAACTAAAGGCCAATGCCATAAATAAATAGAGTAAGACCATGTACCTAGTTTTTGAAATACAGCGTTATTCATTAATCGGCTATCATCACGATGAGCAATAATAATAAAAAACGTCCCAAGGGCAGGGAACAATGCCAAGTAACCGGGCCAAATACTTTCTTTTGAAACCAAAACGTAACTGCTGATCACCAACAATAAACCAAAATATTCTAGTAGTTTCTTGCGCTCAACCTTTAATTGCAAAGGGTATAGAAAAGCTAACCCACCGAGCATCATTTCCCACGCTCTTGCTGGCAATAAATAATAAGCAGCAGTAGGCCATTTGTTAGATGCAATAATGCATAAAATAAAGCTTAAAACCGTAGCAACTAAAATACTTGCTTTCATTACTTTTACAGGCATGAATTTTTTCATTGCAACTAATACTAAGGGGTAAAGTATATAAAATTGCCATTCGACAGAGAGTGACCACGAATGTAATAGCCACTTTTCATGGGATACAGCGTCAAAGTAACCAGACTCTTTCCAATAGGTTATATTTGAAACAAAGCCTAACGAAGAAATTATATGTTTAGAAATAGTGGAAAAAGAATAGTTAAGCTCAAAAAACCAAGCAAAAATTAATAGCGCTATACATAGCACGGCCAACGGTGGAATTATTCTATTTGCACGGGCTTTATAAAACTTAATAATAGAAAAAGTTTGCTGCTCTATTCCTTTAAATATTATAGCGGTCATTAAAAAACCAGAAATAACAAAAAAGACATCAACACCGGCAAACCCGCCAGACATCCAAGATTCATTAAAATGGTACAAAACAACGGCGATAACAGCTAAAGCCCTAAGTCCATTTATATCTTTCCTAAACTGCAAAACAACCACCTTTATCTAATTTGAAGAAGCCAGATTATACAAGCTAACGATTAGGCAATAACATTAAATTGCCTTATAAATATTTTAAAACAATAATATACGAAGTATGTAACAGGTATTTATAGGGTTTTCTTTGCACAACTAACGACCTTAAATCAATAGTATTACTACACAACTAATACAGAAATAAAATAGTAGAACATGCGATGATCTTACTTAAGGGTTATTTGTACTTATCTTCTGCGCGTAAATAATTTTGCGTATCAAAACGACACAAATGCTCGATTTTTTGTTTTATTTTTGGCTCATTAAAATACGTTTGCAGGGTGCTTTTTACTTCCTGTTTTTTCTCATCTAAAAAGCTATCTGTTGTATTGTGATTGCCAATCAGAATCTCTTTTTTAGAGATTGTTTTGACTTGTTCACTAAACCCATTTAAATCATCTAAAAAGCCTACAACTTTAAATTTTTCAAGATTATTTAAAAACTCTGTTTGCATGTAAGTCGCATCAGTTTCATCTTTAGCAAAGCGCCCTGTAATACACATACTGATTACATTAGCCATTTGCCAACCTCTACGATGTTCTAAAATTCTATCTACTTCGCCAATTAGATTGTCAGAGTTAATATTATTAGGGGCCATTAAAGGAAGTGGGTTGGTTAACTTATTATATATATAGTTAGATATGAATCTTGATATAGGCTCTCTTAGAACCGTAACAAAATTCTTTTGTTGCCCGTATTGCTCAAGTAAATATTTATTACTGCATACGTGGCCGCTTATATATTGCCAATCTTGGGATAGGTAATAGGCTAGCAGCCCACTTAACTGTTTCGCGTGATGATCGCTAAATTTAGCAATACTATCTAAATCATTAACCTTTTGATTGAAAGTAGCTAAGCTCATTTCAATTGCACCTTCGCGGCTGAATCTTGGCTGTCCCGCTTTTGCAAACTGCTCGCGCATGGCTAAATCAATAGAAATGCCACCTGACTTAGGTATGTGTATAAATACAAAACCTGGTTGATCTTGCTGTGATTTACCTATGCGATGCAGCTTTATATCGTAACCTAGGTTATTGATAAGCTGTTTTATATTTTTTTTAAAGAATGTAGTCATTTTTTGTTCGCACATCGTTGATGTAATAATGATTTAACAATTGCAGGGGAGTTTATCATAGACTGGTGCAGTATTAGGGCGTAGCGCCTTGTCTTTGGCTGAAAAAACAAAAAACCATAACTAGCAACCATGTACGAAATCACTGTTGCCCAGGCTGCGCCTACACCGCTATAGTGCGGGATTAAAATAGCGTTTAGCGTAATATTAACAGCAGCTCCAGATAGACTTGAAATTAAGCTGTATTTATACAATTTTTCAATAATTAACCATTTAGATAAAACAGCTCTTTGAAAAATAAATATACTTGCAAATATATGGATGCTGAGTATTGCTGCGCTTGATTGGTACGCCTGACCATATATTAATTTAATTATAATTGGCGCTACAAAATATGTAGAGATGCTCAGTGCTAATGCACTTAAAACGAGTAAGCTTATTAACTGTTGTAAAAGTTGCTGATATTTTGGGTAACTATTGAATCGTAATTTGCTTAGCTGAGCCGTAAATACGTTCGCAATTAAAACAGGGAATACATACCATACTTCAGATAATTTAGCTGCTGCAGCATAGTAAGCTACCGCTTGATTATCAATTAGATTGGCAAGCATGATTTGATCAATTTTTAGATAAACAGTCGCAGCAATTCCTGAAAACAATAGCCACTTTCCTTTTTGCGCAAGTGCCAAGTAGCTCTGTTTATTGGTTGCGCGCTTTATAAAGTGATGGTGTTTCCCAAAGGTATAAATCGATATGTAACTAAGACCAATAAGTACATACTCTAGCCCCTGCAAAAGAATTAGTATACTTAAAGGTGCGCCGTTTAAGATTGCAGTACATTTTAAAATATTTAACATCAGTAGAATTAGTAGGCGGATTTTTAAAAGTATACTAACTTGTTGTTTGCCTAAAAAATAAAACTCAATTACATAAAATGCACTAAAGCTTTGTAATAATATAAGTAAAAGAATATTTATATTATTTTCACTATTTAAAAAAAATATAAGTAATATACCTAAGATAATTGAAAGCAATGCACCAAATAAGCGAACAATAATCGCACTTCTAAGATAGAAATGGGCGTTAGTAGGATTTTTTACTATGTACTTAGTAACTATATTATTAAGCCCCATAACACTTAGAGGTAAAAATAGCCCAGCCATCGATAATATGTATGTATATTGACCAAATATTTCTGGACCCGCTATACGTGCCAGAAGTACACTATTTAAAAAGCTTAAACCCAATAAAATACATTTTTCTAGAATAAGTAATGCACTATTTTTTGCACCTGAAGAGGTAGTCATGATTTCTCAGAAGTTAAATTGAAGCCAGATTATTGTAGCGTATAAAAAAAGACTATAAAAGGTTGAAAGCAGTAGGGTTGCCGTATATGCTTCGCAACTTTTAGGTAAAAGGAAATTATGTTAATTGAAATTAAAGGCGTTCAATTTGTAAACAAAGGGGCTGAGTTAATGCTTTGTGCAATCATAAAGCAACTGGCTATAACTGTTCCTGAAGCCGAAATTTGTTTAGCGCATAATTTATACTCACCTTACAGAAAAAGAGCAAAGGTAGGCGCTTATCAAAAAATAAATATACGAAAAAATATTTTTGATTTTAATAAACTCTTCTACTTTTTGCCGCTGAAACTTCGCCATTACTTTAAAAATCGCTTTGGTATTGTTACTGAAGCTGATGTTAATGTTGTACTCGATGCATCAGGCTTTAGTTATGGAGATCAATGGTCAGATGTAATAATACACCAAGTGGCTAATGAAGTAGCTAGGCTAAAAAAACACAATAAAAAATACATATTTTTGCCACAGTCGTTAGGGCCATTCACACGAGAGAAAAACAAGCAATACGCTCAAAAAGCATTTTCTAACGCAAGTTTAGTGTTTGCGCGTGAAATACCTTCATTCAATCACGTCACAGAATTACTTGAAAATACTAAACACGTTCATCAAGCGCCTGATTTTACTAATTTACTAGAACCTACACTTTGTGACGAATTTGCACATTTCCAAGATTACATAATTATAGTTCCAAATTCTAAAATGCTAAGTAAAAGAAATAAAGATCAATGGTGGCGTGATAATTACATAGCTACTTTAACTTCTCTTGCTAATAAAGCCATCGCATTAGGTGAAAAAGTACTAATCCTAAATCACAGTGGCGCGAATGACGCACAACTATGCACTGAAATTTCAAATAGTTTAACAACACAAGTGCAAATAGTAGAGCCAGAAGGGGCCATACAAGTTAAATCAATAATTGCGCGTGGTAAGTTCATCATTAGTTCACGTTTTCATGGCTGTGTAAGTGCTTTGTCGCAGGGAATCCCATGCATAGCTACTGGTTGGAGCCATAAATATCAAGAGCTTTTTTCAGAGTACGCAATGACTGATCTACTACTGCCCTCAGGCATATCGACACAAGACGTTGAACAATTACTAGAAAGTAGCTTAGATAATCTAGAGTTCAAAAAGCTTGAATTAGAAAAGGTAGCTGTAACTTATAAACAGCAAAGTAAGGAAATGTGGGAAAAAGTGTTCAGTGAAATAAAATAAATAGGGTTTCATATCACTGCGGTATTATATTCGCTAGGTTTTTTTGGTTTTTACATCCATCAAACCTAAAACATATCTAGCTTTGTATATGGTTTATAGCGTTATGCGGTTTGTCTTGAGTGTTTGTAATTAAGCTATTATACACAAAAAAATTCTTGCAATATTAAGTTCCGCTTTTTTGTGTGGACATTGTAATATGCATGCCCTTTTTTAAACGTTCAGGATTAAAAATGAAAGGGTTTTACATTAATGTTTGTCCACTAGTATCTCATCAACCTTTGAAGAGTCTCTGTTTTCAACAAAGATAAGCGATAATCTTACGGTGGTCCATAAATCTGAGTATCTATTTTTTTCTGGCACGATACAGATTGCTGGTTGGTTCATTTATGCTGGCAAGCTTAATAATTTTGAAAACTTGTCGAATGATATTAAGGCGTTAGGTTTACAGGCTATCGAAAGTATCGAGTTTGGTGTTTATTCGGACGCTCTAACTTTAGATAAAAATGATTACTTTTTTATAGATAAAATGGGGCTAAGCCTTCATTTTCTTTATAAACATCAAGGTAAAGTTGTTATTTCAGCTACACTGCAAACAATTAAAGAAAATTTTGCATTAACTACTTCTAACTTGCATGAATCTATTTTAGAAAAACGACGCTACCTCTTTGGTACTTCTACCAAGTATCAAGATGTTGTTTGTATACCGCCAGGCGGTGTTGTCTCGTTGCAAAATGGAGAAATTATTGCAAAGAAAAGTTTGGATGATCTTATCAAACCTACCAGCAATCAGATTGAGCAAATACCAAGCCAAATAAAGTCACTGATTGAATCTATACCTAAGCAAAAAAGATCGCTTGCGCTGTCGGGGGGGACTTGATTCTCGCTTAATCTTAAGCCAAAGTGACATGCAAGATGGGTATTGTTATGACCTGCAAAATAGTGCAGATAGACCTATTGCAAGACAGTTCAAGCGTAATTTTAACAATTTCTATGAGTTCGAGTTTGACGCTTTGTACAAGGATTTTAAGCTTGAAACCGATAGCCTAAATCTTTGCGATTATAATAAAGTAACGCTTTATGAAGCGTTTTTTGCGAGAGGTCGTCGCTATATATCTGGTGAGGCACTAGTTATTAATGGCTGTTTTAAACAAGTAGTGCCTGTATTTATGTCGCCCGATTTACAAAGTGTTTTTGCATAGCAAAATTATTGTGATGCGGTGGCTTTTAAAAGCCTAAAAAAATATGGCAAAATGTAGGCAGTTACTACAAAACTAAAAAGTTCGAAAATGGATACAACTAAAATACATCCAGTTTTATGATGCCCAAGCTGGTACTGCTATACAGATTATTGATTGATTACGTGCCAAGTTTCAAAATTATTCGACTAAAAAGTAATATTTAGGATGATGGGTGAACGCTGTAAATAACATACGAATTGAGCTGCAGCGTCAAAGCCGCATTAGTTAGATGTTGTGTGCTGCCTCGTATGATATTTACGTTTTGCAGTTTAAGTATATGTAATCTTGTATAATAGAGGTAATTCTTATATTATTGCGACGCTTATTTTACTGCGTTTAGGCGTTCTCTATGGAGTAGAAAACGAGAAGTTTATGTACTGTTAGAACATTTTAAGTTGGTATAGCTTAATAAATGGCTAACTTTATAAGCATCTATAGTGGCGTTAAGGAAAAATCAGGAGTCGTACGATGTTTAAGGTTTGTTTTTTGTGATTTTAACAGCTTGTGCTTTATTTATTTGCTCATTTATGAGCCTTTTCGCATTTCGAAAATTTGCAATTCTAATTAATTTAGTCGATCAGCCTAATGCTCGTAAGCATCATAATGGCTCTGTTCCTCTTGTTGGCGGCTTAGCTGTTTTTATAGTCGTATTTTCTTATCTATTTATTTTCCCAAATACAATATCATCTGCAATGCTGTATTTAAGCTGTGCAAGCGTACTGCTCTTTGTCGGTGTTTTAGACGATTTGTATGATATAAGCTTCAGATTTCGTTTGATTTTACAGATTGTGATTTCAGGTTTAATGATGGTGTTTGGAGAGCTATTTCTTGCCAATGTCGGCGCTATATTTGGCGGAGGAAATGTTAATTTGTCATACTTTGGCTATTTTATGACTGTCATTTGTGTAGTGGGGGCAATTAATGCCTTTAACATGGTTGATGGTATTGATGGCTTACTTGGTGCATTAGCTACAATCACATTTAGTTCTTTAGGTGTTTTGTTTTATTTAAATGGGCAAAGCGAATTAATGGCGTTTTGTGCTGCTATTGTTGTGGCAACTATCCCTTATATCTTAATGAATTTAGGCATTCCTTTAGGGCAGCGCTTTAAGATTTTTATGGGAGACGCCGGCAGTACTGTTATAGGTTTCACCGTAGTATGGTTGCTATTAGAGGGCTCTCAGTCAACTGAACGTGCATTTAGTCCAATAACAGCGCTTTGGCTTGCTGCTGTGCCTATTATTGACGCAATCTCCACTATTTTAAGGCGTGTAAAAAAGGGCTTATCACCTTTTAAGCCTGACCGAGAGCATTTGCATCATATACTTTTGCGTCTTGGTTTTTCAAGCCGACAGGCTTTAGCTGTAATTTGCTTTATTTCGGTGATTTTTGCAGTGTTCGGTGTGTTAGGTGATACCTATAACGTGCCTGAATACATCATGTTTTATACCTTTATTCTTCTCACGGTATTGTATTATTTTTTTATGCTAAGAATATGGAGAATAAGTGTCAGAATTAGGCGCTTTTTAAATATAAAGTAGCGCTTTCTTACCGCTTGACTATTTAAAGTGCAGCTTCATGTAATTGTACTTAAATACATATGCTACGAAATACACCCAATACTTAAAAATTAAATAAATGGATATAAATTTGACTGATCAAAATCAAGCTCATGAGTCAGATGATATAAAGTTATCTCACCTAATCGAGATCCTCTGGAACTACAAACTATTTATAATTTTGTTTACAATCATTTGCTCTTTAGCAACTGTTTTTTACGCTATAAATAAACCAAATGAATATGAAGCTAAGGGAATATATATGCCTAAAGCAGATGATTCTGCAGGTGGACTGTCAAAACTAGCAGGGCAGTTTGGTGGTATCGCAAACTTAGCTGGTGTGAGTTTAGGTGGTGGCGGTGAAAATAAAACCGAAGTGGCTATTGAGTTGCTAAAGTCACGTTCATTTTTGCAATCTTTTATAGAACGCCACAACCTAACGGCGCCTTTAATGGCCGCCGAAAAGTGGGATGAACAAACCAACCAATTAATCTACAACCCAGAGCTTTATGATGTTGAAAATGGCGTATGGGTAAGAGAAGCGCCGCCAGGTAAAGCTGTTGAGCCAACATCTTGGGAAGCTTATGAGTTTCTTAAAAAAAATATTGATATTGAGTTTGAGTCTAAAAAGGGCATTGTGAAAATTTCGTTAACATATTACTCGCCTTATTTAGCCGCTGAATGGTTGGAGCTACTAGTTAAAGATATCAATTACTTTTGGCAGCAAAGAACCATCAATGAAAGTGAAAAGTATATTGAAATACTTTCTAAAAAAGCACAAAACACGCAATTAAGTGAATTAAAAGAAATATTTTATAACTTGATTGCAGAAAAAACCAAATCAAGTTTATTAGCTCAAGCTACAGATGAGACCATGTTTGAAACTGTTGGTAAAGTGATTGTTCCTGAAGGAAAGTCAGCACCAAGTAGGGCACTACTGTGTATTGTTGGTTTTATTTTTAGCGGTTTTTTTGCATGCATAGTTTCATTGATATTAGGTATTAACAAAAAGCGAGACGAGTTGTACGGTAATTAAATGAGAGATCTTACCATAGGGAGCTATCACAAATTTTGGTCTCAATTAGCCATTTCTATGATGTCGCTGTACTTATTAACAGATATGCTCTCGGGTTTTTCTATCATATACCTAGGTATAGATATAAAAGCGTCCCTTATTTATAAAGTACCTTTACTAATTCTAATATTGGGCTTAATTGCCCAACAGGATATATTTAAATTTAATATTTTACTTTTTTTTATTTTCCTCATTTTCGCAGGCCCTCTTTATCAATTTTATGAACATGCACGAATAGACTTTTTTATTATTGATTTTTCATCGGCGATAAAAGTTTTGACACCCGTTTGTGTCTTTTTCTTGTACCGAGAGTGGTATAAGAACGACCCCAAATTTGCATTAGCAAGTACCCATAAAATCTTAAAGTATGGGTTTGTTATTTTAAGCATAAACTTTATTATTGGTGCGTTGGGTTTAGGCAAAAGCACTTATGATTTTGGTCAAGGAGAAACAACAGGTTCGACCGGGCTAATTATGGCTGGCAATGAATTAGGTGGGGCTTTTTTAGTCGTATTTACCTATATGCTTCATATGTGCTGGAATTATAAGAGTAAGAAATGGTATTTATTACTCTCCATATTTACCGTTTTATGCGGATTAACTGTTTCGACTAAAACGACTATTTTAGCATCCTTGTTAATTGTATTTTTTGTACCAATAGTAAATGAGCGTCGAAAGCTTTACTCCATCACATTACTAAAAATTAATATATTTTTGCCCGTCATTATCATTATTGTTGTAGGCGTAATTTTAGTTGTAGAGCTGCTACAGTCTTTAGGTTTATACGGCAGAATGGTCTTTTTGTATAAAAAAGCAGGATTCTTGGGGATTATACTATCGGGACGCGATATTATGGCTGCCGACAGCTTTAATGCTGTTGTTCATCATAGCAGTTTATTTGAGCAATTATTTGGTCAAGGTCAAGCGTTATCCTTAAAGCGTTCAGACGGCTCTGCAACTTCAGAGATAGACGGAGTTGATATATTCAACTTTTATGGAATATTTACGTTTTTATCTGTTTTAAGTTTTTACATCTACACTTTTTTTAAAGCACACAGACAAACAATTAAAAATATAAATTTTTTATCTCCTTTTATTTTACTCGCAAGTTTCACCCTTTTAGTGCTATCGCAATTAAGCGGGCATATTTGGGGGTCAGGTACGGCAGGTATTTTAGTTGGGGTTATGCTTGGGGCTTTAAACATTAAAGATCAAAGTAGCTAGTCAAATTTGTGGCGCTATCATTATTTGTTGTATAATACTCCGCTATTCGATTTTGTAGAAAAGCTTACTTTGTTCATTAACGTGAAATAAATTTATGCAATTTGGCTTTATTTATACAATTTAATACCACTACGTAAATTATATAAATTGAGCCGCTATTTAAAATATTGCCTGTTTTAATTAACACAACGGGCTTGTCGTAATAAAAATGTTTATTAAGTTAAAGCACTATCTTTAAAAAGCATTAGGATATTTATAATATGAATTTAGTCATACTCACTGGGCGTTACCCATCTCAAAGTAGCCCTTATAGCCATATGTTTGTGCATACACGCTCTAAACAGTATGTTGCGCAGGGTCATAGGGTAACTGTATTAGTTCCAAGTGAGAGTTCGCAATCATATAACATTGATGGTGTAACGGTTGTTTTAGGGCCCGTTAATGAGCTCGTTAAGTACCTGTTAGATGCTGAGCGTATAATGATACATTTATTATTACACCGTTTTAGCAAAACGATAGACGCGGGAGTGCTTTACCGCTTTATTTTGGATAATAAAATACCGACCTTGTTTTTTATCCACGGTGTTGAAGCACAAACAATTTGGAGCGATAGACGAGATGATATCTCTTGGCGTTCGCCTAAAAGTATTGCACGCTGGTTATATCGAGATTACTACTTAATAAAAAGAATGATCAACACACTTGCAGAGTTTGTTGAATCCGACATTCCAGTTAAATTTATAACGCCATCTAAATGGATGCTAAATGAAGCAATTAAAAACACAGGGGTAGATTTAAGTAAAAAATCCCTTGTGATTGCTAACGGCATTGACACAACTAACTTTAATTTTACTGATCGTTGGGCTGATAGAGATAAATTATTGAGCATCAGACCACTAACGTATCGTGGTAAATACGCTGTGGATTTAGTACTTGAAACTGCAAAAAGAATGCCACCAAATATTCAAACCGACCTTTATGGTATGGGCCCTGACGAAGAAAAAATAAAAGATATCGCTAAGAGCTTAAATATCACAGATCGCTTTACCTTGAATTCTCGCTTTTTGCAGCCTATAGAAATACCTAAAGTGCACCAAAAGGCAGGTATTTATTTAGGTGTTACACGTATGGATGCACAAGGGGTGTCTATGTGCGAAGCAATGTCCTCAGGTTTACCTACAGTGTCTTTTTCTACGTGTGCAATACCTGAATTTATCGAGCATAACAAAACGGGTTTAATGGCTAAGCCTTATGATATGGATGAATATAGCGCGTTAGTTAGCGAGTTGGCTGAAAATAGAAGTTTATTTGAAAAGCTCGCAATTAATGCACATAAATCTATGGTTGATATAGATATAGTCAAAACTTCCACTCAAGAGCTTACGGCTAAGTTGGAAGCAGACTAATGAGTGTTGATTTTTCTATTTGTACACCAGTATTTAATCGAGCTCACTTATTGCCTCGTTTATATGCAAGCTTGCTGCTAAATATTGATGAAACTCTAACGTTTGAGTGGCTTATTGTTGATGATGGGAGCACTGATGATATAGCTGCTTTTATATCAATGGTTAAAGCAGATGCTAAGCTTGATATCAAATATATAAAAAAAGCCAACGAAGGCAAGCACTCATGTATGAATGTATTTTTTGCGCAAGCGCAAGGCGAGCTAATGCTAATTTTAGACTCGGACGACATTCTCGTCGAAAGTGCGTTAAAACAAGTTAAAGGCATTTGGACACCTTTATCTGAGCGAAAAGATATCGCTGGTATTATTGGTTTATGTTTAGATATGGCCACTAAAGAACCAAGCGCTCAACGTTTCTTTGACGATCCGATAGAATCCACACTTTTAGAAAATGCTCATAAATACAATATGAAAGGCGATCGTTGTGATTTTATCAGGACGTCTTTACTTAAAGGTAAAACTTTTCCTGTTTATCCAGATGAAAAGTTTATGCCCGAAGCCGTAGTAACTGTTTTATTGGATGCAGATTATAAATATCATTGCACTAATTTAGCATTTAAAGAAATAGAGTACCAAGCAGGCGGGTTAACTAATAACTATAACGCACTAGCTATTAAAAACCCTAAAGGTATGGCACTTAGGTTTGAAGTTGTATTAAATAACTATAACTTAATTAAGCTCCCGGCAGGGCTTAATAAAACAAAGTTTTATAGCAACTACATGCGCTATTTAATTCATCGAAGTGGTTACTTTGGAGCCTGCAAGGCTTATTTTAAGGTGTCTAAATTTTTTAAATTGAGTTGGTTTGCTAGTTTTTTTGTTGGCTCAGCGCTGGCATTTTTAGACAAGATTAAAAAATAATGGCGCTATTTTGGGGATATTTTTCTCGATTATCTAGTATTGCTAGTAGTTTGATTATTATGCCTTTTGCTTTGGTGAGTTTTACTGAAGCTGAGTTTTCTTTGTGGATGGTCTTTGTTGCATTTTATGCTTTGATAGTTGTATTTGATTTTGGTTTAAGTACTACATTTTCAAGACAAATCAACTACGTATTATCTGGAGCACAAAGTCTTATTAAGGTAGGGGTTAGTCAAGAAGTTAATAAAAATAGCATTAACTACCTCCTTTTTTCTAAAATTATTAATAGCGCAAAATGTGTCTTTTTCTTTATTGCAATTATTACCACTGCAATACTGCTCGTTACTTACTTCTTCTTTTTAAGCTCTATAGCGGCTAAATCGGGCTTAGATATCTCCTTAGAATGGTTATTTTACAGCTTAGCAATAATAATAAATATTTTTTGCTTACTTTATAACGCCTTATTTTTTGGTACCAACAATGTGGCGAGTATTTATAAGGTTGTTAGCTTTAGCAACTTAGCGTTTTTTGTTTTTGCTATTACATTAATATTTTACGATTACACATTAATGGCTGTAGCTGTTGCTAGGTTGCTCTCTGCTATAGCCTATTATTTATGCGCTAATTACGAAATTAATAAGCTAAAAATGCTTTATGGCTACGTTAAAACGAGTTGGCAAGATACAAAAACAACACTTAGCTTATTAATACCAAACGCGGGGCGAATTGGGATTGTGTCTCTTGGGAATTTTTTATTAACAAAAACCACTATTTTAATTGTTGCGTACTATTTTTCAGCCTCAGAGTCTGCAAGCTACTCTTTAGCACTCAATCTATTTGGTATACTCACCTCGGTTAGCTTATTATACATGACGGTTGTCACCCCAATATTAAATAGGGCAATTCAAGATGCTGACTTCTCTAAGGTAAGAAAGCTACAGTTTAAAGTGAGGTTAGTGTGTTTAACCACATGTTTGTTGGGGTGTGCATCTGTTCTTATAATTGTTCCTGAGTTGCTAAGTCTAATCAACTCCAAAACTAATCTTCCTAATATTTATGTACTCGCCTTTTTTAGTCTCATGGTGTTTTTAGATGTAAACAGGCAGCTGTCAATGAACCTAATTGCTGCGACAAACCACATTCCATTTTATAAGGCGATTGTTTTTTCAGGCGCAGTGTCAATCATCATGATATTGGCCGCATTGGAATTAGGGTACTTAACTCTATTAACGCCAGTAATTATATCTTTGGCTGTGCAGTCATTATTTAACAATTGGTACTGGACGTTAAGAGAGCGGGATATTTTGATAAAACAATAACTTGGCGTAAGTGCTGCTAAATTAGCTGAAGAGCTTCACATATCTCTTTAGCTTTATTAAACTCATTCTTTACGTATGTAATAGGTTCAAAGTGTTCTATTTGTTTTACTTTTTCAGCAATTTGCGAAACATCATAACAGCCTAAACCGTATTTTTCTTCTTCTACAAACCTAACCAGATCTTGCTGGTGTGCGTCTACTCGTTCGGTATTTTGCACTACAATCACTTTTTTACCCATTTCTAAAAGGGTGTATACACTGCCCGCGCCTGCATGGGTAATAACAACATCAGCATTTTCATAGTACTCATTAATATTTTTAACAAATCGAATAGTTGTTATTGTTGGGTGAGTATACTCACCATCCGCTATTTGAAAAATAGCGTTATGGTTATCGTTTAAGGCCTTTTCTATCTCATAAAATAGTGAGTCATAGCGGGTGCTACCCACTGTAACAAAAATGTTCATAACCTACCTGCAAAAACGGCTTTAGGGTAAGCGCTTTGTAGCGTTTCATTTTGAATATAAAAGGTATCAGCAATATGATACATAATTCTTCCTGTTAATGAAGGGGTGTAAAAGCGTGACCATGACTCTAAAAAAATAACTTTTTTGCCAAGTAATTTAAATATTAATGCAGGAAAAACGACCATTCCTGGGCCCGTTGATACCAATCCTTGTACTTTAAAGTTTTTTAATATGCTTACACATTGCATTAAAGTCGTTATAGCATTGTTAGTTAACTGAAAAGGTGCTTTCCAAACACTAAACTTGTCTCGTGGTTCAGAGCAGCGAAAATGCTTTAGAGAGTCAAAGTGATCCTCTGTATCTGATATAGATATGAAATCGAAGTCAGCATGAGACTTCATCAAAGATAAAAGCCTTTTCATTTGCTCTTTATGTCCGCCACGCCCATAAATTATTAGGGTAATAGATTTGTCTTTCAAAGAAACTCCAAAGCTTTAACTACAACTAAAATACGATAATATTATAATCGAGAGCGGTTTTGCTGGCTACAAATAAAGTGATAATTAGCAAAGCCGTAAAGCACATTATTTTGCTCTTAGTAGGTATTCAATAACCTGCTTTGCTAAGAGTGTAGGGTCGTAATTATTAATAACTTCGGGTTTGCCATTTAAGTAGTATTCACTTGAATTGGTGGCTATTTTTTCAATGCCCCTTTTTAAGTGTTCTACATCGTATTTATTAATAACAATGCCAACATGAGGCTTTACTATATCTGCAACAGGTCCGTTGTTAAATGCTACGATAGGTAAATTTAAACTCATTGCTTCTATAAATACCACGCCAAATGAGTCATATATTGATGGTAAGCAAAATATATCGCTATCAATCAACGCACTGCTTTTTTCTTCTTCGTCAAGCCAACCTAAAAATTCTACTCTCGATTGTATGTTGAGGTTTTCAGTAAGTTGCTTAAGCTGATGCTTTAAAGGTCCGTCACCAATTATTTTTAAATGTACATTAGGTAATAAAGCGACTGTTTTTATTGTTAATTCAATGCCTTTACCCTCAATTAGCCGTGCCATTGAGACTAACTTAACGACATTGCCAATCGGTTTCTTATGACTGTTATTTTGCTTTGCAAAATTGAATAGCTTGTATGAAAGCGGATTTGCTACAACCAATATTTTCTTTTTTATACCTTTTTTTAGTAATAGCTTTTCCCACCATGGGGTAACGACCACTATTTTATTTGCAGGAAAAAGAAAACATTTAATTAATAACATGCCCCATTTACTTTCTGTATATTTATATAGGGTCGGAGAGTGAAAATGAATAACAACCTCGCCTCCGAGTAACCTAGCTGATAAAGCAATAATAAACTTTCTCAACATAGAAAACCAAGGGCCGCAATGTAACCAATAGACTCTGCGCGATCTTAAATGTGTTATCGAATGACACATTAATTTAACCCACGCGGTAAAAAAGTAAACTAGTCTATTTCTATGATCATTATGAGTGTTAATTCGTTTAAAAGATTGGTTTAAATTATTAAACCCCTCTTCATAAGCTTTTAACGCACTGCTAATACCACCTTGAGTTTCAGTTGAATGAGTGCCAACTACATAAATCAGTGCTTCAATCATTTTAAAGCCTTAGTTCTTAATTTAGCCAAAAAGGGAAAGTTACTTGAAAGGAGGTAGCGTGTTTTTCTAATAAAAAAGCCGCCCTGCAAATGGATAAGATAAAGAAACAGCGGGTATCTTTTTTTACTCGCAATAACACGCATAAAAGATTGGTTTATTTTATTTTCTTTTCCCATTAATTGGCTATGCTTTTTATAAAACTGAGAGTAACCGAGCAGTTTGTTTTTTATTGTACTTATGCGCTCCTCTTCATGCCCTTGGTGTTGAATGTAAGAATAACCTTCTATTTTTCTTGCATCGCCAAACTTTAAAATTAAACGTGTCCATGTATCGTAGTCTTGGCAGGCTTTAAATGCAGTATCAAATCCCTGAATAGCTCTAAGTTTATATGTTTCGGTAAAAACTTGATTAGTAGCGTAATTATAATTGAGCATGTCGGCTAAAGTAAGCCTTCGAGCTTGAGCATCAATTACCTTACCTTTGCGGCCATAATACCAAAGTACACCATGGGATATAAAAGAATCGTTTGGATTGTAACTATCTAAAAAAGTTTTAATGCGCATGGGTAAAAATTCGTCGTCGTCATCTAATCCCGTTATAAAGACGCCACTTGCTTTGTTAATCGCTTTATTACGAGCGGCGCATGCACCTATACTTTTTACTTCTTGAATTATTACCAACCTTGGTTCATTAAGGCTTAGCGCTTCAAGCCACTGTTGTGTGCCATCTGTTGAACCGTCATTAATAACAATTAGCTCGATACGGGTGTAGGTTTGATTCAAAATAGAAAGCACTGCGCGTTTTAATAAATTTAAGCGATTTTTAGTTGGTAGGTAAATTGTTACTAGCGGCTTTTCGGGCAATGGTCCACTGTTGCTCATTATCTTAGACTGCATTTTTTCCTTACACTGCATTTTCCTTGAATTGCGTTTTATTTTACCTTACCTAGCGCTTAAATAGCAAAGTTTGCCATTAATAACTCGGGTTCATTTTAAATTAAATAACTTCATAGTAGAATGCGCGCAAGCTCATATGTAACAGCTATTTTGGGCTACCATAATAGGCTATTCTACTTACATAAATTGATATTTAATCAAAGGCATTTTATTGCACAACTTGTAACAATGATCGCCATTTGATGACCCATGTTGATATTTAGGAAACCACATGAAAGTTTTAACCGTATTTGGTACTCGCCCGGAAGCTATTAAAATGGCACCTTTGGTGTTAGCTTTAGCACAAGAACCCACTATAGAGTCTAAAGTATGTGTAACTGCTCAGCACCGAGAAATGCTTGACCAAGTACTAGCGCTATTTGAAATAAAACCAGACTATGATCTAAATATAATGAAATCAGGTCAAGATCTATACGATATCACCAGTAAAATATTGCTAGGTTTACGTGATGTTCTTGACGAGTTTAAGCCTGATTGGGTTTTAGTACACGGGGATACAACAACTACTTTTGCAGCGTCAATGGCTGCTTTTTATAAACAAGCAAAGATAGGGCATGTTGAAGCTGGCTTACGCACAGGTGACTTATACAGCCCATGGCCAGAGGAAGCTAACCGAACTTTAACGAGTGTGCTCACGGCAAAACATTTTGCGCCAACTCAGGCTTCTGCCGATAACCTGCTGCGGGAACACATTAAAAGTGAAGCTATAACAATTACGGGTAATACCGTTATAGATGCTTTATTAAAAGTAAAGCAAGATGTACTACCGCAAAGTCATATACAGCAACAAATGAACGCTCAGTTTTCACAAATAATAGCTAAACCATTTATTTTAATTACAGGACACCGCCGTGAAAGCTTTGGCGGAGGATTTGAGCGCATTTGTGAATCTATCTCACAACTTGCAACTAAATACCCTAACTTTAACTTTGTTTACCCAGTGCACTTAAACCCAAATGTGCAAGAGCCTGTAAATAGACTTTTAGCAGATAAAGAAAATGTTAAGCTAATAGAGCCGCAAGACTACCTCCCATTTGTATTTTTAATGGATAAATCGTACTTAATTTTAACTGACTCTGGTGGCGTTCAAGAAGAAGCACCTAGCTTAGGTAAGCCCGTATTAGTAATGCGAGATACAACGGAGCGGCCTGAGGCCGTTGCTGCAGGCACCGTAAAACTTGTTGGTACTGAGGTTGATAAAATAATAAACACAGTAAGTGAACTGATTGAAAACCCCGAATTGTATGAAACAATGAGTGTTGCTCATAACCCATACGGAGATGGTTTATCAAGTCAGCGAATTATTGAAAGCTTAATTGAAGACTACAAGTAAAAGTAACCTTATTAGCAGCACATTTTTAATTAAAAATTGTTGTAAGTAAGCAGCTAAAGGCTTTAGTTTAACAGTGACAGTTTTAATCGAAAGGGTTAAAACTGTCGCAAATTCAAGTCCTAGGTTCACCACTGACTAAATTAAGTCGCTTCTCGCAACTTATTAAAGACCATTTCATTTTGTTTGCAACCAGGGTACTTTTTGGTCTCAAGTTTTCACAGCGCGTGCGCTTGCACACCCTGCCTATTTATTACTGTACTTATGCCGAACCTCACACCTCATTATGCTGTGACTCACTTTAAACGTTTTTTTGATGTATCGGTAACCTAGTGCACGTGTTATTTGAATTTTGGGGAAGGCTAGATATAGACGGCTAATATAAGTATAATTGGCTTTGTTGGTATCGTAGCTAAGATATGCTTAGTTCAAGAACGGATTCTATAAATAACTCTGTCGTATTACTTATTAGTACTACGTTATAAAGTTATTTTAAGTCAAAATTAAAGTTACTAGGTTCTAGTTCCCCCCCAAAGGATTAAAATTTTAATATGAAAAAAAATAGTTTAATCATATTGTTTTCACCAATCGTTTTTATGCTTGGCTGTGCTTCGTCACCTCCAGTTATTAAGGCATCTGTTGCTTTAATTGACAAGCCGATACAATCACAACCAACTAACCTAACACTTCCGCCGGCACTTAATGAGGCATTACAAACCCGTCCTCAAGGCTATGCCAGTATTTATAAAGGCGTGCTATTTTCGTTAGGAAAAAAATACACATCGGCTCTAGGATTGGAGTGCCGTGCACTTTATTTAAGCAACGAAAATAATAAAGTTAAAAAAGAGCGCAGAACAGTATGTAAAGACCAAGCTTCAAACCAATGGTCAGTTACTCCTCAAGTAAGCGATAACAAAAATAGCCACATAAGCTTTGGAGTTTAAATAATATGAACATATTAAACTACAGTCATCGACTCATAAGCACGGTAATAATTTTTGCAACTATTGCAATGCTTAGTAGTCAGGCAAGTGCAGCACAAGCGGTATCGCTTAACCAGTTAGAGCAAGCAGGGGCTGCACAAGCAAATGCTTCAAATGCATCACTTGAAAATGGCACTTATAACAAAGCAAACCGCTCAGGCACATTATTACCAGGCGAAATGTCTGCTTCGCAGCTGTTACCTTCAGCTGAGGCTGGTTTGCCACCCCCCTATGGCGCAAATTTATTTGCAGGCGGTTACGAAAGTGAGCGTCAAGACGGATTAAATGATGACTATACAATAGCCCCGGGCGATAAAGTATCAATATGGTTATGGGGTGCAATTAACCAGTCTGAAGTTATCACGGTCGATAACCAAGGTAATTTATTCATAACTAATATTGGCCCGGTGCATGTTGCCGATGTAAAAGCGAGTCAGCTTAATAGTTACGTTACCAACAAAATTAAGCAGGTTTACAAAAAAAGTGTCGAAATATACGTAAATTTACTTACCGCAACGCCGGTAAGTGTATACATAAGCGGCAGTGTTGCACGCCCAGGGCAATATGCCGGTATCGCATCAGACAGCATATTATATTACCTTAAACGTGCAGGCGGTATAGACTCAGAGCGTGGTAGTTACCGCAGCATAAAAGTACTACGAGACAATAAAGTAATCCAAGACATAGATTTATACGATTTTATCTTAAAAGGTTATCTGCCTAAATTTAACTTTAAAGATAACGATGTAATATTGGTCGAGCGTCAAAAAGCAACAGTTGTAGTATCAGGAAGTGTACGCGCCCCATTTAGGTTCGAATTTAAAAATGCCCAAGCAACCGGTACCCAACTCGCTAACTTTGCGCTTCCTTTGAGCAAAGTAAGCCATGTAGGTATTGTAGGTGATAGGGTTGATGGCCCCTTTTCGGTGTACTTACCCTATGGTGAATTTAAAACGTTTACTTTAAAAGATGGTGATCGTTTAATCTTTAATGACGATATACGTGCTCAAGTACTTGATATACAACTCACAGGTAGTTATTTAGGGCCTTCTTACTATGCCGTTAAAAAAGACACTCGCTTACACGATTTGCTTGCAAATATAGAAATTAACAACGAGCTTGCAGATTATCAGTCGATTTATATTCAGCGTAAAAGTGTGGCTGCTAAACAAAAAGAAATGATTGAGCAATCTCTCGATAGGCTAGAACGTAGTATATTTACGGCGCCAGCATCATCAGACGGTGAAGCAAAAATAAGAGCTGAAGAAGGCCGAATGATATTGGAATTTACCGAGCGAGCGCGTAAAGCTGTGCCATTAGGTAAAGTTGTTATTTCTGATGGTGGCAAAGTGGCTAATGTTCGCTTAGAGCAAGGGGATATTATTCATATACCTGCAAAAACCGATTTAGTACATGTAAGTGGTGAGGTACTAATGCCACAGTCATTAGTTTATAACGAGCAAGCTACAATTAAAGATTATGTTGCGTGGGCCGGTGGCTACAGCGAGCGAGCCAACTATGAACAAATAATGGTAATTCACCCTAATGGCATGATAGACCTTGATGCCACAGGACCACTAAAAGCGGGCGACCAAATTTTAGTGCTCCCTAAAGTAGATACTAAGCTAATGCAATCGGTTAAAGATATTACCCAAATTATTTATCAAATTGCTATTGCAGCAAATGTAGCTACCTAATCAATGACTGCAGTAATTAAACGCAATAACTGGGCAATATGGCGTGATGTTATATTTGCCCTGTTTGTACGCGAAATACGCACAGGTTTTAACGACAGGCTGGGATTAGCCTGGGCGGTTTTTCAACCGCTCAGTTTTATTTTTTTGCTGTCTTACTTGCGGGGCATGATAGCCGGTAGTGAATCACATACAGTGCCTACATTTGAATTTATGATGTATGGGATGCTGCTTATTCAGCTATTTTTAGATACTCTCATGAACGTGTCTAACTCCTTTAAAAAAAACAAAGCTTTATTTGCCTTTAGGCAAGTACAACCTATTAGTAGTGTTATAGCTGTTGCCGGGTTTTACTTGTTTGTAAAAATTGCTGTGTTTTTTTTATTAATATTAATAATGTATTTTTTAAATATTGACTTTAGACTTGATGATCCTCTTTACCTTCTTTTAAATATTATTGGCGTGTGGATTATAGGGTTGTCGCTAGGTATGTTGTTTGCTATAGCTCAATGTTATATACCCGAAATAGGTAAAGTTAAGTCCGTTTTAACGCGCCCTTTATTTTTTATATCGGGAGTGTTTTTTTCACTGCAAGACGTGCCAAAAGAATATTGGCCCTATTTAGACTGGAACCCTATTTTGCATGCAATAGAGCTTTCGCGCCACGCTGCTTATTCTACTTATAACGTTGAGGCGGTAAGTGAGTTTTACTTATTTGTATCTGTTTTAATGTTACTTTTTTTTGCATTGGCGATCTACCATGTGTCGTGGAAGCAGGCAATTAGCCGATGACGGATATAAGGCTAAATAATGATTAAGCTAAGTAATGTAACTAAGTATTACCCATCAACTTTGGGTAACCAGTACATTTTTAAAAACGTAACCTTTGAAATACCTAGTGGCCACAATATTGCTATTTTAGGCTCAAACGGTGCGGGTAAATCAACACTATTTAAAATGTTAGCCGGTAGCGAATACCCTAATAAAGGCGAAATTATTACCGACTTACACCTTTCGTGGCCGGTAGCACTTACAACAGGTATTCACCCGCAAATGAGTGGCGCTGAGAACGCTCGGTTTATTGGCATGATCAACGGTGTGGCCGATTTAGACCTATATGTTCGCAGGGTGCGCCAATTTGCCGAGCTAGGCCCTAAATTTGACCTACCTGTAAATACGTACTCAAGTGGTATGAAACCCCGCTTAGCATTTGCATGTTCAATAGGTATCGACTTTGACGTATACCTAATTGATGAGGTTACATCGGTAGGTGATGCTAATTTTAGAAACAAAACACGCCAAGCGCTTACCCAAAAAAGTAAAAGCGCTAATGTTATTATGGTAAGCCACGAAATGGACGAATTAAGGCATTTTTGCGACAGTGCGATTGTGCTCCATAAAGGCGAACTCACTTTTTACAACGATTTAGAGCAAGGAATTGCTCATTACCAGGCATTATAATTATGAGTCAACAAGCGGTAGATAAAATAGAACAACGTTTTCAAGATATTGGTTTAAAAACCGATAAAGCTATTTGGGATGATGGCGAAAAATTAATTGGCCTTGCTAAACAAGTAGAGCCAAACGACATATATTTAGCTCGCCGAATTATGCAACGTGCCCGCAACTTAAAACCCCAAAGCGAGAAAATAAATAAAGAACTTGAGCGCCTTTCTGCAAAAATAGCAAATAAGGCAAAGCAAACACAAACAAGCTCATCTACAGAAAAAAATAGTGCTGATAATTTATATAAGAATAAACATATTATAAAAGCACAAAGTTTTTATGCAGAGTTAAGCAAAAAACCACACTTTAAAACATACACTCAACCATGGTTTGTACTATTGTTAGTGCCATTTATATTATTTGCGTTTTATCAGCTTGTGTGGGCTGCACCACGGTATGAAAGCAGAGCGCAGCTTATTATTCAGCAACCTGATGGCATGGCAACCATGGACCCTTCTATGGCGATACTAAGTGGTTTAGGGGTTGCTTCTAGCTCGACTGCCGATACCGAAATAGCCAAAGCATACATTCATTCAGAAGACATGCTTAACTACTTACAAGCCCACAGTAATATAAAGCAGCACTATTACGAAGGCGGTGATATTTTTTCACGATTAAGTGCTAGTGCAAGTATTGAAGATTTACTTAAATATTACCAAGAGCACACCACAATTGAAATTGACGAAGATTCGGGTGTAATTAAAATACTGGTGCAGGGTTTTACACCAGAGTATGCAAAGCAATTAACGCAAACCATAGTAAACCGCGCAGAGTGGTACATAAACTCTATAGGTCACCAATTGGCAGATGCGCAGCTTAAATTTATAAAAACAGAACATACTAAAGTAGAGCAGCGCCTACGTAACGCACAAAGTAAAATTTTAGCCTTTCAGCAAAAAAACAACTTACTAGACCCTGAGGCAGAAGGCGCAGCATTACAGCAAATTACATATGGGTTAGAAAGCGAAATAGCCACTAAAAGTGCACAACTAAAAGGGCTGCGCTCAACCATGACCGAAAAAGCACCTCAAGTGGTTATGCTAGAGGCCGAGCTTAGCGCATTAAAAATACAATTAGAGCTTGAGCGAGAAAGACTTTCGCAACAGCAAGGTACAGGTAGTAATTCAGCAACAGCTAAACCTTTAAATACAAACGATACTGCAGTAAGCGAAGTGTTAGCGCAGTTTTCGGATTTAAAAATAGAGCTTGAGCTGGCTATAAAAGGCTATACAGCATCAGAGGTATCGCTTGATAAAGCGCGTATAGAGGCGTACCGCCAATTAAAATACCTAATAGTGGTAGAGGCACCTACACTACCGCAAGATAATCAATACCCTAAAACGCTATACAATATTTTACTGTTTGCAGTATTACAGCTTATGCTTTTTGGTATTGGTAAAA
This sequence comes from Pseudoalteromonas sp. 2CM37A, assembly GCF_023161885.1. NCBI lineage: Bacteria > Pseudomonadati > Pseudomonadota > Gammaproteobacteria > Alteromonadales > Pseudoalteromonadaceae > Pseudoalteromonas > Pseudoalteromonas sp. 2CM37A. The sequence goes on from NZ_JALNTJ010000003.1 coordinate 195,891, forward strand.
TAATTTTAGCAACAGTAAAAGAACTCAGATAACGTTAAGCTATAAGGGAGTAGGCTTAGCAAAAACTTAATTACTAAGTAAATAAACCGGATACATCATGAACATAGTAACTGCTCCAAAACAAAAGTCGTCTCGCAAAGGTATTATTTTAGCGGGGGGCTCTGGCACGCGCTTATACCCACTTACAAAGGTAGTAAGTAAGCAATTAATGCCTGTATACGATAAGCCAATGATTTTTTACCCCGTATCCACCTTAATGGTTGCTGGCATAACCGAAATTTTAATTATTGCGACCCCTACCGAGCTGCCACGCTTTAAAGAGCTACTGGGTGATGGCAGTGCGTGGGGTATTAGCTTTGAATACGTAGAGCAACCTAGCCCCGATGGCCTAGCGCAAGCATTTTTATTAGCCGAAGACTTTTTACAAGGCCAAAGTGCTGCCTTAGTATTAGGCGACAATTTATTTTATGGCCACGACTTATCGGTATCGTTACAAAATGCGACTAGCTGTGAAAATGGCGCCACGGTGTTTGGTTACCATGTCGCTAACCCAGAGTCATATGGTGTAGTGGAGTTTGATACAAACGGTAAAGCAATATCAATTGAAGAAAAGCCAGCTAAACCTAAATCAAATTATGCAGTGCCAGGACTATACTTTTTTGATAACCGCGTGGTTGAATTTGCAAAAAATGTAAAGCCGTCGGTACGCGGTGAGCTAGAAATTACCGATGTAATAGAGCAGTACCTAGCCAAAAAAGAGCTAAACGTAGAAATTATGGGGCGCGGCACTGCGTGGCTTGATACCGGTACATTAGATGACCTACTTGATGCAGCTAATTTTATTCGTGCAATAGAAAAACGCCAAGGCTTAAAAATTAATTGCCCAGAAGAAATAGCTTACCGCATGGGTTACATAAATGCAGAGCAACTTAAAAGGTTAGCTAAACCGCTTAAAAAGTCGGGCTATGGTAAGTACCTACTGGGGCTTTTAGATCAAACTGTATTTTAATAGGGTTAATAATGAAATTTATTGAAACAAAAATCCCCGAGGTAAAAATAATAGAGCCGCAAGTATTTGGTGACGAACGCGGCTTTTTTATGGAAACCTTTCGCACATCGCTTTTTAACCAGCACTGCGGCGAGCGCACCTTTGTGCAAGAAAACCACAGTAAATCGGCGCATGGCATACTGCGTGGCTTACACTACCAAACACAAAATACCCAAGGTAAGCTAGTACGTGTTACCCAAGGCGAAGTGTTTGACGTAGCGGTAGATATGCGCAAAAGCTCGCCTACCTTTGGGCAATGGGTAGGGGTAATGCTGTCTGCTGAAAATAAACGTCAGCTTTGGGTGCCAGAGGGGTTTGCTCACGGCTTTTATGTAACCACTGAAAGCGCTGAATTTGTATATAAGTGTACCGATGTATATAACCCAAATGCCGAGGTGTCAATTAAGTGGGACGACCCAACGCTTAAGATAGATTGGCCTCTAGTAAATGGTAAAGCGCCTCTGCTTTCAGCAAAAGATGAAGCTGGCCTTGCATTTAATAATGCACCTACGTTTAATAAATAAAAGTTAGCAAAGCATGAAAGTATTAGTAACAGGTAAAAATGGCCAGTTAGGTAATGAGCTTGCCAAACTATGCCCTAGCAATGTAGAGCTTGAGTTATTTAGCAGTAAAGAATTAGATGTAACCAATATGGCTGCGTTAAACGAGGTGTTAATTACACACTCACCAGATGTGGTGATTAACGCAGCAGCCTATACGGCGGTAGACAAAGCCGAAGCCGATATAAAACAAGCCTATGCTGTAAACGAGCAGGGCGCTGCTAATTTAGCGACTGTGTGTAAAACAATTGGTGCTAAATTAATTCATATATCAACCGATTTTGTGTTTGATGGAACAAAAACCACCCCCTACGAAGCAAACGACATAACCAACCCGTTAAGTGTGTACGGTGCATCTAAATTAGCGGGCGAGCAAGCTGTGAGCAATCTTTTAGGCAGCCAAGCTATAATTGTGCGCACTGCGTGGGTGTACTCTGTTTTTGGTGGGAACTTTGTCAAAAGTATGTTGAATTTAATGCAACAAAAACAGCAATTAGGTATAGTAGCAGACCAAGTGGGTACACCAACGTGGGCTGCAGGGCTTGCTAATATGTTATGGGCATTAGCTACTCAACAAAATCAAAAAAGCGGTATAAATTCAACACTAAATAGCAATAAAACAACAATTTTAAATTGGACTGATGCAGGTGTAGCATCATGGTTTGACTTTGCTGTAGCAATACAAGAGCTTGCTATAGAAAAGGGGCTGTTAAGTAAAGCAATACCAATACGCCCTATACCGGCAACTAGCTACCCTACACCGGCAAAGCGCCCCGCGTTTAGCGTGTTAAATAAAGCGCAAGCAGAACAGTTGAGTGGCGTGCAAACAATACATTGGCGTTCACAGTTAAGTGATATGTTAGATGAACTAGCGCTAAAAATTTAACCCGTAGACGCGTTATTAAAAGCTTATCGGTGTAGCGCGCGGCGCCTCTGTGCTCTCGGTGGTAGATTTGTTTTTAAATAAGCGATGAAAGAGATTTTATTACCACAGAGGACACGGAGAAGAAAAGGAGAAGAGCTTTTCCTCTATGCAGCGCGAAGCGCCTCTGTGCTCTCGGTGGTCAAATTGTTTTGGGTTAAACGCATAAAGTGATTAAGAGATTATTATCACCACAGAGAACACGTAGAAGAGAAGGAGAAGATCTTTCTCAGTGCAGCGCGAAGCGCCTCTGTGCTCTCGGTGGTCAAATTGTTTTGGGCTAAACGCATAAAGTTATTAAGAGATTATTATCACCACAGAGAACACGGAGAAGAGAAGGAGAAGATCTTTCTCAGTGCAGCGCGAAGCGCCTCTGTGCTCTCGGTGGTCAAATTGTTTTGGGCTAAATGCATAAAGTGATTACGAGATTGTTATTACCACAGAGAACACAAAGAAGAGAAAGAGAAGCAATAGTTACTTGTAGACGCGCAGCTTGCTGGCGTTAGTAACTTCTCAGTGCAGCGCGCAGCGCCTCTGTGCTCTCGGTGGTAAAATTGTTTTGGTTTAAGCCCATTCAAGAGATTAAGAAATTATTATCACCACAGAGAACACAGAGAAGAGAAGGAGAAGATCTTTCTCAGTGCAGCGCGAAGCGCCTCTGTACTGGAATGTTTTTTGAATGAGTTATAAACCTTACTTTTTAGGCGAGTAAAGTAAATGTTTTTGAATAATTTGTAGTTTTGCAACTTACTACTTGTAATGATTAAGTAGGACTGTAGAACCAGATAAAATGGAATAAAAAATGACAGTAAAAAATCTATTAGTAACCGGTGGCGCAGGGTTTATAGGTGCCAATTTTGTACACTATTGGTTAGCAAACCACCCGCAAGATAAAGTAATTGTACTAGATGCACTAACCTACGCAGGCAATAAAGCAAACCTAGACCTAGTAGAAAACAACCCAAATATGACCTTTGTGCACGGCGATATTTGCGATACTGCATTAATAGAAAGCCTAATAGACACTCACCAGTTAAACACCATAGTGCACTTTGCTGCCGAGTCACATGTTGACCGCTCAATAACCGGGCCAGATGCCTTTATAGAAACAAATATACTAGGTACATACAGTTTATTAAAAGCAGCTAAAAAAAAGTGGATAGACGAGCCAAAAGCTACGAGTAATGAGCCATTAGCGCATCGTTTTCATCATGTAAGTACCGATGAGGTATATGGCACGCTTAGCGCAACAGACCCTGCATTTACCGAAGAAACTGCTTATGCACCAAACTCACCATATTCTGCATCAAAAGCGGCGAGCGATCATTTAGTACGCGCGTATCACCATACATATGGGCTTGAGGTAACAACGTCTAATTGCTCAAACAACTATGGGCCGTACCACTTTCCTGAAAAGTTAATTCCTTTAATTGTTACTAATATTTTAAACGATAAACCACTACCAGTGTATGGCGACGGCCAGCAAATACGTGACTGGTTATACGTAGAAGATCACGCCCGTGGTATAGAGCTAGTACTTAAAAAAGGCCGCATTGGTGAAAACTACAACATTGGTGGCAATAACGAATGGGCCAACATAGATATAGTTAAATTGGTATGTAAAGTAATGGGCGAAAAGTTTGCAAACAACCCAGAACTTGCAAAGCGTTTCCCGAATGCAAAATCGGCTATAGAAACTAACGTTGAGCAACTAATTACCTATGTTGAAGACCGTGCAGGGCACGATCGACGCTATGCGATTGATGCTACAAAAACAAATAATGAGCTTGGCTATGTACCAGCAGAGAGTTTTGAAACTGGGTTTGAAAAAACCTTAAATTGGTATCTAGATAACGAAACTTGGTGGCAGTCATTATTAGGAAGTAGCAAATGCTAGAAAAAAAAGGGTTGGAACAGTCAGCTACTAGTACTACTGGATCAAAGGAAGTCATTAATCCAGAACTACCTAAAGCGGTCTTAGATGGTCTACACAATGAAGTTATAGGTGGGTGGGCGCAGGATGCTGATACTGTTTCTATTTATCTAAACGACTACCTATTAACTAATGTATCCTGCCGCATTTATAGGGCTGATTTAGCTGCCGTACTAAATAACCCTAATGCAAGTTTTAACTATAACTTAGTGGCTGATGATATTAAGCCCGAATGGATAAAATTAGATACTCTGACTCTTAAAGCTGAGTTTATACTTGATAATGAAATAGTTGAAGTTATTGAATGTGCGTTAAGTGGAAAACAAATAAATGAGTTAGTTTTTGTTGATAAAAACAATAATGAAAAAGGTGAGCAACTAACTAAAGAGGATGGGGGAGCTAAATTAGATGTCGACTTTTATCAAAGTCATTATGAGGATCTATCGTTACTAAACTCTGAGCGAGTAATTGAACACTGGTATACCTTTGGGGAAAAAGAAGGGCGCTACCCTAATAAAAAAGCTTTCTTAACTCAATCGCCCGATATGCAATTTGAGCTAGATTTAGCATTCTATACTAATTTTTATCCTGACTTAGCTGAAGCAAGTATAATTACCTTAGATGATGCTAAACTCCATTGGTTTTACTTTGGACGGCAAGAAGGAAGGCTAATAAGCCTGACAGACTGGTTTGAAAAAAATAAACATGTAGGCCTTGCTTTTGATGTTGTTGAGTACGATTTTGAAAGTGTTATAGCGCTCAACACGGATTTAGCAGTAACCCTTGTTAACTTTTTAGATATGGCGTTAGGGGTTGTTGGTAAGCCTATTAGGCTTTATGAGTCAGCAGAAAAAAACGCAACGTTTTATAAACATTTAGGTTTAAATATCTACAACCAATATAAAGCAACGGGTGATCAATCAAAGCTTCATAATGCGCGTAGTGCATTAAGAATTGCTTGTTATTTTAAACAGTCTAACGAAGTTATGGAAATAATAGCGGGCACATACTTTGAGCAAAGCGACTTTAGAACGGCTCAAAAAGCTTATGAGCATGGCTATGCAATTAATAATAAAATGAGCTTTGGTGCATTAGAGTCGTTACTCGCTTGCTTTGAAAAGCTAACAAATATAACCAGCGGGCTACGCTTTTTAATAAAATATAACCAAGACAACCCAGAGCAAACAGTTGCACTGGAGTGGATAGATAATTTTTGTAAAAAATTATACGACGACAACTTAGGCGAAATGCAAGTTTTAGGAAATTTAGACAAGCGTGAAAGCTTAATAGATTGCGCCGAAAAATACACAGACCATATTTACAATGCTTATTATCAATATTACTCAATAGAGCAAAATATTCCGCTAAAAAGCAATTTAAATACTGAACGTGTATTAATTATTGGTGATTACCACATACCGCAATGTATTCGTTACCGGATTGATCAAAAAGTAGAGCAATTAGAATCACAAGGTAAAACAGTTACAACAATTAACTGGACCGAGCTTGAGCAAAGCTATAACCATGTGGCCTTGCACGATATTGTTATTTTTTATCGTACTCCAGCAGTACCAAGCGTTTTAAAAGCGTTAGCGCAAGTAAATGCAAATGGTAAAGCGTCATTTTTTGAAATTGACGACCTGCTGTTTGAGCCTAGCTACCCAGCACCAATAGAAACCTTTGGTGGCTATGTTGATATAAGTACCCATATAGAGCTGCGCAAAGCGCCTGCTAGTTTTGCTGCACTTGCCAAGCGTTGCCGATTTGGTATTGCCTCTACTGAGTTACTTCGTGAAAAACTAGCTAAACTAGTTAGTTCAAATATATGCTTATTGCATCGTAATGGCTTAGACGAGCATAACTATTTTGCTAACTTTAAGAAGCCTGACAAAAAGACTATCGATATATTTTATGGCAGTGGTACACAAGCTCATAATACCGACTTTATTGAACTTGCCTTACCTGCACTTGAGCAAGTATTGAGTACAAATAACAGTGTAAGGTTAATTATTGCTGGTTATTTAGAGTTACCACAAAGCTTTAAGCAGCGCTTTAAAACACAGCTATTAACAGTACCACCAGTTAAAAGTATTAAAGCGTATTGGAACCTGTTAGAGCAAGCAGACATAAACCTAGCAATATTAAATGATGATATTGTAAATGGCTGTAAAAGCGAGCTTAAATGGTTTGAAGCTGCGTGTTTAGCTGTGCCATCAATTGTAAGTAGTACTGCAAATTACCGTGATGTGATAAATCATGGTGAAGATGCACTAATGGTTACCACTGTAAGCGAGTGGACAGATGCGTTAACCTCGCTTATTAACAGCAAAGAGCTGCGAGCAAATATTGCTACTAAAGCACTTGAGCGTGTTAAAACCGAATACACAGCTGAGGCATTAGGTGAAAAGCTGGTAAATGATATTGCACATACAATTGGTGTTACCGCGAAACCTAAAAAGAAAATAGCCTTAGTTAATGTGTTTTTTCCACCGCAATCTATTGGCGGAGCAACACGTGTACTATCAGACAACTTTGATATTTTACAAAAACAATACGGCGATGACTTTGAGCTGGTTGTATTTACATCAGACGAGCGCTGCGCCACGCCATACAAGTTAGAAACCTATCAGCATCAAGGTGTAACTGTATATCGCTCTACCATATTGTTTAGAGAAAATATGGATTGGCACCCAAAAGATGAAAACATGTACGATTTGTTTGAAGAGTTTTTACAACTTGAGCAACCTGATTTAGTGCATTTTCATTGCGTGCAGCGGTTAACGGCCTCGGTGGTAGAAGCAACTAAAAATAACAACATACCTTATATTGTTACAGCGCACGATGCGTGGTGGATATCGGACCATCAATTTTTAATCGATCAAAAAGACAACGTATACCCTAATGGTCACCCAGATATGTTTGCTCCACGCGTTTTACCAAATAACGTATCGTTAAGTGATTCAATAGAACGTATAAACTATTACAAAGAGCTGCTGAATGGTGCGACTAAATTACTGACCGTATCAGAGTGTTTTGCAGACATTTATGCACAAAACGGTTACCCCAATATAGTAGTAAATAAAAATGGTATTAGCTCAACTGTGCAGTGGCAACCTAAAAATACAGACTATACCGAAAATGTTGTGTGCGCTCACATTGGCGGCATGGCTAATCATAAAGGGTACTTTTTGTTAAAACAGGCTATTGAGCAACTGCAACCTAAAAACATAGAAATGCTAATAGTTGATCACTCAAAAGAGCAAGGCTACGAGCATAAAACCAACTGGGGTAACGTGCCTGTTACTTTTATAGGGCGAGTTAATCAGCAAGGTGTGGTAAACCTATATCAAAAAATAGATGTACTTTTTGCTCCTTCATTGTGGCCAGAAAGCTATGGCCTAGTAACCCGTGAAGCTGCAGCAAGTGGCTGTTGGGTAGTGGCAAGTACATTAGGGGGGATAGGCGAAGATGTTATTGAAGGCCAAACCGGCTTTAAAGTAACCCCTACATTAAAATCATTGAGTGAAGTTATTAATAAGTTCGATACTAACCACACTCAATTTAAAAATAATATACAGCAAGTTGATATTCGTATTGCCGATGAGCAAGTTGCTGAGTTAGCGGAGGTATATTTATGTTAAGGCCCAATGTTAGAGAGCTACAAAAAGAACTGTGTGAGATAGAAGTTATTTCACTATTGGAGGGTTTTATTAAAAACAAACCCGAAAAAGAGTTTTACTTAGCAAACATTGATCTTTTGAGAATGTATGGGAAAACAAGGCAAAGGGATAAATTTTACAAATTAGCTTTGCATTTAGTATCTACGATAAATAACCCTGCAGTTTTTAGAGAGATTGCGAGGTTTAGTTATTTTATAGAAAAAGATGATGAAGCTGCAAAAATATACGCTTCCAAGGCTATAAAAATAAACAGCGATGAACCTTTGTGGGTTTACTACATAGCTAGACTTCCTAAAGTGTACTTTGAAAAGTTATATAATGGGGTATATTTAACCTCAATCCCTAAGAATGCTTCAACCTCGCTAAAGAGTATGATGCTTGCGGAGCTGCATGGTAAGGCTGATGTCAATCCTCACTCTGTTTTTGGTAACCCTTTTTTTAAAAGTAATCAATTAGAGTTAGAGGTAGGAGAAAAGGACTTAAAGCTAATAAGTACAAGGGAGCCGCTTTCTCGTTTTGTTTCGTACTATAATAAAAATATCAAGGAAGAAGGAAGTTTATTTGAGGAGCTCTTGTTTACAAAAAAAGAAGAAATGTATGGTTTACCACTTAAGCCTACGTTTGACTACTTTGTAGAAAATTTGAATATGTATTGTTATGTTTTCAATGATGTACTCCATCATGTACTCCCCCAGACTGCGTATTTTAATGACTTAGATATTTATGATTGTGTTGCTGACTTAAATGATTCTCATAGGTTAGGGGAGTTAGTGAGTAAACGACTTGGGCTTGAGAGGTCAATTACTCCACCAAGGAAAATGGTAAGTAAGAAAAAGGTAAGTGAGTTACCTATTTCTGATTCATCTAGAAAAGTACTAAGCCGTCTGTTTAGTGATGATATAAATGTTCTTACAGATAATAGTAATTCAAAAAGTTATTCATTTAAATTTTAAGTAACCATAATGGTAATTCAATAATGTCTGAAAATATAAGTAGTGCTTCAAAGCTTAAATCTTTAATTAAAGGAGAGCTAAAAGCTTTAAATTACGTATTTAAAAATTACGATTTCAAATATAAATACTGGAACTACTATTACGGTATTAAAAATACTCTTTCAAGTGAACTTGCGATTGAAAAGTCGATTTTAGAAAGTTTTGAAGTTAAAGGGGAACGTAATACACAAGACAGTATGATTATCGATGGTGGTGTAAAGATTACTATTGGTGAAAAAACTTACTTTTCAAGCAAGTCAATGATCTTAAACCAACATACTATAGTTGTTCCAATTTTTGTAGAGGAGAATGTATATTTATTATTATTTACAGGCTTCAATTTTAAACTGACAGCTGTAATTAACATCCAAACTAACAATTATGTTGATGTAATACATGATAAAAGCAATAAGCCACCAGTACATAACAAGTTATTTCGAGAAAATTTTAATAATTTATTCTATTCTCATATCGAAGATTTTAAATTTGAATTAGTAAAGTACTTTAGTCAAGTTAGTAAAGGTATTGGAGTTATTGTAGGTGCTGCGCATATCGGGCATTCACTTTGGAATGATATTTCGGGTTTAGAAAGGGGTTACCAGAGAGGTTTATTAAAAAGAGCAAAAGCTGTTGTTATTTTGAAGGGGGCAGATCCTTTTGAGCTAGTGCCTTTTGAATTTGAACTAAAATGTAACCTTGGAATAGTGCGAAGAAGCAATGTGCAATGGTATGAGCAAATTTCTAACTTTTATTATAATAGCTTTTTCTGGCTACGCCTTACTGATAACCTAATTTATTCATCATTGAAAAAACGTTTACTAACTAAGACTAATAAGGGAACAGAATTTAAGGTAACTTTTGGTTTGAGGTTAGAGAATCGTACGTGGGTCAATCAGTTACAAGGGTGGAAAGAACTGATTACTCTTTTATCGAAAAAAAAGAAGTCTGTAATAGTGTATATAGATGGTCATAACAGTAGCTCATTGAACGAAATATTAAAAAGTAGTGGGGAATCTGATAATGATGAAATTTTACAGAAAGAACTGAATATATACCAGGAGCTAAAGGCGACAGCTCCTAGTAATGTGGAAGTCATATCTTGTATTGGTTTAACTCTTCGAGAAAATATTAAGCGCATAGCTGACTCGAACTTTTTTATTGCGCCATGGGGGGCCGGACTAGCAAAGTATAGTTGGGCTTGTGGTTTAGATGGAATTGTAATGACGAATCGCTGGAATTTAGAGCATAGGGAAGATTTGCATATTTATAACTCTTCTAAATATCTCGAAAAAATCCCCAATTTGAAGTTTTTAGAAAGTAAATATATTAGTGAGTCGAGTGGTGGATCAAGTCAGCTGATAAAAAGTGATTTAGCTCAGAAAGAAAACTTTCATGTTGATATGAATGGGTTATTAAAACTAGTTAATAGTGAATTGGAGCGTATATGAAATTAGGTTTGATAGGTTACACTGGCTTTGTTGGTGCTAACTTAAGTAATGACATTGAGAATAAGCTTGAACGCTTTAATTCGAAAAATATAAGTAAAATTATAAATGAAAATTTTGATGTGCTCTATATATGTGCTATTCAAGCAAAAAAGTGGTGGGCGAATCAAAATGCTGAAGAAGACAAAGCACTAATAGACGGCTTGTTTGAACATTTAACCACAGTAAAAGCAAATAAAGTTGTATTTATATCTACAGTTGATGTTTATCAGCCTCCGCTAAATGCAGATGAAGATACACCAAGTAACAAAGACATACATGCATATGGTGCAAATCGCTTATATGCAGAAGAAAAGGTAAAGTCGTTATTTGACGATGTGCATATAATTCGATTGCAGGGACTTGTAGCGAATAACTTAACTAAAAACATTGTTTTTGATTTAAAAAATAAAAATATACTTGAGACTATAAACCCGGAATCTGCCTTACAGTGGTACCCATTAAGCCGCTTGAACCGTGATATAGAAAAAGTAATTGAGCACAATATACCGTTAATTAACTTAAGTGTTGAACCAGTAAAAACGCAAGACATTATCAATATTGCCCCTTTAACCGCTGATGAAAAGGCAATTGTATCCACTAAACCAATGAATCCAGCATTTTACGATGTAAAAAGTAAGTATGCTGAACTGTTTGATGGAAAAAATGGTTATATTGTAAGTGCTGAAGAGTCGTTAGCTGAAATACAAAAATACTTTAAATCATAAACAAGTTTAGGAATATATATGGACGCTAAAGTAGCGATTATAGGTGCAGGTTGGTATGGGTGTCATTTAGGTATGATGCTGGATGCTATGGGTTGTGATGTAAGCATTTTTGAAAAAAATAGTAATATTTTGGGTGAGGCATCTGGCAATAACCAGTTTAGGCTGCATTTAGGTTTTCACTACGCGCGGCATAACCGAACACGTATACAGTCTCGCGATGGTTATGCACGCTTTACAGAGCGATACCCTACACTCTCTAAACCTATTGAAAACAATTTATATGTGGTGCCTAAGTTTGATAGCCTGGTCGACTTTGATACCTATAGGCTCATTATGTTTTCATCAGGTATTCATTTTCAGGAGCTGCGCCCAAATGAGTGGCCTAGTTATTTAAAAGATGTAGATGGCGTTTTAAAAGTTGATGAACACGTACTATTAATTGAAAAAGCCCGCGAGCATTTTAAACAAAAACTGGCAGGTAAAATACGCTTAAATACAAAGGTAGAATGCGCAGGTCAGCAGGGTAATGCGGCATTAGTAAACGGCGAAAAGTTCGATTTTGTAATAGATGCAACTTGGGGACATTTAAGCGATATAGATTACGATTGTTTTTATGAACCTACATTACTGCTGTATTACCGCTATAAAGGTAAAGGCGATTACCCAGCTATAACTATGGTTGATGGCCCATTATGCTCGATTTACCCTACAGAAAAAGAAGGGATATATACCCTTTCGAGCGTTAAGCATACTCCGCTTGGCAAATATGATACATCTGCTGAGGCAAAGCAGCGCCTGCGTGATTTTACTGATTCTGACTTAAAAATAAAAATTGCCGAAATGGAAGCTCATGTTAAAAGCTTTGTCCCTGATTTTTGTGATCACTTTGAGTTTGACTCACCGCAATTAAATATTAAAACCAAATTATTAGGTGAGCATGATGACAGATCATGTTACGTAAAAACGGATGATAGAATGATTTCTGTTTTCTCTGGCAAAATTGATACTATTTTCTTTGCTGCGCAAAAAGTATGTGACTATTTAGAGCGTTATGTACATGGGGAAATAACACCGCAAAAGCTGGTAAAAAATAAATAGGGACATATATGAAATTATCTGTAAGTAACTTAGCGTGGCCTCTAGAAGAAGCTGGTTGGTGCTTAGAGCAGTTGGTAAAGCACGGTATTAAAGGAGTAGAGCTCGCACCTTTAAAAGTTTTTGACTCTTGGGAATCTATTAGTACTGAGAACGTAGCTAAAGTATGTAAAGAATACAGTGATTTAGGCTTGAAAATTAGTTCATTTCAAGCCATTACATTTGGTGCAAGTGATTTAGCTTTATTAAATGATGAAGCTAAAGTAGATAACTTTTTACGCCATATGGAAAAGGTAGCCTGGTTACTTAGTGAGTTAGGTGGGGAAAATGCAGTGTTTGGTAGCCCCGGTTTGCGAAAAGATGCTAATTATGACGAAAACGAGTTAATCAATTTATTCAAAGCAATAGATCTAATTTTTGCTAAATATAAGGTTAACTTTGTTTGGGAAACAGTACCTGACTATTACGGCTGTAATTTATTAAATAATATTCAAGACACCGATAATTTTTTAAATCGTATAGAGCTTAGTCATGTTGGACGCCATTTTGACACTGGGTGTCAATATCTCTCAGGTGATTTAGAAGATGTTAATAGTTGTATTGATTTTATAAGTAACTCAAAACACCTACATATATCAGAAGTTGATCTTAATAATTTTTCTAACCCCGCTAAATATAATAAGGATATTGCTGATGTGGTTAAAAAGTATTATCAAGGGAAATGGTGTGTTTTAGAAATGGGGGATAAAAGCTTTTCAAGAGAAGGTTTTATAGATTCAATTGAAAAATTTATATTTAATTTTAAGTAGATTGGTTATAACTTCTTAAATATGGAACTCAGCATTTCTAAGATATAGTGATACTTGAGTAGTATAAAATTTTTATATACATCATTGTAAATCGTTTTTTAAAATTGGCTTTGAATATAGATGTGTATATTACACTTAATTAAATAGGAATTGAATGAAAGCAGTAATACCTGTTGCTGGTCTGGGTACTAGAATGTTACCTATGACTAAGGCTATACCAAAAGAAATGCTCCCTTTAGTTGATAAGCCATTAATACAATATATTGTCAGTGAGTGTGCAGCTGCTGGTGTTGAAGATATTGTTTTGGTTACGCATAGCTCAAAAAACGCAATAGAAAACCACTTTGATACAAGCTATGAATTAGAAGCAACTCTAGAAAAACGTGTTAAACGTACGTTACTTGAAGAAGTGCGGTCTATTTGCCCCGCTGGGGTGACAATAATGAGTGTTCGTCAAGGTGAAGCTAGGGGCTTAGGGCATGCAATTTTATGTGCAAAACCTATTGTTGGTGAAGATGATTTTATTGTATTACTCCCAGATGTGATACTGGATAGTTATACGGCTGATCAAAAAACTGAAAATTTGGCGGCTATGGTCAAGCGCTTTAAAGAGACCAAAGCAAGCCAAATTATGTTAGAGCCTGTAGCGCTGAATGATGTAAGTAAATACGGTATTGCTGATATAGGCGGTATACAACTTACGCCAGGTAACAGCGCTACGATAAAAGCTATGGTTGAAAAGCCAGCAACTGATCTAGCGCCTTCCAACCTTGCTGTTGTAGGGCGTTATGTACTTAGCAAAAGTATTTGGCCACTACTTGCAAAAACGCCCTTAGGAGCTGGTGGTGAGATACAGTTAACAGACTCTATAGGTACTTTACTTACTCAAGAAACTGTAGAGGCATTTCATATGAGTGGGCGTTCACATGATTGTGGTGATAAACTTGGTTATTTAAAGGCTGTTGTAGAATATACTTTGCGTGATGAAGCAATGGGTAAAGAGTTTTTAAACCACTTAAAAATATACTCAAAATAAGTTAGCGTTAGGTTACATGCAGATCATCATGTAATGAATAATAAAAAATGAGCCAATTTAGCCCTCAATAAAAGTCTTTATGGGCATTATACAGAGCCCATAAAGACTTTTTTGCTATTAAAAGCGCGACAATTAAAGCAAGTTATAAATACGCTGGCGATTTTAATACCAGCTCTACACGGCGATTTTTTTGCCTGTTTTTATCTGTGTCGTTCATTGCTTCTAGCGCTACGGGGCCTAACCTACGGGGTGTAATCGGCTTGAGTCTATTTGGTACTTATTAACAAGCTGTTTTACTACCTCTGCAGCACGGCGTGCTGATAAGTCTTGGTTATAGCTGTAAGCCCCTTTATTATCGGTAAGTCCTACAACGTATAAACTCACATTGCTAGCTTGCGTTAAAAATGCTGAAATTTGCGCGAGTTGCTCGCTTGAACTGTGCTTAAGAGTGTGGCTGCCAAAGTCAAACTCAATACCATATAGCGATATACTCCCGGTACTTTGAATCTGCTTACCTATGGTGTCGGCATCTACATTTAGCGCCACTTTACTCTTTCGTGCTCTTCAATTATATCAACAACCAGCTCTACCTCTTCGTTGCCCCTACGCTGAAAGCTATACAGGGAGGTATAAATATTTCCTTCGGGGGCTTTTTCTCTGCTGTAAAAAGATAGAAGTGGCTTTTCTACTAATATTGTATATGTCGCTTTTATGGTTTATTGCAAATACGGTATTTTTTAAGTTATCGCGTAAAACCATGTTGCCACACGTTGATGCCTTGCAGTTATGCAATATGGTAAACCCTGCTTGTTGTAGTGCGTTCATATAGTTTTTATATACGGCGTAGGGGCCTACTTGTTTGTCTATACGGTAGTTAACGGTGGTAACTTTGCCCTCTACTTTTTAGGGGCTTTTAAGCTTGTATAATGGAGTGGTTTAATAACAAAGTTTTGGACTTTCCAGAGGAGGTTGATTCTGTTGTATTAGAAGTATGGACTTCCCAGCTTTTACTAGACAGTTTTTAACTCAGAATAATACGCTTCTTCAAACTTAGCAGGTGAAACACCGCCTGTGTGTGAATGGCGCTTTTTTGGATTGTAAAACATTTCTATAAAATTGAATATCTCAGCTTTCGCATCTTCGCGTGTCGAGTATATCTTACGCTTAACTGTTCGCTTTTTAATTGTCGCAAAAAAGCTTTCAGCAACTGCATTATCGTGACAATTCCCAGCGCGGCTCATCGAAGGCACAAGATTATGTTCTTTCAAAAATGCGAGATAGTCTGCGCTACCGTATTGACTACCTTGATCACTATGTACCATTACCTCAGCCTTCGGTTGACGTTGATATACAGCCATCAACAATGCGTTTATAACAAGGTGCTTGTCCATATTTTTATCCATCGACCAGCCCACAATACGCCGATAGAATAAATCCATTACTGTTGCCACATATAAAAAACCTTCATAAGTTCTTATATAAGTTATGTCGCTCACCCACGACAGGTTCGGCGCTGGCGGGTTAAATTGACGCGCTAATAAGTTATCTGCAATCCGCGATGTCTTACCGCCTTTAAGATGGCGACGCTTATACCCAATTTGCGCTTTAAGCTTATGTTGTCGCATGATCTTCGCAACACGGTTTACGCTGCATTGCTCACCTGCTTCACGTAAGTCTGCATGTATCCAAGGGCTACCATACGTGCCTCCACTGGCTACATAAAACTCTTTAATGAGCTTCAACAAACGATTATCTTCAAGCGCTCTATCGCTTAAGGGCTTTTTTAACCACGCATAAAAACCACTGCGATGCAGTTTAAAAAGGCGGCACATCGTAGTGATAGAAAATTCATCTTGGTGATCACGAATGAAGCCGTACTTTACTCGGGGTTGCTGGCAAAGTACCTTGCGGCCTTTTTTAAAATGTCTCGTTCCTCCGTGACACGTTTTAACTCAGCCTCTAATTTGGCGATCCTTAGCTGTTCATCTGATGATTTGGTTTGTTTGGGTTTCTCTGATAACTGGCTTCGCCAGTGATATAACGTTTTGGTACAAATATCTAACCGTTCAGCGACTTCAGCAACTGAATATCCACGCTCAGTAATTTGTTTAACAGCCGCTGCTTTAAACTCTTGGGTATACCGTTTGCCTTTGCTCATAAAACACCTCTAATTAGAAGTTACAATGTAACTCATTGGGTGTCTAGTAAACTATGGGAAGTCCATCAAGCGCTTTTATAGTGCTCCACAAACCCTACTGATGCAAAGATGTACGGTTTGGTGGTACGAAAGTACATACACCTTACAGCGCCATCACTTCTTCTTTAGAACGCGTACTCTCTAAATATATCTGTTGAAATACAAATCTTCTCTACTTCAGAGGTTCTTTGGCTAAGCACTATTTAATTACAGGTGTTAACTTTTGCTTATCATCTAAATAGCAATGGTTTTAGTAAACACTGAAAATCTCGTCAAGTCCAATTTAAATCAATGGGTTATGGTAATTTAAACGTATTGTCACTTATTAGATGTTTACCTAACTCTTTTCGTTAAAGTATAAGGACATACTTCCGTTAAATTGTTCATATAACACCAATTTTTTGATTGTTAGTTTTGTTCAAATGACTATGTTTAATGAATTAAAGAAATGAAATTGAATAAAAAATTTAATTTAAATTAGTGAGTTAAGATTGTCTTCGTTGTAATTTAATTTTTCATGTTAAAAAGAGGCTGTTGTAGCAAGAGTTTTAACCTCACTTTGGCTTCGGTCTAATTATGATAAATCAATAAGTATTTCAGCGTATTGTGATAGATGAGATAAAAATATTACACTCTTAATTAAAGGTGGCTTTAAAGAGTGTAATATTGGTGCGTATATTTTTGCTGTTAAGTATTGTCGCTACAAGTTTTAATGCATTAGCATCAGAAAACTACAGCGATCATGAAGCGTTTTGTTTGCAACAGCCCAAAACGCACTGTTTAACTTATATTGAAACGCGCCTTAATGAAGTCAAAGATAACCCTGCACAGTGGTACAAAATAAAAACCTACCAATTTGATTACTACTACGACTACCAACAGTTCGAAAACTTACTCAACGCTATTACTCCTTTTTTAGAGCAAGATAAGCTGCCCGATGTATTTAAGCTACAAATGTATTTTTATTACGCGAAAGCACTTAACTATATTGGCAAAAAAGCAGAAGCTAAAACGTATGCCGCTAAAGCGTTTACCCAGTTAGACGGGATATATAATGCTTTTGGTGACCCTTTAAGATTAGTGGAGTTGGCTAACCTACACTATGTGTTTGGTAGTAAAAAAGCAGCGATGCGATTACTAAGAGATGCCGAGCAGCGCTTTGCAAAAAATAACGATCCTATTTTTCATTTAGAGCTGCACATTAACAAAGCGCATATTTACTTAAAGTGGCAGCAATACGAGCACGCAGTAAAAAGTAATTTAATGGCCTATAACGCCATAAAAAACACCAACCACGCTGCTAAAATAGTGCTTGCTAGCGGTAACTTAGCGTACAGTTATCAGCAAAATAAAGAGTATTTAGAAGCTATAAATTATTATAAAACCGCATTCAAATTTACTGAGCCCTCAAGCATTTACCATGCTATTTATAGCTTACGTTTAGCGCAGGTATATTTACAAATAGGTAAAAAGGTACAAGCGAAAGAATGGCTTAGTCGCATTGATAGAAACGCCACCGAGTTTGGTAAAGGCCATGCTGCATTGTATAGCAAGCTGCAGCACGCCCTTAGCAATAATTAATTTGCAATCGCTGCTTTATATGGGGTGTTAACGCCTGCGTAACGCGGGCCAAATATTTCTAAACCTTTAGGGCCTGTAAACTCCTTTGGCGCTGGTAAAATTACAACGGCTACTTTCATGCCTACCTCGTAATTAGGATTAGTAATTGGTGTGCCTGTTTGGCTGTTAATACAGCATATTAAATCAGGAATAGTTACGTGCACTTCATCATTTAAAAACGCGGCCATGTTTTCGTTTTTAACCGTTATTTTGTAGCTGTTATTTATAAACTCGCCTAACCCTTTAAGTGTTACTTCGCCTAACGTAAACCCCTCTAAGGTGTTAAATTCAAATGTGCTTACCTCGCCTTCAAAGGCAATAAAGCCGCCGCCGTGCTTGGCAATTATGTGTGCGGTGTTAGCGTGCTGCTCGTTGGCGTCACGCATTGCTTTACCAAGTTTAAGGGCTTTACTAATGGTGCCATGAATAACCGCGTTTTTCATTTGCTCAATAGGTAAAATATGATCAATGGCTGCTATGTCGTTACGGCTAATTTTAGCCAGTGCTCGCACGACTGTTTCGGCGCGTAAGTCGTCCATTACATTTTCGCAAATAAAGCACTCACCAAATTCATTCGCGGTAATAATGGGCGCTGCGGGTAAGTTATTTAAATAATAGGTTGAATGGGTGATCTCCGGTACTGCGCGCCCAGCGGGGTCGGCATCAATAATGTAGCCGTCAAACATTGCAGCTAAGTAAAACGATACTGCGGTGTTTGAGCCGCCAAGCTCACAACAAATAGTGCCATAAATAGCATCGTTACCTGTGTATTCAAGGGTGCGCTGGTAAGCGGCTAAAATAGCGTGCTTAGTGCTGCGGGGCAGGTTTGCATACGCGCGTTCTTCTTGTTCACTTAAAGCAGATATTGCCCCTAACATGTAAGGCGTACAAACAAGCTCACCCTCGGGGACTTCATCGGCACTAATTAGTTTAAAGCTTTTACCCTGTGCGAGTGCTTCGTCAATATAGGCAATGCCTTCACTTAACTCACCGCCGCCGCCAGTGCCTAAAATGGCGCAGCCGTATAAAATATCAATAAGTTGGTCACGATTAAGAATTTGCATGTGTGTATCGCTATTGGTTAACTCATACCCATCCCCAAAACAGATCACTTAATTAAGCGGATTGGTATAAAAACAGCAGGGATTAAAAAAATACCTGCTGTGAAGGTGAAAAAATTAAAATTGGTAGCTGAGCTCAATACCGTAACTACGAGGCTTATTAGGTTGGCGCACTAGGTCTGTAACCCCATCGGCCAGTAGAAAAATATCTTCAATAGCGCGCTCATCCGTAAGGTTGTCTACGTAAACTTGAACGCTCCACTGCTCTGATTTAAGCCCTACACCGGCATTTAGGTAGGTATAACGCGACGACTCAACATCAGGAATATCAATACTAAATGTTTTAGGGCCTTCAATTAATAGCTCAGCGCGCGAGAACAATGACCACTCACCGTTTAGTGCTAAGTTATGATTTGCCGACAGCCCGTAGTTATACTCAGGCACCCAAAATTGTGGCCTGCCAGCCAGTTCGGGGCGCAGTGCAAAGTGTTTAATTTCTGAATCAACAATACCTGCACTGAGGTTAATACTTAAATTGCTGGTGGCAGCAAAGGCGGCTTCAAGCTCTAAGCCTTTGGTTTGTACTTCGTCAATAGAGAGGTTTTCAAGGGTGAAGGTATCTATATTAAATTGGGTAAATTGCGCATCGTCTTGCTCAATAATAAACGCGGCGCCATTAAGGATAACTTTGTTATTAAACAAAGCAGTTTTAAAGCCTACTTCGTAGCTGTCAGAAATTTCTTTATCAAAGGTGCGGCTAATACCGTCGGCTGGCTCGTTAAAGCCCCCACTTCTAAAACCGCGCGAGTAGCCGGTGTAAAGCAGTAGGTCGTCATTCATTTGGTACGCCAAGGTAACTTTTGGCTGTAATTGGCTAAACGATTTTTTAGCGTAAGTGGCGTCTTTATTGGTTGGGTCGAACGACTCGCGAGTATCGTGATCGTAACGCATCGCACCGGTGAGCTCTAACTGCTCGTTTATATCGTAGTTAAACTGCCCAGCAAGTGCCCATGCATCGCTGCTGTTGTTGTCGATAATTGAAAGGTAGGGCTCGTCGTTGGCAAAATCTGCACGCGTTAAAATTTCGGCATCGGTAAAATCATCGTAAAATAATACCGCAGTATCGCGGTCGCGCTGTTGATAAAACGCCGACACCGACCACCTAAAAGCCTGATCCGACTGGGATATAAAGCGCGACTCTAGCGTTAACGATTCAATATCGTATAACCCTTCAGTACCAAATGGGGCTCTAAAAAAGCTATCTTCGTCAATAAAGGTGGCATCGGCAGAGTAGTCGCCATCGTAAAAGTGCTCGTTTTCTGAATTGCTGTACGCGGTTACAAACTCAAATTTACCTAAATCGTAATGTTGGGTTAGCTTGGCGCTTAGCTCATACACATCACGCTCATCTTGGTTAATAATATTTTGTGAGGTATTAATTGAAAAGTCTTCAATGGTGTCATCGCTCACCCCTTGGTAGTAAGCAAACCCAGCTTCGCTTGAGGTGTATTTACCTTTAAGATTTATTGAGGTGTCTTCGCTTAGCTCAAACTCTAACTGTGAAAAAACCGATTGCTCTTTTAACGGGTCGGCGTAATCGCCTGTGTAGGTATTTTTAATCAGTCCGTCGGTATCTTTAATGTAACCACCGGCTCTAAAATAAGCGGTGTTTTCATCGTTAAGCGAACCCGATACAACCGCATTCAAATTATACGTGTTGCCATTACCTACAGAGCCTTTAATTTTACCTTCAAAGTCTTCAATAGGTTTTTTAGTTGTCACAATAACCGCACCACCAATGGCGCCGCGGCCATACAGTGCGCCTTGTGCACCACGCATAACTTCAATACGTTCAATATCAACTAGGTCTTGGTTTATAAACTCTAAATCGGGGGCGGTAACACCATCAACTACAAACGCTAATGGCGGATCGCCCACCTGCGGTGTAATTAAGCCACGAATAGTAATACGGGCAAGGCCGGGTCTAAAATTATCGAGCTGCGATAAGTTGGGAGTTAAATTAGCAACATCACGAAAGTTAGTAATACGTGATTTTTCGATTGTCTCGGCGCTAAATGCGGTAACAGAGTCGGGCACGTTTTGTATCGACTCAATACGCCCGCGCGATATCACCGAAATTTTCCCTATAGTGTCAGTTACTGTTTGTTGTTGTTCTTGCGCATGCACATAGTTTATGCACGACAGGGTGACTGCCGATGCTAATAGTGTTTTACGAAAGCGTATTTTGTTGTATCTGCTCATGTTCTATGTCCTAATGTGACTATCATGGTGATGTTACTTAGTGATAAACATTGTCGCTTTTTCAGACAAAATAATATTTTGTAAACCCTTAATACAGCACACACAAATTGCTGAAAATAACGCTTAAGCGCGTAATTTTATGTATTTGTTGACCTTAAATTTACAAAATTCATTATTATTAAATGTGAAACCGGTTATGAAAAAAACGATAAAAATAGACAGGTACAATCAAAAAATACTGGCAATTCTGCACCTAACTGCCGATTTAACAAACGTTGAATTGGCCGAGCAAGTTAACTTGTCGCCCAGTGCATGTTTTCAGCGAGTAAAAGCATTAAAAGAGGCGGGATATTTTAGAACCTTTCATGCTGATATAAATTTAGAGCAAATTTGTGAGCACGTGTTTGCCTATATGGAATTTACCCTAGAGGACAATAACCTAGCAGCGCGGCGTAAGTTTTTAGCTGACATACACAACATTCCCGAAATAATGGATTGCATGCAATTAAGTGGCGATATTGATTATATTTCTTTTTGTTGCTTTGCCGATATTCAAGCGCTTAATGCAATGTGCGACAGGCTAACCGGCAGCTCACAGTATGCAATTAAAAAGCTGACTACACGCATAGTGCTTGAGCGCGCTAAGTTCTTTTTAGGCTACCCGTTGGAAAAACTTAAATGGCGAGACGAAATGAAAGTAGACGATGAAGAGTAGCTCCCTAATTTAGATTAATAAAAAGGCGCTTTATGCGCCTTTTTATTGTTTAAAGTTATTACTGAATAACCGGTTTGGGCGCAATGGCTTTTGCAAACAGGGAATAAATAACGGCCGTTAATATAATAGCGTCAATCACGGTAATACCGCTCATTGATACGTTAAATAAAGCGCCATTACACACCGCATATGCCGCGCCTACAAACCATGCGCTAAACGCGGGAAGTGAAAAGTTAGCGTTATTTACCAAAGCCGCTGCGTTATAAGCATGGGGTTTAATAAACAGTGCATCAACAATAATTACGCCCGCTACCGGTACAAAAATATCAGACAAAAACGCTAAAAAGCTTATAAACATATCTAAAATATTTATAAAGGCGGCGCCAATTCCCACCAAACCTAATAACACAATAACCCACTTTTTATGCCAATGCGGGAAGGTAGCCTCTACGCTAAGTGCTGTACTGTACAGGTTTAACGAATTTAAAATCCAGCTGCCTGCTATCACAATAAAAAACGCCGAAAACCCCAAATTAAGCGCAAGCATTAAGCTTAATATTTCGGTTTCTTGCATGGCGGCTGCGGCAAACACAGCCACAAAAATAACCAAAAGCTCAATAACCATATACGCAATAAATGAGGTATACACGCCGCCACGTTTTTGCTTAGAAAAACGGGTTATGTCGGGCAATATTATTGCGCCAATAATAACGCCGCCAACAATGGCAGCGACACCATCTTCAAGAGAAAGCGCTGCTGATTTTTCTAAATTAATAAAATCAACCAGTGGCATATTATCGAGTGCGCCAAAAAGCATCATAGCGGTGACCGCAGCCAAAATAGGGATCATGATAGAGGCCAGCACATTAATGGCTTTAAACCCATACAATGTGGTTATGAGCATGGCGCAACCTGCGACTATATCGATGGGCCATTCGGGCATAATAATATTAAATTCTACACTGAGTAAGCGCACCACGGCATTAGAAAACAAATCAATATTTACGCCAAACCAGCCAATTAATGATAAAGCAAAGGCAATATTAACAATGCCCGCGCCAGCATTTCCAAACGCTATTTTTACCAATAAATAAGAGCTTAAGCGGCTTTTTACACCTATGGTGCCCATAGCCCCACCAATAAGGGTTAATATAAGTGAGCCAATAACTAACGCCCACAGTGTATTACTCACACTTGAACTTTGATGTATTTCTAGGCCGGTGATAAAAGTGGGCAGCGAAAAGCTGAGCATAGCGGCTATGGCTGCAATGCGCGGCCAGGCAACAAGTTCGTTGCTATTAATAGTGTGGGGGTCGTTCCCGTTTGGCATTGCCTGTTTCTCTTTTTTATTATCTTTTATATTACTATACGCCGCTGGCGTGCAAAATTTTTTATTATTAGGTGTTTATTCAAAATATGAGGTTTAAAAAGTAGGGGGCGCACAAAATTATATTTTGTGGTGATTATTTTTAGGGTGTTAAAGGCGTAATCATTTAGGCAAAAAAAACCGCCAAAAAGGCGGTTTAAAGGTCTACACAACACAATTAAATGTTTTACCTTATTGGGTTATTTTAATAACGCCAACACATCAAAGCAGGCACCCATAGTATGGTAATCCGTTTTACCAATTGGGCTTTTCATAGTATCTATTTTTTTGTTATCTACGGTTAAAATTCTAAACCACGCACCGTATTGATGATCAACTAAGTGCTGCCACGAGTACTGCCAAATTTTGTCATACCACTGCTGGTATTTTTCATCCCCTGTGGTTTCATAAAGGTAGGCCGCACAACACAGTGTTTCGGCTTGCACCCAAAAGTACTTGTCGTCATCGCATATGCTTTTATCTGGCGCAAATCCGTAACAAATACCGCCGTGTTGTTTATCCCACGCAACGTCTATTGAATTATCAAATAACGCTTGAGCGCGCTCAACAAGCCAAGTTTGTGGCTTATGCTTATTTAAAAACATTAATAGTTTTGACCACTCAGTTTGGTGACCTGGCTGAAAACCCCATGGGCGAAACAAATTTTTAGGATCGTCTTTGTTATACTCTAAATCAACCTGCCAATTTATATCGTAGTGCTCCCAAATAAGCCCACCCATTAAATTAGCTTGGCGATTAACCATGTTATCAGCCAGTGTGAGCGCGCGATTTAAAAATAGCTTATCTTGAGTTGCTTCATAAGCGGCAATAAGAGCTTCGCACGTATGCATATTGGCGTTTTGCCCGCGATACGGATCGCACTTAGTAAAATCATTGTTGTGCTGATCTTTATATAAACCCGCTTTTGCATCCCAAAAATGCGTTTCCATTGTTTGAAATGTATCGTTTAGGTATTCGCGTGCCTCTGTAACACCTACACGGTATGCCCAACTGTAGGCTAAAATCACGAACGCAAAGCCATAGCAGTGGTTGGTATCATCAAGTACAGTGGCGTTACCTTGCTCAACACTTAATAACCAATTGTAACCGCCTGTTTGCTCAACAAAGTGGTGCTTACGAATAAACTCAATACCCGATTTAACACGGTTTAGGTACTTTTCGTCATTAAAGGTTTGGTACGCACGTGCATAGTTAAATACAAACCGAGTAGAGCTTACTAGGTGGCGAGTTTGCTTATCAAATACCTCACCATTATCCGAAAAGTTTTGGTAAAAACCGCCGTGTTCGTCGTCTATGTTTGGCTCGTAAAACGCCAGCGTATCGGCAATATGTTGTGTTAAAAATTCGCGGCTTTTAAAGTTATCAGGTGTGAGGCTCATAGTGCGCTCCTAAAATCGTTAAGCGATTTTTCGTTAGGAAGAGACGTAAATGCCCCTTTGTAAGATGCTGCATGAGCACCACATAACGAAGCAAATTCAAAAATAGTTGTTAGTGTTTCGGGGTTATTGCAAAGCTTACTAAAAGAGCTAGGTGTGAGGTTTTGTAAGCCTAGTTGATACAGCAATCCACCTACAAACGCATCTCCTGCGGCGGTAGCATCAACCATAGTAACCTTTTTAGGGTGAAGCGTTTGCTTGGCATTTTTGGTATACCAATGCATCGGGTTGCCTGCATCGGTAACCACAAATAACTCACAGCCATTATTGAGAGTGTCGGCTATAAATTCTTCACCCGTTTGCTCACCCGCTAAGTATTCAAGCTCTTCTTTAGAGGCTTTAATAATAGAGCAGTGTTTTAACAGGGGTAAAATGTGTTCACGCGGGTTAGCATTACTAGGCCATAAGTTGAGGCGTAAGTTAATATCAAAACTGACAATTGAGTTATTTTGCTTGGCAAATTCAACCCCATACGCGGTGGTTTTACGTATGCGCTCGTCGGTTAAGGTATTTGAGCAAATATGAAAGATATCGCATTGCTCAAACCATTCACTGCTAAAGTCACTATTAGTAAAGTGCAGATCGGCGGTGTTATCACGGTAAAACTCAAACGTACGGTCGCCGTCCTTATCAAGTGATACAAACGCAAGGGCGGTTTTCGCTTGGTCGGTAAAGCGCATAAAGTCGGTTTTTACGCCTTGCTTTTTTAAGGCGTTATGTAAAAAATCACCAAAGCTGTCGGTGCTTAGCATGCCAGCAAAGTAGGCGTTACCACCTAGCTTTGCAATAGCTACGCTTACGTTTGCAGGCGCACCGCCTGCAAACTTAGTAAACGCTTCGTGCTCGCTGTTGTTTTGGCTTAATTTATCAGAGAGTAAATCAACCAATACTTCACCAAAACATATTGTGTGTTTCATAATGCTGCCTTAGTTATTAATCAAGTAGCCAATGCAGCGCAATAGCGGCTGTCCATGAGAAATCTTTACCACCACAGCCAGCGCCTGTTTCTGGGTTAAAATATTCGTAGTAACCCGATTTAAGCACTAAATCGCGCGTGTCGTCCTGAATTTTATCAGCCGTGGTTACAAACCCTGCTTCTTTAAGGCCGATGGCTATCATCCAGTTAATGTGTAACCAAATAGGGCCGCGCCAGTAACGCTGTGGCTCGTATTTTTCTTCTTTAGGGTGGGTAGATGCCACACTAAATTGACTCGACTCAATAAAATCTTCTGTCGCGGTATTAATAATACGCGTTTGCTCGTCAGTTGTTAAACCAGCATAAACGGTTAGTAGTGCCGCCGATGTTTTAACTTTAGCTAGGCTGTTGGTTAACACGTTTTTACAGTAAAAGTATTCGCTTTGCTCACACCATAACGTGTTAATTGCTGTTTGAGTAAGTTCTAGACGCTGTGCTAAATAATCGGTACGTGCATCGTTTAAACCGAGTTGTTCACCCATTTTGAGTAAATCTTTTGTCGCACGGTGCAAAATAGCAATAATACCTAGGTCGTTCATTTTGTACGGGCAGGTTTCGTAAATTACTTTGCTATCAAAATTGTTACGTTTAAAAAAGTCTACTAGGTATAAGAAACGGTCGTACTCGCTTTTATGCGGGCGCTGCGACGAATCAACATGGCTGGTGTCGCGGCGGGTGTATTCCCAATCAACACCAGGTACAGCTTCAAGGGCATCATCCCACGATGGGCTGTTATCCATACCCGATTCCCACGGATGATAAGTGACCACTAAGCCTGTGTTTTCAGGATCGCGGTCGTTGTACCACCATAAATGGTAATCAACAACTTGAGAAAATAATGCTTTAACTTTTTGCTTTGCAAGGGCTTTATCTTGTGCGCTGGCAAGCATTTCTTTCATCACTGTTGCCACAACGGGTGGCTGCGAAATAGACGTACTTTTAATTTTTTTATCAGAGCCCCACACATCTGGACCAGGGAAGTAGGTAGTTGAATCCTTATGAAATAAGATATGTGGCACCATGCCATCATCCCACTGGCCTGAAAATAACACATCAATTTCTTGCCACGCACGGCTCTCGTCAGACTTCATCCACCCTAGGGCTGTAATCGCTGAATCCCAGTTCCACTGAAACGGGTAAAGGCCATGCGTAGGGACGGTATAGCCACCTAAATCGTTTGCTATAAGTGTTTTAGTAGCAAGTTCTGTAAGCGATGCCGCTGTGGCTGCATCAAGTTTACCGTTGATTGTAGTAGTCATATTGGGTGCTCTTTGTGTGTTATCTTCGATTTGGATAATATTAAAGCACTCATTATGGGTTGTAAATGTTTTTTTTCTGTGCTTAAATCCTGTTCGAAGTAACAAAAAACTAACATGTATACTTGATTATTTCGCACTTACTTAGCCACACTCTGAGTAATTACACACAGACAACTAGCACAATTGGAG
Organism: Pseudoalteromonas sp. 2CM37A; assembly: GCF_023161885.1. Taxonomy (NCBI): domain Bacteria; kingdom Pseudomonadati; phylum Pseudomonadota; class Gammaproteobacteria; order Alteromonadales; family Pseudoalteromonadaceae; genus Pseudoalteromonas; species Pseudoalteromonas sp. 2CM37A. The sequence continues at coordinate 223,280 of NZ_JALNTJ010000003.1, forward strand.
AATACCCGTGAATAAAACTACGATCGCCTCTATTGTATCTTTATGCCTCACACAAGGCGCGTTTGCCGCAGAAGAGACTGCGCCAGATACAGCAAAAAAAGAAAATAACGTTGAACGTATTATCGTCTCTGGTACCAGCAAAGGACGCGTTATTTCAGATACCCCACAGTCAGTAACCTCTATTAGCGAAGATGAGTTAATAAAGCTTTCATCAAGTAGCCAAGCAGATGTATTACGTTATATCCCTGGTATTAAAGTAGAAGGGGGCGGTGGTGAGGTTGGAACAAACCTACAAGTAAGAGGCTTACCTTCATCGGGTCAGTTTCAGTTTACGCCACTGTCGTACGACGGTTCACCTAGTTTGAGTGTTTTTGGCTTAAACTCATCGGCGTTTGATGTGTACTACCGAAACGACTTAGGTATTGAGCGTGTAGAGTTTGTGCGTGGCGGTGTGTCTAACTTATTTGGCCAAGGCTCTGTAGCGGGTATTATTAACTATATTTCTAAAACGGGCAGCGATGATCCGCAAAGTACTGTGCAAATGGAGCTTTCTGATCAGGGCCGTACCCGTTTAGATTTTGCTACAAGCGGGCCGCTAAACGAAGATGGCCTTTATTATGCGCTGTCAGGCTTTTACCGTTACGATGAAGGCCCGTTAGATACAGGGCTTGAGACTAAAGGCACTCAGCTGCGCGGTAATATTCGTAAAGAATTTGATGACGGCTCTGGCTCATTTACTGTGTATGGCCAATACATTGATGACCAAGCACAGTTTTACCTGCCTATTCCGCTTGATGGCGACAGCCGCGAACGCTTAACTGGTAACGATGGACGCGAAGTGGAGTCATTACAAACTGCTAATGTGTCTAACCTCTCTTACGATACTGCCAATGGTCGTTATGAATCGCCAATTAGTGATGGTGTGGTAACTAAAGGTGGCTCTATTTCAGTGGTGTTTGAAAAAGAGCTCGCTAACGATTTTGCTATTAACATGCGCAGTAAATACGCAAAGTACCAACACGAATTTAATCTATTTTTAGATGGCGACGGTATTATTAATGTACCTGAGAGCCAAGAAGAGTTTTTAGCTAACCGTGGCTTAGGTGATGTAAGCGATGCAGCGTTTACTTACACTGCATCGGGGCAGGCACTGGCAAGCGATGACTTATTATTTGCTAACCGTATTTTAGATAGAGACCGCCCAGCAGAGGATTTCTCTGCCGAATTTAATATTGTTAAAAGTATTTTTGTTGGCGATTTTAGCCACGATATTACCGTAGGTACGTTTTTCTCTCACAGTGAAGCCGATGACGATAACGTTATTACGACCTACTTGGGGGAATTTAACAATAACCCAGAACTGGTTGATTTAACGTACACCAATGCCGATGGTGATGTTGTTCAGTACACACAAAATGGTATTAGTGGCCCAGGTATTTCTTACACCAACCAAACAATTAGCGCTACCCGCCGTGCGCTTTATGTAGCGGACCAAATGGAAAGCGATGATTGGATTATCGACTTTGGTGTTCGTTATGAAGAAATTGACGGCAAAATTAGCCGTGAAGGCAGCCAAGTTGTACAAATTTCTGATGATCCATCACTTGCGCCTAATTTACAGGTAAACACCACAGGCAGTGGTGTAATGACTTACGGCGAAGTAGACACCTCTGAATTTGCCGTATCGGGTGCAGCGTTATACCGCTTAACCGATAACTTAAACGTATACGCGAATGCATCTCGCGGGTTTTTCTTCCCAGAAATTAGAGGGATTCAGTTTAATGATTTAGGTGAGCCTGCCAGCTACGAAGCCGAAATTGTTGAACAAGGCGAGCTTGGTATTAAGTTTTTTGATAACGACTTTAGCGGTAGTATCGCGTTATTTAGAACCGACTTAAAAGACAGACGCAGCGTAGACTTTGTTAACGATGGCAACGGTGGGGTATTAGAGCTGCCTGTTATGCAATCAACCAAAGCAACGGGTGTGGAGCTTACGGGTCGCTACGATATTACCGACGAGTGGGCGATTGATGCCAACATGACCTACACTGACCACGAATTTACTGAGTTTGACTCAGACCCTTCTATTATTGGTAACGAGTTACGTCGTAAACCAAAAGTATTATTTAACTCTTCTATAAGCTACACCGCAGATAATTGGGATGCTGCTTTGTATCATAACTTTACAGGTAAAAACTTTGCTAACGATGCAAACTCTGTAGAGCTTGATTCATTCCACTTGTTTAGATTTGATGCGGGTTATAACTGGCAAATCGCCCCAGAGCAAACCGTACGTTTAAGCGTAGGGGTATTTAATTTGTTTGACTCTGATGGTGTTACCGAAGGCTCGCCGCGTTTAGGTAATAGCCAAACGTCAGACAATCCTTACTTTGTAGGCCGTCCAATTCTCCCACGACGCGTTACATTTAGAGTCAAATACGACTTTTAAATAAATGCTTTACGCCTATTAACCTGTTTTGGGGTTAATAGGCTTTTTGCATTGTGATGCATTTTTCAGCTAAGTTAGCGATAGGCTTGTTTTTAGGGACTGTTTTAGAAGTAAGCATGTAGCTGTTTAGTTTTTTATTTTTGAGAAGGCGCTGTGTTTTCTTAATGTGAATACGCGAAATAATTATGAATATATTAGATTTTTCAATAGTTGCTCTTTACCTTGGTGCCTTATTGGTAATGGGGTTTATGCTACGCGAACAAACCAATAAAAGTGATTACTTTTTAGGAGGCAAAAGCTTAGGGTGGAAACCTTTAGCTTTGTCGGTAATGGCCACTCAGCTTTCGGCTATTAGCTTTATTTCGGCTCCTGCATTTGTTGGTTTGCGTGAAGGCGGTGGTATGCAATGGCTCTCGTATGAGTTAGGTGTGCCGCTGGCGATGATTTTAATTTTAGCGACTATTTTACCTAAGCTTTATAAAAGCGGCATTGTAAGTATTTATGATTACTTAGAAATGCGCTTTGGTCGTTCTACCCGTGTGCTTATTAGTGTGGTGTTTCAGTTTAGCCGCGCATTTGCCACCGGTATTATGATTTATGCGGTATCGCTTATTCTCCAAGGCACCATGGGCATAGAAGCATGGCAGGCCATTGTGCTTACCGGCGTGATCACGGTGCTATATTCACTGCAAGGCGGTATGAAAGCCGTAGTGTATGGTGATGCAATTCAAATGATCATTATTGTACTAGGTACTATTGCTTGTATTGGCTTTGGACTTTATCACTTAGGTGGGGTTGATACCTTTATTGCTAATGTTGATTCGAGCCGATTAGAAGCCATAAAATTTGATTCGTTTGGATTTAGTGGCGATGGTTTTGGCTTTTTACCTATGATTTTTGGTGGTGTGGTGCTTTACGCCTCTTACTATGGGTGTGACCAAACACAAGCGCAACGTGCACTTAGTGCAAAAGATCCTAAAAACTTACGCTACATGATTTTAGCCAACGGCGTAGTACGTTTTCCTATTACTATTTTATATTGTGTGTCGGGCTTAATTGTAGGCACACTGGCTATGAGCAATCCTGAGTTTTTAGCCAAAATTCCAGCCGATAACCCAGATTGGATGATGCCAATCTTTATTTTAGATTATTTACCACATGGCTTAATTGGTTTATTAGTGGTGGCTATTTTATCTGCGGCTATGTCATCACTTAGCTCTGCTATTAACTCGCTTTCGGCGGTAAGTATTGAAGACTACAGCCGTATTTCAAATAAAGAGCTAGACCAACCAACCTACTTAAAATTGGCTAAATACTTAGGGCTTATTTGGGGTGCAATTACGTTAATTTTATCGCTTTATGCCGGTGATATAGCGCCAACTATTATTGAAGCCATTAACAAAGTAGGCTCGTTATTTTATGGCCCAATACTGGCGGTATTTTTAATTGCCGTAGTTAGTAAGCGCAGTGCTGCGCTGCATGCAAATATAGGCCTAATTAGTGGTGTGTTAATTAACTTGTTGGTGTCGGTATTTGCGCCAGACGTATTTTGGTTTTGGTGGAACTTTATTGGCTTTGTGGCCACTGCGGTGATTACCCTTACGACAAGCATTGCGATTCCACGCGAAGTAAACGAGGTTGCTAAAGCGCAAAACGCTGAGACTATCTCAAACTCAATTTTAACCGGTAAAGATATCGTTATGCTGCTTAGCATGTTTGTTGTGATGGTATTAATTTGCCTTGCTATTCCATCAATTTTTTCGTGAGCGTTAACCCATGGATTCTAAAAAGTCATTTTTAATCGATTTATTTACCACGGCGGTAAATGCCTGTAAACCCAGTGCGTGTATGAGTAAGTACTTGGAAAATATAGATGCCAGTAATGGTTTATGTGTGGTGGGCGCCGGTAAGGCCGCCGCCGAAATGGCCGCAGAGGTTAACCGTTTTTATGGTGATAAATGCTTTGGTGCGGTAGTGACACGTTATGGTTACGAAAGTGCCGGCGACACTGGGCGCATTAAAGTGCTTAGTGCTAATCACCCAACGCCAGATGATAACAGCTTAGCAGCAGGTAAAGAGTTATTGGCGCTTGTAAAAAATAACCCGGCCGATATTCCTATTTTGTTTATTATATCAGGCGGCGGCTCGTCGCTTATGTGTTTGCCGGTAGATGATGTACCGTTTGAGCAAAAGCAGGCGCTTAATCAGTTTTTACTTAAAAGCGGTGCAAGCGTTGATGAAATTAACATTGTGCGCAAACAGCTCTCGCTTGTTAAAGGCGGTAAGTTAGCACAAGCGGCTAAGTCGGATTATGTCACGCTGATTATTTCGGATGTAGTAGGGGATAAGCCAAGTGATATTGCATCAGGCCCCACAATTAGCGATAACAGCACTAAAGCTGATGCGCTGGCTATTTTACAAAAGTACAACTGGCCGGTTATTAACGAAATTGAAGCGTATTTATTAAAGCCTGAGCAACCACGCGCGGCTGATACCCAAGGCAAACACTTTATTGTGGCTAATGCCCAGCACGCGATTGACAGTGCTATTGATGTAGCGCAGCACCAAGGCTGGGATACGCAAGTACTTGGGTACGACATTCAAGGTGAGGCAAAAGAGGTTGCCCGCGCACATGCTAAAATAGCCCTTGAGCAAAAAGCGCAAGGTAAGCGCGTTATGTTGTTCTCTGGCGGTGAGCTTACAGTAACGGTAGCCGATGTTTATGGCGATGGTGGCCCTAATCAAGAGTACTTAATGGCATTGGCAGAGGCGCTTAACGCCGAGGCTGGTATTTATGCCATAGCGTGTGATACCGATGGTGTAGATGGCAGTAAAGATGTTGCCGGTGCGTATATAAATAGCAGCACGATTGCGCGCGCACTTGATGCTGGCGAAAACTTACACGCTCAGTTAGAAGGCCATAATAGCCATCAGTTTTTTAAAGCCATTGATGATTTAATTATTACTGGGCCAACCAATACTAACGTTAACGATTTTAGAGTGATAGTGATTGAGTAGGCGGGCTCGCCTACTTGTTCTTTAAAGTGGTTTAACGTAACCTTGTGCTCCAATTTTATTAGGGTTAATAGCTATGTTTTCGCTAAATAACAGTAACTTATTACGCTCAGGATTTGAGCTTGGAAAAGGCGATAAACTTTTTCAAGACATTGAACGTGATATTATTAAGGTGGTGTTTTGGGAGCAGTGCGTAACACAAAGCCATATTGTGAGCGCCACCCGAATTCCGCAGCAAACTGTCTCGCGTTTACTTAAATCGTTAACTCAGCATGGCGTAATAATGCAAACCGATACGCTAATACCTAATAAAAAGGGTAAGCCTGGGTTTGGTATTGCGCTTAACCCCGAATACGGCTTTACCTTTGGTTTAGCTATTTTGCTTGATGCTATTTCTATAGCGGTTATGGATTTTACCGGCAAAGTTATTTACACCCATATGCAGCTTATGTCAGACATGAGTATTAATAACGTGCTTAAAAGTGCGCAAAAGCTGGTGGACGATATAAGCGCAGAGCATAACATTGCGAGCGAAAAAGTACTGGGAATGGGCGTGGGTATATCGGGCTTTTTTAGCTCTATGGACGGGAAAATGAATACCCACCATATGCTAGAGGAGTGGTCGCAGGTTGATATTATCGATATTGTCTCTAAGCATTTTCAACTCCCTACGTGGGTGGTGAATGACGCCACAGGCGCCGCCGCTGGCGAAGGGGTTGCAGGTATAGGCCGCGAGTATAAAAACTTTGTTTATATGTTTGTCTCGGCGGCATTTGGGGGCGGAATCGTAAATAACGGCGATGTACTGCGCGGTACTTACGGTAATGCTGGCGAGCTTGGCGATATGTTACCGCCAAAGTTATACGCTCATCCCAATTTAGAGTTACTGAAGCGTATTTTGAAAAAAAATGGTGTAGCGGTTGATTCAATTTACGATCTGCACGATAACTTTGACCCAGAATGGCCAGGCGTTGAAGAGTGGCTATTTAAAGTTCAAGACTCGTTTGATTTAGTAGCAACTTGTTGCTCGGCGCTATTAGATGCAGAAGCCATTATTATTGGCGGCCATATACCTAAAGAGCTGGCCGAAAAAGTAATAGCGCGTACTGAGGTTTACGCACAATTTAGACGCGGTGCTAAACGCCCAATGCCTAAGCTGGTGGTCTCAAACATTAATAACTTTCCGGTCTCCATTGGTGCAGCCACTTTGCCATTTAGAGAGCTGTGTTTGTAGCTTAATAATAGAAACTTTAAAACAAAAAGCCGATATTGATTTATACAATATCGGCTTTTTTAGTATTTAAACCTACTCCTTAACTAAGTGTTATTGCGAATGGGTTTTACTCTTCAACGAACGGTTCACCTTCTGTCATCCACTTAGCTGCTGGCTTGCCTTTTAAGTAATGGTCAAAGTACTGCATCATACGCACTGAAAAATCGACCTGATTAGGAAACTTTTTCAAATGATGTGGTTCACCTTCGTATTGTAAAAAGGTGGCGTCTTTACCCGCACGGCGCAGGGCTAAGTAATATTGCACGCCTTCGTGCCAAGGCACTGCGTCGTCTTTGTCTCCAAACATAATTAAAATAGGGGTATTTACTTTATCGGCAAAAAACACTGGTGAGTTTTCGATGTATAGCTCGGGTGCTTCAAATAAATTTTTACCTATGCGGCTTTGTCCTGTTTCGTACTGAAATTGACGCGCAAGGCCCGACTTTAAACGTATGCCGCTGTAGGCGCTAGTCATGTTTGATACCGGCGCGCCCGATACAACCGCTTTAAACATATCTGTTTGAGTGATCATAAACGCACTTTGATAACCTGCCCATGAATGCCCTTGTAGGCCTATTTTATCAGGGTCGGCAATGCCTAGGTCTATAAGCTTTTGCGTGGCGTTGATCATGGTTTGCGTTGACGATTTACCTGGGTGGCCTATTTCAAAGCGAATATCAGGTAAAAAGATTGCATAACCATTTGAGGTAAACATAGGGAAGTTAGGACGATGATTTAGCTCCATTTTAGGAAAATCATACATGCGCTGGCTCATATAGCGGTAAAAATACACAACAACGGGCACTTTATCGCCTTTTTTGTAGCCTGCTGGTTTAATTAATACCCCTTGTAGGTCTTCGCCATCAAAGCCTTTGTAGCTAATTAGCTCTGGCTTTTCGCCCCAGGAAAAATCCGCCATTTGTGGGTTTAAGTTGGTAACTTTTTTAGGTGCTGTAAAGTTAAAGTCGCTTTGGTAGTAATCAGGAAACTGATGATAGGTTTGCTCGGTAAATAGGTATTTATCGGCATGTTTTGCCTTTTTAACTACATCAATACGTTTTTTGCCACTCAATACGTTAGTAACCGTTTGTGAGGCTAAATCAAGCTTGGCTACTTCACGTTGCTTTGATTGTAAGTTAACGGCTGATACAAGTAATGTATCGTTTTGGGCAAAGCCTACGTGGTTTTTATCAAGCTTAATAACGCGATATTGCGTATTGCTTGGTTTACCATTAGTTAAACGCTCAGCGCGTTGAGTGTTGACATCAAACGCCCAAATATCGTATTTGCTATAAACCAATACTTGGCTGCTGTTATTTAACCAACCGGCAAACCCATAGCCAGGTTGCGGTGATGGATAGTCGTGTTTGTCATCGGCAAACGTGGCATTAATAGCTTTGCTAAGGGCGGTAACTTTGTTGGTTTTTAAATCTTTAAGTTGTACTTGGCTTTGTGCAAAGTATGCAGCGTAGCGCCCATTAGGCGCAAGGCTTGGTGTAAACGGTGAGTTTTTAATAATGGGAGTTTGCTCACCAGTATTGATGTTTATGCTGTAGTAGTCGGCAAAAAAGCCACCGTACATAATTTTTTCTAGGTGGGCTTGGTTAGAATAGCCTAATACACTTTGGCTACGATTAGTGTTAAGCGCTAAATCGCTGACTTTTTCATTGCTTAGTTGTACTGCTTTTTGGCTTTTTAAATGAAAAACAGCGCTGTAATGGCGATTTTTATTAACCTTGTTCCACTGTTGTTCTTCTCGTGGTTTTATTTGGGCATCGTTGTTGTGCCACACGTTTAGCGCTTTATGTTCACGAATCGTGTCAAAGTCATACAGTGATGCTTCGTCGGTGTACTCTTTTGCTTTTATTTTAGCGGCCAGCTTTGGGTGGTTTTCAAAATATAAGCGCTCGCCATTTTCAGACCAGCTAATCGATGCTGTTTTACCTATTACCCACTCTTTATTAGGGGAGTCGATGGTGCTAAGGGTGTTATTTTGCCAAAGCTTTAGAGAGTATTGCCTGCGACGCTCATCATCGTTTACGTAGTTACCGAGGTTAAATGCGGCTATTTCTTTATCAGGGTGCCAACTAATTGATTGTGCAACCACGCCTGGCTCATCAATTAATACGCTTTGCGCAAAGTTATTATTAAGTTCAAGCAGTACAAGCTGATTGTTGTTGCCATCACTAAAGCTTTGGCTGGCAAGTAGCTGTGCGCCACTTGGGCTTAGCGCATAACTAAATACATTATTTAAGCTGTGGGTGGTGCTGTTTTTTAAGTTTATTATTACTAGCTCAAAGCTTTTATCTTTTTTATCTGGTGTGATAGCGCTTTTTTCTTCGCTGTTATCTTCAGTAGGTGTGTCTTTTTCTGCTTTTTTATCAACTCGATAAGCAAGCCACTGGCCATTGTTACCTAAAACATAGTCTTTTACGTCGGCAAATTGCTGTTTTTCGCCGGTTTGGGTATTTACTAAAATGAGGTTGTTTTTAAGTGATGACTTTTTCTCGCTGGTCTCTTGCTCAAGCAGAGTGGGTACTTGTGTAAATGCCACCCAATTAGCCGCTTTGTTAATAACGGGCTTGGTGCCGCGCTCCACGGTGCTAATGAGGGAGTTTGTTGTTAAGTCATAAACTTGCCCATTTGCATTGCCACGGTAGGGTTTAACACTAAAGCTGAGGATTTTACCATCATCTGAAAGTTGGGTGCTTTTTGCGTATTTAAAATCGAATACGTCTTTAAATTCTAATGGCTTTTGAGCCCAAGCAGCCGGGCTCGCTAAGCTTGCAAGCAGTGCTGAGCTTAAAAAGGTGAGCGTTGTTTTCATTATTGATTCTCGTTTTTCACAGTACTTTTAATGTAATAAGTATTGTAGCGAGTTTGGTTTATATTTCGAGCGGATCAGATAAGCGGTATAAGAAAAGGGACGAAAGGGTTAACGTTAGCGCGAAAAACTAGCGCTAACGGTAAAATAATAAAGTAAGGTTATAACCAAATTTTTTGTAGTTCAGGCCATTGTTTTTCAAATTGCGAACTTGGCTTTACTTTAAAGTCGCTGCGCACAAACTGGTTCATTTTACCTTCAACATAGGCTAGTAAAAAGTTAGCAAGGGTTAGTTCATCGCTTTGAAAAGTTTTACCTTCACGAAGTTTGCGCTCGCGCAGTACTTGTTTAAATTGCGTTTCTAGCTTTTCGAACAGCCCTTGTACACGTTCGCGTAAACGCTCTTGCTCGCCTTGTAGGGCGTCGCCGGTAAGTATGCGTGTAATACCTGGGTTTTTTTCTGCAAACGTTAGTAGCAACAACAAAATATTATAAACGCGTGTTTGGCTTTCTTTTTCGTTTTCTAAAATAAGGTTAATGCGCGATAAAAGCGTGTCTTCGATAAACTCTATTAGGCCTTCAAACATGCGTGCTTTACTTGGAAAGTGACGGTAAAGCGCAGCTTCAGACACGCCCACTTCAGCAGCAAGCTTTGCAGTTGTAATCCGTTGTCCTGGGCTGGTTTCTAACATTTGCGCGAGGGCTTGCAGTATTTGCTCTTTGCGATTACTTCTTTTTGTCGCAGGCATGAACCTTCCTTTTTTATTTGTTATTTTTAGCTGCTAATCATTTTTTGTTCAAATGAGTGGCTTATGTTAATGTTTTATTCAGTTTGTTTCCAGCACTTTATAGTTGCTTGGCAAGTTGTTTAATTACCTCAAGAGCAATGCGTGTTTTACTATTTACCGCAAGTGCTAACTGCTCATTTTGCCAGTAAAGTGTTAAAGCATTGTGATCGGAATTAAACCCTAAACCACTTTGCGATACATCGTTAGCGCAGATCATATCGAGATTTTTATTTTTAAGTTTACCCTTTGCATAGCTCTCCACATTTTGCGTTTCAGCAGCAAAACCCACAGTGTAAGGGCGGTTTTGCGTTAAGTTTGCCACGGCGGCTATAACATCGGGGTTTTTAACAAGGGTGAGGGTAAGCTCATCGCCTTGTTTTTTCATTTTTTGAGTCGCTACATTCGCCGCTCTATAATCGGCTACGGCTGCACAGCCAATAAAAGCATCAGAGAGTGGGGCATAGGTTAATGACTCATTTAATAGCTGCTCAGCGCTTTCAATGTTTATTAAATTAACGCCAACAGGGGCTTTGATAGTGACAGGCCCTGAAATTAAATTGACATGAGCGCCAAGCTTTAAAGCGGCCTCAGCCAGGGCAAAGCCCATTTTTCCAGAGCTGTGATTAGAAATAAAACGTACAGGGTCAAGCGGCTCGCGGGTTGGCCCTGCCGTAATTGTAATGGTTTTACCTGCTAATAATTGCGGCTGCTCTGTGGCAGTGCACAAAGCCACAAGCTCATGCGGCTCTAGCATACGCCCAGCTCCTACATCGCCACAGGCTTGCTCACCTTTGCCAGGGCCCCAAATAAGTACATCACGTGCTTTTAAAGTGGCTAAATTTGCTTGTGTTGCAGGGTGTGCATACATTTGCTGGTTCATTGCTGGGGCTATTGCTACTTTTGCTGGGGTTGCCAGTAATAGCGTGGTAAGTAAATCATCGGCTATGCCGGCGGCCATTTTGGCAATGGTATTACTCGTTGCAGGCGCGACCAAAATTAAATCAGCCCATTTGGCAAATTCTATGTGGCCCATTGCGGCCTCTGCTGAGGGGTCAAGTAATGAATCAGACACCATTTCACCACTCACCGCTTGCATGGTTAATGGGGTTATAAAATGTTTAGCTGACTCGCTCATAACTACTTTTACTTCGCAACCTGCCTCTTTTAAGCGCCTAACGAGCTCGGCACATTTATAGGCCGCAATGCCGCCGGTGATGCCAAGTACGATTTTTTTGTTTGTTAAGTTAGTCATGAGTGTTTTTTGCTTGAGTGTATATGCAGGCTAAAATAACAAATCTTTGTGCTTTGAGCTAAGTTTTTAGGATTAAATAATCAGGCTAATTTTAAAAATTGCATTACAGTTATAAGACTGTTTTTTAATCATCAAGGATGAATAATGCAATTAACATCGTTACCTAACTCACTTCGCCCACGTGAAAAACTCATTGCAAAAGGCCCTAAAGCATTGACCGATGCTGAGTTATTAGCGATATTTTTGCGTACGGGCTTACCCGGTATGAATGTGATTGAGCTTGCACAGCACCTGCTTAACGAAAACAAAACATTGCATAATTTATTTAACGCCAGCCAAGATGAGTTTTGCGCACAAAAAGGGTTAGGGATGGCAAAATATGTGCAATTGCAAGCGGTGCTTGAGCTGAGCCAGCGTTACATGCAGGAGCGTTGCCAGCGCGATGCGGTGTTTAATTCACCAAATGCGGTGTATGAATATTTAACGCTGCAAATGCGCGGGCTACAGCAAGAAGTGTTTATGGTGCTTTATCTTGATAGCCAAAACCGTTTAGTAAAAGACGAAATTTTGTTTTATGGCACGATAAACTCAGCCAGCGTTTACCCCAGAGAAGTTCTAAAAGCGGCCTTAAAAAATAATGCTGCGGCCATTATTTTGGCACACAATCACCCAAGCGGGATTGCCGAACCAAGCCAAGCAGACAAACTTATCACTAATAAATTACAACAAGCACTGCAATTAGTAGACATAAATGTGCTTGATCACATCATTGTGGGAGGAGAAACGTGTGTTTCTTTTGCACAGCGAGGCTTGATTTAAGGTTGCTTGATGAATAAGTGTGTTAAAAATGAGCGGTTTGGACGGTTTTAGCAAATTAGTTTAATTTAAATGCAGTTTTTACTTTCCCTAAGGGCATTCGATCTTTATAATTAGCCGCTATCAAATTTACATATGAGCTGGTTGGATAGATCAGTATTTGATCTTTGCCTGTAAAAGCTGTATAAAGAGCGCCCTTCGATTTATCTAGGGCACAAATACATGGCCTTAGGTTAAATTAAGCTCGAGCGAAGTTATTGGAGATATATAGACATGTCTAAAGTATGTCAAGTTACAGGTAAGCGTCCAACGGTTGGTAATCACCGTTCACACGCGAGAAACGCGACTAGACGTCGTTTCCTACCTAACCTACAAACACACCGTTTTTGGGTTGAAAGTGAAAAACGTTTTGTAACACTACGCACTACTACTAAAGGTATGCGTATTATCGATAAAAAAGGCATCGACGCGGTACTTACAGATATCCGTGCTCGCGGCGAAAAAGTTTAAGGAACTGAATCATGCGCGATAAAATCCGTTTAGTTTCAACTGCTGGTACTGGTTTTTTCTACACTACCGACAAAAACAAGCGTAACATGCCTGAAAAGATGGAAATCAAAAAGTTCGATCCTAAGGCTCGTAAACATGTGATTTTCAAAGAAGCTAAAATCAAGTAATTTAGTTTTCTTTCAGAATTGTAAAAACCCAGCTTATGCTGGGTTTTTTGTTTTTAGCACTTATCAATATTAAACAGCCCCTAAAATATTTTATTAAATCAACAGATATAATTTAGGCATAAAAAAACCTTGCAGGTAAAACCCACAAGGTCATTATTTTTACAGCTTACTGTGCCGGCAATAGCAACTAATTTACTTATGATATCCCAAGCACGTTTCTACTTCGTTTTTAGAGCCTAATATTACCGCCACACGCTGGTGGATTGCATCGGGTTGAATATCCATAATACGCTCAGTACCCGTAGAGGCGATACCACCTGCTTGCTCAACTAGCATAGCCATGGGGTTGGCTTCGTACAGTAAACGTAGCTTATTAGGTTTGTTTGCATCTTTGGTGTCGGTTGGGTAGGTAAATAAACCACCACGGCTAAGTACACGGTGCACATCGCCAACCATAGCGGCAATCCAGCGCATGTTAAAGTTTTTAGCACGTGGGCCGGTATCGCCAGCGAGTAAGTCATTAATATAGTTTTGCATTGCTGGCTGCCAATGACGCTGGTTTGACGCATTAATGGCAAATTCGTTTGTATCAGCAGGGATAGTGGCAAAGTCTTGTGTTAGTAAAAAGCTACCTTGGGTTTTATCTAGCGTAAACATGCGTGTGCCTTTACCTGTAGTAAGTGCAAGCATAGTTGATGGGCCGTAAAGCACGTAACCTGCAGCAACTTGTTTGTGGCCTGGCTGCATAAATATACTTTGATCGGCGGCATCTGAGCCTTCTGGGGCTTCCATAATTGAAAATATAGTACCCACTAGCGAGTTAATATCGGTATTTGATGAGCCATCAAGCGGGTCAAACGCCACAATGTATTTAGCTTCTTGGTTGCCAGCTACTGTGTAGTCTTCCTCTTCTGAGGCGATGGCTTTAACTGACCCAGACTCCAGTAAAATATCTTTTAAAAGCTGATTAGATAATACATCGAGCTTTTTTTGGGTTTCACCTTGAATGTTTTCATCAAGCGTTGAGCCTAATACGCCAGAAAGCGCACCTTGGCCAACACGAAACGAAATTTCTTTACATGCTGCTAAAATGGTTCTAATTAACGATAAAAGTTCTCTAGGACAACCGTCTTCTAGTAATACTGGTGGGAGTCTACGCATTCTATTTTCCTGATAACGTGTACTAGCTAATCTAAATGTGAGAGAGATTAACTTAGTGCGCTGAATTTCGTCTTAAATACCTGTATTGTTTAAATAGCACTGTAATAATGGTGCCACCTAATTGTACTTAAAACGCCAATAACAAAGATAAGATTATGAAAAAAATACCACTAATAAGTTACATATTCTTTACTGTGCTGTGCTCTATGATAACCCAAGCGCACGCAGCAATTAAGCCTATAGATGAATTTACTGCGCAAATGAATCACTTTCCTGGGTACTTTTCGTTTTACTACGATACTCAAAACGGCAAAGTGTTTTTAAAAGTAGATAAATTAGAGCAGCAATTTTTGCTTCAGCAAAGCTTACCCTATGGAGTTGGCTCGAATGATATAGGCTTAGATAGAGGCCAACTTGGTAACACGCATTTAGTTCAGTTTGAGCGTTTTGGCGATAAAGTAATGTTGCGCGCGCTTAATACATATTATCGCGCTAATACCACTAACAAAGCTGAGCAGCAAAGTATTAAAGAGGCCTTTGCATCCAGTATTTTAGCGGGCTTTAAAGTGGTAGCGCAAAGCGAAAAAACGCTCCTGATTGATTACACACCTTATTTATTAAGCGATGTGCACGGGGTAAGCCGTACGCTTGCAGCGCGCAAGCAAGGCAGCTTTAGCCTTGATGAATCACGCAGCGCTGTGTATATTAATCGCTCAAAAGCGTTTGTAAAAAATACCGAGCTTGAAGCAGTATTAACGTTTAAGGGTACTAAACCAGGTAAATTTGTGCGCCAAGTAAGCGCCGATGCATACGCACTTACTGTACATATGCACCACTCACTTATTAAATTACCTGATGATAAATACACGCCACGTAAATTTGACCCGCAATCAGGGTATTGGAGCATTGAGCATAAAGACTATGCAGCCCCCCTTGGTGAATCTATGTTTGTGCGCTATATACCGCGTCATCGCTTAGCTAAAAAAGATCCAAGTTTACCGATTAGTGAACCCGTAGAGCCCATTACTTATTACCTAGACCCTGGCGTGCCTGAGCCGGTTAAAAGCGCGTTACTTGAAGGCGGTAAGTGGTGGAATGATGCCTTTAGCGCAGCAGGCTATAAAAACGCATTTATAGTCAAAGTATTGCCGAGCAATGCTGATCCTATGGATATTCGCTATAACGTTATTCAGTGGGTGCATCGTGCTACACGTGGATGGTCTTACGGAAGCTCTGTTATAGACCCTCGTACCGGCGAAATACTCAAAGGGCATGTAACACTAGGCTCATTGCGTGTACGCCAAGATATTTTAATTGCAGAAGCCCTCGGTGCGCCTTATTTAAAAGGTAACGAGCCGGCTAAAAACTTACAGGCAATGGCACTTGATAGGATTCGCCAGTTAAGTGCACACGAAATTGGCCATACGCTGGGCATTGCACATAACTTTGCAGCCTCGGTGGGGGATAGAGCGTCGGTTATGGATTACCCGCACCCATTACTTAGCTTTAACGAGCAAGGCGAGCTTGATGTAACCCGCGGCTATGCAAGCGGTATGGGCGTATGGGATACCCAAGTTATTAAATATGGTTACAGCGACTTTACTAATCAAGATGAAAGTGCTGAGCTTGCAGCAATATTAAAAGAGAACAAAACGAAGGGCCTTGAGTTTATATCTGATAGCGACGCACGCGCAAAGGGCGGGGCACACCCTACAGCGCACTTATGGGATAACGGTACTAACCCAGCGCAAGAGTTACTTAGAGTGCTTGATGTACGTAAAAAAGCGCTTTCGCAATTTGGTATTAACAACATTAAAACGGGCGATGCACTCTCGCAGTTAGAAGAAAAACTCGTGCCGCTTTATTTATTTCATCGCTATCAAGTAGAGGCTGCAGTTAAGCTAATTGCGGGGGTTAACTACGAATACGAAACACGTAACGACTCACCTGCTAAGGGCGCACAAGTGGTTGCAAAAGCGCAGCAGCAAGCGGCGCTTAGTGCTATTTTAACAACATTAAAACCGGCTAATTTAATTTTGCCTGAGTCGGTGTTAGCGCTTATTCCGCCAAAAGCGTATGGCGAGTCTAAATCGCGTGAAAGCATAACAGGGCGTACGGGTGTAACACTTGATGCGATGGCCTTGCCAGAAGTAGCTGCGCAGCATAGTTTATCGTTATTATTAAACCCACAGCGTTTAAATCGTTTAGCTCAACAACAAGTACGTAATTCTAATTTTTACAGCTTAGATGAGCTGTTAGAGCAGCTTTACAGCCAGGTGTTTAATGTGTCATCACCTAATACAATGAAAGGCAAAATCACCCAGCGGGTGCAATTTTTAACTGCAAAAAATATGGCTGATTTAGTCACTAGCGACAAGGTAAGCCCAGAGGTGCAGGCGCAGTTACGTTTCTACTTGGTAAAATTAAGCAAAGAGTACAATCAAAACTCAATGTTAAGTAATACCAGTGTAGGAGAAAGCGCGTTTAAACAGTATTTAGCAGAGCAAATAAAACAGTTTTTAAAAGTAGGTAAGTGGCCTGAAAACTTCAGTGGTTTACCAATGCCACCGGGCTCACCAATTTAATTATATGTTTTAGTGTGTAGTGGCTACTTAACCTGAGCTCAGGTTGCTAAATAAGTAGCCACGTTGCGGTGCCTAAAAAGGCAAAAATACCGACAATATCAGTCACCGTTGTAAGTACAACACTACCGGCAAGTGCAGGGTCTATATTCATTTTTTTCAATAAAATAGGAATACATGCGCCAGCAACACCAGCCACTACTAGGTTCATAAACATCGCAAATGCTAGCACGCCGCCAAGCATAAAATCCCATTGCCAAAGCGCAATTACACTGGCTATAAGTATTGACCAAATAACCCCGTTTAATGCGCCTATCGCCAGCTCTTTAGCCATTAAAAATCGTTGGTTAGTTTGGTTAATATGGCCTACGGCAATACCGCGAATAACCAGAGTTAAAGACTGGCTACCTGCTACACCACCCATTGAGGGAACAATGCCATTGAGTACAGCTAAAATAGGTAATATATCTAAGGTGCTTTCAAAAAAGCTGGCCACGAAGGCGGCAGCTAAGGCTGTGAGTAAGTTAACGCCAAGCCATACTGAGCGTTTTTTTGAGCTTTTTAAAACAGGTGCAAAGGTGTCTTCTTCATCATCAAGACCGGCAAGGCTTAATAAGCTGTGCTCTGCATCTTCACGAATAACATCAACAATATCATCAATGGTGACACGCCCAAGCAAGTGGGCGTTATCATCGACTACAGGGGCCGATATCCAGTTATGGCGCTCAAATAACTGAGCAACTTCACTTTCATCCATCGAAATAGGGATAGACTCACAGTCTTCATCCATTAAATCTTGAACAATTTTTTCAGGCGGATTAGTTAACAGTGTACTAAGTGATAATGCACCTAAAAAACAGTTATGTTTATCAACAACGTATAAATCATCGGTGCCCTCTGGCAGCTCACCGCGTAGCCTAATATAACGCAGCACAACATCAAGTGTAACGTCTGGGCGAATGGTCACCGTATCGGTGTTCATTAGCGCGCCTGCAGAGCGCTCTTGGTAAGATAAGGCCTGTGTAGCGCGTTCGCGGTCTTGCGTATCCATAGCGCTAACCACATCTTTGTACACGGTATCAGGTAGGCTACGTAGGACTTCACCTAAATCATCGTGGCCCATATCCTCAGTGGCCGCGGCAATATGCTCAGGTTCCATTTGTGCAATGATACCTAAACGTACATCTTCAGAGAGCTCTTCTAGCACATCCCCTTGCACATCTGGGTCAACCAGTTGCCAAAGCATGCGTCTAATTTTATGCGGAGAGGATTCAAGCAGCAGTGCTGTATCACAAGGTGCTGTTTTTGCTAGCATGCGTCTTACTTGAACAAATTGCCCACTATTAAGTGATTTAGTCACTTGTTTTAGTTGCTGTAGTGGATAGTCTTGTTCAAACGCTTCTGGCATTGGCATCCTAAATATTTTTGTGTAATGGAAAGGTGTTTAGTAAGTGGAGTTGCCCACTGTTATTTTCTTTATTTTTTGTGCTAAACCCAATGCTGGGACTAAATTAGTGTTTAAAATTAAGTAACCAAATTTAGCAGGGGCATGGCTTTATTAGCCTAAATTAAAGCACTAAATTAGGCGAGTCGGAATACCCTAATTTACTAAATCTCTATAGTCTGGCCAGATAAGTCTTTAACTTATAAGGCTATGGTGCTTTAAATTATTCTTGTTCGTTAAATCGTTGTGCAATTAATTGCCCAACCGCATGCAAAGCTTGCTCTGAATCAGGGCCTTCACAGACTACTTTAACTTCTTTACCTTTACTGCTTTCAAGTAGCATTAAAGCTAATACGCTGTCGCCTGCGGCTTCTTTATCATCTTGGTGTAAGGTGATTTTAGCATCAAACTGCACAGCTAATTGCGCAAGGACCGTTGCCGCTCTGGCGTGTAAGCCTAATTTATTTTTTATTAAAAATGTGTCTTCACAGCGCATAAATTACTATACCTAAACTGAACAGGTTATTATTTTAAGGTTACTTTTCTTGCTCACGATGACGAATTTTGACATTCGGATGCGTCATAGCAAAGCTCTCACCAATGGCTTGCGCTAAATAAACCGAGCGGTGTTGACCACCAGTACAGCCAATTGCAATAGTGAGGTAACTACGGTTATTACGCTCTAAGTGTGGCAACCAAGTTTGTACAAAGGTTTGAATTTGCCAAGTGAATTTTTGCACTATGCTGTGATTTGCCAAAAAATCTTTTACTGGTTGATCAAGGCCCGTAAGCGGTTTAAGTTCAGGCTCCCAGTGGGGGTTTGGCAAAAAGCGAGCATCAAAAACATAATCAGCTTCTTTAGGTATGCCGTGTTTAAAGCCAAACGATTCAAACGTTACAATAAGTTGCTTATCTTTTTTACCCAGTATTTTTTCGCGAATTGACTCTGCTAATTGGTGCACACTTAAATCGGTGGTATCAAGCATAAAGTCAGCGCGCGTTACGAGTACATCAAGCAGTTCTTTTTCTTTTTTTATTGCTAAATCAAGCGGCAGTGAATCGATGGATAAAGGGTGTAATCTGCGTGTTTCTGAAAAACGTTTGATCAGTGTTTGATCATCACTATCTAAATAAAACAGTGTGGGTTTAGCAAAGTCAGGAAGGTACTCGAGAATATCGTTAAATTCGTCTTGTTCTTTGGGGATATTACGAACATCTATACTAACGGCTATTTTGTCATAGTTATCTGAAACACTTCGCACTAAAGAGGGCAGTAAGTTGACCGGAATATTATCTACGCAATAATAGCCTAAATCTTCAACCACGCGTAAAGCAACCGACTTACCTGAACCAGAACGGCCGCTTATGATAATTAACTCCATTTATAGCCCTTAGTATTTACTACGATTGATCAACAATTACTTGATACAGCTCTGCATCGGTTTTAGCACTACGCAGCTGTTTACAAAATTCTTTGTTGCTCAGTTTATCAGCTATGGTTGCCAGAGTCTTTAGGTGCTGTTGGTTATCGCCATCTGGTACGATGAGTGCAACAAAAATATCAACAGGGCAGTTATCAATAGCATCAAAGTTAACAGGCGTGTCGCTAACAAGTACTAAAGCCAGCGGCTCTTCTACGCCACCCATTCTGCCATGAGGAATGGCGATCCCCCGGCCAATGCCTGTACTGCCTAGCTTTTCTCTGCTTGCCAGCGCATTAAGAATATCTTGTTGTGGTAAGTAGGGGAGCTTTTCATGAGCAAGCTCACTGATAAACTCTAAAATTCTTTTTTTACTACTAAAAAGGACCGCAGCTTTGCTGCAGTCCTGGCATACTAATGTACTTAATTTCATAATATTAGTGTCTAGCAAGCTTCTCTTTATGTTTTATGACTTGACGATCGAGCTTGTCAATCAACGAGTCTATAGCGGCATACATATCTTGGTGCTCTGTTGAGGCAAATAAATCTGCGCCACTTACATGAATAGTCGCTTCTGCTTTTTGGTTGAGTTTTTCTACATCGAGAATGACATGCACATTGCTAATATGATCTGAGTGCCTTTCTAGCTTTGCAAATTTATTATTTACATAGTCTCTAAGTGAATCAGTTACTTCTACGTGACGACCAGTTAGGTTTAGTTGCATAAGCATTTCCTCTTTGTTTTTTACGTCTTATATCAAACTCTTTCTCTGATTTGACGGTGGAATAGCTAGCGATTCACGGTATTTTGCTATTGTGCGTCTAGCTACTTTAATTCCTTGCTCTGCCAATATATCCGCAATTTTACTATCACTCAATGGTTTAGCTGAGTTTTCCGCGGCAATTAGCTTTTTAATTAGGGCACGTATTGCGGTTGATGAACACTCTCCGCCGTTTTCAGTGCTTACGTGGCTTGAGAAAAAATACTTAAGCTCAAAAATACCACGTGGCGTATGCATATATTTTTGCGTAGTAACACGCGAAATTGTCGATTCATGCATTTCTACCATTTCAGCAACATCGTTTAAAACCATTGGCTTCATGGCTTCTGGGCCATGTTCAAAAAATGCTTGTTGCTGTTTTACAATACAGTTTGTTACTTTGAGCAGCGTGTCGTTTCTGCTTTCAAGGCTTTTTATAAACCATTTAGCTTCTTGTAAGTGAGAGCGAATAAATTGGCTATCACCACTTGATTTTACGGTACGTGACATAGCCGCGTACTGACTATTTACGCGTATTTTTGGCATGCTATCTGGGTTTAGCTCTACCACCCAGCGGCCTTTTATTTTTTTAACCGACACATCCGGTATTACATACTCTGACTCTTCCCTTACTATTGTATCTGCAGGTTTTGGGTTGAGGGTATGTATTAGGGTCATGACCTCTTTAAGCTCGTCTTCTTTAAGCTTAGTCTTTTTCATTAATGTACGATAGTCGCGTGCCGCTAATAGATCAATGTGATCGGTTAAGATCATTTTAGTTTGTTCTATAAAAGGGGTGTCTTTATCAAACTGGTTTAGCTGAATACACAAGCACTCTTGTAAACTGCGCGCGGCTATACCTACAGGGTCAAATAGCTGAATACGTTTTAAAACGGCTTCTATTTCATCAAGTTCAACTTCAACTTCGTCATCGTTTTCTTGGTTAAAGCTTTCTAAAATTTCTTCGCAACTTAGCGTTAAAATACCCGAGTCATCTACAGCTTCTACAATGGCAATAGCAATGGCTTCGTCAGTTGGGCTAAAAGGAGTAAGCTGAAGCTGCCACATTAAATACTCATGTAGCGTTTCAGTAGAGGCACCTTGATAAATAGACTCATCTTCTGGCATTGGGCCTGAGGATGCCGCAGGGGCTGCGCTCATGTACTCATCCCAAGTTACATCCATTGCCATATCATCGCTAACGGTGTCTTTATTTAAAGCTTCGCCACTGTCTTGCTCGTACTCGCTGGTTGTATCGTCAGCCGATGCGCTTACGGTTACATCATCCGTATCTGCTTTTTGTTCATTTTTTCCAGCCGACTCTTCCGTGTAATCTTGCTCTTCTACTTCTAATAGCGGGTTGCTATCAAGTGCTTCTTGTATTTCTTGCTGGAGATCCAATGTACTGAGCTGCAGCAAGCGAATCGCTTGTTGCAATTGTGGAGTCATTGTAAGTTGCTGGCCCATGCGCAGCTGTAATGATTGCCTCATGTATCTCTAACAATCCTTTTATGTTGTTATAATTAATATTAGCAGATGCTTGTAGGTGTGGCTTAAATGTTACAGCCTAAATTGCTCGCCTAAATAAACATCGCGTACAGTTTTGTCATTTAATACGTGTTCTGGGGTGCCAGATGCAATTAGCTCCCCATGAGAAACAATGTAGGCTTTTTCACAAACATCAAGGGTTTCTCTTACATTGTGATCGGTAATTAATACGCCAATGCCACGGTTTTTAAGATGTTCTATTATTTTCTTTATATCTAACACTGAAATCGGATCAACACCAGCAAAAGGCTCATCCAATAAAATAAATTTAGGGTTAGCTGCCAGTGCTCTGGCAATTTCTACACGGCGGCGTTCACCACCAGAAAGCGCCATACCTTGGCTATCGCGAATATGCTGAATACTAAATTCATCAAGTAAGTTGTTAAGCGTTTCTTCTCGCGCGGCTTTATTGAGCTCTTTACGCGTTTCTAAAATAGCCATTAGGTTTTGATAAACTGTCAGCTTTCTAAATATTGATGACTCTTGCGGCAAATAGCCAATGCCTAAACGGGCGCGGCTGTGCATAGGTAATAACGTAATGTCGTTATCATCAATAGAAATTTTACCTTTGTCGCTAGGTACTAACCCTACAATCATGTAAAAGGTGGTGGTTTTACCTGCGCCATTAGGGCCCAATAAGCCAACAATGCTGCCGGCTTCCACTTCAAGGCCTACATTTTTTACAACTTGGCGGCCTTTATAGCTTTTTGCTAATAGTTCTGCTTTTAAGGTGCTCATGGTTGACCTTCGTTACCTGTTTTTTCTTTAATTTTTGCTTCAACAGGCACTAAAATTGTGTGGACACGATCCGTAGAGTTTTCGTCTTTTTCTGCGCTAATAAGCTGCTGCTGCATATCGTAGGTAATACTTTTAGCATTAATTTTTTGACCGGCTTGTGCGACTTCAGCATCGCCAACAAGCGTTAAAAAGCGCTTTGCTACGTCGTAACGTACTTCGTTTGCACTGGCACTCATTACGGTACCGTCGTCTTGTTTTTCTTCGAAGTAGGCTGGGCTGCCAGTGGCAATAAGGAGTTGTTTGTTATCCCCTAAGTCTTCACGTTTATGTACTTCGAGTCGGTCGGCTGTAATTTTGCGATTACCATGCACAATTTCGACGTTCTTTTCAAAAATACCTACGTTTTCTTTAAGTTGGCCTTCTTGACGGTCTGCACTAATAGAAATTTGATTTGCTGGCGGTTGAGCAGCAGGCTCAGCAGCAGAGGCGCTAAATGCAAGCATTAGCGATGGGATAATAAGTATTTTAGTGAGTTTATTGGTCATAATATATTGTTCGCGTATGGTTAATTAGTTTTATTACTTCGGTTTTTAAATCGGCTTCAAGGCCTTTACCGACAATTTTTAAATTAGGCCCAGTGACAACCACTGGCTGCTCAGAGCGCATTGTTAGCGCTTTAATGTCGACTTCGATGTTATCGGCATTGATGTTATCTATCATGGCGTTATCAACTAAATTTTTAGCAACCACATTGCCTTCTAAAATAAGTTGTTTATCTTCGTAAAGCGTTGCTTCGTCTGCATTTATTCGCCATGTTTGTTTTTCGTTATATAAAGTAAAAATAGGTTTTTCAAAAAATGTAAAACCAAGCTGTTGGTACAGCTCCATTTTAGCCGCTGTGACTTTATGGCTTATTTTGCCTTGCTCGTCATAGGCTGTTTGCTTAAGCTCTATAGCGGTGTAATCGGGCTTTGCAATTACTTCAGGTTCTTGCTCTAGCGCTACATTGGTTTGGGTAAAATAAGGGTACCAAAGCCAAACCATACAGCCGATGAATAACGCACTGAGTATAACGCGTGCTGCATTCATGAACTGGTGCCTTGTGTTGTAAGCGTTATGCCATTCTCTAGCATAAGTAAGTCTGTGAGCTCTCTAACGGCGCCAAAGCCGCCAGGCATTTGCGTAGTGTAATGCGATAAGCGCTTAATAAGCGGGTGCGCATCGTTTACTGCAACGGCAAAGCCAACGCGCTCCATTACTGGCATGTCAGGGCCATCGTCGCCAATGTAGGCTATTTGTTCATCAGTTAACTTTAAAGTGTTTTTGAGTTCTTGATAAGCAATAAGTTTGTCTTCTTGGCCTTGATAAATGTGCTGCACGGTTAAGCTGCTCATGCGAGTTTGTACTATTTCTGAGTGACGCCCCGTAATGACCGCAACTTCAAAACCGCTATTGATCAGCGCTTTAATGCCAAAACCATCTTTTGTATTAAATGCTTTTAATTCTTCGCCATGGTTACCGAGGTAAATTCGGCCATCAGAAAATACACCATCAATGTCGCATATGAGTAGTTTTACTTTTTTGGCGCGTGCTTTGGCATCATCGCTTAGCGGTTGATAGAGATCTTCAAATTGCATTTATAATACTCCTGCTTTTAAGAGGTCTTGCATATTTAAGGCGCCTATTGGCTGGTTTTTATCATTGACCACAATTAAACCATTAATACGTTTGTTTTCCATTATGTTTAGGGCTTCAGCTGCAAGTATATCGGCCGTGGCGGTTGTGCATGACTTGGTCATAACCTGGCTAATAGCGGTGCTATGTATATCAACTCTTTGCTCTAAAATACGGCGTAAGTCACCGTCGGTAAAAAGGCCGGCAAGCTGTTGATTGTTATCTACAATAGCGGTCATGCCCAGCCCTTTGGCTGACATTTCTATTAACGCGTCTTTAATTGTTTGCGTTACACCTATAATAGGGGTGTTTGTGCCGCTGTGCATTACATCTTTTAAAGTGAGCAACAATCGCTTACCTAAACTGCCGCCAGGGTGAGAGAGTGCAAAGTCATCGGCGGTAAAGCCGCGTGCTTCTAAAAGCGCAACCGCCATTGCATCACCCATCGCTAAAGTGGCAGTGGTGCTTGCAGTAGGCGCTAAACCTAATAAACACGCTTCTTGTTCTACTTTTATGCATACGTGCACATCGGCAAGTGTTGCCATAGTAGAGAGCGGGTTACCCGTCATCGATATTATTTTTGCACCAAGGCGTTTAAGCACCGGAATAATATTAAGTACTTCGCTGGTTTCGCCCGAGTTTGATATAAGCATAACCACGTCATTTTTGGTTATCATGCCTAAATCACCATGGCTTGCTTCGCCTGGGTGAACAAAAAAAGCAGGGCTGCCTGTACTTGCAAGGGTAGCAGCAATTTTATTACCAATATGGCCTGATTTACCCATGCCAATAACAATAATGCGGCCTTGGCAATCAAACATGAGCTGACACGCACTATGAAAGTTTTCGTCAACATATTGTGTAATATCAGCAAGCGCTTGGCGTTCAATGTTTAATACGCGTAAACCTTGCTCTATAAAATTTAGTTGTGCCATTGTTACCCTACTTGACTAAAAATATAACCTTGGTACGCCAAAAATGCGATGAGTAATAGGCCACCTTCTACTCTATTGATACGCTGAGAACCTCTAAAGTTCAATGACATAATAATAAGCGCAAGCGTAGCACCTAACATAATAAGTATGTCGCGGTTTGCAAGTGACGGGTCAACCACTGATGGGTTAATAATACCTGCAAGCGGTAATACCGCTAAAATATTAAATATATTTGAGCCCACAATATTACCTAGGGCTAAATCATCTTCGTTTTTAAGTACACCCGCTACAGAAGCTGCAAGTTCAGGCAAGCTTGTGCCAATGGCGATAATGGTTAAGCCAATAACTAAGTCGCTTAAACCAAAGTATTTAGCAATATCGACTGCTGAACCAACTAAAAAGTGTGAGCTAACAGGCAATAAAACCATGCCGACAATTAGCCATAAAACGGCTTTTTTAGTTGGTACATCGTTAGGAACCTCATCGCAGGCTTCTGAAACAAAAGGGTCATCTTGATTTTTGGCGCGCAAAGAAACCACAATCAAGCCACCAATAAACACAGCAAATGCGACTAGCAACGCCACCCCTTCGGTGAGCGAGAAGTAGTTGTCTGAAAATACATACCACGTAGCCAAGGATACCAGCATAACAAGCGGCATTTCGCGTTTTAAAGTGCTTGATGACACACTCAAAGGGCGTAGCAGCGCAGTAATACCTAACACAAGTAAGATGTTTGTTATATTTGAACCTACGGCGTTACCGACCGCTGTGTCGGTTTTATTTGCCAAAGCAGCCGAGGCCGATACCATCATTTCAGGGGCCGAAGAACCCATAGCAACAACCGTTAAGCCAACAATTAAAGTAGGGACTCCAAAGTTTTTAGCAAGCGCTGCCGCACCGTATACAAATCGGTCGGCGCTCCACACAAGTGCAGCAAAACCAAGAATTAAAATAACAAACGAGGTAACCATTATGTTAAGCCAGATGTTCAAAATACAGATGGCGCGAATAGTAACAAAAGCCAACATGAAAGTATAAGCAAAAGAGCAGGGTCTACTATTGCAGTGCGTGAATTTTATGCGCTTAAGCAAAGGTTAAGGCAATTTACTTCAGCCTTAGAGCGCTTTTTGTAGGCGTATTACAAAATCTTACGAATTGTTTTTTCCATCTTGGCTAAAAAACCCTTAAAATAGGAGCACGAGTGAACATTGTTACGGAGAGCGACTTGTCGCAATCAATAGTAGAAGTCAAGGATGTTAGCTTTTCGCGAGGCGATAGAACCATATATAAAAATATGAGTTTTAGTGTTCCTAAAGGTAAGATAACAGCGATTATGGGGCCAAGCGGAATTGGCAAAACCACAATGCTACGCTTAATTGGTGGGCAGCTTAAGCCTGACGCCGGCGATATTTTATTCGAAGGTGGCAGTATTCCTAGTATGTCGCGTAAAGAGTTATATGCGGCACGAACCAAAATGAGCATGCTGTTTCAAAGCGGTGCGTTATTTACTGATATGTCGGTATTTGACAACATTGCATTTCCTCTGCGAGAGCACACCAAGTTAAGTGAAGCGTTAATTAAACTAGTCGTATTAATGAAACTGCAAGCGGTGGGTTTACGCGGTGCTAAAGATTTAATGCCTTCTGAGCTTTCTGGCGGTATGGCCAGACGAGCAGCACTTGCACGTGCTATTGCACTGGACCCAGAACTTATTATGTATGATGAGCCTTTTGCCGGCCAAGACCCAATATCTATGGGCGTATTGGTAAAGCTTATTAAGTCGTTAAATGAAGTGCTAGGTTTATCATCCCTTATTGTAACCCACGATGTGACGGAGGTAATGAGTATTGCCGATCACGTTATTATTATTGCCGATCAAGGCGTAATAGGGGCAGGGACACCGGATGAAATGCGTAATCATGAATCTCCATTAGTACAGCAGTTTTTAAAAGGGTTATCGGATGGGCCTGTGCCATTTCATTATCCTGCACAAACGTATGCTGATGAGCTGTTAGGAGAAAACGCTTAATGTTGGATTTATTTCAAAAGTTAGGTCATAAAACGCTTGGGCGTTTTGCTGCATTAGGGCGCTCTGCCAACATGCTTTTTAATGCATTGTGGAATGTACCTAACTTTAAAAAAGGCACACCGCTGTTAGTGCGCCAACTTTATATGGTTGGTTCGCAATCATTATTAATTATTATGGTGTCGGGTTTGTTTATTGGTATGGTGCTTGCGCTGCAAGGTTACACTGTATTGGTTGGCTATGGCGCCGAAGACAGCCTAGGCCCATTAGTTGCGCTTAGTTTATTACGCGAACTAGGCCCTGTGGTTACAGCGCTATTATTTGCTGGGCGCGCTGGAAGTGCGCTAACGGCAGAAATAGGCTTAATGAAAGCCACCGAGCAACTCTCTTCACTCGAAATGATGGCCATTGACCCTCTCAAGCGCATTATTGCACCGCGCTTTTGGGCAGGTTTTATTAGTATGCCATTGCTTGCACTTATTTTTTCTGCGGTTGCTATTATCGGTGCTCATTTAGTTGGGGTTGATTGGTTAGGCGTAGATACCGGCAGCTTTTGGTCGATAATGCAATCGCAAGTATCGTTTCAAGAAGATGTATTAAACGGCATGATCAAAAGTTTTGTATTTGCCATGGTAGTGACCTGGATTGCGCTTTATAAGGGCTACGACTGTATCCCAACCTCAGAAGGGATCAGTAAAGCAACAACAGAAACAGTCGTACACTCATCACTGGCAGTATTAGGGTTTGACTTTATTTTGACAGCGGTAATGTTTACCAGCTAATAGGGTATAGATAATGAATTCACGGAAATTAGAGATTTTAGTCGGCTTTTTTGTCGCATTAGGCATTTTAGCGTTTGCAATGTTAGCACTTAAAGTGGCTAATTCGGGTATTAGCGGGTCGGGCGAAACCTACACGCTAAATGCAAAGTTTGAAAATATCGGCTCACTTAAAGCGCGTGCACCGGTAAAAGTAGGCGGTGTAGTGATAGGCCGTGTTGAATCTATTTATGTACACCCACAGGAGTTTTTGCCTGTGGTAAATATGACGATAGATGCACAGTATTTATGTCGTTTTTCAGACACTAGCTCAATCTCAATTTTAACATCGGGTATTTTAGGGGAGCAGTACTTAGGTATTCACCCTGTTATTTCTCCTAATGCAGCAGAGCAGCGCTGTTTAGGTGAAACAGTAACCGAAAACGCACAAGATCAAGCAATCGATGAGTTATTTGGCGTAGAGAGCAAAGCGTTAGGTGATGGTGATTCAATCACAGATACTAAGTCTGCACTTGTTTTAGAAGAGTTAATTGGGCAGTTTTTATTCAACCAAGGTAGTGAGTAATTATTATGTTGAAACAGTTTTTAGCCGTTATTGCACTTAGTGCAACCCTAGCTGTGCAAAGTGTTAGCGCAGCCGAAGTTAAACTGACAGATCCTAACAAGATGGTGCGTCAGGTAGCAGAGCATACATTTGAGCGCATTAAAAAAGATCAACCGCTTATCACTAAAGATAAAGAGCACCTTCGTGTTATTGTAGAAGAAGAGCTGATGCCTTACATAGACTACAAATATGCAGCACTTCGTGTGTTGGGTAGTGAAGTGTCTAAAGTGCGTGCAATTACCGATGAAGCCGAAAAAGCCAAAGCAATTAAAGATATCCAAGAATTTATTGGCGCGTTTAGAGGCTATTTAGTTGCTACTTACGCGGGGGTATTTACTCAATACACTGACCAACATGTAGAATTTGGCGCAGAGCAGCCATTTAAAGGCAAAGATGTAGTTGTAGTAAAAACTAAAATTACAGAAGATGGCAAGCCTGACATAAAAATTGATTTTAAAGTGCGTGAAGATCGCAGCGGCGAGTGGCGCGCATACGATATGATTGCAGAAGGAATTAGCTTACTCGATGCAAAACAAAGTGAGCTACAAGGTATTTTACGCCAGCAAGGTATTGCACACGTAAGCAAATTACTAGAGCAAAAGAGCCAGTTACCTGTGCAATTTAGAGGCAACAACAGCAATGACTAAATTGGCAATTAGCCAAGTAGATGAGCAGCACTATAGGGTAAGTGGTGAACTTACCCGCAGCTCAATTGGCAATGAACAGCTTCTGAACGCCAAGTCATTAAGTAAGCATAAAACCATCTATTTTGACCTTTGTGAGGTAATGAGGGTTGACACAGCGGGCTTAGCTTGGTTAATTCACTCTTTTGCTGAATTTAAGCAACAGGGCACACGCCTTGAATTGCAAAATCCACCTGAGCAATTGCAAAATTTAATGCAGTTGGGTCAGGTAACAACTTTATTTGAGTGAGAGTTATGGAAACTAGCCAAGTCGAAACATTATTACGCGACGAACTTCAATTATCTGAAGTAAAAGTAAAAGCCAATGGTAGCCATTATGAAGTAATTGCAGTAGGTGAGTGCTTTGACGGTTTAAGCCGCGTTAAAAAGCAACAGCTAGTTTATGGCCCATTAATGAATACTATTTCAGACGGTACAATTCACGCTGTATCAATTCGTGCATTTACGCCAACTGAGTGGAAGCGTGAACAAAAATTTATTTTACCTCAATAGTTAAGGCCTCTTAATGGATCAGTTTGTAATTCAAGGTGGCACTTCACTTGCGGGTGAAGTAACTATTTCTGGCGCTAAAAATGCCGCATTACCAATTTTGTTTGCCGCACTGCTTGCCGATGGTAAAAGTACATTTACGAATGTTCCTCGCCTTCGCGATATTGTGACCACTGAGGCGCTTTTAAGCACCTTAGGCGCAACTGTTAATTGGCAAGGCGATACACTGTATATTGATGGCGCAACCGTTAATAAAACGCTTGCTCCTTATGATTTAGTTAAGCAAATGCGTGCCTCTGTTTTGGCGCTTGGGCCTTTAGTGGCGCGTTTTGGTGAGGCGCAGGTATCGCTACCTGGCGGCTGTGCTATAGGTGCACGCCCGGTTGATATACATATTCAAGGTTTAGAGCGCATGGGCGCACAAATAAACGTTGAAAACGGTTATATCAATGCAAAGGTAGAAGGTCGCCTTAAAGGCGCTGAAATTTTCATGGAAATGGTCAGTGTTGGCGCAACCGAAAACTTACTAATGGCCGCAGCACTTGCCGATGGTAAAACGGTGCTTGAAAACGCAGCACGCGAGCCCGAAATTATTGACCTGGCCAATTGCCTAATTGCTATGGGTGCAAAAATTACTGGTGCAGGTACAAGCCGTATAGAAATTGATGGCGTAGAGCGTTTAGGCGGCTGTGAGCACAGCATTTTACCTGACCGCATTGAAACAGGCACTTTTTTAGTTGCAGCAGCGATGGCTGCAGGCGAAGTACTTTGTAAAAAAACAGATTTTCATTCACTTGAGCCTGTTATTGAAAAATTACGTGCCGCGAATGCATTAGTTGAAGTAAACGATGACAGCATTTATTTAGATATGCGTAATCGTGAGCTCAAAGCCGTAAATATTAAAACCATGCCACACCCTGGTTTTCCAACCGACATGCAAGCGCAGTTCACCGCGTTAAATGTAGTGGCTAATGGTAGTGCAACAATTACCGAAACCATTTTTGAAAACCGCTTTATGCACGTACCAGAGTTACAACGCATGGGCGCTAATATTCGTTTAGAAGGGCACACCGCTATTTGTGGTGAAACGCAAAGTTTAAGTGGCGCACAAGTAATGGCAACCGATTTACGCGCCTCTGCAAGCTTAATTTTAACTGGTATTGTGGCGCAAGGTGAAACGGTAGTCGATCGTATTTACCACGTAGACCGAGGCTATCAACGCATTGAGGATAAACTTAGTGGCTTAGGTGCCAATATTAAGCGCAGAAGTAGCTAATACCCATTCGCAATAATATTTATTTGTTTTGAGGTGAGAGCACACTTGCTTCTTAATTAAGT
The DNA here is from genome assembly GCF_023161885.1 of Pseudoalteromonas sp. 2CM37A. Lineage (NCBI taxonomy): Bacteria > Pseudomonadati > Pseudomonadota > Gammaproteobacteria > Alteromonadales > Pseudoalteromonadaceae > Pseudoalteromonas > Pseudoalteromonas sp. 2CM37A. The sequence continues at coordinate 254,578 of NZ_JALNTJ010000003.1, forward strand.
GCGCTGAGTTAAACACCGTTTACTTTAGACATAAAAAAAGGTCGGATACGCGTATTGCTATCCGACCTTTTTATTGCCATTTTGGTTAGAGTTTAGTTTCGAGCTCTGCAACTCTAACCATTATTTTTTCTACTTTACCGTTTCGGTACAGCTCAAATTCTATTTCTTTACCGGGCTGTGTATTGCCTATTTTTTCGAGTACTTTTTGCGGGTTAGCGACACTTAACCCTGCAATTTTAATAACGATGTCTTGCTCTTCAATGCCAGCTTGCCATGCAGGACCTAATGGGTCTAAATTGGTGATGCGCATACCTGCAACCTCAGTAAGACTGTCGTTTACCTCTTTGCCCGTGCTATCTACAGCGGTGCCTTCAAAGCCTAAATAGCCACGTACTACACGGCCATGGCGTATTAGCTTTGCCATTACTTCTTTGGCGAGCGAATAGGGAACAGCAAAAAATATTCCTTGGATATTTAGGTTTTCACGGGTTTTAAACTGCGCAGACGTGATTCCTACTAAGTCCCCATTTGAATTAACCAAAGCACCGCCAGAGTTACCTACATTTATAGCTGCATCCATTTGCAGTAAATTGTTATAAGGGCTATCGGTAATTTTTTGTTTACCGGTGGCACTAATTATACCCTGGGTGATGGTTTGCCCTAAATTGAGTGGGTTACCAATGGCCAGCACTACATCACCTACACTGGTGGTGTAATTATCGTTTACGGGGATCACCGGCAGGTGGTCGGCGTTAATTTTTAATAATGCTAAATCGGTAATGGTGTCAAAGCCAATTAACTGCACATCAAAAAAGCGTCGGCCATCGGTTAATATAACCAAGATTTGATCTGCATTATTTATAACGTGGTAGTTAGTTAATATGTAGCCGTCTTGCGCCATAATTACGCCAGAGCCAAGCTCTTGAACGGTGTTTTGTTGCTTATAGCGAGGCTCTTTAGAAATGCTTTCTGAAAAAATAGTTACTACCGACGGTGCAGCACGTTTAACCGCGTCAGCAAAACTAAGGTGATTCGAGCTCATAGCACTGGGCAAGGGAACATTAGGGAGTAAAGAGGCGCGCATATTAGGGCTGAAAAAAACCACTAAAAAAGCGATACCTAAACCGACAAACAAAGGGGGAAGTACAAATTTTAGTAATTTCAGCACGAGATTCTTATTGTTAGTGAGCAATTCTTTATGATGGCACAAAAAAAATAACAGCGGCAAGTGCTGCTGTTATTTTTATTGCTTATTTATAACGTGTTACTTATTGGATAAGTACAAAGATAGACTCTCTGCCACGTTTAACGCCAAGTACAATATTACCTTGGGTATCTTCGATAATTTTGTTCATTTGACGAATGTTTTCTACACGTTGGCGGTTAACTTGAACAATCACATCACCTTCTTCAAGACCAACACGTGCAGAAGGAGAGCGCGGATCTACTGTGGCGACTTCAATACCTTTAGTGCCATTTTTTTGCACGTTTTCAAGCGTCGCACCTTGGAATGCAGGATGCAGTTCATCGCCTGCGGCGGTTACACCCGATGCACCATCAAGCGTTACTTTAATGGTTTTTACTTTGCCATCGCGGTAAATACCTAATTTAACTTCGCGTCCTTCACCTAATGTTGCTATTTTACTGCGCAGCTCGTGGAAGCCACTAATATCGCTGCCATTAATACTAATAATAACATCGCCAGCTTTAATACCTGCTTTGCTTGCTGCGGTATCATCCATTACTTGCATAACGTAAGCACCTTGTTTAACGTCAAGTTGCTGTGCTTTTGCAAGGCCTGCATCAAGTGGGCGGCCAGAAATACCCAGTGAGCCACGGCGTACTTCGCCATGTTCAATAATTTGGTCGACTAAGTTTTTCATCATATTTGATGGAATGGCAAAGCCAATACCAACATTTCCACCCGAGGCACCTAAAATAGCAGTATTAATACCAATGAGTTCGCCATTTAGGTTAACTAAAGCGCCTCCTGAGTTACCTTGGTTAATAGCTGCATCGGTTTGAATAAAGTCTTCGTAGCCTTCAATATTTAAACCACTACGCCCTAATGCACTTACAATGCCCGAGGTTACTGTATGGCTTAAACCAAATGGATTACCAATTGCTACTGCAAAGTCGCCGACGCGCAATTTATCTGAATTTGCCAGTTTAACTTCGGTTAAGTCATCTGCATCTATTTGTAATAGCGCAATATCAGACTCTTTATCGGTACCAATTTTGGTGGCTTCAAATTCACGGCCGTCTTCTAGCGTTACCACCATTTTTTCGGCATCTTGAATTACGTGGTTATTTGTTACTACATAGCCTTCGTCGGCATCAATAATAACCCCTGAGCCTAAACCACTAAATTGGCGCTTTTGACTACGTGGCTGAGGGTTACCAAAAAAGTATTCAAGCGGGTCTGCACGGCGGCGCACTTCTTTTGAGCCAGAAACTTGAATGCTCACAACGCCAGGGGTAATTTGCTCAAGCATAGGCGCAAGTGTGGGTAATTGTTGGCCGTTCACTGCAATAGGCAGTTTTGCATAAGAGGCCATTGGGCTTAGTAATAAGCTTGTAGATAAGATTGCAGCACTAATAAGTGATAATTTCATTTTCATAGTCAGGGTGTACTCCACATCACAGGAAAAGCAAAAAGGCTGCATAAGCAGCCTTTTCGAATTTAAATATAAAGCTGTTACATTTAAAGACTATGGGGTCAAAAAAAAGTTCCTCAAGATAGCACTAACATTTTAGCGTGCTCAGTGTTTTAAGAAGCTTTAGCAGGTTTTGTATCGCCATTTTGCCCTGCAAATAAACCAGACTCACCCGAGACGTAATCGGCAGGTTGTGCTTGTGCAGATGAACGGTCAACCTCGCGCTCTTTTAAAGACGCTTGTAATTGCTCTGTTGTTTCTTTAGAGAAAAACGGCTCGCTAGGCGCTTTGTTTTTATCATTAAGTAAGAGTTGATTGGTTTCTTCAACATGGCTGAGTAGTTGGTCGTAGTTTTCTTTCATTTTATTCACAAGCTTACCTGTGCTTGCTAAATGATCGGCCACATCTTGGCGATACTGCTCAAGCGCGTTTTGTGCTTGCTCGGCTTGTTCTTTTAATTCATCTTGCTTAAATTGCTTTTTAGTAACGAATGCACCAACAAAAAATGCCACTACAGCAGTAATAATAATTAAACCTACCCACGTAACTGTGCCCATAACTTCACCCCTTTGGGAAAAAATATCTAATAATGCCTGATTCAAATATAAATCATCCTGTGGGTAATATACCCCGAGTTAAGATGCGTGTTAATATGTTGTGCAAATTAAACTGTGTTTAAAATGTAATTAGATATGACTCCTTGGCAAACTTACCAGCAAGATCTTAAGCGCGATGACTTTGTACATGACCAAGCACAAGAAAATGCAGTGCGCCATTTACAACGTTTATACGATGACCTCACAAATAAAAAACCACAGCAACAAGGCTTTTTTGCAAAGTTGTTTAATAAAAGCGAACCTGAACCAATCAAAGGGCTTTATTTTTGGGGCGGTGTAGGGCGTGGTAAAACCTATTTAGTAGATACCTTTTACGAAGCGCTGCCAGGTGAGCGTAAAATGCGCGTGCATTTTCATCGCTTTATGCACCGAGTTCACGATGAACTAAAAAAGCTAAATAATAAAAGTAATCCACTGGAAATTGTTGCCGACATATTTAAAGCCGAAACCGATATCATCTGTTTTGATGAATTCTTTGTTCAAGATATTACAGATGCCATGTTACTCGGCGGCTTAATGCAGGCATTATTTGCACGCAATATAGTATTAGTCGCCACCTCTAATATAGTGCCTGATGATTTATATAAAAACGGCTTACAGCGTGCGCGTTTTATTCCGGCCATTGAACTGGTAAAAGCGAACACAGAAATAGTAAATGTAGACTCTGGTATTGATTATCGCTTGCGTACACTTGAGCAAGCCGAAATATTTCACAGCCCGTTAGATGAGCAAGCCGATAAAAACTTATTTGAATATTTTGATAAGCTATCGCCAGAGGCGGGGGAGCTTGATCAACCCATAGAAATAGAAGGGCGCTTAATCAACACACGCAAAGTGGCTAAGTGTGTAGTGATGTTTGAATTTAGCGAATTGTGCGAAACCGCACGTAGCCAAGTCGACTACATGGAAATTAGCCGCTTATATAACACTGTTATTATTTCTAATGTTAAACAGCTTGGACAAAATAATGATGATGCAGCTAGGCGCTTTATCGCTTTAGTGGATGAGTTTTACGAGCGACATGTAACATTAATCATTTCGGCTGAAAAACCGATCACGCAGCTTTATACCCAAGGTAATCTTAACTTTGAATTTAAGCGCTGTATTAGCCGCCTGCAAGAAATGCAGTCTTTAGAGTATTTAGCAAAAGAGCATTTAGCATAGCGCTAATACGACTGTATCGACTCTTTAAAGTGGCCTTATTGTTGTTTTTATAGAAATGCATAAATTTTTGTAATTTTCTTGTGGAAAAAACAACCGCTCGGTAGCAATGTGTTTTAAGTGCTGGTATACTCCCGCGTCTGCCACGTTGCGTTCTATGTCCTCATATAGTTTAGCCACTTGTGAGCGGCGCTAAAGTCTAAAACTCGAAGGGGTTATAGCATACTTAGAGCGGTAGTTAATAATAACTGCCTGTGGTTTTAATTGAAAAACATTGGATTTTTATAAATGAAAACGTTTGTTGCTAAACCAGAAACAGTAAAACGTGACTGGTACGTAGTTGACGCTGAAGGTAAAACTTTAGGTCGCATCGCTACTGAAATCGCTCATCGCCTACGCGGTAAGCACAAAGCTGAATACACTCCACACGTAGATACTGGTGATTACATCATCGTTATCAACGCTGAGAAAGTTACTGTAACTGGTAACAAATTCAAAGATAAAGTGTACTACGCTCATACTGGTTTCCCAGGTGGTCTTAAGTCTACTACTTTTGATAAACTTCAAGCTGCAAAGCCTGAAATGATCATCGAAAAAGCTGTTAAAGGCATGTTGCCACGTGGTCCTTTAGGCCGCGCTATGTACCGTAAACTTAAAGTTTACGCAGGTACTGAGCACAACCATGCTGCACAACAGCCTCAGGTTCTAGACATTTAAGGAGCACTATCATGGCAAATCAATACTACGGTACAGGTCGTCGTAAAAGTTCAAGTGCTCGCGTATTCTTACGCCCAGGCACTGGTAACATCGTAATCAACAAGCGCTCTTTAGAAGAGTACTTTGGTCGCGAAACAGCACGCATGGTTGTTCGTCAAGCTCTTGAGCTTGTTGACATGACTGAAAAATTTGACCTTCACATCACCGTTGCTGGTGGTGGTACAACTGGTCAAGCTGGTGCTATCCGTCACGGTATCACTCGTGCACTTATGGAGTTTGACGAGTCATTACGTCCACAACTTCGTAAAGCAGGTTTTGTTACACGTGATGCACGTAAAGTTGAACGTAAGAAAGTGGGTCTTAAGAAAGCGCGTAAGCGTCCACAGTTCTCAAAACGTTAATTTTTACGTTATCAAGAATTCAAAAACCCAGCTTATGCTGGGTTTTTTGTTTTTGGCATTAAAATTTAAGTACTTACCTACCTCAAGCCCGCTTTTTTAAGGCTAGGCGCTGATCATATTTTATAAATACTGCGTATTTAATGTACGAAAGCTTTAAAATACCCATTTCGCTGCAAAAAAGTTAAATAATTATCGCAATTAGTGTAAATCCATCAGTTAATTGGTGGAATTTTTTGCTACAATTGGCTGGCAAGTAGTATGAGCAAGTTCAACATCACCATGTACAGTTTATCTGTTTCCTCGTAGTGGGGTTGATCTTGGTCAGTATATTGTTTTTACAGAAGCGCTATTATAGTCATTCGGCTTTATTCTCGAGCTTACTTTATCAAACTATTGATCAAGTCGGGTTATTCGAGCGTGAGGCTGTGAATAACCTTGTTTTAATCAAGGGTTTTAATTATGATCGCTTCTATTTTAAAAATTTCGAAAAATTAACCTGCTGTAACTGATGTTCTCAATATAGCAAGTGTTGAGAATCATAGTGGAGATAAGTGGATGAGCAATGCGCCTGTAGACAATGGCCGACGTCGCTTTTTAACCATAGCTACCTCTGTTGTAGGTGGTGTTGGTGCGGCTGGGGCTGCTGTTCCTTTTATTGCGTCTTGGAATCCAAGTGAGCGAGCTAAATCTGCGGGTGCGCCTGTAGAAGTAGATATCAGCAAACTTGAGCCAGGACAATTAATACGTGTCGAGTGGCGTGGTAAACCTGTATGGGTTGTATCACGTACCCCTAAAATGCTTGAGCAGATGAAAGAACATGAAGGTCAACTTCGTGATCCGCAATCGCAAGAGCCACAACAACTAGAATCATCAACAAATGATTACCGTTCATTACGCCCAGAGATTTTTGTCGCTGTTGGTATTTGTACGCATTTAGGGTGTTCTCCAGGCTTTTTCCAAGGTAACTTTAGTGAAAAAGTTGAAGGGACAGATGATGGTTTTTACTGTCCATGTCACGGTTCTAAATTTGATATGGCTGGGCGAGTATTTCAATCAGTTCCTGCACCATTGAACTTAGAAGTACCACCTTATACTTTTCTTGATGAAACCACTATTTTAGTGGGCGAAGAAAAAGGGGTAGCCTAATGTTTGGTAAAATTGTTAGTTGGATTGACGACCGTATCCCAATGACACGTGTTTGGAACATGCACATTGCACAGTATCCAGCACCTAAAAACTTTAACTTCTGGTACTTTTTTGGCTCGCTAGCCATGTTAGTACTAGTAAACCAAATACTTACTGGTATTTGGTTAACGATGAACTTTGTTCCCTCTTCTGAAGGCGCTTTCGCATCAGTAGAGTACATCATGCGTGATGTTGAATACGGTTGGTTATTACGTTATTTACACTCAACGGGTGCATCTGCGTTTTTCATCGTTGTTTATATGCATATGTTCCGTGGCATGATCTACGGCTCTTACCAAAAACCACGTGAATTACTGTGGTTGTTCGGTATGTTTATTTTCTTAGCATTAATGGCTGAAGCCTTCATGGGTTACTTACTACCATGGGGTCAAATGTCGTTCTGGGGTGCGCAGGTAATCATTTCGTTATTCGGGGCTATTCCGGTAATTGGTGATGACTTAACACTTTGGATCCGTGGTGACTACGTAATATCGGGTGCAACGCTTAACCGCTTCTTTGCATTACACGTTATTGCACTACCATTGGTTATTGTAATTTTAGTGTTCTTACACATTGTTGCGCTACACGAAGTGGGCTCTAACAACCCTGACGGTGTTGAAATAAAACGCAAAAAAGGCACTGTGGCTGAAGAAGATAAGTCTAAATTTAAATTCCATGAGTATTACACCGACAAAAAAGACATTGTTGATGCGATACCGTTCCACCCGTACTACACAGTAAAAGATATTGTGGGCGTGGTTGGTTTCTTAATCTTGTTCTGTTGGGTTGTATTCTTTATGCCTGCGATGAATGGTTTCTTCCTAGAAGCGCCAAACTTTGAAGCAGCAAACCCACTTAAAACGCCAGAGCACATTTTCCCAGTTTGGTACTTTACGCCATTCTATGCAATCTTACGTGCAATCCCTGATAAGCTTATCGGTGTTGCGGCAATGGGTGCGTCAATTGTGGTACTCGCATTGTTACCGTGGATTGACCGTGGTCGTGTTAAATCGGTTCGTTACCGTTGTGGTTTCCACAAATGGAACATTGCAGGTTTTGTTGTAACTTTCGTTCTTTTAGGTTGGGTGGGTGCAACACCACAAACTGATATGAAAACGATAATTTCTCAAATCTGTACTGTGACTTACTTTATGTTCTTCGTACTGTTATTTATATACAGTAAGAATGAAAAAACTAAGCCATTGCCTGAGAGGTTAACGAAATGATGAAAAAGCTACTTATTGGTGTATTTGCTTTATCAGTAAACTTGCTGCCTAACATGGTTATGGCTGCGGGTCCTTCGGTTCCTCTTATGGAAGCGGGTAACGATATATCTGATCAGCCTTCTTTGCAGCGCGGCGCAAAGTTGTTCATGAACTACTGTCTTGGTTGTCACCAAATGCAGTATCAACGTTATGAACGTACTTTCCGTGATATTGGTATTCCAACCGAGCTTGGCAAAGAGCAATTGATTTTTGATGGTTCAAAAGTAGGTGGCCATATTCTTAACGCTATCGCAAAAGAAGATGCTGCTAAATGGTTTGGTGCGGCTCCGCCGGATTTAACCAATGTGGCGCGTGTGCGTGGCAGTGATTGGATTTACACTTACTTAAAATCGTTTTATAAAGATGAATCTCGTCCGTTTGGCGTAAATAATACGTTATTCCCATCGGTGGGTATGCCACATGTTCTTCAAGAACTACAAGGTTTACCAACACCTATCATTGAAGAAGTTGAACAACATGGTCAAACAGTGACTAAAGTTGTTGGTACTGAAACAGATGGTAAGGGCGAATTAAGCGTTGATGAGTACGATCAAGCGGTTCGTGATTTAACGAATTTCTTAGAGTATGTAGGTGAACCTACACGCCTTGAGTCAGAAGCGTTAGGTATTAAGGTAATTGGATTTTTAGTTATCCTGTTTATCTTGGCATTTATGCTTAAGAAAGAATACTGGAGAGATGTTCATTAATTTGAGCATTTTACAAGGTAATTTTGCAATAGGGGCTTAAGCCCCTATTGCTGTTTTAGTTATTTAATGGAGGTATAGGCATGGCCGTAGCTGCCAATAAGCGCCCTGTAATGACCCTTTTTTCTGGTGCTAACTGTATGTATAGCCACCAAGTACGTATTGTACTTGCAGAAAAAGGTGTAAGTGTAGATATTCATTTGGCTGAAAAGGATAACTTGCCAGAGGCACTTCACGAAATTAACCCTTACGGTACAGTACCCACACTGATTGACCGTGAGCTTGGCTTATATCAGGCAAACATCATCATGGAATACCTTGATGAACGTTTCCCTCATCCTCCACTAATGCCTGTGTATCCGGTAATGCGTGGTCGTAGCCGTTTAATGATGCACCGTATTGATACTGATTGGTACAGCCTTGCTGAAAAAATCATTAACAATACAGCAGATGCTGCACAAGCTCGTAAAGAGTTAACTGAAGCGTTACTTGCAATTGCACCAATCTTTAACGAAGCTCCATACTTTATGAGTGAAGAGTTTAGCTTAGTGGATTGTTATTTAGCACCACTATTATGGCGTTTACCAGAGTTTGGTATTGAGCTTAATGGCTCTGGCGCTAAAGAGCTAAAAGAGTACATGATCCGCTTATTTGAGCGTGAGTCATTCCAAGCTTCTTTAACTGAAGCAGAGCGTGAGATCCGTTTATAATGACGCCTAATCGTCCTTATTTACTACGTGCTTTTTTTGATTGGATCGTAGATAACGACTGCACACCACATTTAGTGGTTGATGCGCAGTACCCAGCAGTACAAGTGCCTACGCAGTTTGTACAAGATGGCCAAATAGTGCTTAATATTAGCCCTTCTGCCGTTACTGGGTTTTCGTTAGATATGGAACAACTAAGCTTTAATGCGCGCTTTGGCGGACAGCCAATGCAAGTATATGTGCCTTTAGGTGCGGTGCTTGCTATTTATGCGCGTGAAAATGGCGAAGGAACAGTCTTTACTGCAGATGAGTTTTTAGAGGACGAAGACGATTTTGCACCTGACCTTGAAAGTGTGGAAACATCAGATGAGATTATTGATGAAACCCCGCCAGAAAAGCCAGAAAAGAAAAAAGGCTCACATTTACGCGTCATCAAGTAACGCTTAAATACAAAAAACCGCTAATTAAGCGGTTTTTTTATGTGCCTTTTAAAAGGCTTTTTATGTATTTTATAAATATTCAAACACTTTAATAACGCGCTCTACACCCGATACATTGCGTGCAATGTTAACCGCTTGGTTAGACTCAGATTCAGATACTAATCCCATTAAAAATACTTCAGCGTTTTCGGTCACTACTTTAATATTATTACTCGGTATATCTTTAGCTGTTAAAAGCTGCGCTTTAACTTTAGAGGTTAGCCACGAATCGTGTGTTTGTGTGGTAATACCAATATTTGAGCCAATTCTAATTTGGTTATGTATTTTACGTATACCTGAGAGCCCCTCAATGCTCTGCTGAGCTTGGTTTTTCATTTCTTGATTGGCAACCTGACCTACCAGTAAAACAATGCCATTAACGCTTATAGCGTCTACATTGGCGAACTTTTCTAGTCGTTCAACTTCACTAAGCGCAATACTGGCTTTAATTTCTATATTATTGTCGTCTATTTGCGATCCAATGGTGCGGCGATCATTTGCTGCTGTTACTGCACCAGCTGTTCCTGCAACCACTGCGGCTGCACAGCCTTGCAGTAAAACAACAGTACCTAAAACAATAAGAGAGCGTTTAAACATAATTTTCATCCTGCGGGAAAAGAGTTAAATCAACCAGTTCACTTAAGCAATGTAAGTTAACTAAGTGAGATTCAATAATGCGGCTAGGGCGCTTAGAAGGCGTGCGAATTTCTACATCATTAGGGCCTAATAAGCCAACGAGTTCTCCACCATCGTCACCTACCATCACTATGACCTTCATATCTTTAGTAAGTGCAGCTTCTACAGCAGAAATAATATGTTTTTCATTGCCATTAATTGCTAACGCAAGCAGTAAGTCGCCTTGTTGTGCAAAGGCACGTACTTGGCGAGCAAAGGTATCATGCTCATCTACTTGGCTACTTTGCCCTAAATTGATATTTTCTTGAGATAGCGCAATAGCAGGTAAACAGGGGCGCTCTGTTTCGTAGTGATTAACTAATACGCCGGCCATGTGCTGCGCTAGCATATGGCAGTTTGCCGTGCCACAGCAAAGGAGTTTGTTACCATTAATTAAACTTTGTGCAATGGTAAATGCCGCAGACTCTAGTGCGCTTGGCAGTACTTCGCCTGCTGCTATTTGTACTTGAATGCTTTCTGTAAAAATTTCTTTAATTGTATCTTGCATAGACTACCAATAATTTATTCGTCATTTTTGTTTGTTGCTGGGCGTTTTACTAATCTGTTTGCGTGTTGTTAAAGTACGCTTTTGATCCAATTTATATTGCCAGAGCCTTCACCTGTAATGGCAACATAGTCGACTCTTATAGGCTGATTAGTTAAGTTTTTTGCTGCCAAGTAGTGATAAATAGTGCGTTTTAATCGTGCTTGTTTTTGTGCGCCAAGGGCATAATTTGCACCGCCTCTCGCATTGTTTTTACGAAACTTAACTTCTACAAATACAAGCGTATCGCCGTGTTTCATAATTACATCAAGCTCACCAAAGGGGCAATAATAATTACGCTCAATAGGCGTAAGCCCTTCATGGGTTAAGTATTTTTCTGCTTGGCGTTCATAGTACTGGCCTTTTTCTCGGCTATTTTGCCACAGCTCTTTAAACCACGACATAGCCGCTCCAGATTAATCAAACGTAAGCGTATTGCTTTCGTTGGCTGATTGCATAAATAAAGGCACGGGCTGCTTTGTTTCTAGCTGTACGGCTTTTATGCGTCTATTTGTGTATTGTGCCCAATCAAGCGTACGCTCTATGTGTCCGCTTGTATTTACCGAAAGCTTTCCACTTAAGCCTGTAAACTTATTACCGGGCATTACACTCAATTGCCTAATGTCGCTTAGCACCGACACGGCATCGTAAGCCATGGCAAATAGGCGTTGGCTTATATCGGCATTTTCAGGCCACAGCGTGTTGTATTGGTTGCGTAAATTATGTTGTTTAACTGTCGCATTAAGCATCCACGGAAGCTCTGTAAAGTAAAGCCCTTCTAAATCGCCTTTATCGGTGCGATCTATTTGTTTACTATGGCTTTTAGAGCTGGCATAAAGCGGGATCCGCTGTGCAAAAGTACTTACATTTACATCTAAATAAGGTTTTATCAGGCGTGTTTCTATAGCGTCGCCTAAAATGTAAATCGCATCAATATCGCTACGAGAGCGGGTTTCACTTTCTACTTCTTGTTTAAATAAAGACTTAACCGTTTTAATACGCTGCTTAGATTTATCAACCTCTAACAAGCTTGTAATTGTGTTTGGCATGTCTTTGTTATCGTTATAAAACCCAATTTGCGGTTTTGTTTCGCTATAGCGCTGCCACTGAATATTAAAGTAATCAACCAAACGCTGACCATTGGCATTATTAGGCGCTAATAACATAGGCTTTTGATAACCTTTAGCTAAAAAGTGCTCCAGCGCTTGCTGCACTTCATGCTCAGGGTTTAAAGCAAAAAAGTAATGTTGCAGCGAGAGTCGCTCACCATCAAATGTATTTAAGTGTAATGTTGGGGTATCAATAAGTGTTTTAGCTTGTGCAAGTTTATCTATATTCGCTTTTAATAATGGCCCAATCACAAAGTCTGGATTAAATTGGCTCAGCTGCTCGCTTAGCACTTGGGTTGAAAGGTTCTCATCTATAAAAACAGTGTCGCTAATAGTTTGCTTATCAAGCCCTGCCAAAATGCCGGCCTTTAGGGCGTCACCTAAACGCTCATTTGCGCCTGATTGCGGTAAAAGTACAGCTAAACGCTCTATATTAACTGGTGCTAGGTCGGCTAGGGCTTCATCTTGCTCGGGTAAAATAGCTACGGCAGGGTGCCCAGGGTAGCGACGGCGCCAATTATTGACGGCTTGGTCAAGCTCTACACCGCTATTTGCATATACCTGGTGGTATAAAGCTAAGTTAGTCCAACCTTGTTGTATAACAGAGCCACGATTAAAGCGCTCCAGCGCATAAGAAGACAGCTTTGTTAAGTTATCCCACAGCGCACTTTGTAGAGCAGGGATCTCAATATTGTTTTTATTCGCAGTTTCTGAGGCTCTAAAAAAATAAGGTGCGGCGCGCTTAGGAAAGTTTTGCGATGCATATATGCTAGCAGTTAAATATTGATGCCAAGCAAAGTGTTCAGGCTGTTTAAGTTGGCCATCGAGCGATTGCAAAATAACAAGCGCTTGGTCGTTTTTATTTTGCTGCTTTTGTGCATAAGCAATGTATAAGCGGTTCTGAATTTTATCTACACTTGGGGTTTGCTCAAGCTCATTACAAATGTTTTCAAGTAACGGCCAGCTTTGCTCCGAAATAGCCGCATCACGCGCACTATAAAGCAATTGAATTTTGTCGGCACCGGTACGATTAAGCGCTAATTTATAAATAGCATCGGCACTGGTTGCTTGATTTTGCAGCGCATTCGCACTGGTGTTAATGCTATCGCTATTTTTAGTTGGTTTTTCGGTTGTGCTACAGGCCGATAACCCTGACAATATAATTAATAGACTAACAAGTTTAAGTCGCACAATGATTTCCCAATACGTTAACGCGATTTGCTTATATTACTGACTGACGCAGGAGACCTCAATGTTAAATGAGGAGAATTCACAGAAAATTGGCACTCTTTACATTGTTGCCACCCCAATTGGCAATTTTGACGACTTAAGCCAGCGTGCCATCGCGACATTATCGCAAGTTGACTTAATCGCTGCTGAAGACACGCGCCACACCGGTAAGCTATTAAGCCACTTTGGTATAAAGGCTAAAACCTTTGCATTACATGACCATAACGAAAAACAAAAAGCGCAGCAGATTATTGATTGGCTAAACGAAGGCAAAAATATCGCGCTAGTTTCAGATGCCGGCACGCCGCTGATAAGCGACCCAGGTTATGCCGTTGTAAACCTGTGCCGCGAGCAAGGCGCGCATGTAACACCCGTGCCCGGTGCGTGTGCTGCTATTACTGCAGTGTGTTGCTCAGGCCTGCCAACAGATCGCTTTCAGTTTATTGGCTTTACACCGGCTAAAAGTAAAGCCCGCCAAGACTTTTTCATAGAAGCTGTAAACTCAAGCATTACCAGCATAATGTACGAAAGCACCCACCGTATTATGGCAAGCCTAGATGATTTAGAAGCGGCCTTAGGTAGTGAGCAACAAGTGGTATTTGCAAAAGAGCTAACCAAAACCTTTGAAACCTTTTTTAATGGTAGCGTAAGTGAGTTAAAGCAATTTTTAACTGATGACCCAACCAAGCAACGCGGCGAAATAGTGCTCATGTTGCCAGGTAAACCCAAGCAAGTAGACGATATACCGCCAGAGGCGCGTAAAATGCTGGCGCTACTTGAAAGCGAAATGCCGATGAAAAAAGCCTGTGGTATTGTTGCTGAATACTTTGGAATGAAGAAAAACGCCCTGTATAAAACAATTATTGACGAAAAAGAGTAAATCTTTACTGCGTACAAGGCACAGCTCATGTATACTGCGCGCCGAGTTAGCCAAGATAATCGCTGCCTGTGACGAAAATGATCAGGGGGAGGAAAGTCCGGGCTCCACAGGGCAGAGTGCCAGCTAACGGCTGGGGGGCGTGAGCCCACGACAAGTGCAGCAGAGAGGAGACCGCCAACCCTCGGGTTGGTAAGGGTGAAAGGGTGCGGTAAGAGCGCACCGGGCCACTGGTAACAGTTGGTTGCAAGGTAAACTCCACTCGGAGCAAGACCAAATAGGGTTCCTTATGGCGTGGCCCACGTTGGAACCGGGTAGGTTGCTTGAGCCATAGAGCGATTTATGGCCTAGACGAATGATTATCACTTTCTTCGGAAAGGACAGAACCCGGCTTATATGGCTAACTCACTCATTCAACAAAAAAGCCCGCAGTTAACGCTGCGGGCTTTTTTGTGCCTAAAAATTAAGATAAGTTACTAGCTTTCGTCTATTTGTTAGCAGCACTCATTAGCATTTCAGCATTCACCATGTACTATAAAACGAGACTTTAAGCAGCGTAAACGTGGTGTTTTTAATAGCGAAGAACTTAATAAGTTTGAAGCGTTCGCAATGCAAACAAAACATGCGTGGCAAAAGTGGTCACTATTATTAGCCATGTACACAGGCGCAAGGCGCACAGAAATTTATCAGTTAAGAAAGCCTGATATCCGTGTTGAAGATGGTATTAATTACATATTAGTAACTGATGAACACGAATCACAATGCCTTAAAACTAATAACGCAAAACGTAAAATCCCTATCCATAAGCGTTTAATTGAGCTTGGTTTTTTAGAGTATGTAGAGCAATCGCAAGAACGTATTCTATATGAGATAACATCGGCTGAGAGTATCACTAGTTGGTTTGGTCGTTTAGTTGTAGACCTTGAAATACCAAGTGTGAATGAGCTAGACGAACTTCGCAGCTAGCACAGCTTTAGGCATACTTTCATAAGTAATATTAGAAATAACCACTCGTTTGATCTCTCACTGATTCAACAAATAGTTGGTCATGAACTTTTAAAAGGTAGGATAACTGATAAGTACACACACGGTAGTGCTAGTTTGAAAAGGCTGAGAGAAGTAGCTGATGCTTTTAAAATAAATATTCTTTAAAAACAGCCTATATTTGAGATACTCTTCATAAACAGCGATATTTTAATATGTTTTCTAACTTTTGACTCAGAGTTAGGGCATTTATATAGTAAAAATTTAAGGATGAATATGTGGCACCAAGCTCAAGTAAATAATGAAAGTGATGTAGAGCAAAAGATTATTTATCCTATGCTCAATAAAGCCTATCCCGTAGGTCTTGGTGTTGACGATATGTACATTAAAACTAAGGCAAATATTCGAAGGCTACAAATAGGCAAAGGACAAGAAGGGAAACTATATTTTCCTGATTACTTAGTTGTTATTGATGGTTACCCCGCTATTTGTATTGAGGCAAAAGCTCCAAAAATTGAACTTGATGAAGCATATAGGGAAGCACGTCTTTATGCGACAGAAATAAATTCATCAATTCAGTCAGGCGTTAATACTTGCCAATTTGTATTGGCAATAAATGATAAGGAGATTTGGTATGGGTACTCAGATCAAGCAGAGCCAGTAAATAAAATTAAAATCATTGATTGTGATTCAACTAGTGAATCTTTGAACGAGTTGCAAGTTTTTCTATCAGTAGATAAAGTTAAAAGTCATTTGCAAAAGGAATTAAGTAAAGTTTCAGCTTCATCTTCTTACAGCCGAGCAAAGTCATTACTAGGGGGAGCTGGAATTCAAGGTGAAGAGCTCGATAGGAATAGTTTCGGCGCAACTGTTACCTCTGCAATAGCTAATATCTTTAATCCTTTATCTTATAATGATAGAAAGTATGTCTCTCAAAATGCATACGTAAGTTCACGCCGAAAACAGCGTTATATTGAGCCCATAGATAAGTTAATTCGTGCTGCAAATCCAACTTCAATTAGTGATGCAGTTCAATTAGAGGATACTGAAAAGCCCAGTGAAATAATTTCAAAGTTGAACGATATAAAATCTTTAGACCGACAAGTTATGTTACTTATTGGCAGTGTTGGTTCAGGAAAGTCTACATTTATTGATTATCTTTTTAATAAAGCGCTAGATAAATCACTTACAGAAAAGGTCGCACCTGTAAGAATCGATATGAACAACTCCCCCCTAAGCCAAGACGAAATTTATTCTTGGCTTAGGCAGAAAGTTATTGAAGGGTGTAAAAATACGTTAAAAGAGATTGATTTTGACGATATATCCATTATCGAAAAAGTGTATGCTACAGAAATAAATAAAGCTAAAAAAGGTGACCTCTCATATTTCGATGAAGGCTCGTTAGATTGGAGAAGAGGGTTAAGGGAAGAAATTTTAAGATTAAAAGGCGATGAAATTCTAACTACTAACGCTTTCGTTAGATTTTGCTGTGCCGAGCGTGGTAGAACTCTAATTATAGTCTTAGATAATTGTGATAAAAAAGAAACCAAAGAACAGCTATTAATGTTTCAGGTAGCTCAGTGGATACAGGATTCTTTAAGGTGTCTGGTGATATTACCACTGAGGGACGAGACCTATGATAACTATAAACACTTGCCCCCTTTAGATACTGCGTTGAAGGATTTAGTTTTTAGAATTGAACCTCCCTTATTACAGCAAGTATTAGTAAGCCGGGTAAAGCTATCCCTCAAAGAATTAGAGGGGGGAGCTAATGAAACTCTTTCTTATGAACTACCAAACGGATTTCGTGTTGAGTATCCAAAATCGGATAGGGCTTATTATTTGACTGCAATTTTAAGTTCTATTTTTGAATATAATAACTTTGTAAGAAATATTATTGTTGGCCTGAGCGGTAGAAATATTAGGCGGGCTTTGGAAATATTTATAGAGTTATGTAATAGTGCGCATTTAGACTCCTCAGAAATCCTTAAAATCAGACACTCAGAGGGTACCCATAAAATCGCATTTCATAAAATTCTAACTATATTACTTAGAATTAATAAAAGGTACTACGGAAGCGAGGGATCGTATATTAAAAATTTATTCGATCGAAAAGATGATACTTCTCCAATAAATAGCTTCTCTAGGTTCTTAATTTTAACTTGGTTAAAGAGTAACAACCAAACTAGCCGAGGAAAATTTAAAGGTTACCATCCAATTAAAGACGTAGTAAAAGCTTTAAATGAAATAGGTATAAGTGAAGATACACTATTTGAAGAAATTCTATATTTAGTAAAGGGCAATTGTATTGTAAGCGAGGATTTTAAAACAGAAAACCTATGCTTAAGTACACTGATAAAAATCACTCCATCGGGAGAAATACATTTAGATCTAGCATCAAATATTACCTACCTTGCAACAATATCTGAAGAATCTCTCACAGAGACTCCAATAGCTGAAAAGGTGAAAAAGCGGATTATGCACTTAGATAATCAGATGTCTTATCAAAACTCTTTATTAAACGCTATAGACTTTTATGAGAGTTTAAAAAAGAACAAAGATGAACAGCTACCACCTTTTGAAGAATATATATTCGGCACTGAAAAAGTAGATTTAAACTTAAGCGAAATTGAAAAGAAAGTTGAGGCTGCAAAACACCGTGCCTCTGACGATCCTTGGTTTATGGCTGAAAAAACTTATGTGCGAGGTTCAACACACAGAGCTATTGTACAAAACAAAGTTGATTATTGTTGTTTCGTTAACTTTGAAGATGGTGCCATGAGTAGAATAAAAAATGAAGATATTGAAATCGAAATTGATAGTTTTGATGTTGGCGATATGGTCCAAGTAGAAATTTTGTGGGTTAATACTAGTCAAAGAAAAATAGGCGCAAAGGTTTTAGAGTTATTAGAAGAGGAGAAAGGTGAATTTTAAGTTGGTAATGATAAATCAAAGCTTTCTATGGACCACACACTTAAGTTTAATCTATAAAAGTACACAAATATTTTGCCAAAGCCTTTACATTCACTAAAAGATATAACATATTGATTTATATATCTTATATTTAAGTCTCCCTGTTAACTCCTAAAGCTAATTCACTCATTCAACAAAAAAGCCCGCAGTTAACGCTGCGGGCTTTTTTGTGCCTAAAATTTGATTAAGTACTTTGTAGTTTTTTAAGGCTCAGGCTGTCCTTTTTTAAGTCGCTTACTGAGTGCTGGCTGGGATATACCGAGTAGTTGCGCTGCCATTGATTGATTTGAGTTGCTACGTTTCATAGCTTCTGCTACCAGTAATTCTGCGGCTTGTTTTAAAGTGGGTAGCGTTGATGTTGACTCAAATAACGGCTTGGCAAGCTGGGCTTGCATATCTAATTTAGGCACGGCGCTGCGTACACTTTCAAACGCTTTCATAGACAGTGCGCCACTTTGGTGGGTGCTCATTGCATCAAAGGCCATGGCGCGCAGCTCTCTTATATTGCCCGGAAAAGCGTAGTTTTCGAGTAAAATTAATAATTCTTTTGGAATACTTGCCACCGGTTTATTAAATTCTTGTGCGGCAAGCGTTAAAAAGTGCTCGAGTAATAAGGCTATATCTTGCTTGCGCTCTCTAAGCGGCGGAATATTTACATGATGAATTTTTAAACGGTAGTATAAGTCGTTTCTAAATTCGCCATTTTCTTTTTTAGTGAGTAAATTTTGGTGGGTGGCTGCAATAATGCGCGCGTTGATGCGCTTTGGGGTATCGCTGCCTACTGGGTAATATTCGCCTTCTTGCAAAAGCCTTAATAGCTTTACTTGCGAGGCCAGGTTTAAATCGCCAATTTCATCAAGAAATAGTATCCCGCCTGATGCGCGTTCTATCATGCCTTTGCGGGCTTGCTCAGCGCCTGTAAAAGCGCCTTTTTTATGGCCAAATAAGGTATCCGAAAATAAGTTATCGTCAAGGCCGGCTACGTTTACACACACAAGCTCGCCACTGCAGCTACTGGTTTCGTGAATGGCTCTGGCTATAAGCTCCTTTCCTACGCCGCTTTCTCCGGTAATAAGAATAGGTTGTTGGCTATTTGATATAGACTCAATGTAATTAAACACCGAATGCATTTGATGATCCACACTAATAATTTTAGAAAACGCAGGATGCAGGCTTGTTTGGTTTTCTAGCAGATAGCCGCGCATGGCTTGGTTTTCTAAGTTTAGCTCTTGAAAACGCACCACCTGCATTATGCTATTACTTAGGCGTTCGGGATCTTCTGTTTTTACATGATAACCATAAGCACCTAACTTTATGCATTTTACAGCGGCTTCTACTTGGTTAATGCCGCTGATGATCACCACCGAAATGTGCGGAAAAAGCTCTGTAATTTGCGCTATAAGCTCATCGCCGCTGATATGTGGCATGTTTAAATCAAGCAATACAACGCGAACATTCCCTTGGTTTAGTTTGGCAATTACATCGCGGCTATCATTACATTGTACAATGTTGTTAATGCCGCAGTAGCGCTCTATTGCAAACGATATGCTTCGTAAAAAGCTGTTGTCGTCATCACAAATGAGGACCTCAAAACTAGGATATAAATTAGTATTCATAGTTCACTCTCGTGTTGTAATAAGGGTAGTGATAGCTTTACTTTTGTGCCTTTACCGAGGGTTGATTTAAAGGTGAGTTGGCCTTGGTGATCTGCCACGATCCCCGCTGATACAGAAAGCCCTAAGCCGGTGCCGCCAGATTGTCGTTTGGTGGTATAAAAGGGGTCGGTGAGCTTAATTAAGTGCTGTTGATCAATGCCTACGCCTTGATCTTCAATGCTCAGCACAACCTGATTGTGTTTAGTATGGAAATAGCTGGTGATAATAATTTTTTGCGATTTGTCTTCAAGCGCTTGGCAGGCATTTAAAATTAAATTAACGATTACTTGCTCGATGCGGCTGCCGCTGCCTTTAAACGCAGGCAGTGAGTTGGCTAAGTTAACCTCTAAGTGGTTTGTAGAGTTTTTAATTTGATTTGTGACTAAGCGAATAGAGCGGTTTGTTAGTAGGTTTAAATCTAGCTGCTCAGTTTTCTCATGCGATGCTTCACCTTTTACGGCAAAGCTTTTTAAATCCTCTACTATGCCTTTTACCTTGTTACTGGCAATGTGCATATCGTCTAAAATTTCTGGCAGCATATGTTTAAAGCGCTGATAGCTTACACCGGCAACAAGAAAGTCGCCTTGGCGTGCTTGATGCTCATCAAGTATGTCTGTTGCATCTTCAAAGGCTTCTTTTATAAACGGAAAATTTAACGTTAAAATACTACATGGGTTATTAATTTCGTGAGCTACTCCCGAAACCAGTACCCCCAGTGAGGCCATTTTATCTGCATGAAGTAGCTGTAACTGCTGGGCTTGTAGCTCTTTGGTGCGGCTTTCTACTTTTTTGCGCAGGGCTTTGTTCCAAATTATCACCACGGTGCTAATTAGTAGCAGCACCACTACACATATACCCGCTATTACGCCGGCTTTAGACCAAGGTGATACGTTTAACGGGCCAAACCATTTATCGTAAATTTCTTGCTGGCGGCCGGTGTTTTTTAAAATAGCTAAGCCTTGAGTAAATTGCGATAACAGCGCTTCATCTGCGGTTTTAGTGGCATAGCCATAAAGCCGGTTTCTTTCTAGGCTAGAAATAGCAGTGATGTTTGATAGCCCCAATTTTTTACTTAAATATAAACCGGGTAAGTTTGAAACCACTGCAAAGTCATAGCGGCCAGAGGCAAGCAAGCGCAGGGCATCGGCATGGGTTTCAACCGGTATAAGGGTAATGTTTAAGCCTGAGTGGTTAAGCATATCAAATGCCGAGCCATTGCTTTGTACAATAACGCGGTAGTTTTCAAGCTCGCTGTAGTGCGTTATTTTAGGGCTATTGTCGCGCGCAAATATAGAGTGGTTAACAAACGTGTGCGGGCTAAAGTTATACAGATCGGTGCGCTCGGGTGTGGCGGCCATGCCTTGTAAAATATCCACATTTCCACGGTCAAACTCGGCTCTTATTTCGGCCCAGGGCATTAGCTTTATTTTTATATTAAGCCCCATTACAGCGGCTATTTCTTGGCTAAGTTCTACGTTGTAACCTGTAAGTTCACCACCTTCGTTAATAAACTCATAAGGGGGGTAGTTAAAATCTCCGCCCACTATAATTTGTTTTGGCTGCGATAAATTAGCTTGTGCAATGCAGTTTAGGCTATTGAAACCCAGTAGGCTTAGTAGCGCTATTTTTAATACATAAAACCAAGCGTTTTGTTTAATAAACAAGTGAGTAAACCTCTGCATTTTTTAGTTGTGGTAGTGCGTTAGTAAATTGTCTAAACAGTACAAATAAAATGGCGTTTATGTTCCTTTTACAGCCGCAAAAAGGTTGTTTTTAGTTGGCAGCAGGGGACTATAGTCTGTATTTTAATTTTATATAAATTAGGTACTAACGAATTTATCATGGTTTTAAGTCTTATCTATTTATACTTTAAACTAAATAAGAATAAATTAATTGTTAATTAAGGTTTTTTGTAAGGCAGTTATGTCTTTTTAAGGCTGTTTAATAAAATAAAAGCGATTTAATATCGGCTATTAAATCGCTTTTATTGGTTGGGCCTATTTAGAGAATGTTGACCTGTGTAGATTAACGTTTTTCAAGCTAGGGCAGTTTAAGCAAGGCGCTGGCTTTTAAGCGAGTAGGCTTAATAATCGCTTTTGCTAAATACTAAACTCACTACTGTAAATTTAATCACGATTGGTCAACATGCCTTAGTACTAAAACTTCATGTTTAGGTTTACTTGAATGCGATCGCGGCCATTGTTGTTAGTGGGTATATCGTTATTAATATTATCCACGCTAAACCATCTTAAATCGGCATTTAGGTTCTCTGCAATTTTGTAATCTAGCTGTACACGTGTGCCTTTAATATTGGTATAAGAACCCGGAGTATTAGTTTGCGTAAACGCGCCGTTCATAGGCAATGCATAGGCTTCGGTACGTAGCACGTAAAAACGCAGGCCAAACTGTTTATTAATTTGATAACGAGCATGTACAGTAAACGCTGTATTTTCGCTGTCGGCTTCACTTGTGTAGTAATCGGCTGCAAAGCGCACTGGGCCATAACGTACATCAAGGTTGTAGGTCATTACGTTGCCTGCTTGGTCATCATCAAGACCCGACTCAGCACTGGCATAGGCAGTATCTGAGGCGCTAACAAAAATTCCGCCAATACCGGCTTTAAGGTTAATGTTATTAAAACTTGTAGCATATACACCTTGTAGCTGTTGCCAGCTAGCATCGCGCTTGCCTTCGCCATTATCGACGTTTTCTTCAAGAATAATATGCCCCGCATTAACGCTAAACGTATTGTTACTCCAGTTAGCTTGTACACCTTCTAGCGCTATATCGTCACGAAAAAGCAGCTCTGATGAATGCATATAAACGGGTGCCGCTTTACCAATATATACTTGGGTGTTACTAAGCCCTGTGTACTTCATAAAGGCGCGGTCTAAACCAAAGTCATCGTTATCGCTGGTATCGGTGATACCAAAGGTTTGATGGGTTGAATCGTGTTGGCTTGAGGTTGTTCTAAAGCGCATTTGCGCTGACCAGTTATCGGTAGCTGCGTATTTAATACCAAATCGGGCACGCAAACGGGCGCGGCTTGTTGAGTCAATTGTATCGCCTTCGGTGCGCTCAAAGCGCATACGCATATCGCCAAATAGCTTAACGGCTTCAAGGCCATTTAAACCTTCAATTGTAATATCAGCATGGGCTGGCTTAGCTAAGGCAATAACACCTAATGCAACGGGTAAATAGATAAGTTTACTAGTCATGGTTTGTTCTCTATAAAATTACTAAATCGAGGGTTATTGCTTAGCGGGTTGAGCCGCTGTGTTATCTTGGTTGTAAAGGGTTTCGTCAAGCTCGCCTTCGCTTTTACCAATTAATAAAGTAACCATTAAGTCGCCAGTTACATTTATGGTAGTGCGCGCCATATCTAAAATTCGGTCAATACCGGCAACTATTGCAATGCCTTCAAGTGGTAAGCCAACGGTGGTCAGTACTAGCGAAAGCATAATAAGGCCTGCACCGGGTACACCAGCGGTGCCTACAGAGGCTAAAGTAGCTGTAGCTATAATGGTTAAGTAATCTGTTGTGGTGAGGTCAATACCAAAGGCTTGGGCAATAAACAGTGCTAATACGCCTTGGTATAAAGCGGTGCCATCCATGTTAATAGTGGCGCCTACTGGCAGTACAAAGCTTGATACAGTACGCGATACACCTAAGTTTTGAGTGGCGCATTTAATGCTGGCAGGTAAAGTACCTGAGCTACTTGTGGTGGTAAAAGCAATAATTTGCGCTTCAATAATACCTTTATAAAAACGCTGTGGATTAAGCTTGCCTAGTAAGCCTACAAAGCCGCCACCCAACACTAAAACGTGAATAATGCAGCCTAGGTACACTAAGCCAATTACTTTTATAAGTGGCAGTAAAACATCCAGTCCGTACTTGCCAGATACCCAAGCCATTAATGCAAATACACCGTATGGTGCTAGCTTCATTACAAGCTCAGTTAATTTGTACATTGCATCGGCTAGGCTTTCAAACATTTTGCTAGCGGGTTCGCCTTTTTCACCAATTAGGTTTAAAGCAATGCCTAAGCTCAACGCAAACACTATAATTTGTAAAATATTACCAGAGGCTAATGAGCCCACTGGGTTTTTTGGTACTAAACCTACAATGGTGTCTACTAAGGTAGGGCTTGGTTTAGCATCAGCCACTGTGGTTGCAACCATATTTAAGCCTGCGCCAGGTTCAAACAACAACCCAAGACCCAAACCAATCGAAATAGCTACTGCGGTGGTGGCTAAATAAAATACGATTGACTTAACACCAATACGACCCATTTTAGTGGTGTCTTTCATTGAGGTAATACCAACAATTAATGAGCAAAATATAAGCGGTACAATTAACATTTTAATGGCGCTAATAAATAGCTGGCCAATTGGTTTTATATATTCAGCATTATTGCCTAACAGCATGCCGGCAATAATACCCGCTATCATACCTATGAGTATTTTTAGCCAGAGCGCCATTTTTTTAGGCTCGTTGTTATTAATACTTGTTGTATTGGTCATAGTGTTATTCCAATTATTTATAATATTTAGTGGGAGCTATTTAACTTTTGCTTAGGGCGTTAACGCGCATATTGCACTGGCACGTGCACAGGCCACACAAGGGGCTTGCAATTTTATGGACAAGCTTTCGTTAGCCTTTTTAGATAGGGGTTGTTTGTACTCGTGCATAATTAAGCTCTAAAGTTGTTAGATTATTGTTATTGCATTAATAATGCCAAGCACGGTTTTGTTAATAACGTATTGAATGTTATTGGTTTTATTGTTTTTGGTTGGTGGGTTGTTAATATAGCTTTTTGAATAATTATTAATAATGAAAGGCGGGTTAAAGGCGGCTTAAATGATGGTTTATAAATAACTCATTTAAAATCAATGAGTTGATAGGTGTATAACTTTTATTATTGATATAACAAAAGTTATATTTAATGCATTAATTAATCATATTTTTTGATTTTTTAGGGTTTAAAACATTATTAAGTTGTAAATTGGCTGTATGTGGTTTTATTTTTTCTTATACGTTTAACTTAGATAATATTTTTACCCTGTTCAGGATCCCGTGATTTTTCGGCTTGATCACGAATTTCGTCGGTATCACTACTTACATCATCAACCGTTTCATTTTGCTGCTGCAGCTGCTTAGAGCTTTGCTGAGCAGTTAAAGGTTGCTCAGCTTTGTTGGTGGGCTTTTGTGTATCACTCTCATCAGGTGCACTGAGTAAAATACGCTCGCGGGCATCATCTGGCATACTGATGTTTTGCGCTGTAAATTCGGTTACTAGCTCACGCATTAACTGCGAGGCCACTTTTAACGGACTATGTTGTTCGCTGTTAACCCAAAAAAACAGATTAAAGTTAATTGTTGAGCTGCCTAAATTATTGATCAGCACTTGTGCTGGTGGCTCAGTAATAACACCCGTTTGCTTGTTTGCAATTTCAAGGGCGAGTGTTTGGCAGTAACGAATATCGTTATCGTAACCTATGCCAATCACCACCTTGGCACGCATTTTTGGATTTGCAGTTAGGTTTTTAATGGTATTTTTATAAACCGTGGCGTTAGGTATTTGTATATGGTTGCCATCGTAATCAACTAAGGTGGTTGCGCGAGCGGTGACCTTTTTAACCACACCTAAGCGGCCATCGACTTCTATTACATCGTCTATTTTAAATGGCCGTTGAACGCTCAACAGCAAGCTAGCAATAAAGTTCTCTGCTATGTCTCTAAAGGCAAAGCCCAATATTAAGCCTATTAATCCGGTACCGCTCATAATGGCAATAGCAAATTCGGTAAGTCCTGCTAAACGTAAAAATAAATACACGCCCAGCAATAAAATTAAAATGCTAATCCCGCGTTTGGCCACTAAGTGCACAAGTTTACTGTCGGTCATATAAATGAGCGGTTTTACTAACAGCTTAGACAAAGGACTGGCGACAAAGTAGCTAATAGTTAAAAGTATAAAACCTAATAAAAGAGTGGGTAATATTTGCGCTGTTGCGTGAAGTAATTGCAAACTTTGGGCGTATAAATACTGCCAACTGAGCACGCTTTCTGGGGTGTTTAAGGCATTCACAGCCGTGGTGTTCACTGCAATTAGCATAGTTATAAGGCTGTTCATGGCGTATTACCTTGGTATTTTAAATAATCTAGCAAGCAGCAAGTTTAATACCAATGCCAAAAGCACAGCTTGGCAAACTTTTTGCTCGATAATAGGCTAAAAAGGAGCAAACAATGAGCAAACCTAAACGGGGACAACATGCCGAGCAGCCAGTGCACATTCCGGTTATTGGTTGGTGGGACATAGCCAAACGTATTTTTAAGCAAATGAGCCAAGACAACTTATCGCTGGTTGCAGCGGGCGTTGCGTTTTATGCCTTACTTGCTATTTTTCCTGCTATTGCTGCAATGGTTTCTGTGTATGCGTACTTTTCATCGCCCACCGATATTAGTGAACACCTGAGTAAAATAGTTACCTTATTACCGCAAAGCACGAGCGATTTAATTTTATCTCAGGTCTCGAGCTTGGCTCAAACCTCAAACGCCAGTTTAAGCTTAAGTGCAATTGGTACACTTATTCTTACTATTTGGAGTAGCTCTAAAGGCAGCCAAGCGCTTATTACTGCCTGTAATATTAGTTATCATGAATACGAAAAACGCTCATTTTTTCATGCTCAGTTAGTACGTTTTTTATTTTCTGTAGGGGCTATTTTAGTGGCTATTTTTGCTTTGCTAATTATAGGTATTTTACCCATAGTACTAAATTTAGTGGGCTTAAAAGAAAGTATAGACTTACTAATAAAGTTAATATCGTGGCCATTACTCGCCTTTATGTTTAATTTTGCATTGGTGCTTTTGTATCGCTATGCACCACACAGAAAACCCGCTAAATGGCGTTGGATCACACTTGGCTCGTGTATTGCGACTGTATTATGGATTTTAGCCTCAATTGGTTTTTCGTTTTATGTGTCTCACTTTGCAAGCTACAACGAAACGTATGGTTCGTTAGGCGGGGTAGTGATTATGCTAATGTGGCTCTATATAAGTGCCTATATTATTACGCTTGGGGCGGTAATAAATGCGGCAACCGAACAACAAACAGCGAAAGATAGTACCAAAGGCCCCGCTAAAGAACGCGGTAAACGCGGAGCCTATGTTGCTGATCACCTTGATGTAGATGAGCCGACAAACTCTTAGCCCGGCTCGTTATTGCACAAGCTTATGAGATGCTGAGTAAATGCTTGGCCAACGGGGCCTAAACGGTCATTGTCGGTGCACATTAAATAAAGCTTTAAGGAGCGGGTTGTACCTTGCTCTAAATTAAGGGGCTTAAGTGTGTTGTTTTTAAGATAAGGTTTAATTTGTGCACTAGGCAGCCATGCATAACCAAAGTTTTGGCTAACCATATCAATAGAGTTACGTAAGTGACTTACTGTCCAGCGCATATCAGCCCCAAGCCAGCCGTCGTCGTGGCTGGTGTGGGTGGCCGAATCGCGAACAACTATTTGCCTGTGTAATTTAAGCTCTCTGTAGGTCAGTGGTTCAGTGCGCTGGTGTAAGGGGTGATCAGGGTGCGCAACGGCAATAAATTCTATATCGCACAAGCTATGGCAATTAATGCCATAAAGCGCAATAGAGGTAATTGCTAAGTCGACCACTGCATTGGTAAGTAATTCGTTTGCGCCATTAAGTACGCTTTCTATCAGTTCTATTTTTACCAGCGGGTATTGCTCATTAATATGGCTTAGCGCTTGGTACAATAAATGCTGCGGAAACACTTCATCTACCGCTATTTTTAATGTGCTTTCAATACCTTCGCTTAATGTATTAGCAACAGATTCTATTTTGCTGGCTTCATCTATTAAAAATTCGGCGCGGCGCAATATAAGCTTACCGTTTTCGGTTAAATACGCTTTACGGCCTTTTACTTCAAGCAATTTTACTTGCAGTGCCGACTCTAACTTTTGCACTGCATGGTGCACGGTTGATTGGCTTTTAAATACCGCGCTGCTAGCACCGGCAAACCCACCATGCTCTACAACAGCTTTAAACATTCTCCATTGCTCGAGTGTTGCCTTTGCCATTTTAAACCTTGTTACTACTTACTATTGATTAAACTACCTGACCGTGTAGACACTCTATTTATTGCGTAACTACTTATTTATTATTGGCAATAACCATTTTTTTGCTGCTCAGCAACGTCATAAACTCTTTTTTAGGCACTGGCTTTGAAAACAAATAACCTTGCCCGTAGTCGCATCCTGCTTTTAGTAGTAGTTGCATTTGTTGCTTCGTTTCAATTCCTTCAGCAATAACTTTTAGACCAAGCTGGTGGGCCATTACAATAATGGCTTCACATAAAGCAAGCTCTTGGCTCCCTGCCTTGATATTATCAATAAAGCGTTTATCTATTTTTAGGTAATCGGTATCCATTTCCTGTAAGTACGCGAGCGATGAATAGCCGGTGCCAAAGTCATCTAGCGCTAATTGCACACCTGACTGGACTAATGTTTTTAAGC
The DNA here is from genome assembly GCF_023161885.1 of Pseudoalteromonas sp. 2CM37A. Classification (NCBI taxonomy): domain Bacteria; kingdom Pseudomonadati; phylum Pseudomonadota; class Gammaproteobacteria; order Alteromonadales; family Pseudoalteromonadaceae; genus Pseudoalteromonas; species Pseudoalteromonas sp. 2CM37A. The sequence goes on from NZ_JALNTJ010000003.1 coordinate 283,049, forward strand.
GACTTTGAGTTAGTGGCTCTGGGTTGACCATAAGGCCTTCTGTGATCTCGGCCACAATAGAGGAGGCGGGTAGTTTGGCTGCTTTTAAAATCTCACACCAATCGTCAATTCCGCTATCGATTGTTGATAACTGCATAGGAGAGACATTTATACTAATTTGAAATTGCTCCCCCATGGTGGTGTTTATTTCTTTTAGGGTGTGTATTGCTTGTGTAAATACAAATTGGCCCAGCGCATTTATTTGCCTAGTTTCCTCAGCAAGCGGTATAAACGTCGCCGGCGAGACTAACCCCTTTTTAGGGTGGTGCCAGCGAATAAGCCCTTCGGCTTTATGAATGTGCAAATCGTTTAATGCCACAATAGGCTGATAAAATAGCTCAAATTGTTCAAGCTCTATGGCGGAGCGTAAATCTTTTAATAGCTGCATACGCGCTTGCGCATGAATACGCATATCTTTTGAAAAAAACTCAAACCCATTACGGCCGTTATTTTTAGCTTTATACATGGCTTGGTCAGCAGCTTTTAATAGCAGCTCTGTACTTTGGCCATCGCTAGGTGCGCATGCAATGCCCATACTAGCGCTAATAAATAGCTCCTCGTCTTCAAGCTGTATACTTGATGAAAGGCTTTGCAGTATATTGCTGGCAATTTGGTTTATATGGCGACTGCTTTTAACGTGGTCGTATACAATCACAAACTCATCACCGCCAATACGTGCGACAAAACTGGCGTTTATTGCAGCTTGAATTATCCGTTGAGAAACTAACTTAAGTAGATTATCGCCATAATGATGGCCTAACGTGTCGTTAATATCTTTAAAGTGATCAATATCGAGCAGCATCACAACAAGTTCGCATTTATCGCCTGTTACTTCATCAAAACGCTTATTTAAACGCTCTTTAAGCTCTAGCCTATTTGGTAAATCAGTTAAGTGGTCGAAGTGAGTTTTTCGCCATATGGTTTCATCGGCTTGTTTTTTTTCTGTTAGGTCGGTAAAAATGGCCACCCGGCGAGTAGGCATGTTTTTATCGTCGTACACGGTATCTATAATGAGGTATTCGCTATAGGTGTCGCCATTTTTTTTACGATTAATTATCTCACCCTGCCAACGGCCAGTTTCTCTGAGCTCTGCCCACATTTTTTCATAAAATGCTTTTGAGTGTTTGCCAGATGCTAAAATACGACTGGTTTTACCTATCGCTTCTTCTTTGCTGTATTGGGTTGTTTCGCAAAACGCAGGGTTTACGTCATAAATAATGCCGTCGGGGTCTGTAATCATCATCCCTTCACTACTATTACTGTAAACAAGCGACGCTAAATGAAGTGCTTTTTCGTTGACCTTTTTTTGGCTTATATCTCTAAGAACAATAATGTATTCATTATTAGTGAGTGCATTGATTCTTGCCTCAAAAAAGTGCTCTTTAGATTTTTTAAACAATGTAAACTCAATGGTTTGTGAGCCATCTAAAGTACCTAATTGAGAAAGCAGTAACTCTGCGTTGGCCTCAGAGAGTACATCAACTAATTTTAAAGCTTTGCCTGTCTCAACATTTAGCACAGGGCTAATATAGCCGCCAATATAAAGGATTTTGCCTTGGGCATTTATACGTATGTAGGTATCGGGTAAAGCATTTAATAAGCTCATTAACTCGTTGTGCTTATTTTTTAATTTAGCCTCTGCAGATAGCCGGGTTTGTGCCATAACAGCAAAACGGTCATAAAGCGCGCGCAGCTCTGGGCTATTGGGCTTCTTAATATGTTTGGGCATAGTGCCATTTGCCAGTTCATCTGTGGCTTTGGTTAAATTAGCGATAGGCTTAAATATACTTTGTTTAATTAAGCGCCTAGCGAGCAACACCAACAGGGCAATAGCCGATAAAAACGCAAAAATGGTTTTAGCAAAGCTTTCATTCACTTTATTAATAAAGTCTTCAACCGAAACGGCTATATAAATATCTAAATTATTATCATGGCCGTCTTTGTATATAACTGAGCGGTGAAAAACCTGGTTTTCGCCTTCTGCATTTTTAAACACGGTTAACGAGCTTTTATCGTGAAGTAAATCTATGTCAGTAATTTTTTGGCCTAAATTACGTGGTTGATTAGGGTAGTTGGCCAGTATTAAGCCATTAGAGTCGGCAATAACGGCCTTGGCATTGTTAGGTAATTTAGCTTCGCTTAAGGCGATATTCCACCAATTCAATGCAATAACGGTAACCAGTGTGCCTTTTAGTTGGTTATTACTATCTATAATTGGGTAGGCAAAATTGACACTTTGCGCTTGAATACTTCGGTCGTATTGAAAATACCCCACCGAAAAACTTTTATTACTAATGGCATTTTGAAAATAAGTACGATCGCTAATATTAATATTTTTACTACGACCATTTGTCACGCACTGTAGGTCGCCATTTTTATCAACAATACCTATATTTGCAATATTCTTATAAAGGGCTTTTATTTCGTAAAAGTAATTAGGGCAGGTTGTGGGGAGTGTTTCATTTTTTGCTGTTTTATCGGCTAAATAAATAGTAATACGTTTAACATCATCAACCATTGTTTTTTGATGTTGTGTCAATTGCTTAGCTATATTTACTATTCTTTCTTCACTTTTTTCAATGGCAGCATCACGCTCATACCATAGCGTAAATACCGTCACAGCGGCGCCGGGAATGCTAAGTAGGATGAGTAACCTGTAAAGCTGGCTTTTAAGCGATGAAGTAAAAATAAGTTTTCCTTAAGCTCTGCGTCCCTAAAAAGTGATTGTAGACATAAAAGCAAAAAATAACCATACAAAATATAGGGTTGCACTAAAAAGTTATTAGAAATCAGCTTAAGTCTGTGTTTTTAATCATGAAGCTTATTATGCCAAATAAACGAATTATCAAAATAAGCACTCAACTTTCTAAAAAATAGAATGTTTTGCTCGATTTAAAGACATAGTCGTATTGTTTTATGAATGCTTTAATAAGCTCATTAATTAATCTACTACAGTATTTTAAATATGAACATAGCAAAAGTGTTAACTGCTTACGCCACCCAAGATGGTGATGGTGTAAACATAAGTCGAATACCTGGTTTTGATGGCAAATATCTCGACCCTTTTTTAATGATTGATGAGCTAAAGTCTAACAATGAAAGTGACTATATTGGTGGCTTTCCACCGCACCCTCATCGCGGCATTGAAACCTTTACGTACATTATTAAAGGTGGCTTTGAACACCAAGATCAAATGGGCAACAAAAAAGCGATCCGATCTGGCGATGTACAATGGATGAGTACAGGTAGAGGCGTAATGCACAGTGAAATGCCACTGACAGATGCAAAAGAGGGGCTGCATGGCTTTCAAATTTGGATCAATATGCCCAGTGGCGAAAAAATGCGTGCGCCACGTTATCAAGATACTACACAAAATCCAGCGCCTGAAGTCACTAATAAGCACGGCGTGAGCTTTAAAGCTCTTGCGGGTAATTGGCAGTTTGAAGATTGTACGTTAACGTCGAGTTTGCAAAGCTTAGCGGCCAATGCTGCACTGGCCAATGTTACTCTCCCCGTTAATACACGCATCCAGTTAGCAGGGCTTAAACAACGTAAAGTGATGATTTATGTTCATACCGGTGAGCTTATTACAGGTGACGAGCAAACATTTAATGCTGGCAAGTTGCTTATATTAAGTGAAAACAGTGACATTGATATATCTTCACAAAAGGGGGCGGGGATACTTATTTTAGCGGGTAACCCACTTGAGCAACCTATTGCACATATGGGCCCATTTGTAATGACCACGCAAGAGGAAATTAAGCAAGCGGTGCGTGATTATCAAAACGGTGAATTTGGCAACATTTAATAATTAATTGAGGAGGTTATTATGGGTTTATTAGTTGATGGTCAATGGCAAGACAAATGGTACGACACCGACTCGAATAATGGTAAATTTAAACGCGAAGCAGCGCAGCTTCGTAATTGGATCACAAAAGATGGCAGCCCTGGACCTACAGGAAGTGGTGGGTTTAAGGCGCAAGCAAATCGCTACCATTTATATGTTGCCTTAGCGTGCCCGTGGGCGCATCGCACACTTATATTCAGACAGCTAAAAGGCCTAAGCGATATTATTAGCGTATCGGTAGTCAGCCCAGATATGTTAGATAAGGGGTGGAGCTTTGATAAAGATAACCTCAGTAGCGGCGATGATTTATTTAATAGTGAATACTTACATCAAATTTATACTAAGCACGATGAAAATTACAGTGGGCGAGTAACTGTGCCTGTGCTTTGGGATAAGCAGCAAAATAAAATTGTTAGTAATGAATCTGCAGATATTATTCGTATGTTTAATACCGCATTTAATGAAATTACGAATAATACGGATGACTATTACCCAAAAACACTACAGGCTGATATTGACGAAATTAACGACCTTGTTTATACCAATATTAATAATGGGGTATATAAAGCGGGTTTTGCAACCACACAAACAGCATACGAAGATGCATTTACTGCGTTATTTAAAGCACTTGATAAAGTAGAGGGCATACTAAGTAAAAATCGCTACCTGATGGGGAGCACATTAACTGAAGCGGATTGGCGTTTATTTACCACACTCATTCGGTTCGATAGCGTGTATGTAGGGCATTTTAAGTGTAATTTACGCACCATTGAAAGCTACCCAGCGCTGAGTAACTATGTACGTGAGTTATACCAAATAGAGGGAGTAGCCAGTACGGTTAACCTTGAGCATATTAAGCGGCATTACTATTTTAGCCACACAATGATCAACCCAACGCAAATTATACCAAAAGGGCCGGCGTTAAACTTTAGCCAAAACCATAATAGAGACGAGTTGGGCTAAGAGGTATTAGAAGGCATTAAAGTAAGCGGCAATTGCACTTTTAAAAAAGCTTTTATAAATGCAATTGCTGCTATGCAAATAACTTTACCAGCCAGCCGTATTTTCGCACAAAGCTGGTTTCGCTTTTGCCAGCTTGAACCGTTGCTCCGGCTAAAAAGGCTGATGCCAATCCTACCTTGGTGGCTGCAAAGCGCTTAAAGCGATACTTTATTGCTGCATGGTGCTGGCGTTTTAATGCATGCTGTAAATCCATTTGCTTATTTAACGTGTCAACGTTCTCATTGGGTTCTTTAATTAGAAAATTAACGAGCATGGTTATTTCCTTATAGATTTAAAAGTTGCTTCACACTTTTAATCGTTTTACTAAAGCCAATTTTATTGCTTAGGTATACGGTATTTCGCCAAAGCCAAATTAAACAAATTATTTGCGCGAGTGCAGCAGTCGCAAAGCTAAGCCAAACCGAGCCAAATAAATCATATACACCGTAGCCAATTGCACCTAGTAAGCCGGCCCACAACAAAATCAAACCACTGGCAAAACACCCTAAAAATATAGTGATCAACGCCATTGATCGTAACGACAGCTTCCACTCAGCTTTTGCAAGTTGGTGGGTAAGCTTTCCTTGCGTTTTATAATCCTCCTTGAGCTGGTCAGAGTATTCAATGATCTTTGCTATATGATCCTGCCAATCATCCTTTTGGCTAGGGTCATCAGTTGTTTGATTTTGAGCATTACCGTCCGTGGTTGCTGTTGTTTGTGAGCTACTCATTATTTATTACTTACGACGAAATAGTGACGTTACAAGCATACCCGCCGCAAAAGCAATACCCGCTGTTGCTAGCGGATTTTCTGAGGCAAAAGCACGCGTTTTTGCGCTGCACTCAGTTAGTTTTTCACGAGCAATAAGTTGTTTTTCGCTTAGTGCTTCTGCAGAGCTTGAAGCGCCTTTACGTACGCTTGACTCAGCAACTGATGCCTTGCTTGAAAGTGCATCTACTGCATCGTGTGCTACAGACGTTGCTTTTTCAGTCAACGGTGCCTCACTCTCTTTTTGTTTAAGATCAGGTTTCATGTTTGTTTCAGTATTCGGTTTTGTATTTGTTGCAGTAGCCATAATCAATCCTTAATAAATAAAATAAAAAAATTTAACTGGTGCTGTAGCAGATGCAACGATTAAACCAACCATTAAAAATAATTTAACCACTTGATTTTATTGTTTTTATATATTTAAGGTAGGGTGCGGTAGATTAAATAAAAAGCAGCATGAAGTAAGTATTGCTGCTGTGCTAAGTAAATTTTACATGCCTATAAACTTAGGGCCTGTTTACCTTTAGAGATTTAATTTGCAGCAGTCTGTTTGGGATTTAGGCAAGGTAGAGCCTATGTAGTGTGGTTATTCCCCATAAATAGGCGATAACGACGTATAAATGTCAAACAGGCGCTGCCCGAAGGGTTCTGCCTAGGGAGCATTTACTCTTTGTTACTCGGTTTTTACTTAGCCCACTAGGTTACAAACCTCACGCCGCGATTAAATACCCCCTAGATTGAACAAATTATAATCCTTAAAGGTCAACAGGCCCTAGATTCATTTTTTTGTAATTATTCATTGATTATTCAGTAAGCAAATTATGTAAACCAAACGTTATTTGTATCGCTTAAAAAAAATTTTATCTACTACCTCCACTTTTTCCCACGTAATTCAATCGCTTTGCGTAAAGCCTTATTTTTTCTAGCTTAGCGAGACGTTAAAGCTGGTCAGCTTACTTGACAAAAAGGCTTGTCAAGCCCTAAACTGGAGCACTGTGGTAAAAAGTGGTTTTTAGTGGATCTAACTGGATCAAATTAATCGAAACTCGATTACACAATTTAAAAGTAGGCTTTTTATGTTTCGTGGCGCTAGTTCACTGAGCTTGGATGATAAAGGACGTTTTGCGGTACCGACTAAGTACCGAGACGCTTTGCTGTCTGAAGATCAAGGAACGGTAATATGTACCATTGCGCTAAACGAGCCGTGTTTATGGTTGTATCCTCTTGCACAGTGGCAAGAAATAGAAAGCCGCTTATCTAAAATCTCTAATATGAATCCACGCGCTCGCCGAATGCAACGTATGTTGTTAGGTAATGCCACAGAGTATCAACTTGATAAAAATGGTCGAATTTTGCTGGCGCCTTCATTGCGTAGCCACGCAGAACTTGGCAAAAAGATCATGCTAGTTGGTTTAATGAATAAATTTGAAATTTGGGATGAAGCGCGTTGGCACGAACAAATGCGCCAAGACACTGAGCTGGAGAGGCTCGGCGATTTTGAAGCAAACCAAGATTTAGATAATTTCACACTCTAACGGCACTAAAAAAGGCAAACACAAGCTAATGACTGCGCAATTTGAACACGTATCCGTATTAATGGACGAAACCATCGATGCTCTTGCAATTAAGCCAGACGGCATATACATGGATGGTACTTTTGGACGTGGCGGACACTCAGGTCAAATACTTGCTCGACTTGGTGAGCAAGGGCGTTTACAGGCCATTGATCAAGACCCACAAGCAATAAAGTCGGCTGAAAAATTTGCCGATGACGCACGCTTTGCTATAGCTCACACCCGCTTTTCTAACTTATACGATGTTGCAGAGCAAAACGATCTGTTAGGTAAAGTTGATGGCATTTTATTAGATATTGGGGTGTCCTCCCCCCAGCTTGATGACGCAGAGCGTGGCTTTAGCTTTATGAAAGACGGCCCTCTTGATATGCGCATGGACCCAACAAGTGGGCGCAGTGCAGCGCAGTGGCTAGCCGAAGCTGAGCTTGAAGACATTACCCATGTAATTAAAACCTACGGTGAAGAAAAATTTGGTAAGCGTATTGCCCACAAAGTACTTGAGGTAAGAGAGCACACGCCAATTACCACAACCAAGCAACTTGCCGATTTAGTCGATGAAGCGGTGCCCGTTAAAGATAAATTTAAACACCCAGCCACACGTACATTTCAGGCAATCAGAATTTACATAAACAGTGAGCTGGAAGAAATTCAAACCGCACTGCAAGCCGCTGTAAAAGTATTAAAGCCAGGTGGGCGTTTAGTGGTTATTTCGTTTCATTCACTTGAAGACAGAATTGTGAAGCAATTTATTAGAAAACAGAGTAAGGGAGAAGCGATACCCAGAGGTCTGCCTTTAACCGACGCACAAATAAATAAAAACCTGACGTTAAAAGCAGTGGGTAAAGCTATTAAACCAAGTGCTGAAGAAATTGAGCGTAATCCACGCTCTCGCAGCTCAGTACTTAGGATTGCACAGAGGCTTGGATGAACACTAAAGCGAATCATCGCCAACCCAATTTATTTTTAGAAATATTAAAAGGCCTAGGAGCTAACAAGCTAACCTCGGCCTTGTTGGTTGTGATATTCGCTTCAAGCTTTGCAGTAGTGCAGGTTACGCACTCGGCTCGCGCGCAGCTAATTAAGCAAGATACGCTGCTACAAGAGCGAGATGAGCTCGACCTTGAATGGCGTTATTTACTTGTAGAAGAAGAGTTTTATTCGCAGCATGCGCGCATTGAAGAAGTTGCTACCACGCAGCTTCAAATGAAGCGCCCTACCAGTCAGGATGAACAGGTAATAATAATACAATGAGAAATCGCGGCAAAAAACAGGTCAATAACTTAATCACATGGCGCTTTATGTTGGTGTGCACTGTGGTGTTTTTAGTGTTTGTAACACTGGTGTCGCGTGCTGCCTATTTACAAGTTATTGAGCCAGATAAAGCCCGTTCAGAAAGCGATAAACGCACTGTTCGTGTAGAAAAACTACATGTACAACGCGGTATGATCTTCGATCGTCAAGGCAAAGAGCTTGCTGTAAGTGTGCCTGTAGTCAGTGTGTATGCCGATCCTAAAGCATTACATAAGTCACTTGTTGCCAAAGTTATAAAACAAGCACGTAAAAACGGTGAAGATCATAAAACGCTTGCAGAAAATGCCGCTGAGCTTGATAAGCGTACCTCTGTTTATTATGAAAATGATCTGCGTTGGCGTGAGCTGGCAGATGTATTACGTATCGATCCTAAAAAAATAAATTCGCGTTTATTAAATGATCCCACCCGTCGTTTTGTGTATTTAAAGCGCCAAGTTACACCGGCTGTTGCCAACTACATTAGCCAATTACGCTTACCTGGTATTCATTTGTTAGATGAGTCTAAACGTTATTACCCCGCGGGAGAGGTAACGGCCCACATTATTGGTTTTACAAATATTGATGGGAAAGGCATAGAAGGCATTGAAAAACTCTACGAAAATGCCTTAACAGGCGAAGAAGGCCGCCGCACTATTCGTAAAGATGCCCAAGGCCGCGAAGTTGAAGTATTAGATGAGCGTGAGCGTGTAGAGCCTGAAAATATTCAGCTGAGTATTGATCAACGTATTCAAGCAATTGCTTATAAAGCAGTAAAATCTGCTGTACTCACGTATAAAGCGACATCGGGGTCGGCCATGGTGGTTGATGTTAAAACCGGTGAAGTTTTGGCTATGGTAAATAGCCCATCATTTAATCCAAATAATTTGAACGATGCACAACCACATAAACGCCGTAACCGCGCAATTACCGATTTGTTTGAACCAGGCTCAACCGTTAAGCCACTAGCCATTTTAGCTGGGCTAGACTACGGCGCAATTAAAGCCGACGACACCATTGATACCTACCCAGGTTGGATGCGTTTAGGCGGCAGTTTAGTAAAAGATACCCGTAACCACGGTGAAATGACGCTTCGCGAAATTTTAAAGTATTCATCAAACATGGGCGTGGCCAAGGTAACGCAGCAAGTACCTAAAGATTACTTAGTTGGCTTATATCAAAAAGTGGGCTTTGGTAGTGATACCGGCACAGGCATGGTTGGCGAAAGTAGTGGTTTATTTTATCCAAACCGCCGCTGGTCTGACTTTGAAATTGCCACGTTATCGTTTGGTTATGCTATTTCGGTAAGTACGGCGCAAATGGCCCGCTTTTACACCATGTTAGGTGCCGGTGGGATTAATCGTCCGTTAACGATTTTAAAGCAAGACGGTGTGCCAGAAGGCGAGCGTATTTTTAAACAAAAAGACGTAGAAGCCGTTGTTCACATGATGGAAAGCGTGTTTGAAAAAGACGGTACAGCCCGAAACATAAAAGTAGATGGCTACCGTGCGGCAGGCAAAACCGGTACTTCTAAAAAGGCGGTTGCTGGTGGTTACGGTGATGAATACGTAGGTTATTTTGCAGGTGTAGCACCGGCAAGTAATCCACGCTTGGCTGTGGTAGTGATGATAAATGAGCCCGGTGGCGATGTGTACTATGGAGGTGCCACCGCAGGCCCTGCATTTGCAGAAATCGTCTCTAACGCATTAAGAATATTAAACGTAGCCCCTGATAAGGAAGAAGTGGCTTACGTAAAAGGTAAAGATAACGATGCGTGATTTAAAGGCTATTTTAAAATACATCGACATAGATGCACCTTCGCAGCTAGTTAAAGATTTACGCCTTGATAGCCGGGATGTAACCCCTGGCGATGTATTTGTGGCTATAAAAGGCCATGCGCTTGATGGCGGACAGTTTATTGCCAAAGCAATTGAAAACGGCGCTACAGCCATTATTGCCGATAGGCTCTGCGAATTTGATGTCACTTTTGAGCCACTGTATTTAGTAACTGAGCTTGATAAAAAACTCCCAGAGCTAGCGAGTCAATTTTATGAAAACCCAAGCCAATCTCTCGATTTAATTGGTGTAACGGGCACTAATGGCAAATCTACAACAACGGCTATGATGGCGCATTTAGCGCAGTTTTGTAGTACCCCTTCGGCCATTATAGGCACATTAGGCTATGGCCACCCCGATACACTTACGCCACTTATTAATACCACGCCTTCGGCTGTTGACTTGCAGCACATATTGCATGACTTAAAACAGCAGCATAAAAAGCTTGTGGCGATGGAGGTTTCATCGCACGGGTTAGTGCAACAGCGTGTGGCACAATGCCAATTTAAAGCGGCGGTATTTACTAATTTATCGCGCGATCACCTTGATTATCACGGCGATATGACAAGTTATGGCGACGCTAAGCTTATGCTGTTTCGCGATTTTGACCCACAGTTAGTGGTGCTTAATCAAGACGATGGGCAAGCAGAGCAATGGCTTGAAAAATACAGTTTTAATAATCTTATTTGTTATGGTCGTAAAAATTTAGCACCTAAAAATGCACAGTATGTGTATTTTTCTGATGTTGAGTATTCTAAAAATGGTATTTCGGCGCAATTGAGCACAAGTTGGGGTGATATTAGCGTAACATCGCCTCTATTTGGTGAGTTTAACTTATATAATTTAACTGCGGCACTGGCAACATTGTTGGGGCTAGGTTATCCGCTTGAGCAGTTAGCCGCCGGATGCGCGCATTTGCACCCCGTTGCTGGGCGTATGCAAGCGTTTAGCGAAGTTAATTTACCTACGTGCGTTGTTGATTACGCCCATACGCCTGATGCGCTTGCTCTGGCTTTACAAGCATTGCAAAAGCATGTGCCTGGTGGGGTTAGTTGTGTTTTTGGTTGTGGCGGCGACAGAGATAAAGGTAAGCGTGCCTTAATGGCGCAAGCGGCAGAGCAAAATGCAGATAAGGTTATTGTTACCAGCGACAATCCGCGTTCAGAAAACCCAGATGCTATTTTGGCAGATGTGGCAGCGGGTTTATCGCAGCCTGAAAAAGCCCATTTAGAGGCTGATAGAGCAAAAGCCATTCGCTATGCAATAGAAAATGCAAATGCGGATGACGTTATTTTAATTGCCGGCAAAGGCCACGAGGATTACCAAATTATTGGCGATCAACGTATCGACTTTTGCGATCGCAGTTATGTAAAAGAACAACTAAAAAAAGCAGTAAGAGGGATAACTCAATGATCCCAATGGACTTTGATTGGCTGGCAAATGTGCTAGCAACCGATTATCTAGGTGATAATCTCAATGTAGTAAATATTAATACCGATACCCGCAGTATTTGCGACGGTGAGGTGTTTTTAGCTTTAAAAGGGCCTAATTTTGATGGCCATAAATTTATTGCTGACGCTAAACAAAAAGGCGCTATTGGCGTTATTGTTCAGCATAAAGTAGATGTAGATATTGTGCAGTTTGTTGTTAGCGATACCCGCATTGCATTAGGCAATATAGGTGCAGCAGTTATGGCGCAGGTTAACCCTAAAACCATTGCCATTACGGGCAGCGTGGGTAAAACAACGGTAAAAGAAATGTGCGCCGCTATTTTATCGGTGCACGGAGATGTGCTTGCTACAAAAGGTAACTTTAATAACGATATTGGCGTACCACTTACGCTATTACGTTTAGAGCCGCAGCACCGTTTTGCTGTTATAGAGCTTGGCGCTAATCATTTAGGCGAAATTGCTTACACTACCGCCATGGCAAAACCCGATGTAGCTGTGGTGTGTAATGTGGCCGCAGCGCATTTAGAAGGCTTTGGTAGCCTAATGGGAGTTGCTAAGGCAAAAGGTGAGATTTTTGATGGCCTAAAAGACGATGGCGTTGCCATTGTTAACTGCGATAGCGAATTTAGCCAATACTGGCTTGATAAATTAAAAGGGCGCACTGTTAAGTGTTTTTCAAGTACTGAAAAACTTGATATTTGGGCTGAAAATATCAGCCTAGACGAAAACGCTCGCGCGAGCTTTTTATTGTGTACACAAGATCAAAAAGTACCTGTAACGCTTGCTCTTCCTGGTAAGCACAATGTGAGCAATGCGCTTATTGCTGCGGCTTTAACCAGCGAGTTTGATGTATCACTTGAAGAGATAGCCACCGCACTTGCCACCATGGGCGATGTGAAGGGGCGTGTAAACTTAATAAAAGTAACTGATTCACTGACCGTTATTGATGATACCTACAATGCAAATGTTAAGTCGGTAAAAGCTGCAATTGATTTATTAAGTGATATTCAAGGGCACCGTATTTTAGCACTGGGCGATATGGGAGAGCTTGGTGAGCAAGCCAGAACTTATCATCAAGAAGTAGGCGAGTACGCAAAACAACAAGGCATTGATGAGCTGTATACGCTGGGTGTGTTAAGTAAATACGCAAGCGATGTATTTGATAAGCCAAACCGTCATTTTTCTAACCGCGAAGAGATGCTCAAGCAAATTCAAACCAGTCTTAATAACACAAACAATAAAACCACGCTTGTGGTGAAAGGATCGCGCAGTTCTCGCATGGAATTATTAGTAACCGATTTAGTAAATGGCCAGCAACAAGCCATCAATGGAGTATCATAATGTTAGTTTGGCTGGCAGAGTATTTAACCCAATATTACAGTGGCTTTAATGTTTTTTCGTATTTAACCCTACGTGCCATTTTAGGCATATTAACAGCGTTAATGATGTCGCTTTATTTTGGCCCTAAGCTCATTCGTTCGTTACAAAAAATGCAAATTGGCCAAGTAGTGCGTGATGATGGCCCAGAATCTCACTTATCTAAAAAAGGCACTCCTACTATGGGAGGCTTACTTATTTTAGGCGCCATATTTACCAGCACCTTATTATGGGCTGATTTATCAAACAAATACGTATGGGCAACCTTATTTGTAATTGGCTCATTAGGTTTAGTGGGCTTTATAGATGACTACCGCAAAGTAATACGCAAAGACCCTAAAGGGTTAATTGCTAAATGGAAGTATTTTTGGCAATCGGTTATTGCTCTAGTGGTGGCAACTGCACTGTATGCTACGAGTACACAAGCGTCAGAAACCTCACTTGTTGTGCCATTCTTTAAAGATGTATTGCCACAATTAGGCTTGTTTTACATTGTAATTACTTACTTTGCATTAGTGGGCACTTCAAACGCGGTAAACCTGACTGATGGCTTAGATGGCCTGGCGATTGTGCCGACTATTTTAGTGGCTGCTGCACTGGCGATAATTGCTTATTTAACCGGTAATATTAACTTTTCGGCTTACTTACATATCCCGCATTTACCGCTTGCTAGTGAGCTGGTGGTTGTGTGTACCGCTATTGTTGGCGCTGGGTTAGGCTTTTTATGGTTTAACACATACCCAGCACAAGTGTTTATGGGTGATGTAGGGTCGCTGGCACTTGGCGGCGCGCTGGGCATTATTGCTATTTTAGTACGCCAAGAGCTACTGCTTATTATTATGGGCGGCGTGTTTGTAATGGAAGCTTTATCGGTAATTTTACAAGTGGGCTCATACAAATTACGCAGACAGCGCATTTTTAGAATGGCGCCGATTCATCATCATTACGAGCTAAAAGGTTGGCCAGAGCCACGTGTTATTGTGCGCTTTTGGATAATTTCAATTGTGCTAGTACTTGCTGGCCTTGCGACATTAAAGATTCGATAAATGCAGTATTTAAACGAGATAAAAAACAAACATATAACAGTGCTCGGACTCGGTGTAACCGGTCTGGGCATTGTGCGTTTTTTATTATCTCATGGTTTTGCACCAAAGGTCGTTGATAGCCGGGTTGCGCCACCAGGTATGGATTGGCTAAGCGAGCATGCTCCTGAGCTTAATACGCATTTTGGTGATTTAGCTAGCGCCGCGCTTTGTAAAACCGATATGATCATCATAAGCCCCGGGCTTAGCTTAAAAATTCCCGCAATTGCTCAAGCAATAGAGTCAGGCATTGAAGTAATTGGTGATGTAGAGCTATTTGCTCGTATAAATACAAAACCGGTTGTTGCTGTTACTGGTTCTAATGGTAAATCAACCGTTGTTACCTTAGCCTACGAGGTATTAAAAGCAGCAGGTTATAAGGTGGCATTAGGTGGCAATATTGGCACTGCGGTATTGGATTTACTAAGTGATGATTTTGATGTGTATGTGCTGGAGCTTTCGAGTTTTCAGCTAGATACCTGCTCAAGCTTAAAACCAATAAGCGCAGCGGTATTAAATATATCTGAAGATCATTTAGATCGATACGACAGCTACCAAGCCTATATCGACTCTAAATTAAGTATTTATAACAATGCTGAGCTTTTAGTAACCAACGCAGATGATATTCAAACTAAGCCTATTAGTCGCGCTTTAGCGCCGCAAATGAGCTTTGGCACCGACCACGGTGATTACCACTTAGCTGAGCGCAATAATGAGCTGCACTTTATAGTAAAAGGCGAGGCGTACTTACCTGTCAGCACGCTTGCGGTCGTTGGTAAGCACAATTACTTAAATACACTTGCGGTTATGGCGTTATTAAGCCCGTTTGATATTAGTAAAGAGCAGTACGCAGCGGCGCTTTGTCAATTTAATGGTTTAGCGCACCGTTGCCAGTTTGTTGATGAGCAACATGGTGTTCAATACTTTAACGACTCTAAAGCCACCAATGTTGGCGCCACTATAGCGGCAATAGATAGTTTGGCCTCAGATCACGAAAACCTGATTGTAATAGCCGGTGGTGATGCTAAAGGCGCTGATTTAAGTGCGTTAAAGCCATATATAAAAAGTCATGTAAAAGCGCTTGTATGCTTTGGTAAAGATGCAGCAGAGCTTGCTGCTTTAACGAGTAAATCTCACTTGGTAAACACAATGCAAGAGGCGGTATCGCTCGCTAAAGTACTTAGCAAGCGCGGTGACATTGTATTACTTGCCCCTGCCTGTGCCAGCATTGATATGTATAACAACTACATGCAACGCGGTGATGACTTTGTGCAATGTGTAATGGAAGGGCAATTATGATTGCCTTTGCCGATTTAAAAGAAACACTCACCCCTAAACCCTCAGCACAGCTTTACGATGTGCCACTGCTTTATTGCATGTTAATGCTTATAGGGGTGGGTTTTATAATGGTGACCAGCGCCTCAATGCCCACAGCCGAAAGGCTGTTTGATAACTCATACCATATTACCATTCGCCACAGCATGTTTTTAGCGATGGCATTTGTTTTATTTTGGATTGCCGCCAGCGTGCCTATGGATTGGTGGAAACGCTCAAACCCGTATTTGTTGCTGCTTGGTATGGTGCTACTTATTGCCGTGTTAATAATAGGCCGCGAAGTCAACGGCGCTAAGCGTTGGATACCCATTGGGCCTGTTGGTTTTCAGGTGGCCGAGGCCGCTAAATTATACTTTTTCAGTTATATAGCAGGCTACTTGGTAAGAAAGCGCGAAGAAGTACAAGAAAATATTAAAGGCTTTGCTAAGCCTATCGCTGTATTTGCGGTATATGCCTTACTTATTTTACTGCAGCCCGATTTAGGAACCGTGGTGGTTATGTTTGTAACAACTGTGGGGCTGTTATTTTTGGCCGGCGCAAAGTTATGGCAGTTTTTTGTACTTATTTTAACGGGCGTAGGGCTTGTTGTATTACTGATTATTGTAGAGCCATACAGAATGGCGCGAGTGGTGGGCTTTTTAGACCCTTGGGAAGACCCATTTGGTAAAGGGTATCAGTTAGTGCAGTCGCTTATGGCCTACAGCCAAGGTGGCTGGTTTGGCCAAGGGTTAGGTAACAGCGTGCAAAAGTTACAGTATTTACCCGAGGCGCATAACGATTTTATTTTTGCCGTTATAGGTGAAGAGCTAGGCCTTGTAGGCGTAGCAAGTATTTTATGTGTGTTGGCTGTGTTTGTATTTAGGGCGCTTTTAATAGGCCAACAAGCTTTAAAATGTGGCAAAGAATACGAAGGCTATTTTGCGTTTGCTATTGGCATTTGGTTTGCGTTTCAAACCATGGTTAATGTAGGCGCCAGTGCAGGGTTATTACCGACTAAAGGGTTAACCTTGCCGTTTATTTCGTATGGTGGTTCAAGTTTATTAATAATGACGATTGCCACCGGTATTTTATTGCGTGTTGATTTTGAAACCAAAATGGCAACCAAACAAGCCACCTCACGCGGAGGTAAGCGATGAGTAAAAAATTAGTAGTTGTGGCCGGTGGTACAGGCGGGCATATATTCCCAGGTATTGCTGTAGCCGATTATTTAAAAGAGCAAGGCTGGCAAGTAAGCTGGATAGGCACGCCAGACAGAATGGAAGCGGATGTTGTACCAAAGCACAACATTGAAATTGATTTTATTAATGTAAAGGGCGTACGCGGTAATGGCTTAAAGCGTCTTATTAAAGCCCCATTCATGGTACTTAATGCAATATTGCAGGCGCGTAAGGTATTGAAATCTCAGCAACCTGATGTAGTGCTTGCTATGGGCGGCTATGTAACCGGGCCAACCGGCATTGCCGCTAAAAGTTTAGGCATTCCACTGGTGATTCATGAGCAAAATGCAGTAGCAGGAATGAGCAACAAGTGGTTGGCAAAATTTGCTAACAGAGTACTTGCTGCGTTTCCAAGCGCCTTTGCACCAGGGCAAGCCGAATTAGTCGGTAACCCAGTTCGTGCAAGCGTTGCTAATGTAGCTAAACGTGATGTTTCAAGCCCTATTAATATTTTAGTGGTAGGTGGCTCGCTAGGCGCACAAGTGCTTAACCAAACACTGCCAGAGGCGTTTAATTTACTTGCTAAAACAGCGCCAATTAAAGTGTGGCACCAAACAGGTAAAGGCCATATTGAGGGCGTGAAAAGCGCGTATGCGAAAAACAACATTGCAGATGAAGAGCTAAAAGTTGCTGAATTTATAGATGATATGGACGCCGCCTACGCGTGGGCCGATATTGTTATTTGCCGTGCTGGTGCACTGACTGTTAGTGAAATTGCCGCCGCGGGTAAAATGGCTGTATTTGTGCCGTTTCCACATGCGGTAGACGATCATCAAACCGCCAACGCAAAATATTTAGTAACCGCAAATGGCGCGCTTTTAATGCCTCAGCCGCAGTTTAATAAAGATTCAATAGTTGAGCTATTAAACCCGTATTTGGCAAAGCCTATATTAATTAAACAAATGGCCAGCAATGCTAAGCAGCAAGCCATTTTAGATGCCACAGCAAGCGTTGCCTCGCACTGTGAGCAAGTAACAAATAAGAGAAAATAAGTGAAAGATAAGTCAATACAAGAACAACAAACTCGACCTGCTATGCGTCGAATAGAAACCATCCATTTTATTGGTATTGGTGGTGCGGGTATGGGCGGCATTGCTGAAGTACTGGCTTTTGAAGGCTACCGCATTACAGGCTCAGATATAGCGCACAGCGCAATGACTGAACGCTTAATTAAAGCCGGTGCAGAAGTATTTATAGGCCATCACGAAAACAACGTAAAAGATGCCAACGTAGTTGTTGTTTCAAGTGCTATTGATGAAACAAACCCTGAGATTATTGCTGCAAAAGCAGCGCGTATACCGGTAGTTCGCCGTGCAGAAATGCTTGCCGAATTAATGCGTTTTCGCCATGGCATTGCCATTGCGGGTACACATGGTAAAACCACTACAACCAGCTTAATTGCCAGCATTTATGCTCAGGCAGGGCTTGATCCTACTTTTATTATTGGCGGCTTATTAAATAGTGCGGGCAGTAATGCAAAAGTGGGCAAGAGCGACTTTTTAATTGCTGAGGCAGATGAAAGCGATGCATCGTTTTTGCATTTACAGCCTATGGTATCGGTGATCACCAATATTGAAGAAGATCACATGGAAACCTATGGCGGCAGTCTTGAGAAAATGAAAGACACTTATGTGGACTTTATTCATAACCTGCCATTTTATGGCTTAGCCGTAGTGTGCATAGACTCGCAGGTAGCAAGTGAGCTGATCCCGCGTTTTGGTCGCCCTGTGATCACGTATGGCGAGTCAAAAGATGCCGACTACCGCATGAGCGATTTTAGCCAATCAGCAAGTACTTGTACTTTTACTGTGACACATAAAAGCGGTGAAAGCTTAAGTGCAACGCTTAATATGCCAGGTAAGCACAACGCACTTAATGCCACGGCGGCAATTGCAGTGGCTAAAGATCAAAACATTGCTAACCACGCAATTTTAGAGGCGCTGCAAAAATTTGAAGGCATAGGACGACGCTTCCAGCATTATGGCAACTTTGAAAACGAGCGCGGCAATGTCATGCTGGTGGATGATTACGGACATCACCCATCAGAAGTTGCAGCCACCATTGCAGCGGTACGCGAAGGCTGGCCAGAAAAGCGTTTAGTTATGGTTTATCAACCGCACAGGTTTACCCGTACACGCGATTTATACGAAGACTTTGTAAAAGTATTAGCAGATGTAGATCAACTTTTATTACTTGATGTGTACAGTGCCGGCGAAGAGCTTATTGTTGGCGCAGACAGTAAAAGCCTGTGCCGCAGCTTACGTCAGCGCGGAAAAGAGCCTCTACATGTAGCAACGAGCGCAGAGCTTGCTGGTGTATTGGCCGATAACTTACAAAATAACGACTTAGTTTTAACGCAAGGCGCTGGTAATATAGGACAATTGGTTAAAACATTAGCGGCAACAGGTATGTCGGTGGAAAAATTAAAGCAAGGTGAAGTATGACGCAAGAAAACGCGCAATTTGGTAAAGTAGCAGTACTGCTTGGGGGTAACTCAGCAGAGCGCGAAGTGTCACTACGTTCAGGGCAAGCGGTGCTTAATGCACTACAAAATGCCGGCGTTGATGCCATTGCTTTTGACCCGCAAAATCGCTCTTTGTGGGAGCTAAAAGAATTACAGGTAGATCGTGTTTTTATTGCTTTGCATGGCCGTGGTGGCGAAGATGGGACAGTGCAAGGCGCGCTTGAATTTATGAATTTGCCATACACGGGCAGCACTGTATTAGGCTCAGCCTTGGCAATGGATAAAGTCCGTTGTAAGCATTTATTTAAATCTGCAGGGCTAAGCACAGCGCCTTATGCAGTTGTTGATGCTAAAAAAGGCTTTGATGCAAAAGCTATTATGGATGAGTTTAAAAAAGTAATGGTGAAGCCATCGCACGAAGGCTCAAGCATAGGTATGGCGCAAGCAAGTACCGCTCAAGAGCTTGAAGATGCTCTTACACATGCTTTTAAGTTTGATAGCCAAGTGTTAGTAGAGCAGTGGATAACTGGGCGCGAATTTACCGTGACTGTATTAGGCGATGAAGTACAGCCTGTGATTGAAATGACGACTCCAAATGGTTTTTACGATTACCAAGCTAAGTATCAATCAAATACAACACAGTATCATTGCCCTGCAGATTTATCGGCGCAAGATACACAGCACTTACAGGCTATCTCGTTAGAGGCGTTTGATTTAGTGGGTGCAAGCGGCTGGGGCCGTGTAGATGCCATGCAAGATGAGCAGGGGAATTTTTATTTATTAGAAGTAAATACAGTCCCTGGCATGACCGAAAAATCGCTGGTGCCCATGGCGGCAAAAGCAAACGGGGCAACATTTGAGCAATTAGTTGTTCGCATTTTGGGGCAAACGCTTTAATATGCATCCCCTTTTAGAAAAAGCTCAACAGTTAAAACAGCAACTTAACTTTAATTGGTCGCTAATTTTTGGTGTGAGCTTTTTTCTGGTGGTAGTGATTGGGCTCGTGCAAATAACTACCGGTGTATCTGATTGGCTAGTAGAGAACAAAGATGCACAAATAAAGCACTTAACAGTGCTAGGAAAGCCCAAATACACTGACGAAAAGGCCATAATAAAAGCAATAAAAAAGGCCGATTTAAGCAGTTTTTTTGAGCTAGATGTAAAACGCGTACAGCAACTGGTAAAAGATTTACCTTGGGTTGCAACCGTATCGGTACGCAAGCAATGGCCCGATACAATACAAGTGTACGTAGTTGAACACGAAGCCGTAGCCCATTGGAATAGCGATTTACTGCTAAACCAAAGTGGCGATGCCTTTGAAGCAAGTAGCGATAAACTCGCCAATGATTTACCGCAACTTTACGGCCCAGAAGGCAGCGAAAAAGAAGCGTGGATTGCCTTTAAGCAGTTTGACGAAATGCTAAAGGTAAATGCGTTAACGCTAAAAAGCTTAGCCCTTTCGGAGCGTTTTTCGTGGCAGTTATGGTTAGATAATGGTGTGCGCTTAAATTTAGGGCGCAAAGACAAAGCAAAGCGAGTACAGCGGTTTATAGATGTGTACCCGCGCATGGAAAAGCGTGCAGATGCACAAATAGATGCAATAGATTTACGCTATGATACCGGCCTTGCAGTTAGCTATAAGCCTGTGCAAGAACAGCAATTACAAAATAAGAGTAAGGCATGACTAAGTCAGCAGAAAGAAACCTAGTGATTGGATTAGACGTTGGTACCTCAAAAGTGGTGGCCACGGTAGGTGAAATCACCGCAGATAACAAGCTCAGCATTGTTGGTGTGGGCAGCCAAGTATCTCATGGTATGGATAAAGGCGGCGTTAACGATTTAAACTTAGTGTCTGAGTCGATTCGCCGAGCAATAGATGAAGCCGAGTTAATGGCCGATTGTCGTATTAGCTCAGTGTACTTAGGGATTTCTGGCAAGCACATACAGTGTCAAAACGAAAGCGGCGTGGTTGCTATTAATAATACAGAAGTAACCGATGAAGACATTGAAAATGTAATTCATATAGCGCGCTCTGTGCCCATTTCGGCCGAGCGTAAAATGCTGCATGCATTACCGCAAGAATACAGCATTGATATGCAAGAGGGCATTAAAAACCCCCTTGGTATGAGCGGCGTACGTATGGAAGCACGTGCACACATTATTACCTGCTCAAACGACATGGCTAAAAACATTGAAAAATGTGTTGAGCGCTGTGGTTTAGAGGTTGATCAGCTTATATTTACCGCACTTGCATCGTGTTACTCGGTTTTAACCGATGACGAAAAAGAGCTTGGTGTAGCGGTACTTGATATTGGTGGTGGTACAATGGATATCACTATTTATATTAACGGGGCATTACGTCATTCTTCGGTTATACCAGTGGCGGGTAATCAAGTAACCGGTGATATTGCAAAAATATTTCGTACACCTATATCACATGCTGAGTCACTCAAAGTACAATATGCATGTGCAAGTAGCCAAATGGCCAGTAACGAAGACACCATAGAAGTACCAAGTGTAGGCGGGCGACCAGCACGATTAATGTCGCGCCATACTTTATCTGAAGTGGTAGAGCCTCGTTTTAGAGAATTATTTGAATTAGCGATGGAAGAAATTCGTCGCTCAGGTTTAGAAGACCAAATTGCGGCAGGCCTCGTTATTACAGGCGGGACTGCTAAAATGACTGGCGCAATGGAAGTGGCTGAAGACATTTTCCAAATGCCAGTGAGGATAGGCAAACCAATCGGGATAGTTGGTTTGACAGACTACGTAGACGATCCTTCGTACGCAACCGCTGTAGGTTTGTTACAATACGGGCGCACTATGCAATCGATGAATGCACAAAAGTCGAAAGCAGAGGATAATAATAATTGGTGGAACCGCATTACTAAATGGTTCCAAGGCGAGTTTTAAAGTACTCAAGTCGGAGAGTAAACATGTTTGATATGATGGAACAACACAGCGAAGAAGCTGTAATTAAGGTAATTGGCGTGGGCGGTGGCGGCGGTAACGCTGTTGAGCACATGGTAAAACAACAAATAGAAGGCGTGCGCTTTATAGCCGCAAATACGGATGCACAAGCATTACGTAATTCCGCTGCCGATATTACCGTACAACTAGGCACGCAAATAACCTCAGGGTTAGGTGCAGGTGCAAACCCAGAAGTAGGCCGCGAATCGGCTGAAGAAGATGCAGAAACAATCCGTGCCAGCCTTGAAGGCGCAGATATGGTATTTATTGCTGCCGGCATGGGTGGTGGTACAGGTACTGGTGCTGCACCAGTGGTTGCTAAAATTGCCAAAGAATTAGGTATTTTAACGGTTGCTGTAGTAACGCGTCCTTTTGACTTTGAAGGCAAAAAGCGCGCAGCAGCTGCTGAACAAGGCATTAACGAATTGTCAGAAATTGTAGACTCACTTATTACAATTCCGAACAATAAATTGCTTAAAGTTTTAGGTAAAGGGACTACACTGTTAGATGCCTTCGCTAAAGCAAACGACGTACTTTTTGGTGCGGTTCAAGGTATTGCTGAGCTAATTACACGTTCTGGTTTAATTAACGTGGATTTCGCCGACGTACGTACCGTAATGTCAGCAATGGGTACTGCCATGATGGGCACAGCCTCTGCATCAGGCCCAGATCGTGCTCAAGAAGCTGCAGAAGCGGCTATCTCAAGCCCATTACTAGAAGACGTTGATTTAACCGGTGCTAAAGGTATTTTGGTTAATATTACCGCGGGTATGGACATTGCGATTGAAGAATTTGAAATTGTGGGTAACCACGTTAAAGCGCTAGCGTCTGAAAATGCAACCGTAGTTGTGGGTGCAGTTATTGACCCAGAAATGAGCGACGAGTTACGTGTAACTGTTGTTGCTACGGGTTTAGGCGGCGATCGTCGTCCGCAGTTTGGTATTGTTGATAACGGCTTTAAAAAGGCATCAGGTTCTGATGTAGCAAGTTCATCAAACCAATCTAGCAGCATGTACGTACCAAGCTTTGCAAGCCAAGGCACAAGCACTGAAGAAACGACGCCAAGCACACAAGTAGAAAGCAAAGAACAAGCGCCATCTACAAGCTCAAGCAACACGGCAAGTTCATCAGCGCAAAACAGTAAAAAAGCGGATAAATCAGAAGGCGGAGATTATTTTGATATTCCGGCTTTTTTACGTAAGCAGGCTGATTAACATTTACTAATGCTTTTGTTTGAAATATGTACAAATATTGAAAGGCAAAAGGATTTATGTTAAACTCCGCCGTCTAACTGTAACTGATTTAAAAGTGAGCGAACCTATGATTAAACAGCGTACGATTGCACAAGTAGTCAAAGCCATAGGAATTGGACTTCATAAAGGTGAGAAGGTCACAATAACTCTCCGACCTGCGAGCGCAAATACCGGGATTGTATTTCGTCGTGTCGACCTTGATCCGGTTGTTGATTTTGAAACAACACCTGAAGCCGTTGGTGATACGCAGCTGTGTACCTGTTTAATTAACAAAGATGGCGTTCGCTTATCAACGACTGAGCACCTAATTGCAGCAGTTGCTGCAATGGGTATCGACAATTTAATTGTTGAATTAGACAGCTCAGAAGTGCCGATTATGGATGGTAGTGCATTACCGTTCATTTATTTGTTACAAAAAGGCGGCATTGAAGAGCAAAATGTTGCGAAACGCTTTATTCGTATAAAAGAAAAAGTACGTATTGAAGAAGGCGATAAATGGGCCGAAGTAGAACCATATGATGGTTTTCATATCGACTTTGAAATTGCCTTTGATCACCCTGCCATTAATGAAAGCCGCCAGCGCATTGGTTTAGATATTACTGCGCAAAGCTTTACTGAAGAAATTAGCCGTGCACGTACGTTTGGTTTTATGAAAGACATTGAATACATGCATGCTAATAACCTAGCACTTGGTGGCAGCATGGACAGTGCAGTAGTACTTGATGACTTTAAAGTACTAAACCCAAATGGTTTGCGCTACAGCGATGAATTTGTAAAACACAAAATATTAGACTGTGTGGGCGACATGTTTATGACAGGTCATAACCTACTAGGTAAAGTAACGGCTTATAAATCGGGTCACGATTTAAATAATAAGTTACTTCGCAAAATTATGGCAACAGAGTCAGCATGGGAGTGGGCAACATTTGAAACGCCTGTTACGATGCCTGCACCCGGCCTTGAATTAGCGACGGCCTAATTTAGTATTTTTTAAAAATACACGCTCACAAACAGTTATAAAAAATGACGCTTAATAGCGTCATTTTTTTGCCTTAAATTAGCGAGTTGCAGCTAATTACTATTAATTTTTAATAATTAACGCGCAGCTTAAAGCGCTAAAATTGTTGGTAACTGTGCCAGTTCAGTTATGGTGTAGGTTGGGATTATGCCTGCTGGTAACTGCTCGCCTGGGTGCTGTAGCCAACAGGTATCAATACCGGCATTATTGCCTCCTAAAATATCGCTAGAGGCAGTGTCGCCCACCATTAATATTTTGCTTTTGTCTGGGTTACCCATAAGCTCAAATGTGTGCTCAAAAATAGCCTTGTTAGGCTTAGCAATGCCTACCAGTTCCGAAATAACCAGCCACTCAAACATATTTTCAAGGCCGGTATGCGCTAGGCGCAGGGCTTGCAAACGGGCAAAGCCATTAGTAATAATACCCAATTGTGCATGCGGTTTTAGTGCATTTAGTAAATCGATTGCGCCGGGGAGTGGTTCACAAATTTGTGCCATAGCGTCTAAAAATGCATCGTTTAGCTCTTTAGCGGGTACCCCTAATTTTACAGCCCACTCGTTAAAGCGGGTTACTTGTAAGTAATCGGCGCTAATTTTTCCATCTTGATAATCTATCCACAGCTGCTTATTAGTTTTTTGGTAATGGATGTAATCGGCTTGGGTAAACTCAATGTTGTACGCTTTAAACATGCGGGTCATTCCCGCTAAAATATCAAACCTGAATAGTGTTTCGTCTGCATCAAACAGTACATAACTGTATTTCATTAATTTTCCTGATAAAGGCTAGGGTGTAAAAAAGGAGCCATAGCTAAGGTAAGCGCTTGGGTGTAGGTGCTTTGGCGAGTGGCATGATTGTTTGTGAGAAGCCCTATCGCGCCGCCTTTTTGCTTAACATTATGGGTGTTAAATGCTTTATCCATTACATCGCCAAGCTCTTCTCCGCTTAGCAGCGCGTTATATAACACTTGCGGTAACGGCAGGTTACTGCTGCGTCCTATCGCTTGCTCAGAGCCATTATTAATCACAACATAGGCAAAGGTTGCTGCACCATAGCTAAATTGCTCTGCACCGCCTTCCATTGCACAGTAGTAATCTGCTTGATACATGCTTTTACAGTAAGTAACTCGGTTTTGTGCGCCTATACGGGTTTGTTCCTCGCCAATTGGTTGATCGGGAACATTTGAGGGAGCATCAACGCCTTGGCAATCAATTTCATAACTAGGAAAGTACATTGCAAAAATATGTTTTGCAGCGTTAATTTTTACTGGGTTTTTAGAGCCCACAATAATTTTTAATGAGTGCGACACGTTTTCCCTCACTGTTAGCAAAAGCAGCAGTGTACGTCAGAAGTGTAAATCATAAAAGAGGGGCTAAATGGGTATATCTAAAGGGGCTAGGTTTTCAAGAGCACGCTTTTTAACAATAATGTCTTTAATTAGCGGAGTAAGCACCAGCTCCATTGCTAAACCCATTTTACCGCCTGGCACCACAAGGGTATTTATACGTGACATAAAGCTGCCTTCAATCATCTGTAAATAATACGGAAAATCAACGTCATCAATTCCTCTAAAGCGAATAACCACAAAGCTTTCATCTAGTGAAGGAATATCTTTTGCGCTAAATGGGTTTGACGTATCAACCGTTGGCACACGTTGAAAGTTAATATGGGTGCGCGAAAACTGCGGTGTGATGTGGTTAATGTAGTCATCCATACTGCGTACAATTGAATCCATTACTTTTTCGCGAGAGTGGCCGCGGTCTTGCGTATCGCGGATCAATTTTTGGATCCATTCAAGGTTAATAATAGGCACCATGCCTATAAGTAGATCCACGTGCTTAGCTACATCATGATCCTGATCAACCACGCCACCGTGCAAGCCTTCGTAAAACATTAAATCAGTGTTTGTTTCAAGATCTTGCCAAGGGGTAAAGGTCCCCGGTAATTGATTATAAGGCACTGCTTCGTCAAAGGTATGTAAGTATCGGCGTAACTTGCCTTGGCCTGTTTCGCCGTAGGTACCAAATAAGGTTTCTAATGCGCCAAAGTCATTGGCTTCACGGCCAAAGTAACTTATATGTTTACCTTCTTGTTGTGCTTCGCGTACTTTTTTGTCCATTTCTGGGCGCGTGTAACGATGAAAGCTATCTCCTTCGATAAAAGCCGCATCAATGTTGAGGCTACGAAAAATATGTTTAATTGCATTGGTGGTAGTGGTAGTTCCCGCACCCGACGAACCTGTAATAGCAATGATAGGATGTTTAGCTGACATGTATTTTCTCTTTTTTAGGACCAAGTTAGTTATAAAGAGTTGACTGGCTTAGGTCAAGTGACGCCATCGGCAAATAACGTTATCATGAGGTGCTTAAAAATAAAACGAGAGAAAGCATGAAACTTATTAAACCATGGCTTGGGCTAGTCTCTTTAGCGGCGCTAAGCCTTGCTACAGCGCAGGCTAGCATGCCTAAAAGCCAAATATTACTTGCTGATTTAAATACACCCTACGGTATGCAAGTGAGTATAGTGAGCGACAAAAATAGCTATAACAACCAACCTTATTTAACAAACCAGGGTATTTATTTCACCCATGAAGTTATTTCAAGCGAGCAAAGTCAAACCGATATTGCCTATTATGATTTAGCAACCAAGCAAGTAAGTAACATAACAAATACGCCAGTGAGCGAATATTCGCCCACTGTTATGCCCTCAAAACAAAGTTTATCGGCCATTGTGGTAGAGCAAGATAGCAAACAAAAGTTGTGGCAATACCCACTCGATACTGAGCAAGCACCGAGCCGTATTTTTGATTGGATTGAACCTGTTGGTTACCACGCATGGGGCGCTCAAAGCGATTTAGTGATGTTTATTTTAGGTGAGCCACATACTTTGCAATATACTTCGGTTGCTGCGGCAAAAGGCAAGGTGGTAGCAAGTAACATAGGGCGTACGCTTATTTATAACAGTAAAACCGCAACATTTTTATTTAGTTACACAAAAAATGATCAGCATATTTTAGCAAGCTTTAACCCGCAATCTAAACAGGTAGAAGATTTACTTAGATTGCCAGAGCAAGTACAAGACTTTATTTTAAAAGATGCTAATACAGTGGCTTATGCGGTTAAAAACCGTGTATATATGCGTAATTTAAGTGGCAGCGATGAGGTTTCTCAATGGCTTAACTTAAGCCCATATTGCGAGACAAATATAACGCGAATGAGTTATAAAAACGACAAACTTGCCTTTGTATGCGATGTAAAATAATTCGGACTTTGCAGCGCGTATAGGCTAATGTAATGCACAATTAAACATTAAAGGGATCACCACGTGGCTTATAGTGCAGATGAGTTAACAGAGCAGCTCATTCAGTTAAAGTGCAGAAGCAACTTTAAAATTAAAAACATTGCTGAGTACATGTTAGCAAATTCTAAAGAAGCAATTTATACCCACAGCGAAGCGGGTAAAGGCAAAATAATTATTCGCCCAGCCTTTGAGGTGTTTAGCGATGATTTTGCAACAATTGATGAGGTAACACGAGTACAGGGTTATTTTCATAGTAGCGAGATGACGCGCTTTCCTACACGTATTCACAAAAGTGCGCAGCCGATTCACTATGGTGTGGCCTTTAAAATTAACTCAGAGCAAGCAGCAAAAGACTTTATTGCCAAGCTAACACAGATTATTAACGGGTAAATAAAAGCCGCTGAGTGAATAACTCAGCGGCTTTTTTAATTATACATATTTACTTTTAATTATACTTATTTGCTTTTTAAAAAGTCATTAACTGATGCCAGTTCACGCTCTTTAAGCGCAATACAATCATGGGTACTTTCTTCAAGCTTGCTTAGCGTACGCGCGTAGCCCGGTGTTTCTTCAATTTTATCTTTAAAGAATGCTTGCGTGGTTGCTAAACTTTGTTCATCACAACGCGCGGTCGTAAAGTACGGTAAGTTAGGCACAAAAAACGGCGGTAAGCTTTGTGTTACCTTGTCGTAATTGTTGTATATCCACTCAATAAATAATGCTTGGCGTGGCTCGCTATAACTTTGACCTGCTAAAATAGTGCGCATATCAGACGCGGTTACTTCGTCGGTTAGGGTGTACGCTAATACTTGCTTTTGTAACTGCGCTTTACCCATAAAGCCCATTGCAGCCAGCATGTTTGTGCGTACTTGTGGATCTTTAGTGGTTTTAAAGGTTGCCATAAATTGATCAAGTAAGGCTTTATCCCCATTATAGGCGGCAAGTTTTAAGTAGGTAGCTGCTAAATACGGATCCACTTTTTGCGGATCGTTTAAGTACACTTGCGTTTGCTCTTTTGCTTTGCTGATCACACGTTGATCTTCGCCATCAAAACCAAGCAAGGAAACAACACCCGCACGTAGTTGCGATACTGCACCGTCTTCGCCAGCTTGTGCTTCTAGTGAGTATTTTTTAGCTGCAGGCATTACTGCACTGCGAATAAACTCAGGCCATAACGCTTCGTTGCTTTCATCTTTAAAGGTATTTTTTTGCGATACCAAGTAGCCCAGCGCTGTATTTGCAACACGAGGGTGATCATCGCTCACAAATACTTCTAAGGTTTGCATTAACTTAGCCGCCGATATTACACCCGCATCAAGTAGTGCATCAGTGGCAGAGAGCAGCGCTAAGCGCTCACGATCATTAAGTGCTTGCGGAGCATGTTTTATTAGCGAATCAAATTGCGCATCGTCCATTACCCAGCGGTAATAACCTAGCGCCCCTTCATCGGGATAAATCCACTGTGGTTCAAAATCAAGTGTTAGGGTTTGGCTTTGCTTATTGAGTAAAATACTGGCTGTTTTTACTTTATCACCAGCGCCATATTTTATCCCAACAGGGACATTCCAAAGCTGTGCGGGTGCATCTACACCGGCATTAGCAAAGCGACTTTGCGATATAGTAATTTTTTTACCGTCTTGTTTTACATCTACAAGCGGAAAAGAAGACTGTTCAATAAATGATTTTAAAACACTCGCAACATCTTTATTAGAAGCTTTACCTAGCGCTTCCCATAAATCGGCTGCTTCGGCGTTTTTATACGAGAATTTTTTTAAGTAACTTTGAATCCCTTTTTGGAATGCCTCTTCACCAATCCAGTTTTCAACCATAGCCAGTACTGCGCTGCCTTTACTGTAGGCAAGCCCTAAACCATCCATAATATCGGCTTCGGTTTTAATCGGTTTACGAATCGGCTTAGTGCTTAAGCGAGCATCTAATGCCATTACGTTGTTTTGTGGTAAATCAAGGTGAGATTCAAATTCTGGATTAAGCTGTTTAGTAATTTTTGCCGCCATCCAGCTGGCAAATGCTTCGTTTAACCATAAGTCGTTCCACCACTTCATGGTAACTAAGTTACCGTACCATTGATGGGCAAGCTCGTGAGCAATAATCGACACATTACGCTGTTTTTTACTGCGTGTAGCAGCTGCTAAATCAACCAGTAATATATCTTCGCGGTAGGTTATTAGGCCTGAGTTTTCCATTGCGCCAAAAGGAAACTCGGGTACTGCTACCGAGTCGAGCTTTTTATAAATATAAGGAATACCAAAATACGCCTCAAGTGCAGCAAGTACTTTTGGCATGTTCTCTTTTGCGTAATCAGCTAAATGAATTTTACCCTGCGGGGTAATAACACGCCCTGGAATTGGCATGTCTTTTATTTCAAGCTCTTCAAAAGGGCCCACGGCCATAGCCACTAAATAAGAAGGAATAGGTGGCGTTTTATCAAAGTAATGCGTTGTCATCTCGCCGTTAACTGTGGTTTTAAGCTCTGGCGTATTGGCATAAACCTTTTGAGACGTTGGCGCTGTAATTGTTAACTGAAACGGTATTTTATAACTTGGCTCATCAAATACTGGAAATGCACGGCGTGCATCATTCATTTCAAACTGAGTAAATAAATAAGGTGTGCCCTGATCAATTGTTTTGTATAAGCCCACACTTTGGCGATTATACGGCGCAGAAAAATCTATTTTTAGGGTGTACTTACCCGGTTGAATTTGCTCATCACAGCTAAATTTTACTTTTTCTGTTTTTAGCATTTCGTTATTTAAGTCGCAGTTTTCATCGCCTAGTAACTGCGCCATTTTAACAGCGTAAGCCACGCCGTTAAGTTCAATGTAATGAGTGGGTTTTAACACTTCTAGGGCTATTTCTGTCATCCCTGTAAAGGTGTCTTGGCTTGGGTCGAGTGTTAACGACACCTTTTGTGAACTTGGTTTAGCAAGCTTTTCGATAACGAACTCGTTAGCGTTGGCAGTAGTCATTGCTAAAGCAACACTTACTGTTAATAGGCTTTTTAAAAACATAGTGATCCCTAGATTGTTGTTGTTAGAAACTGACTCAAACAGGCATTTCTATGCCCTTAAAAATTGAGATTTAGATATCCTAGCAGTTTTTTTTATGAGAGTAATTTAATAAAGTGGCTGCTTGGATTTAAAATAGTAACAAATAGTGTCAGTGGCTCTGGCGCAGCTTAAAGCGCTGCCAGTGCAGCTGTGGGTTAATGGTGCGAATTTGCTGTATTACGTTGTTTAGTAAGGCGGTATCGTCAAATTTATCATTGGGGTATTCGTTAAACCCCATTAAATAATTAAAGGCGTCTTTTGAATTAGCCTGTAATGCGTAAATACGTACTTGTTGCTCAAAATTAAGTCGTAGGCTACTTATGGCGGTTTTCATACCGAGTTGATCAACAGTGGGAATGGCACATTTTTGCAAATAACCCGCACGCTCACCTTCACCAGTAAACCAAATGCGTACTTTTTCGCTGTAACGGCCAGACTTAGCCGGTAAATCAAACAACAAACGTGTGTGATTATGTGCTTTAACAAAGGCAATAAAGTCGTTAAGCCCTGCATCAACTAAGGCTTGATGCACCGGAACCAAGCGCGCTTTTATTTTTCCATTAGTATGAAAATTAAAACATAAAATGCCATTTTTAAGCCCAAGATCGTCAAGCGTTAAGCAGCCAATTTCATCGCTATATGCGCCACTGTAATAGGCAATTAAAGGCAACCAAAAATGCCAATGCTTTGCTTGCTCTCTTGCTACTTTAAAGTCGCCATAAATATAGCCGTTATAAAGCGTATGCAGTTCCATTGCTGAAAAAGGGCGGCGGCCAAGATGGGTTTTCAACGTAATCCCTTGAAATTAATGACATGTTATATTTTATACTTAAAACAGATAAACATGCGAGTATCGATTCTAGTATTTATGTTTTTAGCTACAAAACAAAAACACCCACTTAAAAAGCAGGTGTTGTATTCACTATTTAATTTATAGTGGCAGTTATTCGCTAAGTGCGCGTGCTAAGCCAACAGGCTCTATTTCTACACACACTTGGTCGTCATTCCAATTTAAACCAACTAATGCGCTGTCTTCGTTTAAATCTTCTACCCACTCATCTAAAAATTCATCTAAATTAATTTCTACAGGCGTAAATTCTTGCCACTCTTCTTTACACTGGGCTTTTGCTGCGTCTTCGCTTTCCCATAAAAGCAGTACATCCGTTTCGGCAAACTGGTTAGATTCGCACACTACAAAGCCGCCGTCGTCGCCACCTAACGCCCACACTTGCTCGCTTAAACGTACTTTTTCTACAAAGCTAACTAGTTGTGATTCAATTTCAATATCGCTCATGTGTTTACCTTATTTGTTTAGAGTCTGGGATCGGTGCTTACTGCAGCTTGACGCGTGCCATAGTCGTTATAAAAACTGACTAAAGCAGCGTGTTGGCTAAAGTCTGTTAATTCACGAAAGCAAATCCAATCAAGTAGGCAGTATAAACTGATGTTAAGGCATTCACAGCCTTTAAATTCATCATCGTTTAAATGACTATTTAAATAGCTTAATGTTTGTGCAATTCGTTCGTTTTGCAGATTAAAAAATAATTTATCGTCGTTAGTATCAAACCCTGAGCGTCTGCTAAGTGCTAATTCTACTAACGAGTCGTTACAGGCGTTGATAATATTAAGTAGGTGCTCTTGCGACCAGCTTAGTGGTGTTTTACCAGCCTTGGCGATAAGGTAACGTAAAATAATGGTTGAATCGCTTAGCGTTAAATCACCATCAATTAAAACCGGTATTTTTCTTCCTGGGTTATTACTGGCTAAGGTAGGGCGGTCTTGCTCAGAAAAAATATCTAGGTTTACTAGCGCTAAGTCAACATTGTTTTGTGCTGCCCACATTCTTACTCTGCGCGCAAATGGAGAAGGGTTAGATCCTATAAGTTTCATAATTGCTCCTAAAAAAAGCCGCATAAGCGGCTTTTTGTGTTGCGATAAGTCAACGTTATTCTGAGCGGCTTGTCACTTCTAGTAAGTGATAGCCAAACTGTGTTTGTACAGGGCCTTGTACTTGATTAATTGGCGCTGAAAATACAACTTTATCAAACTCAGGTACCATCATACCTGGGCCAAACTCGCCAAGTGCTCCGCCGTCTTGACCAGAAGGACAGTTTGAATATGTTTTTGCAAGCTCTGCAAAGTCTTCGCCTTGTTCAATCTTAGCTTTTAAATCTAAGCACTCTGCTTCGCTGTCTACTAAAATGTGCCTTGCACTTGCCACTGCCATAAAATCTCCTGTTTAAAGTTGGTGTATTTAACCATTAAAGCCAGTCTAGTTAGTTTTAACTCGCAGTACCAGTATAAACTTAATTGATGAGTAGCGTATTTTCAATTGCATCAATTAATTCTTTTGAATTAGGAGCTACTTTACTGTTAAAGCGTTTAATTGTTTTGCGATCAGCTGAAACTAAATATTTATAAAAGTTCCAGTTAGGTGAGCTGGTTTGTGCGTTTAAGTGTTTAAATATTGGATTTGCATCACTGCCGCGAACTTCGCTGGTAGTAAACATAGTAAAAGTAACGCCGTAATTAATAAAACACACTTTTGCTATGTCTTTTTCATCGTTTTCTTCTTGAAAAAAATCATCAGATGGAAAACCTAATACCACTAAACCTTTATCTTTGTATTGTTGGTGTACTTTTTCAAGGCCCTCAAATTGAGATGTAAAACCACAATTGCTAGCCGTATTTACAATGAGCAAAGGGCGGTTTTTAAATTGGCATAAGTTTAAGGATTCTTTTGAGCGCAGCTTACGTATCTCTACATTTGTAAAGTCTTCACATTGTTGCTGCTGTTGTTTGCTGGGTAACGTGTCATTTGCTTGGGCAGCTAAGCTCGTAATAAAAATACTGAGCCCTAGTATCGTTTTTTTTAACATACTCAACGCCTAAATTTATAATTGTTTGACTAGTCTATCTTACGCTAATATGCACAAAAGTGATCAACAATATTAAGCTGTTATGACTACACGTTTAGCCACTATAGAAGATTTACCTGCCATTGTCGCAATATACAACGAAACGATCGCCTCGCGTATGGTGACCGCCGATACCGAAGAAGTATCGGTACAGAGCAAATGTGAGTGGTTTAATAGCCACACCGATAAACGACCTATTTATGTTTATTGCGAAAATGACCAAGTACTTGCCTGGCTAAGTTATAAATCGTTTTATGGGCGCCCCGCATACGATGGCACCGTCGAAATGAGCATTTATATTACCAAAGCGGCGCAAGGTAAAGGACTTGGCAAAAAGCTGATGGAGTTTGCCC
Organism: Pseudoalteromonas sp. 2CM37A; assembly: GCF_023161885.1. NCBI lineage: Bacteria > Pseudomonadati > Pseudomonadota > Gammaproteobacteria > Alteromonadales > Pseudoalteromonadaceae > Pseudoalteromonas > Pseudoalteromonas sp. 2CM37A. The sequence continues at coordinate 317,206 of NZ_JALNTJ010000003.1, forward strand.
AAATAGAGGCTAAACAGCTAGGAATTGATGTGTTGCTTGGTTTTATATTTAGCCACAACTTACCAAGTATTAAGTTATTCAAGCACTTTGGTTTTAGCGTATGGGGTGAGTTGCCTCATATCGCGGTAATGGATAACACACGCTACAGTTTAACAATATTCGGTAAGCATCTACCAAAATAGTTGTGGAGCTTATCGGTAAAAAAATCAAAATTAAGTCTAACAACCTATACCAACTAAGAAATTATAGGCTACGCTATTAACATATAAAGTGTTTACGATAGTGTGGCTTAATGAGTCGAAAAATTTTAATTGTAGATAGCAGCAGTGTTATCGCAATGAGAGTGAAAGTTTTACTAGAATTAATAGGTTGTGAGGCTGAGCTCGTTCATTACTCTATGATTGATTTATACTCTAACACCAGCCAGTATGACTTGGTAATTGGTGCTTACGGAGTACCGTGTGAAGTAGTAAAGTCGATAGCTCAAAAAATCTCACAAGACCGCTGTGTATTACTTGCCCCTAAAGCCGAAAGCGGTGAGCAACTTAGCGCCTTTAGCGAGCTTAATAAGTTAGTCCCAGATGCAACGGTTATTTATCCGTTTTTTTCAAATAAAGAAATTACCTCATTACTCGAAAACCTCTTAGAGCTTGGCTCTAGTCACGTTCTAAAACTCCCCACTATTTTACTTGTTGATCATATGCCTGAGCGCCTTGAAAAAATGAAAAGTAATTTAGTCGGGGCGCATATCAAAACGCTAACCGCAACCAGCGCAACCGAAGCGGTGGCAGTGGCTAATGAAAACAGTATAGATATTTTAATTAGCGATTTTAGCTTTGAAGATGGCACCGGTTTAAATATTTTTTCTGCTATTAAAATGTCTCAGCCAGATTGCCGATGCTTATTGTTTACCGCACGCCCTGAGCAAGTTTCAATGATTGAGGCAATTCGTAAAGGGGTTGAAGATGTTTTAATAAAGCCTCTAACCGATAGCGTACTGCTGCAATCGGTACATAAATTGTGGCAAACAGAGCTTTTAAAACGCCGTAACGCTGAGCTAGTTGAGCGTTTACAAGATACCGTTGATGCATTAATCGAAAAAGACAGCCTACTACAAGTTATTTATAAAAATACGCCTGACGCCATTATGTTATTTGAGCGCAGCGGCAAAGTAATAGAAGCAAACGATGCCTGCTTAAGGCTGTTTAAGCTACCCTTTGACAAACTCGCGGGTTTTTCGGTATTTGAATTTTTAGATGAGGAATCAAGTGCTGAAATAAAAAATAAAATCAGCACACTCAATCGTAACCGCCAATTTAGTAGCGACCTACGTTTGCAAAAAACAGACGGCGGGTATATTCCGCTGGTTGGCTCGTTTAACGAAATAGACCACCATGGCGAAATTGCGTTAGCGGTTATATTTAAAAATGTAACTCACTTAAAACAAAAAGAAGAATTACTCCTTGAAGCCAAAGACTTACTTGAGGAGCAAGTGCGAGCTCGTACTTCGCAGCTAGAGCATGCTAAAAATGTGGCCGAAGCTGCCAATTTAAGCAAATCGGAATTTTTGGCTAACATGTCGCACGAGTTACGCACCCCTATGCACTCTATATTAAGCTTTTCACGATTTGGTTTGAGTAAGTTAGAAGCGGGCGATTTTGCTAAAGATAAACTCTTAAAATATTTATCTCGTATTGAAAGCAGCGGCGAGCGTTTATTGTCGTTATTAAACAACTTACTTGATTTATCTAAATTGGATGTAGGGAAATTTCCATTTAACCCACGCCCATACAATATAGAAAGTATTATAAAAACCAGTATTGATGATGTCTCTGGTACGGCTATGGAAAAAGAAATTGAAATTGTTTTTTCAAAACCCGGGCCAGTGGTTGTGCAGTGTGATGAAGAGCAAATTAATCAGCTATTGCGCAATGTGTTAGGTAACGCACTTAAATTTAGCGAACCTAAAAGTCGTATTGAAGTGAACTTAATGGCTGATCAAAACAGCGCCATTATTGATGTAATAGACAATGGAATAGGTATACCTGAGGATGAATTAGAGCACGTGTTTACTAAATTTGTACAAAGCAGCAAAACGAACAGTGGCGCTGGTGGTACTGGTTTAGGGCTTGCGCTTTGTAGAGAGTTTGTAGCACTTCATCAAGGCGAAATTACGGCAAGTAATAATAGCGATGGTGGTGCAACAATTAGGATTCAGGTACCCCTAGAAATAGATTTAGATGAGCATTTAGCCGATGATAAGCTAGCAGTGCAAGATAGCTAATTATATGTGTAAGTAATGTTTAAATGATATTTAATTGGATGATGAAAATATGGCCTTAACTAAAATTCTTGCTGTAGATGATGAACCTTTCAACCTTGAAATTATTGAAGAAATTTTAGAAGATCTTGATTTCGAATTACAAGTTGCCACAAGCGGCCCTGAGTGTTTAGCCATGGTTGAAGGCTACATGCCCCAAGTTATTTTACTTGATGTAAGTATGCCGCAAATGAATGGCTACGAAGTGTGTAAAGCATTAAAGGCGAATCCGAATACCGCGCATATAATTGTTATGTTTGTTTCCGCTAGAGGAACGGTTGAAGAGCGTATGGAAGGTTACTCAGTAGGTGCTGAGGATTACATTGTAAAACCGTTTGGGCATGATGAGCTTAAATCAAAACTTAAAAACTTAAACCAAGTATTAATAGAAAAACAAAGCCTTGAAAAACAAGTAGAAGATGCAACATCTACGGCATTTAACGCTATGGCAAACAGTAGCGAAATGGGACAAATAGTTAACTACATTGAAAACATTGGTTTTATTAATAATCCGCAAGATTTAGGTAAAGCCTTAATAGACTGCTTACAAACGTTTGACCTACAAAGTAATGTTGAATTTAGACATGGCGATACAATAGAGCACTTTGCCCTTAATGGAGTGTGTTCGCCGATTGTAATTGAGCTGTTTGATATGCTTAAAAACAAAGGTCGCTTACATGAGTTTTCTCACCGAATATTAGTTAACTACGAGATGATAAGCTTATTAATTCTGAATATGCCAGATCACGACCCAGATAAACACGGGCGTATTCGTGACCACGTTTGCTTTATTGTCAGTGTGACTGAGCAGCAGTTACGTGCAATTATGACCAAGCAAATGCTTGAGTCGCAGCAGCAAAAGCTAAATGATGTAGCCAGCACAGTGCATAGTAAGTTTCATGGCTTGATTGGGTTACTAAACGAAAACCGCGAAAGTAACGAAAAAGTATTCAAGCAATTACAAGAAGACTTAGAAGTGCGCATACCCACAATGGGGTTAGATGAAGACCAAGAGGTGTTTATTTATAAAAAAGTGGACGAAACTATTCAAAATTCAATTGCCAGAGAAGAGTCGGTTAAACAAGTTAAAGCCGCCTTTGCTGAAATTGAACAAGATTTATCTTTGTTACTTAAAAAATAAACCTTTCACAATAAGGCTCACCTGAGTGATTTACGCATCACGAGGTAAGCCTTTTTCGACAATTCTAATTAGGCGCTGTGTTTTACGAAGTTGTTCTCGTTGTTTATTATTTTGTTGCTCAAGCGCCCACTCTATATGCTCTTTTACTAGCTGCGAGCTAGACTCATGTTTGCTTTCTAAAGCGTTAATAATGCTAGGGCTAAAATCGGCATTGCCTAAACCCACCGCTAAATTACGCAACCAACGTTCGTGTCCAATACGGCGAATTGGGCTGCCTTCGGTATTTTTTAAAAATGTAGGTTCGTCCCAGGTAAATAGCTCAAGTAAGTCTTTGTTTTTTAATTGCGTACGGGGATGAAAGTCTTGCTCATCGGTAATTTGACCATAACGGTTCCATGGGCAAACCAATTGGCAATCGTCGCAGCCATAAACTCGGTTCCCCAATAATGCACGGTATTGCTCAGGTATAGGGCCTTGGTGCTCAATGGTTAAGTACGAAATACATTTGCGTGCATCTACCACATACGGCTCTACAATTGCGCCTGTTGGGCAAAGCGTAATGCAAGCTACACATTTTCCGCAGCCTTCAAACGTGTTTTCATTATCTATTGGCAGCGGTAAATCAACAAAAAGCTCACCTAAAAAAAACCACGACCCAGCTTCTTGGTTTATTAATAAAGAGTGTTTACCTCGCCAGCCCAATCCCGCTTTTTCAGCAAGCTGGCGCTCAAGCACAGGCGCAGAGTCTACAAATGGCCTAAAACCGTAATCGCCAATTTCTTGCTCTATTTTTTGGCCCAGCTTTTTTAGTCGGTTGCGCATTAATTTGTGATAGTCACGCCCTAATGCGTAGCGGCTAATGTAGGCTTTTTCAGTGTTTTTTAGTGTTTTGGCAAAACTAGCATCAGGAGGCAGGTAGTTCATTTTTACCGAAATAACCCGCTGGGTGCCAGGGACTAGTTCAGCAGGGCGAGCGCGTTTCATGCCATGGGCTGCCATATAATCCATAGAGCCATGGTAGCCCGCATCTAACCAGCGCTGTAATTGTGCTTCGTGTTTAGATAGGTCTATATCGGTAATACCCACCTCACTAAAGCCGAGTTCTTGGCCCCAGGCTTTAATATTTTTGGCTAGCTGTTGATAGTTAGGGGTTGAGTTACTCACACACATTACACACTTAAATAATTAGCTGCGTAATTTACCATATTTATAAAGCGCTGTTGAATGTTGCCAGTTAAAATATTAAGGCAATACAGCGCTCGGCTTTTGTTTTGTAATTGCTTATTGCACAAAGCGCTTTAATTGCTGTTGCGTTTGTTGGCTAAGTGCATGTGATTGCTGGCTATTACTTAGCGCATGATCAATAGCGCTTTTAGCTTGCTCGCCTAAGGTAACAATTTGCTCTACCGATTGGTGAGTGTGCTGCTGCGCTTGCTCTAGCGTATGCACCGCATCCGCTATTTGCTGTAGCTGCTGTTGGTTTTGTTCAAACTCGCTTAGCATTGTTTTAAACCCTTCAGAGGTATTACTAATGGCGCTTTGTGCGGTACTTGAGTGGCTAATTAACTGCTCACTTTCTTGGTTGGTTTCGTTAACCAGCTCATTCATTTGGTTAATAAAGTCGCTTATTTGTCGGGTTGCGCCACTTACTTTTACCGATAATGTACGTACTTCATCAGCTACAACCGCAAACCCTCTACCAGCTTCGCCAGCGCGTGCCGCTTCAATGGCAGCGTTTAGTGCCAGTAAATTAGTTTGATCCGAAAACTCCTCAACCATTTTTAAAATGCTGCGAATGTTTTCGCTGTTTTCTTTAAGGCCAGACACCGTTTTAGAAAATCTTTGCAGCAAGGTACCAATAAGCGACACTTTATCAACTAAGCTTGCAAGCTCTTGCGACGAAAGCTTAACAAAGTCTAAGTGCTCGCTGTTAACGCTATGCACGCTGTCGGTATTGCTCACTATGCCCTCTAAGCTTTGCACTATTTGGTTACTCGCATTAATAATATTGTGGCTTAGCTGAGTTTGCTGCTCACTTAAGTGCTGCGTATTTTGCATAGCGGTATTTACATCAACATTACTTTGCTCGCTGGCTTTAGCGCTGGCGTGAGTTGTACTTAGTAAATCACTTAAGTGGTTAGTAAATAAGTTATATTGCGTACTTAGTTCTTTAAATTCGTCAAAAGAAAATTGCGGTAAGTTGGCGGCTAAATTAGCCTCTTGCTGGTTTATGTTTACTAAAGTGTCGCACATAGCTTTTACAGGGCGCACTATTAAATAGCGCATATAAAAAATAGTAAAGGCAAAGCCCGCTACAATAACTAAGGTTAACAACCAAAATGCGCTAGTACTGTGCTGCTCGCTTAAGCTTTGATATAACCAAAATAAGGTAATGGCCTGAAACAAAAAAACAAAGCTTAAATTACCCACTATTTTACGCGTAAGCGTATAAAAAAATGTTCGCTCAATATAATTATAAAATTGCATTACACCACTCATTTATTGCTTACCCATCTAGGGCGTGTTGACCTTTGATGGTTGAATTTGCAGCAGTATGTTTGGCTTTTAGGCAAGGCAAAGCCTATGAAGTGTGGTTATTCCCCATAAATAGGCGATAACGCTGCATAAATGCCAAACATGCGCTGCCCTTTGGGTTCTGCCTAAGGGCGATAAACTCTTTGTTGCCTACATGGATGTAGGTAAGGGGCGTGAGCAGGACGCGGAAGCTTTACTCGGTTTTTACTTAGCCCACTAGGTTACAAGCCTCGCGCCGCGATTTAATCGCCCCTAGATTGAACAAATTTCAATCCGCAAAGATCATCACGCCCTAGCTAGATTATCGACTAAGTTACCGTTAACTCAAGTAATAATGTTTGCTAAATATTTTTTAGAGCGAGCGGGGTAATTAGTAAAAATACCATGCACCCCAATTTTTAGCATAAAATCCATGTCTTCTGGCCTATCTACGGTGTAGGCATAAACTTGCAGGCCTCGCGCTATGGCATCATCTACAAAAGCTTTATTTACAAAGCTTTTGTCTACATGAACACTATACGCATTTAACTGTTGAGCAAACTGTGCATAATTTAATGGAATTGATGAGGTTAACGCGCCAATGTGTAACCACGGTAACCTATTTTTAAGCCAATGAATTTGATGGTGATCAAACGACGACACTAAAATATTACCTTTAGTAATAACGCCTTTAGCAATATTGTTGTTTAAAATAGTGGCAAACTTTTCCAGCTCAAAGGTATGTTTAAGCTCTATATTGAGTAATGTTTTATTGTTATTCCAATCAAGTAATTGCTGTAGAGTGGGGATTTGCTCGCCGTTACCGGCATCCAACAGACTAAGTTGCTGCGCCGTAAAGTCGCTTACTTTACCGTGCCCGCTGGTGGTTCTATCTAGCCACGAGTCGTGTATGAGCATATAGTCATCAAGCGCACTTTGAATATCAACTTCAATGCCATCTACCCCTACATTTAACGCTTCTAAAATAGCGCTTTTAGTGTTTTCTGGGTAATTGCCGCTTGCCCCTCGGTGCGCAAATATTTTCATTTTCTAGCCTTTTGAGTAATAGACCATGTTTCAAAACAGGCTGCACTGACTATAAGTGCACCGCCAATAAGTGTTAGTAGCGTTGGGCGCTCATGAATAATAACAATAGCCAACAAAGTGCCGTAAAGCGGCTGCAAGCACGAAATTAACCCCGCAGTAGCTGCCGATAAGTGCTTTAAACTCGCTGCAAACAGCGAGTGCGGTGTAGCGGTAAAAATAATACCCGCCACAGCAATTAAAATAAGGTCGTGGTTACTCACCTCATACACAGGGACCTTAATAAATGCGCAAAGCATAACACTTGCCACTAAGGTTTGATAAAACATGGTTTGTGGGCCGCCATACTGGCTAAAAAAACGCTTATGGGTAATATTTCTAATCGAAAAAAACAAAGCCGAAACCACACCCATAATAACCCCTAAGGTTACATCGTCGCCTAAATTTGCGCTGGGTACGAGTAAATATATACCTAATACAACCACAGCTGCGCTTATAATATCTTTTGCTTGGGGCCTGCTTTTATTAAACAAGGGCTCTAAAAATACCGTCATTACTGGGTAGCTAAAAAAAGCCAGCATACCCACAGTTACGCCCGCCATTTGCATGCCTGCAAAGTAAGTAACCCAATGCATGCCTACTGCCACACCTAAAAATAACGCAATGAGGTAATCTTTTGGTTTATTTAACTTAATTTGTTTTTTTTGAAAGTACAGCATAGCCAATATTGCCATACCAGCAATAGCGGTACGATACACCGTAATATCAATTGCATTTAACCCTATTAACTTTGCAAAAAGGGCGGTGCCCCCAAAAAGTAACACGGCAATATGTAAGTAAATCAGGCTTTGCTGTTGTGGCTGCATTTAAATGAGAACTCCTTTTTTTATTATCTTATCACTGGGTGCGAACTCACAGGATGAAATTTTAAAAACATGACAAATGTCAGCAAAGTTAATGACATTTCACACTCTTATTATTTTTTGGCTTTGGCATAGTTAACTTATCTTAATGGGAGGTGGCTATGAATACGTTAATTTTAATAAGTCTCGCTATTAGCGAGTTTTTAGAATCACTTAGCTTTAGTGTTTCAATAAATGATTACTTTATACTCATTAGTATTTTTGTGTTATTTATATTTATTAATAAAAATAATGTTATAAGCAATAACAATGAACTAGGGGCTCTGGCATGAGTACAACAAATACGCTTTCAAAGCCCAGTAATAAAAAGTTTTGGGAATACGCACCTTTAATTTTTACTGGGTTTTATTTGCTTCCGACTCTTTTTAATCTATCTAACTTGCCAGTCAATACCATTGTAATGAGCGTGGCGTTTTATATTGTATTTATTTTGCTTTACATAAAAGCCATGCACTGTGAAACAAAGCGTATAACAACGCTGTTTGTTATTATGTTAGTGGTGTGTTTTAGCGCCACATTTTATACCACAGGTACCTCTACATTATTTGGTTTTATCGCGTTTATAGCTGGTGAGTCATACGCTAAAAAAAGCAGATTATATGCCGTTTTTAGCCTTATATTTACGGTGGCGTTAAGCGCCTACTTGGCAGATATAGCAAACATAAAATACTTTTTAGCCGGCACTTTATTAATTTCAGGGGCGCTGTTGGCCTTTGGCATAGCAACTCAAAAAGAGCGCCTGCATAAAAAGCGCGAACAAGAAAGCGCTAACCAACTAGAGCAATTGGCCGCCATTGCTGAGCGCGAACGAATAGCGCGCGACCTACACGATATTTTAGGCCACTCACTATCATCTATTGCTTTAAAAGCTGAGCTTGCTAATAAGCTAAATCAAGGAGAGCGCTACGAACAAGCCAATAACGAAATAGCACAAGTAGCAGATCTAGCAAGGCAGTTACTTAGCGATGTAAGAAACGCCGTAAGCGATTTAAAACAACTTAATTTAATAAGCCAAATAGCCCAGCTTAAACAAAGGCTAATAGAGCAAGACTTTAACGTTAACTTTAATGTTGTATTAAATACCTTGCCTCCTAAAGTAGAAGGGATCGCAGGGCTTATAATTAAAGAAGCGGTAACTAATTTATTACGCCATAGCAGTAATAAAAACGGCGAAATAAGTATAGAGCAAACACAGCATCAGCTGCATATAAATGTGGTTGATAACGCACCTTGCAGCACGTTAAACGCAGGTAACGGTTTAAATGGTATTAAAGAGCGCGCAGAGCAACTTAATGGCCATGCCACGTTTACCTGTGGCGAGAAGTTTACTTTAAACGTAATGCTGCCAATTTCAGCTAAGGATTAACAATGATCAAAGTATATTTAGTGGAAGATCAAGCACTCGTGCGCGACGCTGTAGGGGCACTGTTAAGCCTTGACTTTAATATTGAAGTGATAGGCCAAGCCAGTAACGGCCAAGATGCCCTTAATGCAATAAAAGCACTGGCCGATGAGGCATTGCCAGACATAATTTTAACCGATATTGAAATGCCACACATGAGCGGTATAGAGCTAAGTGAGCAAATAGCGGCCACGTTCCCAACCATTAAAATGGTTATTATGACCACATTTTCGCGAGCTGGTTATATTAGGCGCTCGCTCGCCCTAGGCGTTAAAGGCTTCATTTTAAAAGAAGCACCAAGTGATGAGCTTATCAATGCACTTAAAAAAGTAATGCAAGGGCAAAAGGTTATAGACCCAGAGCTTGCCATTAACGCGCTTGATGATGCAGACCCGCTCACCGATAAAGAGCGCAAAGCACTTAAGCTTGCAAGCGATGGCTTAAAAACAAGCGACATAGCCAAACAGCTGTTTATAAGCGAAGGCACAACACGTAATTATTTATCCGATGCTATCGCAAAACTCAATGCCACTAACCGCGTAGATGCAGCGCGTATTGCAAAGCAAAAAGGCTGGTTATAATTGCGCTTATATTAAGTGATGATTAAGGCCATTAAGCGTATGTTTTACTTATTAAAGCGGTTTATTAAAAGTTTCATACGCTTTTACCTGTCTCATTTTACGTATATGGGTTAAAATACCTACATAACCAACTAACAAGATAGTGAATGTCAAACCAAGATCCAAATCTCAGCCGAGAACAAGAAAAGTACGAAAACCCAGTCCCTAGTCGTGAGTTTATACTTACTCACCTTCAAGAGCGTTCAAAACCTGCTAACTTCACGCAACTTTGTGATGAATTAGCTGTAAACGATACCGAACGCCAAATTGCATTTAAGCGCCGCCTTCGTGCCATGGAGCGCGATGGCCAATTGTATTTTAATAAGTTTAAATGTTACGCCCTAATTGACGAAGCCGGTTTAACCAAAGGCAAAGTAATTGGCCACAGAGACGGTTTTGGCTTTTTAGAAGTTGAAGGTGAGAGCAAAGATTGGTTTATAGCCAAGCATCAAATGAACATGGTGCTGCACGGCGACATCGTACTTGCTAAAGGCACAAAACGTGGCTCAGGCTCAAAATGTGATGCCCGCATAATTAAAGTACTTACCAACGAGCGCGCACCTATTGTAGGGCGTTATTTTGTTGAGCATGGTATTGCAGTTGTTGTAGCAGAAGACCCACGTATTACCCAAGATATTATTATTCTGCCAGGCAGTGAAAACGGCGCGCGCCATAACCAAATGGTGCAAGTGCAAATCACTCAAAATCCTAGCCGCAACATGAACGCGGTAGGTAAAATTATTGACGTACTGGGCGAGCATTTAGCGCCAGGTATGGAAATAGAGGTGGCACTGCGCAATCACGATATTCCTCATGTTTGGCCAGAAGAAGTGGAAGAACAAGTTGCTCATTTAGGTGAGTTTGTTGATGAAGCCGACAAACAAGGCCGTGTAGATTTACGCGACCTGCCACTGGTCACCATAGACGGTGAAGACGCCCGCGACTTTGATGATGCCGTATATTGTGAGCGTAAAAAATCTGGCGGCTGGCGCTTATGGGTAGCCATTGCCGATGTATCACATTATGTAGGTATGAACACGCCGCTAAATAAAGAAGCGATTGCTCGCGGTAACTCAGTGTACTTTCCTGAGCAAGTAATTCCAATGCTGCCAAAAGTGTTGTCGAACGGTTTATGTTCGCTCAACCCTAAAGTAGACCGCCTGTGTATGGTGGCCGAAATGACGGTATCAGACGCTGGTAAGCTTTCGGGTTATAAGTTTTACGAAGCGGTGATGAACTCACATGCGCGTTTAACCTACACCAAAGTAAATGCCATTTTACAAGGCGATGAAAAACTACGCGAAGAATACGCACCCGTTGTGCCACATTTAACTGACTTACAGCAAATGTATATGGCGCTTAAGTCGGCGCGCCAAACCCGTGGTGCTATTGAGTTTGAAACGCTCGAAACGCGTTTTGTATTTAACGCACACCGTAAAATAGAATCAATTGTGCCAGTTGTTCGTAACGACGCGCACAAATTGATTGAAGAATGTATGATTTTAGCCAACGTATCGGCGGCTAAATTATTAGAAAAACACGAAGCCAGTGCGCTTTACCGTGTGCACGATGAGCCAGATCAAGAAAAACTAGGTAACTTTACTCAGTTTTTAAGTGAGCTTGGCATTCAAAGTACATTAAGTGATGAGCCTACACCGAAAGAAATTACCCAAGTGTTAGCCCGTTTAGGCGACCGCCCAGAGGCCGAGCTTATTCAAACCATGCTACTTCGCTCAATGAAGCAAGCGGTTTATCAGCCAGACAACATAGGCCACTTTGGCTTAGCGCTGCCTGCGTACGCACACTTTACCTCACCGATTCGCCGTTACCCTGATTTAGTGGTACACCGTGCAATTAAAGCGGTAATAAAAGCACAAGGTCAGCAAACATCGGGCGCATACGCGTACACCGATGATGAAGTAGACCAACTAGGTGAGCAGTGTTCAACCACCGAGCGCCGCGCAGACGACGCAACGCGTGAAGTTGCCGACTGGCTTAAATGTGAGTTTATGCAAGACCACGTGGGTGATGAGTTTAACGGGGTTATTTCATCCGTTACTAACTTTGGCTTATTTATACGCCTAGACGACTTACAAATTGATGGCCTGATCCATGTTACTAATTTAGGTGATGAATACTTCCATCATGATGGTGCAAAACACACCCTAATTGGCGAGCATACACATACGGTTTACCGCCTTGGCGATAAAGTAACGGTACAAGTTGCTTCGGTAAGTTTAGATGAGCGCCGTATAAATTTAACGCTCAGTGGTGATGTGGCTCAAGACAGATACGCGCGTCGCCGTGGCTCAGCTAAAGGAGCAGGGCGCGGTAAATCAAGCCATGCAGCAGCAAGTGTAAGATCGCAGCTTAAAGCGGGTAAAATCCCTGGCAAAAACACATCAGGCGATGAAAAACCCAAAGCTGGTAAAAAACCAGCCAGTAAAAGCAAAGGCAAACCAGCGGGTAAGTCTGGCGCAAAGCCAGCCGGAAAAAAAGCCGCTGAAACCACCGCTAAGAAAAAACCGAAAAAAAAGGCAGTTAAAAAGCCTAAAAGACCAGGCAAAAATGCCCGTAAACGTAATAGCCCAGGAGCAAACAATACGTGAGTAATGAATTAATTTTTGGCTTTCACTCTGTTGAAGCAATTTTAACAAAAGAGCCAGAGCGTTTTTTAGAAATTTATGCCCTAAAAGGTCGTGATGATAAGCGCTTAACCCCGATTATTAATGAAGCACGTAAATTTGGTATTTCTGTACAATTTATGCAGCGAAAAGCGCTAGATAACAAAGCAAACGATGAGCAGCACCAAGGCATTATTGCCAATGTAAAAGCTGCGCGTGTTTACAACGAAAAAGATTTAGATGAGATCATTGCTCGCGAAGACACGCCGTTTTTACTAGTACTAGATGGCATAACCGATCCGCATAATTTAGGTGCCTGCCTACGTAGCGCAGATGCAGCAGGTGTACACGCTATAATTGTACCTAAAGATAAGTCGGCCAAGCTTAACGGCACAGCACGTAAAGTAGCCTGTGGCGCAGCTGAAACCGTACCGCTTATTCAGGTAACAAACCTGGCGCGTACGCTTCGCGAAATTAAAGATGCAGGCGTATGGGTTGTGGGCACCGCTGGCGAAACAGACACCCACGTGTTTGATGCAAACCTTACTGGGCCAATGGCAATAGTAATGGGAGCAGAGGGCGAGGGCATGCGCCGTTTAACGCGTGAGCATTGCGACGTGTTAGTTAAAATTCCGATGGCAGGAAGTGTTTCTAGCTTAAATGTATCGGTAGCCACCGGTATTTGTTTATTTGAAGTGCTACGCCAACGTAACGTAAATAACTAATATCCAGTTGCTTAATTAATATATTTATTTTTAGGCAGCTAAACGTGTCGATAGACAAAATTCGTTATTTAATGGTTTAAATGAGGGTTTTAGTTAGCGCCAAGTTTAGCTTACAAAACGCCGAGGTTAGTTTAACCTCGGCGTTTTTTATGTAGCGTAGTTTGTAATTTTACAGGTTAACCAAATCGCCAACGCGCACTAATAGCCTAAACGTAATGCGATAAACTCAGCGAGTTTGTCTACTGCGTGTTCCGACTCCCCGCCGCTTTTTATTAAGCTAATGCCTATGCTACCAAGAGCTGGTAAATATTTACTTTGCGCCTGAAAATTAAGATCGCTTGGCACCGTACTTTTAGCCAGTACAGTAATACCTAAGCCTTCTTTTATGGCGGCTATTAATCCGGTTAAATCGGCATTGCTGTAAACAATTCGGTATTTTATATTGGCACTTTTAAGTGCATCTGTAGCGCGGCGCCTATAAATACAGCCCTCGGGCGCGGTGACTAAGGTTACTACCTCATTTTTTGCCTGTGCTAAATCGCCCACCCATACTAGCTCGTCTTGCATAAAAATAGGGAACTTGTCTGAATTAAGGCGCTCGTTAAGCGCTAAAACAAGATCAAATTGATCTTGCCTTGAGGCCGACAGCAAATGTTTACTTAAACGCGATTTAACCTCCAGCGATACCTCAGGATAAAGCGAGACAAAATCACCAATAATAGAGGGCAAAATACGTGCTGCAAATTCGCTAGGAATACCCAAGCGCACTTTACCGGTTATGCTCTCTGAGGTGAACTGCTGCAAAATAGCATCGTTATACTGCATCATTTGTTTTGCCATAGGCAAAAGTAGCTCACCGTACTGATTAAGCACTTGGCGCTGGCCCTGTTTTTTAAATAATTTATAACCGAGTAAATCTTCAAGGCGTTTAATTTGCAAGCTTACCGCAGGTTGCGATAACCCCAGTAGGTCGCCGGCTTTTGCAAATCCACCTACCTCAACAACCATTACAAAGGTACGCAAACTGTCGGTTGATATGTTTTTCATATTTAAAATTACAATTTATATAGCTACATATATAAGTATTATTTATCAATTGATAAATAATTACAATTTGTTGTTGTCACAGTGGCGCAATATACTTTTGGTATCAAAAATACACAGGTGTTTGTTATGACTTTTAACCCAATAATGTTTGCCCGCCACAGCAATGCTGCAAGTGCAGTTACCAATGCAGTGCAAGCAAATAACAACCTCGTTGTAATGGATTTTAGTGGCAGTGAAACCAGTGTATTTTTAAGCACTATTTTAGGGTTAGATCTCACAAAGCTTACAGCCAGCGGCTTAGGCCTAAAAGGCACGCTAGATGGTGATTTAAATTCTGATTACAGCTTTGCCGTTTATTACTTTAGCGAAACCGCATTTAGATTTGTATTACCGCACAGCGCAAGCTTGCAATTACAAGCACTGATAAACGAGCAGCAACTTCGTTTTGATATTGATTATGTACTACGTAGCGACCTTGCAACTCTTGCGCTGTGTGGAGCAAACGCATTTGATACCTTAATTAGCGCGTTTAAATTAACGCCAGGGCTGCGTTTATCAAACCCACAACTATGCTATGGCGCGCAAAGCGGCGAAGTATTTATTACCGCCATAGATAAAAATGACGAACAGCACTTTGTGTTAGTCGCCAAGCAACAAGAACTACAAAAATGGCAACAGCACTTACAAGCACAAGGTTTTGCCCTAATGCAAAACGAAGCTGCCTAATACATAAAATAACCGGTAAACATAACCGTGTTTGCCTGTTTAGTTAAATCTATTTAAGCCACGCCCGCACAGGGTTAATTTAAAAGTGAAGGAATGTTATGACTTCTAAAACTGTACTACATGCTAAGCACCTTGAAGCAGGCGCAAAAATGGTTGATTTTCATGGCTGGGAAATGCCAATCAACTACGGCTCACAAATAGAAGAACACAATGCAGTGCGTACCGATGCGGGTATGTTTGACGTATCACACATGACCATTGTTGATATTGAAGGCGAACAAGCAAAAGCATTTTTACGTAAGTTAGTAGCAAACGACGTAGCAAAATTAACCGTACCAGGTAAAGCGCTTTACACGGGCATGCTTAACGAGCAAGGCGGCGTAATCGACGATTTAATTATTTACTACTTTAGCGAAACGTTTTATCGCTTAGTGGTAAACTCTGCCACCCGCGAAAAAGATTTAGCTCACTTAGCTAAAGTATCTGCCGACTTTACAGTAACCGTAACTGAGCGCCCAGAGTTTGCAATGATTGCAGTGCAAGGCCCTAATGCAAAAGCAAAAACAGCCACACTTTTAAATGCTGAGCAACAAGCAGCCGTTGAAGGCATGAAGCCATTTTTTGGCGTACAAGTGGGTGATTTATTTATTGCCACAACGGGTTATACTGGCGAAGACGGTTACGAAATTGTAGTACCGAACGAGCAAGCAGCCGATTTATGGCAACAACTGCTAGATGCAGGTGTAGCGCCAGCCGGTTTAGGTGCACGCGACACGCTACGTTTAGAAGCAGGTATGAACCTTTACGGCCTAGATATGGACGAAAGCGTATCGCCACTTGCAGCTAACATGGCATGGACTATTGCATGGGAACCAGAAGATCGTGACTTTATTGGTCGTGACGTACTTGTTAAGCAACGCGCCGAAAAAAGCACCCATAAACTTGTTGGTTTAGTGCTTGAAGAAAAAGGCGTATTGCGTAGCGGCTCAAAAGTAATTGTTGAAGGTGGTGAAGGGGTAATTACCTCAGGTACTTTCTCACCAACACTTGGTTTTAGTGTAGCCCTTGCACGTGTACCGCGTTCAACAGGGGATACAGCCCAAGTAGAAATGCGCAAAAAATTAGTTAACGTTAAAGTAGTAAAGCCTAGCTTTGTACGTAACGGCAAATCAATCATTTAAAAATTTGGTTATACCAATCACAATAATTACTGTGATTGGTATCCTCCCAATATAGACCAAAGGAACAAAATAATGAGCAATATCCCTAGCGATTTAAAATACGCCTCTTCTCACGAATGGGTTCGCAACGAAGGTGACGGTACATTTACTGTGGGTATTTCTGAGCATGCGCAAGAGCTGCTTGGCGACATGGTATTTGTAGAACTACCAGAAGTAGGCGATGCAGTAGATGCAGGCGAAGATTGTGCAGTAGCAGAGTCGGTTAAAGCTGCATCAGACATTTACGCACCAGTTGGCGGCGAAATTGTAGCGATTAACGAAGAGCTAGAAGACGCACCAGAAACGGTTAACAACGACCCATACGGTGACGGCTGGTTATTCCGCATTAAAGCAACTGACGAGTCAGAGCTTGAAAACCTACTTAGCGCAGAAGACTACGCTAACACAATCGACGAAGAGTAATACTCTAAGTAGATGACAAAAGCCCCATTCACAGTTTTTGGGGCTTTTATGATTTAACGGCCTACTTCCCATACACAGTACGTTATTAAATCATCACATATTTTAATCAATACTAATTACCCGTTAGTATTTAGGATCATAGGAATCTAGACGCATGTCAAACGCCAAATCTCTTGAACAGTTAGAGCAAAAGCAAGATTTTATTCGCCGCCACATTGGGCCAAGCCCAGCACAAGTAAGCGATATGCTAAGTGCTTTAGAAGTATCAAGTGTGCAAGAGCTGATCGACCAAACTGTACCTGCAAGCATTCGCTTAGCGCAGCCATTAACAGTTGGCGAAAGCCGTACTGAAGTTGAAACACTAAGCTACTTAAAATCGGTAGCAAGCAAAAATAAAGTTTTCAAATCGTACATTGGCCAAGGCTACCACCCAACGCACGTACCGCACGTAATTTTACGTAACGTACTAGAAAACCCAGGTTGGTATACTGCGTACACGCCATACCAGCCAGAAATTGCGCAAGGGCGTTTAGAGTCGTTACTAAATTTTCAAACTATGACCCTAGATTTAACAGGCCTAGATTTAGCAAGTGCCTCGTTACTTGACGAATCAACCGCTGCTGCTGAGGCTATGGGCCTTGCAAAACGCGTATCTAAAGCTAAAAAAGCCAATGCCTTTTTTATTGCCGACGACGTACACACACAAACTATTGACGTAGTAAGCACCCGTGCTGAGCAGTTTGGTTTTGAAATCATTGTAGGTAAAGCAGAAGATGCCGTTAACCACGACATTTTTGGCGCACTTTTCCAATACCCATCTACAACAGGTGAAGTAGTCGATATAACCGACCTAATTGCTGGCGTACAAAGCAAAAAGGCCATTGCCTGTGTTGCTGCCGACATTATGAGCTTATTACTATTAAAAGCACCGGGTAAATTAGGTGCCGACGTAGTACTTGGTTCGGCTCAGCGTTTTGGTGTGCCTATGGGTTACGGCGGCCCTCACGCTGCATTTTTTGCAACGCGTGACGCATACAAACGCTCATTACCAGGGCGTATTATTGGTGTATCTAAAGACCGTTTAGGTAACGACGCACTCCGTATGGCAATGCAAACGCGCGAACAACACATTCGCCGCGACAAAGCCAACTCAAACATTTGTACAGCGCAGGTACTACTTGCCAACATGGCCGCGTTTTACGCGGTGTACCACGGCCCACAAGGCTTAAAAACTATCGCGCAGCGTATACATCGCTTTGCTGATATTTTAGCTGCTGGCCTAAAAGCTAAAGGTATTGCACTTAAACACAGCACCTGGTTTGATACGCTAACAGTAGTTAGCGACAGCAAAGACGACGTAATAGCACGTGCTCTTGCCAAAGGCGTTAACTTTGCCACAAACCACGACGGCGAATACTCTATTTCGGTTTCAGAAACTACAACACGCGCCGATGTAGCTGAGCTATTTGATATTGTACTAGGTGAAGGCCATGGCCTAAGCGTAGATAGTATTGCAGCCGATATTGAAGCAAACGGTAGCGACTCTATTCCAGCTAGTTTAGTACGTGATGACGAAGTATTAACGCATCCAAACTTTAACAGCTACCACAGCGAAACAGACATGCTTCGCTACATTAAGCGCCTAGAAAACAAAGATTTAGCGCTTAACCACTCAATGATCTCGTTAGGTTCATGTACCATGAAACTAAACGCGACCGCTGAGATGATCCCAATTACATGGCCTGAATTTGCAAACTTGCACCCATTCTGCCCGCTCGATCAGGCCGAAGGTTACCAAATAATGATTAACGAGCTGCACGACTGGCTAGTTAATATTACGGGGTACGATGCCGTTTCACTTCAGCCAAACTCTGGCGCACAAGGTGAATACGCAGGCTTAATTGCTATTCGTAAATACCACGAGTCACGTGGCGATGCGCACCGTAACGTATGTTTAATTCCAAGCTCAGCACACGGTACTAACCCTGCATCTGCGCAAATGGCCAGCATGAAAATTGTAGTGGTTGATTGCGATAAAAACGGTAACGTAGACATGGCAGATCTTAAAGCGAAAGCTGAAGAAGTGTCTGAAAACTTATCGTGTATTATGATCACATACCCATCTACACACGGCGTTTACGAAGAAACCATTCGCGAAATTTGTGACATTGTGCACGAGCACGGCGGCCAAGTTTACATGGACGGCGCAAACATGAACGCGCAAGTAGGCGTAACAAGCCCAGGCTTTATTGGCTCAGATGTATCGCACTTAAACTTGCACAAAACATTTTGTATTCCACACGGTGGCGGTGGCCCAGGTGTAGGCCCAATTGGTGTTAAATCGCACCTTGCGCCATTTATGCCAAACCACAGCGTAATTAACGTACCGGGCACAAACATTAACAACGGTGCAGTATCAGCAGCGCCTTACGGCTCAGCCGCTATTTTACCTATTTCATGGGCTTACATTACCATGATGGGCTCAGAGGGCTTAAAACAAGCCACCGAAATGGCGATTGTGAATGCCAACTACTTAACGCATGAGTTAAGCCAGCACTTCCCAATTTTATACCGAGGCCGTAACAACCGAGTTGCGCACGAATGTATTGTTGACCTACGCCCACTTAAAGAGCAATCAGGCATTACTGAAATGGACGTAGCTAAGCGCTTGCAAGATTACGGCTTCCATTCACCAACTATGTCGTTCCCAGTAGCGGGCACGTTAATGATTGAGCCAACTGAATCTGAGTCAAAAGGCGAGATAGACCGTTTTATCGAAGCTATGGTGTCAATCAAAGGCGAAATCGACAAAGTAATCTCTGGCGAATGGTCAATCGAAAACAACCCGCTTGTGTTTGCACCGCACACACAAGCAGACGTGTTAGGTAACGAATGGGACCGCGCGTACGACCGTTTTTACGCTGCATTCCCAGTGCCTTCAGTAGCAAAAGACAAGTTCTGGCCAACCGTTACACGAATAGATGACGTATACGGCGACCGTAACTTGGTATGTTCATGCCCAGCGGTAGAGACTTATCGCGATTAATTTTTGAACTGTCGACGCTTAATAAAGTTTGTGACTTAGAATTAAGTTTGTGACACAACAAGAATAGAAAAGGTGAGCTTCGTGCTCACCTTTTTTTGTTTAGGAGGGTATTAAATATGAGCATAACGTTGTGCTCATATCACAATAGGAGCAATGCAACATCGAAAAGTTAGAGTAGGTGTTCGTGTTTTTAGTGCTAAGGGTATATCATCACTAGAGAGAACGCTAACGTATTAAAAATTATACGAATAAAGGGATGTTATGATCGATAACGATGTTAGAACTGAAGCTGCTATTTTTACAGATTTGAGTGAGTTGTGTGCTTCTTCTGGGTTTGTTCACGCCATTGCTTATCTTTGCTATAGAGATAATACCTTTTCATACAATTTAGATAAAGGTGTTGAGAGTGAAGATGTTTTACAGCAGTTTTCAATGGAACGACTTGTTCGAACAGAAATATCAGCTCTTATTGGATTAGCATTTAAGCATGGAATAGACTTCAAAATTCCCACGCAGCAAGATTTACAAAAATACGCAGAAGAGGCTGAAAAGCTTTTGCACGAGTATCATGTCTCTATGATGCCATCTCATGAAAACCTGTTTGAAAATGGTCAATTTCAACCGGAAAAAATGGGAGAAATGATTAGTAGTGGAGAAATGTTACGCGAAGCTATTTTTTATGGCGGCGAGTCAGCATTCCACTTTCAATACAGAGATCTTTGTTTGAAGAAATATGAGAAGGATAGCGATTTCTTTCAAAAGAAGTGGGGCTACACGCTCCAGCAGGCTTATGACGTTATTTATTGCTTAGAGGAAATTCAAAATCAACATTTAAACCGTAATATGGAAGAAATGGTAGCAAAAGATCCGTCAGAATGGACTTTTTTACCTGCCTTCACATTTACCTATAAAGAAGTAGCTAACGCCTGCAAACATGACCTCAACACCGTTAAGAATGTATTGAATAGCTTTACGGCATCGGGTTCAAATGAGACCTATATCTCTATCGACAGTTTTAATATAACTAACGCTTATCCGATTATTAAGTTAAATGAAGAGGAGTTCTTATTACTTCAATATTACTCCTTAGTTGAGGCATTTTATGAGACACCATTTTTTTGGTTTTTAGAAGACTCGAAGTATAAGTCTACAGCATTAAAAAATAGAGGAGACTTCACTGAAGACTTTGCTTATGAGCGACTAACTCAGGTTTTTGGTGAGAAGAATGTTTTTAAGAACATCAATATTTATGGTTCTGATGGCAACATTGCCGGAGAAGTTGATGTTTTGGTTATATATGCAGACAGAGCTATTGTGTTGCAAGCAAAGTCTAAGAAGCTCACTTTACAAGCAAGACAAGGTAATAAAAGTAACCTAGAAAATGATTTTGAAAAGGCTGTACAAGCGGCTTATGACCAAGGTTATTCCTGTGCTGAATTCATGCTGGAGCCAGATAGATATACTCTAAAGCATGAAGATGGAACACTGGTAGAAAGGAGGGAGAAATTAAAAGAGGTTTATATTACTTGTTTGGTATCAGACCATTATCCTGCGTTATTTACTCAATCAAACCAGTTTCTCAAAACACAAGTCTCCGAAGAAATTCTACCACCATATGTAATGGATGTGTTTTTCTTAGATGCACTAACTGAAATGCTCAATAGACCCCTTCACTTTCTGGGCTATATAAATCGCAGGGCAACATATAACAAACAAGTACATGCCTCTTTTGAGCTAACCGTATTGTCTTACCACCTTAGAAGGAACCTCTGGATTGAAGATGACTTATCTTATATGCAGCTAGGAGATGATATTTGTGCTGACTTAGATTTAGCTATGATGGTGCGTAGAAGAGGCATTCCCGGCAATGATACTCCTGAGGGCATTTTAACTGAGTACGAAGGCACACCTATAGATCGCGTTATTAAACAGATCGAACAGAAAGAAAACACCAATATAATAGACTTCGCATTTTTACTTCTTTCACTTAGTGGCGACACCATCCATGATATCAATAAAGCTATTGATAGAATTACATTACTATCCAGAAAGGACGGTAAAACACATGATTTGACATTGTTTTTTGATAAGCCGGATTGTGGGTTTACCATTCATTCAAATGCTCACCCTAAAGAGCTAGCACTAAAATCATTGGGTGAGCATTGTGAAAGAAGAAAATATACCTCTAAAGCTAGTAAATGGCATGGCTTATGTCTCCACCCTGATGACGGCTCTTTTAGATTTGGTGTTACTTTAGATTTTGAGTGGAAATACTCTGCCAAGATGGGAGAAATTGTAAGGTATTTGCCCAAACCGCAAAAGCACATAGATTTTAACGCAAAAAACAAAAGAAGAAAAAAGATAGGTAGAAACGAACTCTGCCCATGTAATAGCGGCAAAAAATTTAAAAAATGCTGTATGTAAATTTACTTGAGTTCAACTTTGAATCTCTGTTTAAGTCTTAAAGCATACTGGAAATTTTCATTGAGCTGACATCTAAAATATTCAATCACTTTAAGTAGTAGGTTAAGAACACAAGGGGTCAAATCTTGACTTTAGATATCAAAGGTCTAGATTTATAGTTTACTGCTTATTGAGTGAACTGCTATGTCTAGGCCGCTGCGAATAGAGTATGAGGATGCGTTTTACCATGTGATGAATCGTGGAAGAGGGCGTGAAAATACCTTTTTGAGCGATGACGACTTTAAGTATTTTTTATATTGTATTGAGCAAGCAAGCCTTCGCTTTAATATTGAAGTGCATTCTTATTGTTTAACGACCAATCATTACCACCTGCTAATCAAAACCCCGGATGCAAATTTAGGCCGAGCCATGAAGCATATTAATGGCCTTTATACTCAATACTTTAATAGAGCACATAACACAGAATCAAAGGGGTCAATCAAAGGGGTCAAATCTTGACTTCAGACATCAAAGGTCTAGATTTATAGTTTATTACTCATTGAGAATCAAAGGGGTCAAATCTTGACTTCAGACATCAAAGGTCTAGATTTATAGTTTATTACTCATTGAGTTTATTATTATGTCTAGGCCGCTGCGAATAGAGTATGAGGATGCGTTTTACCATGTGATGAATCGTGGAAGAGGGCGTGAAAATACCTTTTTGAGCGATGACGACTTTAAGTATTTTTTATATTGTATTGAGCAAGCAAGCCTTCGCTTTAATATTGAAGTACATTCTTATTGTTTAATGACCAATCATTACCACCTGCTAATCAAAACCCCTGATGCAAATTTAGGCCGAGCCATGAAACATATTAATGGCCTTTATACTCAATACTTTAACCGAACCCATAATACAGGTGGTGCACTGTTTAGAGGTCGCTACAAAGCGGTGTTGGTGGATGCTGATAATTACTTACTCCATGTTAGCCGTTATATACATCGTAACCCTATAGAAGCAAGTACACCGCTAGTCGATGAACTCATTGACTATAAATGGTCTAGCTACTCAGCCTTCATCAAAAAAGCGGCGACACCGAAATGGTTAGTTCGAGACTTTATATTTTCGCTTCAAGGAAAAAAGCGTAAATATGCTGCGTACAAACAGTTTGTTGAATATGAAAATAATAAAGAAATAAGCGCTTTTTATAGTGCTAAAAAGTTATTGTCGGTTTTAGGTTGTGAGGACTTTATTGAAAGTATAAAAGACTACATTGCCAAGCCTGATAGCGAAAGAAAGCTTGTTAGTAAAAATCACTCAGCAGATGAAGTTATAGCTTACTTAGCTCAATACTTTAATGTTGAGGTTAATGAGATTATAACGGTTAAAAAGGGGCGAAAAGAGAAAAATTTACCACGCTGGTTTGCTATTAAATTATGCCAAGATTTAACGGGGTTAAATTTGCAGGCATTAGCAGCTGTTTTTAATGTTGAGCATTATTCGGCGATATCGAAATCTGTAGGTAGGTTGAATAAATTAATGGTTGAAGATGAAAAGGTTAAATTACAATTGGAAAAACTTCGAGATTGTTTGATGTCTGAAGTCAAGATTTGACCCCATTTCCACAGAAGATGAAAAGGTTAAATTACAATTGGAAAAACTTCGAGATTGTTTGATGTCTGAAGTCAAGATTTGACCCCATTTCCACATTCGCACTGTACCTTATACAACGAGTAATGACGTCGATTGGTGTGAATATGCACCGTGGCTTGAATAAAGAGCGCCATATGAGTTTAAGCGTTTTATTTGAGTATCTTTGATGATTAATTAAGGCCCTAGGTTTGCATTTCAGTCATCGTTTTGTGCCAATATCAGCCAAGCTATAAATATCTTGAAATTATACTTTTAAGCTCTATAATTACGCGTAACAACACCCCTCCCGCTACCCGTAAGCTCAGCGCCCTGCGAGGGGTTAATTATTTCTATAGCATGGTAAAAGGCTGTGAATTTTCGGCTTTTCGTTATGTTTCATCAAGCTTGCGGCAACGCTAAGCCCTTAGCTAACTTAAAACCTTCCTATTAATCATCAGGGCCTTTTAAAGTAAACACTAAATGTTTACGCATATCTTTTAAAATCACGCCTTTTTTAAGCATTGCGGCGCTTAAACGCTTTTGCCATTTTAATAAATCAGGCTCTGCGGCTGCTAAAGCTTGTTCGTTTTCAAACTGAAAACACAAAAGTAGTGAACTTGGAAATAAGTGATATTCCACATCAAACCAGCACTGCAACATACCAGGGATTTCTTCGCGCCCTTGTGCTTCTAGTTTATCGGCAACATTAAGCACAAGTGCTTGTTGTTTTACTTGCACTGCAGAGAGTTTTTTCATTATTAAAATCCAAATTAGCGGCTAATACATACAGCCAGAATGCGGGCATTATACGCAAGCTTGTAGCTATGCAACAACTGTAGGTTGGTTTGAGCGAAGCGAAACCCAACACCCAGCCAATGTAATAGCCACAGCTAAAGTTAAACACAATGTTATTTATTGTAGGCGCTTAGCTTGCCAGCGCGTTGGCCGAAAGCCCGAACTATTTGGTTTTACATGTAGAGGGAGTTTGTTTTAGTTTTTAAGCAGGAAAACGTATTTAAACTACTATTACGCCTCCAACAATAATGATTTTTACACCGAAAATAAAAACAATACCATTTTGCTAAAAGCTAAAAGCTAAAAGCTAAAAGCTAAAAGCTAAAAGCTAAAAGCTAAAAGCTAAAAGCTAAAAGCTAAAAGTGCTCATATAGTAAACACTTTCGCCCTATGCTTTAATATTAAAAACAAGGGAGGGCGTTATGCGTAAAAATCGATTTTTATTTAATAAACACGTTGCGGTAATGGCTGCGCTAGGGGTTTTAGCTGTGCCGTTACCTGTATTGAGTAACGAGCCTGGGGTATTAGTTGAGCAGTTTTGTGCTAGTTGCCATAGTTTAAACAACCTTGAGCGCAGTGCGGGTTATAGCCAAGCGGATTGGCAAACACTCATAAGCTATATGGTTGATACCGGCGAGGGTACTGCGCTTAGTAAAGATATTAGCGCGTATTTGGCCAAGCATTACCCTGTTAATAATAAGCGCGAGTCAACGGTGGTTAAAGGCGATTTAAAACTTAGCTTTAAATACTGGCAAGTGCCTACGCTTGGGCAACGCGCTCGCGACCCTGTGCAAGGTGAAAACGGGCTTATTTGGTGGGTTGGCCAGTGGGGCAATATTTTAGGTAGGTTAAACCCTAAAACCGGTGAAATGAAAGAGTACACTTTGCCAAGTGGTACGTATGCGCACAGTGTATCGCTTGATAAAAACCAAACCCCTTGGTTTTTAGGTAATAAAAATGGCACGGTTGGGTATTTAGATTTAAAAACCGAAAAATTTAAAGTGTATAAAATGCCTGATAAAAACGCCCGTGACCCGCATACAGGCGTGTTTGATGATGCGGGTATATTTTGGTTTACCCTGCAGCACAGCAACATGATTGGCAGGCTAAACCCTAAAAGCGGCGATATTAAGCTGGCTACTTTACCCACTAAAGGCTCGCGGCCTTATGGTATAAAGCTTGATTCAAACGGGACGCCGTGGGTGTCGTGTAATGGCAGTAACTGTTTGGTTAAAGTTGATAAAAACACCATGGAGCTTAGCGAAATAAAACTCCCAGGTGCTAAAACACATACTAGGCGCCTTGCTATTACGCCTGATGATATGGTGTTTTATGTAAACTCTGGTATGGGTAAACTTGGCCGCTATAACCCTAAAAACGGCAATATCACCGAGTGGGATAACCCAAGCGGTAAAAACAGCCACCCGTATGCCATTGAGTATGCCGATAACGCTATTTGGTTTAATGAGTCGGCTAAGCGCCCCGAAACGCTGGTTAGGTTTGATTTAAAAACTCAAACCATGCAAAGCTGGCAAATTCCCAGTAAAGAAGGGGTTTACTCTGGCTTAATTAGGCACATGCGTATGGGCAATAACGGCTTGATTATTCATCAAACGGCTACTAATCAATTAGCCGAAATTACGTGGTCTAAGTAATTGAGTTTATTAACGCGTTATATAAAAGCGCTAAGCGTTAGTGCATTTATTTATGTGGTAGGAGTTTTTTACAACAGTTAGCAATATTTACTGTGTAAATGAAAGCAGTAGTTTGGGTTTGTGATTTAACTTATTGATTAATAGTAATAAATTAAGTGGTTTAGGTTTTGCTTAGTAATAGCTGTATTTTTTAAATAAATAAAGGAGTTATTATGAGCACGGTTATTACTGGGTTATTTGAAAGCGCATCACAAGCAACACTGGCTATTTATAGATTAGAAGCATTAGGTATTAATGAAGCTGATATAAGTATTGTTGCCAATGACTCATACGCAAAGGAAGACTTTGCCTTAGACGAGGGAACCAAAGCGGCTGAAGGCGGCATTGTTGGTGCAGCGTCTGGTGGTATTATAGCTGCAATTGTTGGCGGTTTTACTGCCGTAGGTACCGTGGCAACCGGTGGTACAGGTTTATTAGTAGCAGGCCCATTAGTGGCTGCATTTGCAGCGGGCGGTGCAGGTGCTGCGGTTGGTGGAAGTTTAGGCGCTGCTATTGGGGCGTTTATTCCTGAGCACGAAGTTAAATTTTACGAAGACGCCATTGAAAAAGGCTCTATATTAATTGGTGTTAAGTACGACAGCGATAACAAAAGCGCGATTGAAGAAATACTTAAAAATGCAGGCGCGAGTAGTGTGTCTACCGCGTAAAGCTAATTAGTTTAAAGTAATAAAAAAGGTGAAACTTAGTTTCACCTTTTTTTATGCTTTTTTACGTTGCACTTTAGTGGCTATTGGCTTACTTAGATTTACGTTTGTCGAGCACATAATGTACGGCCATTCTTGCCACGCCTGCACCAATGCCAGATACCACTGCCCATGTAACGGCTTCTTTAAGATCTGTATGCTCGCTTGGCTTGTCTTTTGGGGCGGGCTCGTTGGTTACCTTTTCCCACGACTTTTGTAAACTTTTTCTGGTTAGCATGCCAGCTGATGCGGCGGCTAGGCCTATACCTAGTGTTTTAATTAGTTGCTTGTTACTCATAATTCCCTCGATTGTTTAATAGCGATAGGGTCATCTATAACCCGTTTAATAACACTAGTATGTTCAGCAATTAGTATACCGATAGCGCAGCAGGCGTGGTGAGCATGGTTTATTTTATCGTTTGCATAGGCGCGTATTTTGATTAAACGCGCTGTGCTATTGGCTTAGCGCGGTATTAGTTAATGCACTATTAAGCGTTTAAGCTGTTTTTTTACCCGTTTTGAGCGGTACTTAGTATTAGGCGGGTGGGCGTGTTAAGCCTGTAAAGTTGTCATTTCTTTTGTAAATTTGCACTAGTTTTTGTATAGCGTTTAAGCAAAAACACGCAGTAAATTTTAAGTATGTGTAGTGGTTAATTATCTAGCTTTGTTTATTTTATTTTTAATCAATGCGTTACGTTTAGCGCAGGTGAAATTTTTTGCCTACAGTGAGCTTGGTATAGAGATTGTACCTAATAACTGAGCAGTCGCGTTATTTACAAACCTGATACTACATGAGGAGATCACGATGAATTGTTTACAGTTTGATTCAACCGCTAAAAAAAGCGTAGCACGTATTTTTAAACCAGCTTGCGCCATATTAATTACCGCTGCAATGCTACAAAATAGCGCATTGGCGAATGTAGATGTTGATATGCATGCAGTAAGTAAGTCGGGGCAAGGTGAGTTACTTGGCACCGTTACACTGACAGAAAATGAGCACGGGGTGGTATTTACCCCTGCGCTTAAAGGCTTAACGCCTGGGCAGCATGGCTTTCATGTTCATCAATATGCTAGCTGCGAGCCAAAGCAAAAAAACGGTAAAGTTGTACCGGCCGGTGCTGCTGGTGGACACTTTGATCCTAACAGCGCTAAACACCACGATGAACCGTGGAGTAATGGCCACTTAGGCGATTTACCTGCGTTATTTGTAAATGAGCGTGGCGAAGCTAAATCGCCTGTTTTAGCGCCAAGGCTCAAGCTTGAGCAGCTTAAACAACACGCAGTGATGATCCACAAAGGGGGCGACAATTATGCCGACGAACCCAAGAAATTAGGTGGCGGCGGTAAACGTGTTGCGTGCGGCGTAATTAAGTAATACGGAGGTTATTTATGCCTTATCAAAACACAAACGAGTTACCGGATTCGGTAAAAAGTAACTTACCTAAACATGCCCAAGAGATATATCAAGAGGCGTTTAATAGCGCGTGGGATACCTACGAGGACCCAAGCGATAGAAAAAACGACGACGACCGCGAAACCACAGCGCATAAAGTGGCTTGGTCTGCAGTTAAAAATAGCTACAGTAAAAATGATAATGGCAATTGGGTTAAGTCGAATAATTAGTTACTGGTACAAGTAAAAAACCAATGCATAAAAAAGCCGCTACAAAATTTGTAGCGGCTTTTTTATAGCGCAATTAGGCTACTCGCTTTTGTGTTTACGGCGTTTATAAAAGGCAAAACCACCCACTACACACGCTAATATAACCGCCATAATAATAGTAAATGCCCACGGCCCAAAATTAGCAATGGCAGGAAGTGCAAGGGCAGTAACAATACCGCCGCCAACCACAGGCTCATAAAGTGGTTGTTTGTAACTAAAGGGGCGAATATGCTCGCTTGGGTTTGAGGTAGCCTGTTTTAGCATTAACAGCCCAACTGCCGTAGTGCCCATAGATTGCCCAAGCTCGCCAATTCCTCTCACTTTCCAATCTTTTGGGAAAAACCACCCACCAAAGAAAAAGTAAATAGCTGCGCTATAGGCAACCCCCACTGCGCCTAAAATTAAAATACTTTGCCAATATTTAGCAAGTACCGATAAGTTAAGCGCACCCAGTGCGGCAATTATTAGTAAATCGAGGGAGAGGTTAGAAAGCAGGTTTATTTGATAGTGACTAATTAAGTTACCCATGCCTGATTTATTAAGCACTATTTGCACCACTAAACCCACCATCATCGCAATGGGGAATAAAGGCATGTACTCAAGTATTTTTACCGATGAATCGGCAAAAAGGCTTTTTTCGGCTACTTGTAAGCCACTAAGAATAAGCCAAGCAACAATAACAACCGTGCCTAAAATAGCAAAGTGCAGGCCAAACGGGCGGTCTTTTACCTCTACTTTTTCGTCGTGGCTAATTTCAAGTTCTTGGTCGCCCCCATCGGTGCGATTAGACATAATAGTCCCTAACACGATGGCGCTTATAAGGCCTATTGTTGCTATACCTAACCCCAAGTCCATACCTTTTGCAAAATCGATACTTTCAAAAGTGGATTGCAAGCCAGCTACGGTGCCATGCCCGCCCTGAAATCCCACCGCAATGAGTGCGCCGGCAACTTCGTTGGTATCAAATAAAGGGGCAAGTACTAATAATGCCGTGATCATACCCACCACATATTGGCCTATGGCAATGCTGTAGCCAAAGCTTAAATTGGGTAGGCTTTGATTTAGCGATTGTTTAATTGTAGGTATTTTTTTACCTAAAAATAAACCTGCAAACACCACTACAATTAAATACCCAGGTAACTCCTTCCATATGCTTGTGACCTTTTCATCTATCCATAAATTAGTGCCTTGGAGCGACAAATTAATATGCTCACCAAGTAATTGTGGCCCTAATAAAAGAGCCAATACGCCAGCAATTAACGATGAGGGCACAATTAAGCCCCTTAAAAATGTGTACTTAATTAAATTACCTAGCGTTAAAAAAAAGGCCAGTAATAGTAACGACTTAAAAAATATAGCTATATCCATAACTGATTTAACCTATGTGTTATGCTCCTTTAAACTACTCACTAATAAAAAGAGCTATACATGTTTGAGTGCCAAATACGCTAAGTAGCAATATATATTCCAGCGATTTTTGAATTTTAAGTGATTGATAATTCTATTTTAAATATTTAATGTTGAATTGAGTGCAACGGCTTTACAGAGTGTTTGTATAATTTTCAAACTAAAGTGTTAGGTAAATACTCAGGGAGCGCGCTAAACACTCGTGTGAGTTTCGCTTAAATGTGCGTTACTATTTGGCAAAATTAAGTTTGTTTAAACCCATTGGGATTACGTTGAATTATTTAGCTCACCTTTACTTAGCAAAGCCAACTGCCGATTCACACTTTGGCAATTTATTAGGTGATTTTGGTGGACGCAGGCACGCAGAATACCTGCCCAATAGCGTTAAAAGTGCACTAGAAAACCATTACTTAGTGGATAAATTTACCGACTCACACCCGTTAGTAAAAACCACTAAACAGTACTTTTCGCCCGAGCGAAAGCGCTTTGCGGGCGTAGCGATTGACGTGCTGTTTGATCACTTTTTAATTAGGCATTGGCAGCAATTTAATAAACATCCTTTAAATGATTTTAAACGCAGCAGCTACGCACTTTTAAATGAGCGCATAGCAGTTATGCCACCGCGCATGCAGCACGTTGTAACCAGCATGACTACAAACGATTGGTTTAAAGAATACGAAACGATAGAAGGGGTAGGGCTTGCGCTTGATAACATAGCCAAACGCATTCGTTTTACTAATAACTTTGCAGGTTCCGCTGAGGATATAGCGCAAAACTACCATGAGTTAGAAGCGGTATTTTTAGCATTTTTTCCTGAGCTAATTGAACATGTTAATGAACACGCCTTAGAAAGGGCATATTAAAAACAATGCTTAAATGTGTTTAATATTGAACGTGCATTATTACGTGTACTGCTAGTTTATTTTTGTTAAATTTCGCGGCTCTATTATTGCCATTTGTATAGCTTAAAGGATTAACTAAATATGGATTTTTCTACGATTTTGGTCACGTTATTAGGCCAGTTTTGGTATTTTATACCGCTGTTTATTTGTATTGGGGTTTTTAAAACACCTTGGTTTAAAGGAGCGATGGGAGAGTGGCAAGTT
Source organism: Pseudoalteromonas sp. 2CM37A (assembly GCF_023161885.1). Lineage (NCBI taxonomy): Bacteria > Pseudomonadati > Pseudomonadota > Gammaproteobacteria > Alteromonadales > Pseudoalteromonadaceae > Pseudoalteromonas > Pseudoalteromonas sp. 2CM37A. Next base: position 348,385 of record NZ_JALNTJ010000003.1, read on the forward strand.
AATGTGCTAATTAAACTGTTTTTAAATAAGGCAGATTACACATTAATTAAAAATGTGACACTGCCTACTTTTGAAAACGGCATCGAAAATGGTACTACGCAAATTGATCATATTATTGTGTCTGAGTTTGGTGTGTTTGTGGTGGAAACTAAAAACATGAAAGGTTGGATTTTTGGTTCAGCAAATCAAAAAATGTGGACACAAAAAATTTTTAAACACTCATCAAAATTTCAAAACCCCCTGCATCAAAACTACAAGCATTTAAAAACACTTGAGTCGTGTTTAGGTATAAACAGTAACGCATTATTTTCGGTTATTATTTTTATTGGCGACAGCACATTTAAAACTAAACTACCTGAAAATGTTAGATTTGCACGCGGCGGTATTGAGTACATTAAAAGTAAAACCGAGCGAGTACTTAGTGCTAATACTAAAAACGATATAGTAAATACAATTGAAAGAGGAAAATTAAAACCAAGTTTTAAAACAAATCGCCAACATGTAAGCCATGTAAAAACGATTATTGAACAAAAGCAGGCGCCAAAAAAAGAACGCTCAGAAACTCAGATATGCTCACGTTGCGGTGAGAAAATGGTACTACGTAAAGCAAAGAAAGGTACTAATATAGGAAATACGTTCTTTGGCTGTAGTGCATTCCCTAAATGTAGAAATAGTGTTGAGATTTAAAAGGAAGTAGATTTTATGCCTGATGTAACGGCATTGTTTTATATAGCTATTATGGCTTTTTATTTATTACACAAAAACGAAGAAGCCAAAATATTAGTCCCCGTAATTGGCTTTGCAGCAATCCCCCTTTTTAGTAACGATTACTGGCAATGGTTTCAGCTTAGTGCGGCACTGAGTGTTGTGGTTATAGTGATAGAAAAAGAGAAAGCAGGGTATACAGGCGGCGGTGCTGTTTCGGCATTTGCTGCATTTTTTATCGGCGCTTTATTAGTTAGTATTTTTATACACGCGACTTCGTCTGCGGTTACTAGTTTAAACTCTACAAGCTTTAATTTTAAACATCCACTAAGTTACGAATGGCCTAGGGAGGTTGTAATTTTATATGCGTCTGCGCTTATAACTGCATTGCTTGGGATATTGTTTAACGTTCGTATGCTTGTAGCTTTTTATGGCGCAGTAATTATTGCGTGTTTACTTGCTGTTTTACCTCACTTTTGTGGCTCTTTTTTATATGGCTTAGCATTAAGTGTAATTATTATTGTAGTCACTTTTTTGGTAGCGCTTATTAAAAAGGCACAAGAAGAAGCGCGCGTTACATTTATTTATATTGGGGCAGGGTTAATGCAGGTGAGTTGTTTGGTTAAGTACTTTAGCTAAGTAATACATGTTATTTGAACGACTGCTCAAGTTGTGGTTTAATTGTAGCTACTACTTTTAGGAGCGTTTTATGATCAAATTTTATTTTCACCATACACCTAACCCAATGAAGGTTGCTTTGTTTTTAGAAGAAACAGGCCTACCGTTTGAACTTGTGCCACTTGATACCTTAAAAGGTGAGCAACACACACCTGAGTTTAAAGCCATCAATCCTAATGCAAAAGCACCAGCCATTGTTGATGGTGAAACACGTGTGTTTGATTCGAACGCTATATTAATGTACCTAAGTGAAAAACACGGTAAGTTAGCAGGTAAGGTAGAGAATCGCGCCGAAATGCTTTCATGGTTAATGTTTATAGCATCGGGCCTTGGGCCGTATTCTGGGCAAAGTGTACACTTTAGACACATGGCGCCTGAAGGGCTTGATTACGCAGTTAATCGCTACTTGCGTGAGGCGCAGCGCCATTACGAAGTGCTTGATGCACACCTTGAAGGTCGCGACTTTATAGTGGGTGATGAATACACCATTGCTGATGTATCTGCTTGGGGTTGGATTGATAAAGCGCCAGTAGTACTTGGTGAAGAAGGCCTAGCGCCATACCCTAATTTAAAACGTTGGTTTGAAAGCATTGATAGCCGCCCAGCGGTTGCGCGTGCACGCAAAATTGGCACCGATGTCGCCTTTAAAAAAGAGTTTGATGAAGAAGCCAAACGTGCGTTTTTCCCATCTAACTACCCGAAGAGCTAACGTTTAAAAAGTAAAAAAGGGCAATTAATATTGCCCTTTTTTTATGCATATTAATTACTTAGCTTTATTATAATGCCACTAAGCTTTGCGTGAGCATTGCTTTAATTTGTTTAACTATGTTGGCTTCTGTTTCTGGTTCAAATTGTTGAATACGCGGGGTATGGATATGCCCAGTAGGAATGCTCGAATTTAGCGTATCACGCAGACGAATACTACGATACGATATTTCGTTAGACAAATAACCACCCCCGCCGCCATTTACCGCAACACTGTTTTTAAGCGCGCCGTACGAGCCCGCTTTAAAGGTTTTATCAAGTGTAGTTACTTCGCGGTTGTCGATTACTTTATATGGGCCTTTGGCGTTTTGCATGGCGCTTACTGGTAGGCTAAATTTTACAAACTCATTACCAGGTAGTGGGCGGCCATTTAACTTGGGTATAACAGGGCTTGTTTGCGTACCGCCGTAGACAATATTGGCGTTATCTGGCGCGGTTACGCTGCGGCGTTTACCAGGGAAGTGCTCTAAATCAAACTCGGTTCTGCCCATGCTAACCGTTACAACCATGTCGACGTTATTAAGTGCGTAGTAGGGGGCAAGGAGTGATTCTATTATACCTTGGTCAAAGTCTTCGTAGCGTACTGGTACCATAACCGTGTTAATTTCGGCGCTAACGCCATTGTAATTAATAACTTGGCCGTCGAGTAACAATGCGGCGACCCCAGATGGGTTACTTTGGTTGATATTTTTGTCGAGTAAAAAAGGGTCAAATCCGGTCAGTATAATTTTTTTATCACTGCCTGATGAAAAAGCTAAATCGGTGCGGCCTCGGCTGCCCTCTTCAAGTATACTTAGCAGCGTATTTATTTGCGCGTCAGATAGCTCAACGTTAGTTGCGGTTGTACGTATTATTTTGCTTGAAAGCAAGCGCGCCCAGTAAAGTGCTCGGTCGTCGTAATTGTTAGTTTTAATAATGCGTTGCTTAGCGCTTTCCCACAGCTCAAAACTATAGGTTTGAATGAGCTGCTTTGCCTCTTTAAAGTTATTGAGCGCTTTAAACTGTTGCTCAAAGGTGGTTACTTCTTTATTAAAGGCGTTTAACACAGTGGGCATAGCTGTTTGTGCTTTGCTGATACGTTGTTCTTCAACGGTGAGTGGATTACTTAAAGCTGCGAATGAAGAGGCCATTAAGCTGGTTGCTAGTAATACTTTGATCATGATACTCCTAATTAAGCCGTTGTTATTTGAGTAACTTACTATCCTACTATTAAACAGTGAGGGCAATTATTTAAAGTTGAATTAACTGATATCTGGTACGGATCGAATGTTACATTATTACATTTTGATGAATTTAGCAAAGCGCCGCACTTCTAGCGAGTTATTTCCTTTACTATAGATTTAATAAAAAACACGGGAATAAAATAATGGTTTCTAGAAGAGAGTTTTTATTTAGTGCAGGCTCGCTTGCGTTTATTGGCTTATCGCGCAGCGCAATGGGTAGCGTTACTTTACCTGAAGTAACAACAAAGTTACCTGCTTATGGCCCATTAATAGCCGACCCTCAGGCCTTATTAGATTTACCTAAAGGCTTTAGTTATCGGGTTATATCGGCACTTGGCGATAAAATGGATGATGGTTTAGACGTACCCGACCGTGCCGATGGCATGGGTTGTATTGCATTAGATAACGAACGCGTAGCCCTTATACGTAACCATGAGCTACAACCTAAACACATTAATAAAGCATCTGATTTAATTAGTAACCACAAAACCCCCTTAGCCTATGATTCATTTAAAAATGGTGTAGCTTTGCCTGGGGGCACTAGCCATATAATTTATAACTTAAAAGAGCAAAAACGCGAACAAGAGTATTTATCGCTGTGTGGCACAATAAGAAACTGCTCAGGCGGTGTAACGCCGTGGGGCAGTTGGCTAACCTGCGAAGAAACCGTTATGGATAAAAGCGATGGCTTGTCTCAATCTCACGGTTACATTTTTGAGGTACCAGCCAGCGCCAAAGGCCTAATTAAGCCAGAGCCATTATATGATATGGGCCGGTTTAATCATGAAGCCGCCGCAATAGACCCACAAACCGGTATTGTTTATTTAACTGAAGATAGAGGCGATAGTTTGTTTTATCGGTTTATTCCTCATCATCGCGGTAAGTTAAATAAAGGCGGCACATTGCAAGCTATGGTAATTAAAAACCAACCTCAGTTTGATAGCCGAAATTGGGATTCACCAGCCATGCCATTACACAGCGACCTTTTAGTTGAATGGATAACGCTCACAGACCCTAAAAGCCCAAATGATGACCTACGTAAGCAAGGTTATAAAAAAGGTGCAGCCTTATTTGCACGAGGAGAGGGAATACATTGGGGTAAAAATGAGCTTTATTTTTGCTGTACTAATGGGGGCAAAAAGCAGTTAGGTCAGGTAATGAAGTACACACCTTCAAAAAACGAAGGCACTGAGTTAGAGCAAAATGAGCCTGGTAAAATACAACTATTTGTAGAAAGTACAAACGAGTCGTTATACAACTTTGGTGATAATTTAACGGTAGCACCTAACGGGCATTTAATTGTATGTGAGGATCAATACACAGACACGGTGAATAACCATTTACGCGGGGTGACACCCAAAGGAGAGGTGTATAACTTTGCTAAATTGTATGCGCAAACAGAGCTTGCTGGGGCGTGTTTTTCACCTGACGGGCAAACCTTGTTTGTAAATGTATACATGCCAACTAAAACGTTGGCTATTACTGGTCCTTGGGATAGTTTTAAGCTTTAAAGTGGTAAAAAATACAAACGCTTAGCATGGCTAGGCGTTTGTATTTTAACAATCCTTGTAGGTTTACCAAATCCGTTAGCAAGCTTTAATCATCCTTGGTGCATTTACTACATCCTTTATGTAATAAGCAACGGGTCCTTGTAGTTTGCACTTCATCCTGTACCTACTTATGTAACGTCTCCTTGTATCTTTATTAGTCCTTTAACTCTTATTAACATTCCTTGTATGGCAAAGTGGGTAATAAATTAATGATTTAGTTTACCTGCAGACGATTCAATGTGTGCACGTACAAACCATTGAAACTGCTCTAAGTCACCTAGCTGGCTGGTGATCATATCCTCTGATACTGGGTCTAATTCAGACAGCGTGCCAATGGCTTTGCGGTGGTCGGCGTTTACGCCACTGTATACTTTGTCTAATGCACCTAAATGCTCTACTACAAAGGCTTTACCTAATGAGTATTCTTCCCATGTGCGGCGATCTACAATTGACTTAGGTGTACCTTGTGGCGTACCGCCTAATGTAGCAATACGCTCCGCGATGGTGTCGGTCATTTCGCGAATAGCATCGACTTGTGGGTCTAACATTTCATGCACACCAATAAAGCTTGGGCCTACTACATTCCAGTGAATATGCTTTAAAGTAAGTTGTAAGTCTAAAAGTGCTACGAGTCGGTTATCGAGTGTTTCAATTGTTTTTTTTGCTGATTCGTTATCCATACCTGGGGCTGTAAATTCAATTGGGTGTTGTGAGTTACTCATAATGTCTCCCGTTGTGTAATTTGTTGTATGTAGCCATTGCTACCATTTAACTTGCAATACATGAAGCAAAGCCTATGCCTACCAAGTTTATTTATTTAAGTTGTTGATACATAATGCTTTATTTTTAATTGGGTACGTAGGGTTAAAAAGGGAGAGACGTAGAATATGAATTTTATGCACTTATTTTTGTAAATTGTGCACAGTAGTAAAAAAGCTGTGGCTGTTTATCGAAAGAGTTGAAATTTGTTTATGCTCAATAAGGCGTAGTCTGTGTAATACAGCTACCTAATGTGTTTAGTCTTACAATTCACGCCGTTATTAAATTGCCTTTAAAGCTCAGCTTAATATTGCATGCGCTACAACCTCTAAATAAAACCCAGTAAATAAGCTAAGCAAGGGTATACAAAATATAAAGGTGCTTATTTATTACCTGCGTAATGATTAATTCAGGTGTTTTATACAGGGCTAACGCTGCTCTTTTAAAGCCGCGCTACTGGGCTTTACTGCTTAGATTTTAAAAATCAGCCTTTGTACTTATTTAATCTCTTTAGTTGGTGAATGCTCACTGATATACTCACGCCGCATTTTAATTGGGGTTATGTAAATAAATCATGAATTTTTTAAAAACACTGTTTACAACATCTATACTGCTTTTGTCTCACTCAGCACTAGCAGAAAATTGGAGCGTCACACAGCTTCACACAAATTTTGGCGATGCCTTAAATCCCTTTACCGGGGAGTCGTCATTTACACGCACCTACACCATAGAGCATGCCTCAGAGCATGACTTAGGTGATAACTACTTTTTTATCGACTTTTTAAACGACAGCCTTAGTGATGGTTTTCAAGATACGGGTATATATGGCGAGTGGTACACAACACTTAGCTTATCAAAAGTCTTTGATACCTCTGTGCGTTATGGTGCAATAAAAGACACAGGTTTAGTGTTTGGTATAAACGCCGGTGAAGAGGGGTTAATGAAGTACACCCCAGGCATCAAGCTCAGCTGGGATGCCCCAGGCTTTGATTTTTTAACAACTACATTTGCAGGTTACATTGATGCCAACGGCGGCGTGGAAAAAGAACAGCTAGCCAAGCAAGACAACAGCATTTTTATAGACCTTGCATGGGGTGCTCCTTTTACACTAGCTAGCCAAGCATTTTATTTTACCGGCCACGTAGAATATATTTCTGGGCGTGATGACGAACTAGGCAATAAAGTTAATGAGTGGTTGCTTGCTCAACCCGCTGTGCATTGGGATGTAGGGCAAAACTTTAATTTAAACCCGCAGCAGTTAATGGTAGGGGTAGAGTGGCGCTATTGGTACAACAAGTTAGGGACTAATAAAATAGAAAACCAGCCCTTTTTACATGCTATTTGGGTATTTTAAGCACAGCTTGCTTTGCTAGGCTGATAAAAAAATAGCGCCTTTTGGCGCTATTTTTAGTCAGAGTGGTTGGAATTTTAAGTGGTTGGTTGTTACTCATAACCACGAGGTTTTTTGGTTTTAATAACTGCAATATAAGCATGCCAACTGGCGTAACTAAGCAAAGGCATAATTACAATAAAGCCCGTGGCGCCGGTAGCAAAACCAACAGCTACCAATACAAATATACAAATTGACCATACCACCATAGCGGCAAAGTTAGTTTTTACAGCGTTCATAGAGCTTATTACAGCGGTCATAATATCTACTCGGCGCTCCATCATTATTTGTGGAGCAAAAGCAGAAAGCGAAAATACAGTCACCAGTAATACCCCTCCTATTATGCTGCCTAACGTTAAAAACGCCGATAACTCTTCAAAGGTGGGATTGGCATGGCTAGGATATAAAGCATGCACAAGCGCGGCTAAACGCATCCAAGCAATCATGATAACCATTAGCATTATTGCAAAGCCCCATTCGCCTACTGGGTTTCTAAACATCGACTTTATAGAGTGGCTAAGTGTGGGTTTATGGCCTTTTTCAAGCTCCCATGCTACATCGTAAAGGCCTGCCGCAAAGGCTGGGCCTATTAATGCAAACGCCACGGTTGCAGGCAGTATTACTAAATATGTACCTGTAAACATTGCCCAGTAAACAATAGCAACAGGGATAAGGGTAAATATTACCCCGTAAATAAGGCTCAATATGGGCGCACGGGTCATGTCTTTAAATGCCAGTGCTAGCCAGTGAAAAGCCGCAAATGTGTTTACCTTATTGCATTCAATGCAGCGGGCAAATTCAGAGTGTTTATTAATCGTATTTGTTGTTGGCATAACAACGCTCCTTAACAAGGTGTCTCTTAAAGGTTTAGAACACATTGGCTTTATTTACAAATTGAACAATATATACGCAATAAAAAATATTTTCGGTCAATTTATGTACTAATTTGTTTTTGTAACTGTTATTGGTGATAAAAATGAAAGGCAAATACAGCGAATAGGTAAAAATTCGTAATTTAGTTAATTAAAAGTTAATATAAAGTGTTTGATATGCTTTTATATTTACAATCAGTCTAACAGGAACAATAAAATGGACGAGATAATAAATAATATTGATGTAAATCAGTATTTGCCTGCAGCAGTAATGTGGGCAACAAATACTCTAATGGCAATTGTTATATTACTAATAGGCTTATGGCTTGCGGGTAAAGTGCGTAATATGATTATTAGTTTATGCCATAAATATACTCACTTTGATGACACGCTGTTTCGCTTTTTAGGCAGTATGGCGCGCTATGTTATTTTAGCGTTTGTATTTATTGCCGTGTTAAACCGCTTTGGTGTGCAAACAGCTTCAATAATTGCGCTATTAGGTGCGGCAGGTTTAGCTATTGGGTTAGCGCTGCAAGGTGCTATGTCTAACTTAGCTGCAGGTGTAATGTTACTTATATTTAGACCTTACAAAGTAAACGACTTTATTGAAGCCGCAGGGCGCTTTGGTAAAGTTACCGAGGTTGATATGTTTACAACAATTTTGCAAACGTTCGATAATCAGCAAGTTATTATCCCAAATAGCCAAATTTGGGGAGCGCAAATTATTAATCACTCGCATCATCCTATTCGCGGCGTAGATATGCACTTTGGTGTGGCATACGATGAAAACACCGACGCTGTTCGCAAAGTTATTGATAGCGTGCTCGAGGCTCATCCACACATACTAAAAGACCCTGCTCCTTTTGTTGAAGTAGAAACACTAAACAACAGCTCGGTAGACTTTTTAGTAAGACCTTTTTGTAAAGGCGAGCACTACTTCGAAATTTTATACACGGTGCCAGAGCTGATTAAAAAAGCCCTTGATGAAAACAATATCGAAATTCCATTCCCACATCGAAAAGTTATTTTAGTTAACGAGAATAAAGATTAAGGCTTAAGCCTAAGAGCACTTTTCAAGTGCTCTTTTTTTGTCTGAAAAAGTTACACGCCCGTGTAATTTTTTCTTTTATAAATTACCTCAAATACTACTTTTTTGTCTGTACAGCCCTTTTTTACTAGGTTGGATGGCTGGTCTTTATTTTGCATTTGCATAGTCGCTTTTAGTTTTAAAGCTCATAAAAACTATCGACCCATTAAATCAAATTGTATGAAGGACTAAACATGGCTGAATCATTTAAATACTCAGGCAATAAAGGGCATGGTGGCGAATTACATCAAAAGGCTTCTGATGAATACCCAACGATGACCACCGCGCAAGGGTGCCCTGTTAGCGACGATCAAAACTCATTACGTGCAGGCAAGCGCGGCCCAGGTTTATTAGAAGATCATGTAATGCGCGAAAAGCTGTTTCACTTTGATCACGAACGCATTCCAGAGCGTGTGGTACATGCCAGAGGCTACGGTGCTCATGGTTATTTTGAAACCTACGATACGCTTGAAGATTTAACCTGTGCTGATATTTTTCAGCGCAAAGGTGAAAAAACACCGGTATTTGCACGGTTCTCAACTGTGGCAGGGAATAAAGGGTCTCCCGATTTAGCACGTGATGTTCGCGGGTTTGCTGTTAAATTTTACACCCAAGAAGGAAACTGGGATTTAGTGGGTAACAACATACCTGTATTTTTTATTCAGGATGCGATGAAGTTTCCTGATTTAATTCACTCAGCTAAGGCTGAACCAGACCGTGGTTTTCCACAAGCGCAAACCGCGCACGATAACTTTTGGGACTTTGTGAGCTTATCGCCTGAGTCAATTCATATGATTATGTGGGCCATGTCAGATAGAGCCATACCGCGCTCTTTACGCTTTATGGAAGGCTTTGGTGTTCATACCTTTAAATTTATTAATGCAAATGGCGATGAAAAATTTGTTAAGTTTCATTGGAAACCCAAAGCCGGTATGCAGTCAGTAGTGTGGAACGAAGCACTTAAACTTAATGGTGCTGACCCTGATTTTCATCGCAGAGACATGTGGGAATCTATTGGTAAAGGCGACTTCCCAGAGTGGGAGCTAGGTGTACAAGTGTTTGATCAGCAATTTGCTGATGAATTTGAATTTGATGTTTTTGATGCCACCAAGCTTATACCTGAAGAGCAAGTACCCGTAAAAATTGTGGGCCGCATGGTGCTTGACCGTGTAGTTGATAACTTTTTTGCCGAAACAGAGCAAGTTGCTTTTTGTACTCAAAACATTGTACCTGGGCTTGATTTTACACCCGACCCATTACTGCAAGGGCGTAACTTTTCGTATTTAGATACTCAAACCAAACGCTTAGGCGGTCCTAACTTTACGCATATTCCGGTTAATGCGCCTAAATGCCCAATGCGTCATTTTCAACAAGATGGCCACATGGCAATGCATAACCCTAAAGGGCGTGCTAACTACGAGCCAAACTCGTGGAGCGGCGATGAGCATAACCCCCGCGAATGCCCAGTGCATGGCTTTAAAAGCTCAAGCGAGCCAGAAGTAAGCGGTGGAGATAAGCTGCGTTATCGCTCAGAGACATTTAGCGATCACTACAGCCAAGCGCGCCAATTTTACTTAAGCCAAACAGACGTAGAGCAAGCGCACATTCAATATGCATTTGTATTTGAGCTTTCAAAAGTAGAGCATGTACCGATTCGTGAGCGTGTGGTTTCGCACTTATTAAATGTAGATAACACATTAGCGCAAGAAGTTGCAAAAGGCCTGCGCCTGCAAGATATGCCAGAGCCGGCTGAAGCTGCTATGCCAACGCGTAACGATTTACCTGTATCAGATGCGCTAAGTATTTTAAAAAATGCGCCAGATACCTTTAAAGGTCGTAAGTTAGGTATTTTAGTGAGCGATGGCTTTGATGCTGATATTTTTAATTCGGTTACAAATGCCTTAGACGCTGAAGGTGCTAACTACGAAATTGTTGCCGCACAAGTAGGGGGTGCATGTTGCAGTAAAGGTAAGCATGTAGCAGCGGATCAAGTAATCAATGGCGGCCCTTCGGTGCTTTACGATGCGGTGATGGTACTTGCAACGCAAGACGGCGCTAAGAAGCTTGCTGGTATCCCTGAGGCAAAAGACTTTGTGAGCGATGCGTTCGCGCACATGAAATACATAGGCTACACAAAAGATGCCATGACTCTATTTGAAGCCGCAGGGCTTGATGGAAAAGTCGACAATGGTTGGATAGATTTAAACATGCACTCTGCAGATAAATTTATTGAAACATTGCGCAATTTAAGATTTTGGCAGCGTTAGAACAAAACGCTTTAGAAAATAAAAACCACACCCAGTAAAGGGTGTGGTTTTTTTATGGCTAACTGGTTATGGTATTAACTCTAAACAGTAACTAATTGGATTTATTATGAAGCTTAAAGGCGCTTGTCACTGTGGCAAAGTAACGTTTAGTGTGAGCTCTAAACACCCTTATCCTTATAACTTATGTTACTGCTCTATTTGTCGTAAAACGGCCGGCAGTGGCGGGTTTGTTATAAATTTAAACGCACAATACAGCACGCTTGAGGTTACAGGGCGTGAGCATATTACTGTTTATCATGCCAAAGTGGGTGATAAAACCAGTCCCGCTGAGCGCCATTTTTGTAAACACTGCAGCAGTAACTTGTGGTTATATGATTCGCGATGGCCTGAGCAAGTTCATCCCTTTGCTGGCGCAATAGACAGCGAATTACCCGTACCGCCAGAGCACACCCATTTAATGCTTGCCAGTAAGGCCAATTGGGTTACCCCGCATATTCAAAAGAATGATAAACAGTTTGATGAATACCCCGATGAAAGCATTGCAGCGTGGCACCAACGTTTAAACTTAGAGCAATAATACGCTGGCTAAAGTGCGCTGCATCGTACTTAAAAGGGCATACCCCCAGTTAACAGGATAAAGTTTTAATGATTAACAGTGCACTGTGAGGCGTTACTTTGGGTACAGTAATGAAAGTCGGTGTAGTAGTGAGATTGCGCAGGCTTTTTATTATATAAAATATAGTCGTGCATTAGCTTGGTGCTCAAGCGGCCCATTTCAAAAGGGTTTTGCCCTATGTTAGCCGAAGATAGACCCCTGCTTAACACATTGAGCTGTATTTCTTCTGTATCGGCAGAAACAATAATAATGTCTTTATCGGCAATACGTTGCTTAAAAGGCGCTAAGGCATTTACGTAATGAGGGTTAAACTGTGCAAACCCCGCCACAGCTAAAAAAATGGGTGGGTTCTCCATTTTTAATAAATGCATTAACTGCTTTAGTGACTCTTCGCGCTTACCTAAACTAAATAAGGGGCAGCGACTATGTTCGCGCCAGCCGTTTTTACCTGATAGGTGTGCTGTCGCTTGATCAGACAGCGCGTACCTAACCCCAGCAATACGCTTGTTTAAATTAGGGGTTGTATGGTGCCCCGACTGCATGCAAAGCGTATTATTTGCTTTGCTGGTCAGTTTTTTTACTTGCTCGCCTAAGGCAACGCCAAAGTCGAAGTTGTTACTGCCAACGTAGGCTAGGCGGTACTGTTGGTGTTTTTCAAGCAGATCAGAATCAAACGTTATAACAGGAATGTTTTTACTTTTAAGCGCCATTAATGAACGAGTGACCAAATGCTGAGAGTCGGTTGTTGCTACGATTAACCCATCTATTTCTTGGTCAACTAACCTATTAATGACCATAGATTGGCTACGAATGTCTTGAAAGTCTTTTGGTCCATCGTACTTGCATTCTATTTCTGGGTGCTCACTACTAAAGTGCAAACAGCCTTTAAAGGCTTGCTGATAAAAGGAGTCGTTTTTTGTTTTACCTACAATGGCAATCACAACTTTAGCCACGCTTTGGTGGGCAAATAAAGCACACCAGCTTAAAACTAAATACTTCAGAACTTTATACTTTTTAGCGGCTAGGCTAATTTTAGCTAACATTATAAAAGTCCTAAGCAAGTAAAAGTAAGATATATATTACAGCTAGTATAGTTATTGACCACAAATTGGCTAATTTATTTATAGTAACTTAAATGAGTTAACACGTTGAAAGAAGTGTTTTTAACCTATAGGCTAAATGCATACACCCATAAAAAATAATGGAGAGCGTTATGACTGTTTCAGCAATTCCCAAAGGGTTTAGTTCGGTAACACCGTACTTAATTATAGAAGGTGCTCAGCAAGCTATTTGTTTTTATCGTGATGCATTTAATGCGCAGTTAGTAATGCAAATGCCGCTGCCAGAGGGCGGTATAGCCCATGCTGAAATTATAATTGGCGACTCGCATATTATGATTTCGGACTCATGCCCGGACGAGTCATTTAAAAGCCCCAATGCACTTGGTGGCACACCGGTAAGTTTAATGCTTTACGTAGAAGATGTAGACAGCGTATTTAAAAAGGCAATTGAACTTGGCGCTACAGAAGTACGCCCAGTGCACGACCAGTTTTATGGTGATAGAGCCGGTACCCTGCAAGACCCATTCGGGCATATTTGGACCATAGGCACCCATAAAGAAGATTTAAGTGAGCAAGAAATTAACCAACGAATGGCCGACTTAATGTCAAAAGAGCAAGATGCTTAGCGCAACTTGCCCTGCGTTTTAGCTAAATTGTTTACCCTAAATTTATCGCTAAATATTTTATTTCGTCACCGTTTATTTGCGGTAAAAAATAAATATCTTGGTACTTAAAATATTGTTGATCGTTAATTGTGACAGCCTCTGCCGAAATAGGGAGGGTGTCGTAGGTTTGCCCTAAATCATAATTTTTAGCACTGCCTACCTTAATAGCCTGATTAACCACTATTTTAGGCTCATCAACTACTCTATAGCCATTATTATCTGCCACGTAATATACATTTTGGTAGGTATAGTAAGTGGTATTATGGCGTTTAAAGTGTGAATAATGCCTTGGTAGAGAGCGTATTCTTAAGCCTCTTGGTGGCTTAACAACGTGGTAGCCTCTTTTTGCTTTTCTGTAGTAAATACCATCACTAAATGTAAACGTAATGCCATTAAATCTGATTGAAGCACTATTGCGCGGTAAATGATTAAAATAATGCCCAGGCCGGTAGGTCACTACGTTGTGGCGATTATGTTTAAAATAATTACGAGTGCGTTGCTGCTGTTTGTAATGGGCAACTTTGCGCTTTTGCTCTTTGCGGTGCTCGCGTTTGGCTTGTTTGCGCTCTTTACGGTCGTTTTTTTTATATTCTATACGCTGTTTTTTGTCATCGCGGCGCTCATCTCGTTTGTATTCGATGCGTTTTGCGCGCTCATTATTAAAACTTTTTGCGTTTTCTCGCTCATTGGGTGCTGCATATGCAGCGCCAGATACTGCACTTATGGCAAGTAGAGCAGGGAGTAATTGAGTCAGTTTCATACTAGTGCCTCGTGTATGTTGTTACATAACTGGGTTCAATACTAGCGCTTTAAACTGAATGGTAACTGACATGTAACCGATAACAGGGGCGTGTTTACAGCTTTTTACTAACGTTTACTGTTCTTGACACAAGCCAACGTTTTCTCACATTTTTGACGATTTTAGGAACTTTTATAGGCTACAAGTTGCGTAACTAATTGTTACGGCAAGTGCTTTTAACACTTGCCGTAATTTATATTTAGCCTGAATTATTGGATAATAAATCTATCTCGAGCAGCTATTTTCAGTGCTAACCGCGTTTAAATTACTTGCAATAGGCCAGCTATTGACGCGTAAATTTGCCTTATTTTCACTGAAAATCTCTGGCTAGAGAAAATAAACTTAAATATCATTATGGTTCAATATGTTAGTAAATCTCTAACCAGAGTTCAGGTTAATTAGCGTTTAGGTTTTTCAGGTAGGGCTGTTTTTAGTTGCTCCGGTGTTACGTTAAGTGCCTTTGCTACAACCGTTAAATCGGCATTAGGGCCGCCGGCTTCTTGCATTGCTTGCATAAGCGCTTCTTCGCTAACGCCTAGTTTGTTAGCTGCCTCAGCAAACCCCGGTGGCGACATGCCGCCGTTAGGGCCACCTGCTTTTGGAGCGCCACCACCTGGTGGTTCATGGCGAGTTATTTTAGTGCCTTCAGGTGGCTTGGCCCCTACACCCGCTTGTGCTGTGGTCGTAAAATTATTTTGTGCAACCACGCCTTTTAAGCACTTAGGTAAGTTAGGGAATGTATTACTTGCATGGTAGTGGTAAGTAACTATGCCGCTTTCACCTGCGGGGCCTGTGTGGCCATTACAGCTATCAAGCTCGGTTGGGGATGTACCATCAATTTCTTGGCTTCCGTAAATTGGGTAGCCATCAAAGCCATAACCAAATAGGGCGCTTGGCTTTTGCGTTAAATTATTACAGTTAGCGTTTACATGTTCGTGTTTATATACGCTGTCTATATCACTGGCGGTGCCGTGGTAGTGGTACCAACCGCCCGGGTCAATATGGCCTGCGCAGGTATCAAGCGCGGGTAAATGCCCAGTATGTTGCACACTTGGCGCATCCGAAAAAATAGGCACACCCGCAAGCGCTATACCCACTTTAGATACTGTGCCCAACGCTGTTGATTGCTCAGACATAACAGGGTGCAGTGGTAAAAGGGCGGTAATTTCTACGCTTTTATCTACCGATACATTAATACATGCATGATCAACGGTTGGGCGAATGGTCGCGTTATCAACAATATGCACTTTGCCGTCTTCATCGTAAAAGGTAAACCCTTGCTCGTTAAGCATGTTTAAAAATGCTTTATCTAACCTATATAGCCCCGCATCGGTGCCATCCCAATCCCAAATACCACCTACGTCGTCGAGTGTTTCTGGGCAAAAAGGGCCGACTTCAATATTGTCGGGCTGATACTTTAAAACCACTTGAGCACACTGAGTTTGTAGGCCGTTTTCAAGCGTACACTCTACAGTTTGTGGCAGCTTTACCATGGCTTTAATATTAAATTCATCGGTATTTATAAGCGTGTTTTTAGCGCTTTTGGTTTCTGGGGAGGCAGGTGTACTTTCGCTTTTTATCTGCTCGCCACATGCAGTTAAAAGTACCGTGGCACTAAGCAGGCAAAATGCGAGCTTAGTTTTTGTAGTGTTAACGCTAGGCGCTTTTAAACGACTTCGTTTAATTGATCTCATACTTACCCCAAAACGATTTATATACGTAGGTTTTAGTATGGCAATAAATTGTGCAAATAAAATGAAAGTTTTAAAAGAGTTATTGATATGTTTGAGATGCATGGCTAGCTTTTAATTAACATTATTGGGAGTTGTTATTAAGTTATTTAATAAACTTACACGATTAAATACGAAGTATAAAAGTACAAGTTAGCAACTGCTGTTTTTACTTGCCCAAGGTTTACCAATAAAGCTCCATATATTTAAAGCGCAAAAAGCACAAACCTAGGTTTGTGCTTTTATATTTTACGGTTAAATAATTATATTTTTTCCCAGTAGGGTTCGTCACCAAAGTAGCCGCTAAAGTAGTCTATAAAGGCCCTTACTTTTGGTGCTAATAAACGCGAACTTGGGTAAACACTCCAAATAGCGGTGTCGGATGCAAGTGGGTAGTCTTGTAAAATTTGTACCAGCTCCCCACTTTGTAGTTTTTTATAGGCACACCAGCTCGACATTAACGTAATACCTAGGCCTTGTACGCACGCGTCGCGCACCGCTTCACCGTTGTCAGCTTGTAATACGTTATTGGTTTTAATGTTTTGTGTGCCCTCGGGTGTAATAAACGACCACGTAGTTAAACCATGTAAATTAACGCAAGTATGATTTTTTAAATCTTGCGGTGTTGTTGGCGTGCCGTGTTTTGCAAGGTAATTAGGCGATGCGCAAATTAAGCGTTTATCGCGGGCAACCTTTCGGGCTATAAGGGTTGAGTCGTTTAGGGCTGCGTCGCGTATTGCTATATCAAAACCGCCGCCGACCATATCAATAATGCTATCGCTTAAGCGTAAATCAATTGTCAGGTCGGGGTATTGCTCAATAAATCCAGCCAATGCAGGAATAATATGCATACGCCCGAACGAAGCAGGGGCGGTAATGCGCAATTTTCCTTGTGGAGTTACACTGCCTATACCTACCGAGGCGCGTGCCATTTCAACATTGGCAAGCACTTCCTCGGCGTGGGGTAAAAAAGCTTGGCCCTCTTCGGTTAGCGATACTTTTCGGGTTGTACGATGAATAAGTTTAACGCCGAGCGTTTCTTCAAGCTTATTCATTTGGGCACTAGAAACCGCAGCCGACAAACCTAACTCCTTGCCAGCTAAGCTAATATTGTGTGTTGTTGCGATTCTGACAAACAGATTTAAATGGGCAATGTTCATTATCAAATTTTTCAATAAACTGATTATTTAAACAACTATATTATCAATACTTAGTTGTGTAAATATACTAGCAGCTTATTCATTGTGACTTTTCCTGTGGCGCTTACTATAAGCGCCTTTTTTTTCGGTATTTTTCTCGTTTAAATTTTTAAGTTTAGAGTGAGCCTGCCTTATGAGCCGTAATACATCATTACTTTTAAAGTATTTATTTAAGCAAACCTGGCCTATGTTGGTTGGCTTGTTTTCTATTATGGGAAGCCAGCTGGTTGATAGTATTTTTATTGCTAAGCTAGGCGCTGAGCCGCTCGCTGTAGTTGCCTTTAGTATTGCTATTTTCCAGGTAATTGTGGGGGTACAAGTAGGCTTAGGTATTGCGGCAACTGCGACCATTTCTACTGCACTTGGGGAAAATAAAGTTAACTATGCACGCTACTTAGGTAGTTTAATCGTACTTATTGGCACCGTAATAGTAACGCTATTGTGCTTGGCGTTGTGGCTTTTTCAGCAGCCTATAATTTTAGCGCTGGGTGCAACGCCTTCGTTATTTAATTTAACTGAGCTTTACTGGTTGCCTTGGTTAATAAGCTGCTGGCTTGGAGCGCTGCTTTATTTTGGTTACAGCATTTGCCGTGCTCATAACGAAACCTTATTGCCTGGGCGAATTATGGTGCTAACCAGCGTGTTAAATATAGCGCTCGATCCATTGTTTATGTTTACCTTTGATATGGAGTTAGCGGGTGCTGCATGGGCAAGCTGTGTTGCTTTTTCAATAGGCTTAGTAGTGGTGTTTTACACGCTTATTAAACGAGAACTTGTAACCTTTGACGTTTTAAAAAACCGCACCGAGCAGGCAATAAAAGCCATTGCCAAAATGATGGCGCCGGCTTTACTTTCACAGTTTATTCCGCCTATTTCAGCCATGATAGTAACGGCATTGATTGCCGCGTATGGTGGGTTTGCTGTAGCAGCTTGGGGGCTTGCAAACCGTATTGAATATATTGCGATTATTTTAA
The DNA here is from genome assembly GCF_023161885.1 of Pseudoalteromonas sp. 2CM37A. Taxonomy (NCBI): domain Bacteria; kingdom Pseudomonadati; phylum Pseudomonadota; class Gammaproteobacteria; order Alteromonadales; family Pseudoalteromonadaceae; genus Pseudoalteromonas; species Pseudoalteromonas sp. 2CM37A. The sequence continues at coordinate 366,725 of NZ_JALNTJ010000003.1, forward strand.
TTTTAGCGCTTACCATGGCGCTGCCCCCCATTGTTGGAAATTTAAAAGGGCGGGGCGAGCTTAGGCAAATATTAAGCGTAGTAAAACTTGCGTGCGGTTTTGTAATTGGCATACAAATTTTATTAGCGGTTATTATGCTAGGTGTGGCTAACCCGCTTGCAAATGCGCTTAGCAATAATAGTGAAATAGTAGCTAACCTAACAGATTACTTTGCATTTGTGCCCCTGAGCTACGCGGCTTTGGGTGTATGTATGATCACGGTATCGGTATGTAACGCGCTGGGCTTTGCGACCACGGCCTTATTTATCTCCATATTGCGGCTATTTTTGTGTTACTTACCACTACTTTGGTTAGGCTCGTATTTTTACGGTTTAACAGGGTTATTTATCGGTATGGCATGCGGTAATACCTTGTCGGGTATTGTGGGTTGGCAGCTTTTTAAGCAGCAATATAAGCGGTTAACAACACACGTTAGCGTGCGCTCAATCACTGTTTAATTATCAATATATTGAAGAAAGTTATTCCACTTAAATTGCAATTATCAAAATAGTTAAATGCAATTAGTATGCACCTCATTGAATCATTACTTAATCTAGTGCAGCTAAATTTGCTGTGTTTAGGTCAAGCAATTGCAATAAAAATAGAGCTGCTTGAGGTGAATAACATGAAACTTTATAAATTGTTTTTAATAGCTATAACGCTATACGCAGGCGCTGCAACGGCTGCACAAGATTACTTTTCGATGAGCTATATTCAAGGTGAAGGAGACGTGCGAGGGATTAAGGTGGCTTATCAATATGCCTTAGATTATCAAATAGAAGGCTTTGAAGAGCTAGAGATTTACCTAGAAGCCAATGCCAACTTTTTTGAATACGATGACCCAAAACGCTACGACGCTAATTTAGGCTTATCGCTTTCACCTGTTATTTTTTATCCTATTGGCAGTATTGCTGGGAACCGCGTTTTTGCCGAGTTTGGTATTGGTTTAAGCTTATTAGATGACACCAAATTTGCGGGAAAAAACATAAGCACACATTACCAGTTTGAAGACCGCCTAGGCATTGCCATGAAATTTGGTGAGGCTGAGCAACACAGCGTGTCGCTTAAGTATTTTCATTATTCAAACGCTGGTATTAAAAAGCCCAACCCAGGCCTCGATTTTATCTCGCTAAGCTACTCACGCGCACTTTAGGTGAGTAGCTTACTATTTATAAAATCCGTAAAAATGCCACTAGGTCTGCTTGTTCTTGCTTGGTTAAATTAAGCTTTATAAGCAGGTCGGTGGTTTTAGGGAAGTGTGGGTCGTTTAGTTGGTTTTTTCGTGGTCTGGGCCTTACTCCGCCATGGTTATATAAGGCGACAATACCGGCTAAATCGTCAAATAAGCCGTTATGCATCCACGGAAATGTTTGCATTAACCCTAATAGCGATGGGGTTCTAAATTGGCCAATATGCTCAGGGTTGTGGGTGGCATCGTAGCGGCCTTTATCTTCAAAACGGCGGCCGTAATAATGCAGCCCTGTGCCATGGAATTGGTTGTCACTGAGTAGTGCGCCGTTATGGCAAGTCATGCATTTAGCTTTAGTTCTAAATAGGTGCAGGCCATTTAACTCACTATCACTTAGGCTACTAACTGCTTGTTGTGGATTTTTATTAAGCTGCGTTAAAAAAGTTTTATAGCGGCTATTTGGCGCTGCTAATGTGCGCTCAAACGCAACTAAGGCTTTTGCCATTTGCTCAGTGGTTAACGTGCTGCTATTAAAAGCGCTTTTATTAAATGCTCGGTAACTCTTATCTTTATTTACTCGGGCTAAAGCTATTTTTGGATCTAAGTCCATTTCAATCGGGTTTTCTATTGGCATAAGTGCTTGCTGCTCAGCGGTGATTGCGCGTCCATCCCAAAAAAAATGTTGCCATTGATCAATACCAAAAATTGCGGGGGTGTTACGCGTGCCTATTTGCTCGTCAATGCCTATGGCAGTTGTACGGCCATCATGAAAGCCTTTGTCGCGTTCATGGCAGGTGGCGCAGCTAACGGTATTATTACGTGAAAGCTGCACATCATGAAAAAGCTTATCGCCTAGTGCCACGTGCTCAGGCTTAGGCGATGCTACAGGCAAAAGCGACATGGGCTCAACGCTTCTTCCGTCACTGGTTTGAATAGCAGGCCAATGAGCTTGGCCTTTGCTATAAAGTGAGCGTAAATCGTTACTACTTGTTGATTTGGCGTTTAAGCTAAATGAGCACAGTAAAAAAATGCTTAATAACCTAATCATAGTTATAGCTAACTCCTACCCAAAACATACGCCCGGGCTCAATACCTGATGCCCCTTCGTTTACTGTGTAAGTGCGGGCATTTAATAAATTAGAAATATCCGCTCTTATGTCAATAGTTTGGGTTTTTGTGAGGTTATGGCTATAGCGTAAACTGAGCCCTAGCATGGTTCTGGCGCGTATTTCTTGCTCTTCGTATACATCAACTAAGCTTGATTCTACAGGGCAACTTGTACAGCTTTGCTCAAGCCCAATACTTTCGCTAGCACCGGTACTTACCGCGCTGGTGTAGCTGTCACTGTAGGTAACATTTAAGCCTGTACTAAATGAGCTGTTCCAATCAACATTCCAACCAAGCGCACCTGACACTGGGGTGCCAAAGTTGGTACGTATTTGCTCTAGCTGCCCAAGCGTTACAAGCTCGCCTTCGCCTTGTGCATTGAGATAATAAACGAGTTCATCAAGGGGGGTATTTTCTGCACTAGCGCTGTATTCGTCGTTTGAAACTTTGTTTTCAGCGTAGGAGGCATTGGCCCATAAAGAGTGTTTACCAAACTGTGCACTCCACGAGATAGAGTAGCGCTCTGAGCTGCCATCACCCTCGTTAGTCATATAAATGTATTTATAGCCATCACTAGCTGCTTCTTCATCGGTAACCTGAGAAAATTGCTGATGCTTTTTACGTTTTACATATTTGAGCGATATATTGCCTGCTTTTTCAAATGAATGCGCAATGCCTAATGCGAGTTCGTCATCGTAGGGGGTATTTACATCATCAAAGCGGTATTTAAACGCGCCGGTGTAGTTAGACGGCAGCCACCCTTGAAGGTAGCCGTTTTCAATTGGGCGGTACTCTCGGTATGAAAAACGCTGCTGCTCTTTTACTTTATAACCAATAATGGCTGAGTCGTAATAGCGGTTAACCCCTGCGCTAATAATAGTGCGGTTATTGTTAAATACATCGTAACCAAGGGATAGACGTGGCGCAATATTGTGATTAGCTAAAAAGTCATCGTATTCGTAGCGCATACCTAAATTTAAGCTTAATTGCCCTAAGGTGATGCTATCTGTTGCATAAAACGAGGCGCGATTTAACGCTACATTTATATACTCTGCTGGGGTTACTAAGCGGCCATTAAAATACTGCGCGGTGGCTGTTACATTGTTGCTGTACGCTGTTATGTGATCTTGGTTGTTAAAATCAATTTCGCCCCCTAGCTGCGCTGCAAGTTCGTCAATAGATATAGTGGTTTCAAGCGCTTGGCAGTCAAGTGTGTAACCACTGCAATTAAGTGGTGTACTAGCGCTAGACCATATAATAGGGGAGTCGTAGTTGTAGCTATTTTGTATGCGCTCGCGCTCTACTTCTTGGCGAATAAGCTCTATACCGGCCTTAATATTATGCTCAGTTCCTGCAAATTCAAATGAATTGAAATTTAGCGTGTTTTTCCAGCTGGTGGTGTATTGGGTGTTATCTAAAGCGCCATAGCCTCCTTGGCGAGAGTAGCGCGTTTGCGCATCGCCTTGGTCGGCATATTGTCCCCAATCTTTGCCTTTAGCTTGCAGCCAGTTATAAAAGTGCGCTGGGCCTTCTCGGCTGCTATCACTCATACTAAAATTAAGGTTGCTGCGCCAGGTTGCAAAATCAAAGTGCTGGGTAAGTGATGCGACCGCGCCTACGGCGCCGCCTTCTAAATGGAAGTCGCTGTCTTTGGCGTCGGTTATAAAGTCATCTACTTCGTAAGGTGAATACATTAGGGTTAAATCTAATGCGTCTACCCAGCCATTGCGATAACCATATTTAACAATGGCATTTATGTTTTTACGGCTTTGCGTTTTGACTTCTCCTAACGACAAATCGCTGATGTCGCTGGTTAAGTAACTAACACTCATCATTACGCCATGGCGCTTATTAATTTGTTTATTAGCACGCAGGTTATAGCTGACTTTTTCATACTTAGGCGTTTCAAGTGTGCTTTGATCAATATTTTGCTGAGAGCTGTCTTGATCGGCTTCTATAAAGTGATAACTCCCCCAGCTACTTTGATTACCCCGCACACCAAAGCTAAAACTGTCATTGGTAAATACGCTTTTGGTTTTACTATCAACAATACCACCCGAAAAACCACCAAACTCAGCCGGAATGTTATGGTCGTATACTGTGATCGATTCAACGACATCGGAGTTTACATTCATGCTTTGCACGCCGCCCGATACATCGTTTGATGAAGAGCTTAAGCGGCTACTACTACCAGGGTCTATGCGGTTATTGTAGTTTAGTCCATCTAATGAAAAGCCAGTTTGCCATGGCTGCGCGCCTGAGATTGATATTTCTGGTGCGCTGATTTCTGCCAAACTACCAATAGAGTAAGCCTCGTTGCTTAGCTGTACACCAGGGAGCAATGCAATAAGCTCGTTTATATCGCCGTTGCCTTTAGGTGTGGCATTTATAAAGTCACGATTTAAGTAAGAACGCCCAATAACTTCGGGTACTTCTATGCCTATGTACTGGCCTTTTACTTCAATGTGCTCAAGTGCTTCACAACGCTCTTTTTGCTCATTTTTAAGGTCGTCACATGGCTGTGTTTTTGGTTCGGTCTGCTGTTGCTGCTCTGCGGCGTATACACCCTGAGAAAGCAAAAGCAGACACGCGAGGGTAGTCGGTGTCTGCATTTATTACGGCTCTTAGTTAAATACCTAGTGGGGTAGTGTCTTCGCTATCAATTACGCCATCGTTATCGGCGTCTTGGTCGGCAATTAATCCAGCTAAGGCTATATCTTCATCGCTGGTGTTAGGTAAAAAGAAGTTAGGTAAGCCGTCGTGGTCTGTATCTACGCTGGCAATAGCTATGCCTTTAAAGTCATCACGAGAGGCGACTAAGTTGGTCATGCCTATGTAAAGCTCAAGCTGATCGGCTTCGCCATTAACGCCATTATTTATTAAGCTTTGTGCTTTAGTGGTATCGTTAATTAGCGTAAAACTGTTTACTAAATCTTCCATGTTGTCGGCAATAATTGTATCGGCAAAGTTTAAAATAAGAGGCTCAAGCGTATTTAAAAGCGTGCTAGCTTGTGTTTTTGCATTGCTATAGTTTGCTGAAAAATCGCTAATATTCGCCGCGTTAGTGCCCATACTTGAAAGCATAGAATAACGTTCAAATTCACCTGTTTGAGCTTCTTCTAAGCCAATTACTTCGGCTTTAACAGCGGCTAAAATAGTTTCTAGCTGATCGCTTGTTAATGCATTTAGCTCAGGGGTTATTTCAGTAATAGCATCATTTAAAGTGGTACTTGCCAGTGATGTTTGGTTTGCATTAACTAAGTAACCTAAGGTTTCTAAGCGGGCTTCAAACCTGTCTTCGGTATCTTCATCTAGGGCAATGTAGCTAAGGAGTTGATTGTGTACACCAGCTACTTGCTCCGATAAGCCGCCTTTAATAAGCGATACTATTACTTGATTATGAGCTGTAATTGATGAGGTATTACTTAGCGTACGTATATCGCCTGCATTGAGCGTATTAAGCATGGTTAAGCATTTATTAGCGGCATTTGCTGTATCACCACCGACTTGGGCAGTTAAATCAACTAACAATTTACAGCCCTTGGAACCGGTTAAAAGCGTGGTTGATGATTCTTTGCTTATGTAGTCATCCGAGGCTATAAAGTCGCCAGCATAGGTAAATACTTGCTGTGCTAGATCGTTTCTGCCGGCTTCACTTAAAATTAGGCCTGTGCCAGGGACGTTATCAAGCGATGTTAGCGCTCTAAAAAATTCGTTGTAATCACCATTTTCTATAAAAAAGCTGCGAGCTTGAGCTGCGGCACTCGTTATATCTTCACCACCAAGCAGGCGATTAGCTATATTAAAACCATACACTTGCTCTTGCGCGTTGTTTATATCGGTTTCGCTGTCTGATAGCGTTATTGCTGGGTTTTCGTCGCTTTGGTAAAGGCCTTCAATTAAGCCTGCTAAAAATTGAATAGGATAAGTGTAGTTATCTAAAGTAGCGGCGCTGTAAGGCGATGCAGAGTAAGCGTAGTTACTATCAAAACCCGTTGAACCATACATGGCAAGTACCTGGTTAGTATAGTCTTTTGCCGCTTCAAATTCGCCAGCTCTATAAAGGTATTGCGCAGCCCATGCACCATGTAGCGTTTTGTATTGCTCGTATGGTTGGCCTTCGTATTCGCCGCTACGTACTAGCCTGTAACCTGTTTTTACTGCAAGTTGCGCGTAGTTATTAGCAAGCAATTTGGCTTGCGTTAAATCGCTTTCATCTAGGCTTTGCGCATAGCTTTGTAGGGCGTCATCTATTGATAAGCGTACGCCATTTAAAAAGTAGCCATAGCTTGAGGTGTATTCGTCTTCGCGTACTTGCTCTGCGTATAATGAAATTGTATTTAACAAATTACTTGCTTGCGAAACTTGATCAGCAGCTAAATAGCTTTTTACTAAAGAATAAAGCGCTGATGCGTCTGATGAGGCAATGTTATCAAAGCCTTTATCAGCTAAGTATTGGTTGTAGGCCGCCACCGCTTGGTCACGGTAATCGTTTGCTTGTTCTGTTTGGCCTATTTCGTCTAGTGCTTGTGCCACATCTTTTAGTGCCGAAGAACGCGCTGTTTGCTCGTTTATAAGCGCTAAATAGTCGTTAGCAGTATCTAAAAATCCTGCACGTGCATAGGCCGCAGCTTGGGTTGCGTATACCTCATATCGAGAAAGTTCATCGGCAATATTTGCGCTTAACTCGTCGGCTTGTTTTAAGTGCGACAGACTAGAGCTGTAGTAATAATTAAGTTTATCTTCGTTAGTTACATAAGAAGGGCTTAGTGAAATAATTGCAGTTAACGGCTCGCTAATTAGGCCATCTGTGTAGCTAATTTCAAATTGCTCATCAATGCTGCTTAGAGATTGAGCCTCATAGGTAAATTCACCCGTGGTGCTATTTATGCTCATTACGCCATTACTCGGTGGTGTTATTAAGCTAATAGTTACGGTGTCGCCATCTAAGTCTTGTGTAGTAATAACCCCTTGAGTGGTGGTTGAAGAGGTAACAAATACATTAGTAGTTAGTAGCTGCGGTGCATCATTAACATTTTCTACGCTAAAACGTATCACTACATTTGCCGTTAAGCTGCCATCGCTTGCGCTAATGGTTGCTGTGTCTTCTCCAAAATAATTACTAAATGGTGTGTAGGTAAATTCACCGTTTGCTTCAACTGCTATGATGCCATTGCTTGGTGCATTGGCAAGCGTATAGCTTAAGGCGTCATCGTCGGTGGCTGTTACTTGGCCTGAAAAAGTGGTGTCTTCGTTTACAGTAAAACTTAAATTAGGTTGAGAAAACTGTGGAGCAGTATTACCCGAGCCACCGCCACAACCAGCCAACGCAAGCGCGCATAATATTGGGGTAAATTTAATTAGCTTGTTCATTATTGTTAATATTAAAAGTTAATGATGTTGCGAATGATAACGCATATCAATTAGATTTTAAAGTGTGTAAAGTATTTGTCATATTAATAGTGAGTATCCATAAAGTACTTATAAGGCAGCTAAAACACAAAACCCTGCTATTAACAGGGCTTTATTGTGAGTAAAAATGAGATTAGTAAAGTGGGGTGATGGTTATTAGTTTAAGTCGCTAATAATAAGCAGCGGAAAATTTTTAACTGAACGAGGTTGCCAATTATTATAGCTAATATTGCTAATTCCAAAATAGTTAAGCACCTTAGGTGAGTACGTCCAGCCACGCGCACGTTGCTTTATGGCGGCACTGCGTAAACTGGGTTTTAGCCCTACTGTGAGTAGGTCGTGATTTACATTTAGCTTTGTGTAAAAGGCTTTTTCGCGCAAGCTTGCTTTAGCAATTACCTCATCGTAATGGGCGCGTAATGCCTGCCACTTTTGACTTTTTTGTGGCTCTTTTAAGTGCTTTACCATGGCATCAATATCACTATCTAACCACTTAGCTGAGGCTGCATCCCCATGCCAGCCAATAATCGTATTGGGCTCAATTGTAGTAGGGTGGCCAGCAAGCAACACATAATTTGCACACGACGAAAAGCAAAACTGCTTTATGTTTACCGTTAGCTTATGCGCCAAAATTAACTCGGCTAAGTCCATCCCTAAATCTATGTTTCCGCCGCCGCTGGTAATCGTAAATGTATTAATTGTAGGGTTAGTTTTTAAAAGCTCAGCTGCCGTATTGTTATTTTGTTTGTTGATTTGGCCACTGTATATAATGGTTTTATCACTTAAGGTTACTTGAGCCTGCAATAACGTAGGGAGTATTAAAAAAAGGGTAAAAATTAATTTATGCATATGAGTTTTAAGTGAATATTTTTGCCAAAGGCTACGTAATTTGGCTAAACGAGGCAAATACTAATTTGTCTAAAGTAAATTAACCCCTTTTAACCCATCCTTAACCCTTGCCCTAATACACTGTGTGTAATGATGTAAATTAGGCACAGTTAAATGGTTTATTTTAAAAAGCGCTCAACGGTTTTATTGCTTGCACTTAGCTGCACGCTTGCTGCGTGTAGTAGCCAGCCAAGCTATACAGGTAATAGCACCGAGCAATCGCTAAAGCAGCATGCAAATTGGCAATACACACAAGATGATGCAACCGAGGTAAGTTATATCACTGATTTAGTGAATATAGCGGGGCTTGATTCGCTTATTAACCAAGCCGTTGCAAATAATCCTTCGTTTAACCAAGTGCATGTGGCGCTAAAACTTGCTTATGCGCAGCGCGATGTTACCGCAGCAAGCCAGTGGTTTAGTGTAGATGCCGATTTTGACGCTCAGCGCAACGAAACAACTGGCACACAGTACAGCTCATCACTAGGGGTTAGCTGGGAGGTCGACGTATGGCAAAAAATTGCTGATAACGTAGCCGCGCAAGACATGACCATAGCTAGTAATCAGGCCACTTACCAAGGCGCTAAAGACACCTTAGTAGCCAGCGTGATACGCACGTATTTAAACATTATTTTGCAGCAAGATTTACTTAACATAGAGCAGCAGCGCTTAACGGTTTTAGAAAATAACGAGCAAAGTATTGTTGAGCGTTACCAATACGGCTTAGGTGATTTAGAAGCCCTTGATACCGCGCGTACAAATACCGCTTCAACCCGAGCCACTATTGCCGATTATCAAGAACAAATAGCACAAGCTAAACGCGCTTTAGTATTATTAGTGGGCGTTGATAGACTTGAAAACTTACCTACTACCTCTGTTTTACCTGAGGTTATTGAGCCGCTAAGCGCGCTACCAGAGCAAGATTTAGCGCGTCGCCCCGATTTACAAAGTGCCTATTACAATATTCAATCTAAACGTTATTTAGTGGATGTAGCTTACAAAGATTTACTGCCAAGCATTACGCTTTCGGCATCGCTTAGCGATTTAGCAACTACACCCAGCCAAGCATTATTAACCAGCCCAGTATGGAACTTATTAGGCAGTTTAAGTGCGCCGTTGTTTCAAGGCGGGGCACTTCGTGCACAAGTTGATATTGCAAAATTAAATGCCGAACAGGCGTTTTGGGAATACCAAGACACGCTACTTAGCGCCGTAAACGAAGTAGAAAACGCACTAGGCCAAGAGCAATCATTAACACAGCAGCAGCTACAAATTAGTAAAGCACTTGCCAGTGCTAAGCGCAGTTATAGCAACTACCAAAGCAAATACCAGCAAGGTTTGGTTGATATTTTAGACTTACTAACCGTGCAGCAGCAGGTGTACGACCTACAAGCTCAGCTTAGCCAAATAAATTACACCCTTTTAACTAACCGTATAGATTTAGGCCTTGCCTTGGGCCTTGGAGTATCGTCATGAAAATTTCGCCAGTACCTGTTGTTGTAACTATTGTTGCCATTGTTTGTATAGGGCTTGCTATTTCATATAACGGCCAAAAAATGGCGCAGCAAGCAAATGGCCCAAAGCCTGAGCCGGCTAAATCTGTGGCACCCAATGTATCGGTTATTAACGCTGTGCCAAGTACGTATCAAGCCTATGTTAGCGGCCACGGTGAGGCTAAAGCACACTGGGCACTTAGCTTAAAAGCACAAGTTAAGGGCGAAATAACGAATATGAGCGAGCAATTTGCTACCGGTAATGTAGTTAAAAAGGGCCAAGTGCTTGCACAAATAGATAACACCGAATACTTACAAGCAGTCGCGAGCGCTAAAGCCACATTGGCAGATGCCAAACTTGCCCTACAAGAAGAGCAAGACTTAGGAAACCAAGCAAAGCGTGAATGGCAGCGCTCGGGTGTAACACAAGCGCCAAGCTCACCTTTAGTATTTAGAACGCTACAGCTAGAAGCTGCCCAAGCAACGGCCGATAACGCCCAATACGCACTCCAAACTGCGCAGCGTGATGAAAAAAACACCCATATAAGTGCGCCGTTTGATGCTGTTATTTTATCGCGCGATGTAGATTTAGGCACTTACGTAAGCATCGGCGATACACTTGCTACATTAAACAGCACCGACAAAGTAGAAATTAGCGTACCGCTTTCATTAAGCCAATGGCAAAACTTGGCAAGCGATAAGTCGGGCGAGGTTATTTTAAGTGATGTAACAACACAGAATCAGTGGCAAGGTTACATTGCTCGTTTTGAGCAGCATCTTGACGATAGCACTCGCCAGCGCAGTGTAGTGGTTGCGCTAGACAAACCTTTTGAGCAAGCAACACCATTGTTACCAGGTACATTTTTAGCGGTACAAATTGCCGGTAAAGCGCTTAACAACGTAATTAAATTACCCGCCTCTGCAGTATCGCAAGAGGGCTTAATTTGGTACGTAAACGAGCAAAATACGTTAATGAGCATTCAAGCGCAAAAACTATTTGAGCGCGGTGATTACGTTTATATCTCTCCTATTGAAGGACACACTAATTTACGTGTAGTGGCTCGCCCACTCGTAAGCTACTTAAACGATATGTTAGTAAACCCAATTGTTGAGGAGATGCCATAATGAGCCCGCATCAAGCACCGCAATTACCTAATAATACTAACCCTTTGCACGGCATTATTAGCTGGTTCGCTAACAACTCAGTGGCCGCCAATTTATTACTCATTAGCGTAATAGTTATGGGCATAATGTCGCTTTCTACTTTGCGTAAAGAGGCGTTTCCAAGCCTTGAGCCAGATACTATTTCGGTATCGGTGGTTTACGACAGTGGCGATGCCTTACAAGCAGAAGAAGGCATCGCCCTAAAAGTAGAAGAAGCCCTTGAAACCGTACCGGGTATTAAGCGCATTACCTCTACATCTGATGCCAGCGGCAGTCATGTAAGCATTGAGAAAAAAACCGATTACTCGCTTGATGAGCTACTCACCGATGTTAAAAACCAAGTTGATGCCATAAATAACTTTCCGGCAGATGCCGAAGAGCCGGTGATCGACAAAGCGCGTAGGCAAGATCACGCATTAACCTTACAATTGTTTGGTGATGCCGACCGCCATACGTTGCAAAACCTAGGTGAAAAACTAAAAGCCGATTTATTAGCTAAATCGGGCATTAGCGATGTAGAGCAATCGGGCGTGCTTGACCCTATGATGTCGGTAGAAATCGACGAAGGCAAACTACAAGCCTACGGTTTAACAATTAGCGATGTAAGCGAGGTGATTAACAACGAATCATCGAGCCCGCTTTCTACTAGCTTGCGCGATAGCAATAAAATAATGCGCCTAAAAGCGGCCGATCAAGCTTACTGGCAGCGCGACTTTGCCAATATAGTGTTACTTACAACGCAATCAGGCACACAAATTAAATTAGGTGATGTAGCAACCGTTACCGACACATTCGCAGAAGATACCAACTCACTAAGTCGTTATAACCAACAAAATGCCGTAGGCATTGAAATTTTAATGAATGAAAATAGCGATATAACCACCATAGTTGAGCAAGCACAAAGCGTAATTGATACATGGCACGAGCGCGGCTTATTACCGCAAAATGTAGAGCTTGAAAGCTGGCACGACAAAAGCACCATGATCACCGAGCGCCTATCGCTGCTTACTAAAAATGCCGTAACCGGTATTATTATGGTGTTTGTTATTTTAGCGATATTTTTAAATGTACGCGTTGCGCTATGGGTTGCAGGTGGCTTGCCATTTGTATTTTTTGGCACACTGTACTTTATGACCGACAGCTACACCGCGCTGACCATAAATGAAATGACCACCTTTGGTTTTATTATGGCGTTGGGGATCGTGGTCGACGATGCCGTGGTTGTAGGGGAGAGTATTTACACCACTCGCAAAAAACACGGCGACACCCTTAATAACACGATTTTAGGCACCATGAAAGTGGCTGTCCCCACCATATTTGGGGTATTAACCACGGTAGCGGCGTTTGTTGCGCTTTCGAATGTATCTGGCAATTTAGGTAAAATTTACTCTCAGTTTGCGACCGTAGTGACGATTTGTTTACTGCTTTCGGTTGTTGAGTCAAAACTTATTTTACCGTCGCATTTAGCCCACGTAAGCACTAAACGCCAGTTAAAGTCGGGTCTTAGTGGCTTGTGGTCAAAGGTGCAGCACGGCGCCGACAGCGGTCTAACTTGGTTTAGCGATAAAGTGTACCGCCGCGTTATTGAATACTCATTACGATTTAGATACGCCATTGTTGCTGCATTTGTGGCCTTTTTTATTCTGGTTGTTGGTATGCCTATGACCGGTGCAGTAAAAGTAGGTTTTTTCCCAAGTATTGCCGGCGATACCGTAACCGCTGAGCTTGTTATGCAAAACGATGCAGCGTATGGGCAAACTAATAAAAACTTGTTAGCGCTTGAGCAAAGTGCACTACAAGCCCAGCAAAATTTAATGGATAAGTTTGACTCGCAAGAAAGCGAAATAACGAGCTTACAATTAGTGAGCAGTAGCGATACTAGCGGTACGGTAAGTGTTGAGCTATTAAACGAGGGCGACTTTACTGCAAGCGAATTTGCACAAGAATGGCAGCGCCTTGCCGGTATGCCAGAGGGCAGTAAAAAGCTACAAGTATTGGCTACACGTAAAATGGTTGATAACTTTAAAGTGGAGCTAAAAGCCTGGGATGACGAAACCGTAATGGCCGCAGGCGCACTGTTTAAAGAGCGCTTACAAAATACTGCTGGTGTTAATGGCATAGACGATAATTTAAACCCAGGTCAGCCACAGCTTAAATTTACCTTAAATGCACAAGGGCGCGCTTTAGGTATGGATACGGCGAGCCTATCAGAGCAAGTATTACAAGCTTTTGGTGGAGCAATTGTACAGCGTTACCAGCGCGATAAAGACGAAGTAAAAGTACGTGTGCGTTACCCAGAAAACGCCCGTAAAACACCAGCCGATATAATGCAATCGCGTATTAGGTTACCCGATGGCACCGTAGTACCTTTGGTTAACGTAGCCAATATAAGCAGCGAATATCAGCAAGATGAAATAACCCGCATTGATGGCTTACGTGCAATTTACTTAAGCGCACAAGTAGATAAAAACATTGTGGCATCTAACGAATTAGTTGCTAACTTAAGCCGCGACTTAGTGCCTGAGCTTAACGCGCAATTTCCTAACTTAAGTATTCACTTTGCCGGAGAAGCCGAAGAGCAAGACGAAACAACAGGCTCAATGGCCACTATGTTTATAGCCGCGTTATTAGTTATTTACGTATTGCTGGCGATTCCGCTTAAATCGTACATTCAACCTATGTTGATTATGGTGGCGATTCCGTTTGGTATTGTGGGGGCTATTTTAGGCCATTGGTGGAACGACTTAACCATCAGCATACTTTCTTTAAATGGTATTTTGGCGCTCAGTGGGGTGGTTGTAAACGACAGCCTATTATTGGTATCGCGCTTTAACGAGCTGGTAAAAGATGAAGGCATGAGCACGCACGATGCCATTGTAGAGTCGTGCACAAGCCGCCTGCGCGCGGTAATGCTTACCTCAATTACCACCTATGCGGGCTTAGTGCCGTTATTAAGCGAAACCTCAATGCAGGCACAGTTTTTAATTCCTGCTGCGGCATCACTTGGTTATGGTATTTTGTTTGCCACGGTTATTACATTAATCCTTATTCCGGCATTATTAATGATTCAAATAGACATTAAGCGCTTACTTGCCAATGTGTTAGACTTTTTAAGTGGTAAACGCACCGAAGGAGCTGCCTCTTAATGATAAACGTACTACTGGTTGAAGACGACATAGACCTGGCAACAACAATTGTTGATTACCTCGATATAGAAGACATTGAGTGTGACCATGCAAGCAACGGCGTTTTGGGCTTAAATTTACTGCAAATTAATGATTATCAGATGATTATTTTAGATGTAAACATGCCCAAAATGGACGGCTTAACAATGTGCAAAACATTGCGTGAACAAGGTAAAGATATTCCGGTATTAATGTTGACCGCACGCGATAGCCTCGATAATAAACTTGAGGGCTTTGCCGCCGGTAGCGACGACTATTTAGTAAAACCCTTCGCCATGAAAGAGCTAGTAGCGCGGGTACAAGTGCTGGCAAAGCGCAAAAGTGGTGAGGCAAAACGCCTCACCTTAGCTAATTTAAATTTAGATTTAGCAAAGCGCAGTGCCGATGTAGAGGGGCAAACATTAAAGTTATCGCCCATTGCATTTAAATTGCTAGAAACCTTAGTACGCCATGCGCCGCAGCCTGTTACGCGCAGTAGCATTATGCAAGCTATATGGGGCGAAGAGCAGCCCGACAGCAACAGTTTAAAAGTGCATGTGCATCATTTACGTAAGCAATTAGAAGCCACCACACACCAAGTTACACTTGAGACCATTCCTAGTGTGGGCTTTGCAATAACAGCAAATGAAGGGCAACCACAATGAAAATAAGGCCTAGTTTAAGGCTCTACTTTTTTGCCAGTATGGTGGTGCTTAGCTCTGCTATGGCCATTGGCTTTTCGTTTTTAAGTGTAAATTACTTTATTGATGGGCTAGATAAAGGCTTAAACGGAGTTATGTTAAAGCTTTCGCAAACCACTGAAGTAAAGCCTGGGGAAACAAAAGAGCTGGTGGGCTTTAATATAGCAAGTCGCTGGGAAGACATGCCTGCGTCAATTCAGCAGCGTTTTAAAAAACCAACAGAGGTGGGGTTTTTACATAAAACAAAAGACAGGCCATCGATGTTTTCTATGCCACAAAATTTATTTTTTGTGGTGTATTATCCAAACCCCGAAGGCGAGCCGCGTTATATATCGCGCATTATGCTCGAAAAAGACAAACCACAATTGCTCGCTAATATAGAGCCCGAACAACGCATGCTATGGATTGCCATTACAGGCATTGCGGCCATTGTGTTATTTGCGTTTTTTTTGTTTATGGTAATGAAAAAAATAGCCAAGCCAGTGGAGTCGTTAAGGGGTTGGGCTAAATCGTTAAACCAAACTAATCTGCAGCAAACACCGCCTGATTTTACATATAACGAACTAAACACTTTAGCCACATTAATACGCAGCAGCTTGCTTTCCGCGAATGAAAGCGTAGAGCGTGAGCAGCGCTTTTTAAGCTATGCCAGCCACGAGCTGCGTACGCCAATTTCGGTTATTCGCAGTAACGTTGAGCTACTCAATCGGCTGAGCGAAAAAGCCCCGTTAAGTGATAAACAACAGCTTACACTTGAGCGTATAGAGCGTGCCGGTTTAACCATGAGCGATTTAACCGATACGTTATTATGGCTAAGCCGCAACGAAGATCAGCAAAGTAGTCCAGAACCTGTAAACCTTAGTGATAAAATAACGACCCTGAGTAATGAGCTTAACTACTTACTTAATGCTAAGCACGTTGAGGTGGTTTTAAACACCCAGCAAGAGAGGGTTATTACCACCGATGCTACTGCGTGCCACATAGTACTGACTAATTTAATTCGTAATGCCTACCAACATACCCAATTTGGCCAAGTACATATTACGCAGCAAGGCAGTAAAGTCACTATTGTTAATTGTAGTAAGCAAGACGATGCCCCTAAAGGGATCTCGCCTTCAGCAAAACACGCCAGCATAGGGTACGGACTAGGCCTGCAGTTAAGCGAAAAAATAATAAAACGCCACGGCTGGGTTTACGATGTAAACGACATGCCAGGGCGCTATGAAGTGGTGGTCGATTTTAGTTAGTTATTAGGTTAATTAGGTTTAAAAGTGTATTAAAAAAGCGGCTTAACGCAATGAACGTTAAGCCGCTTTTTTATGATTACTGATAGGGCGTATTACTTATAATACCCATCCTCAAAATAGATCACTTAATCAAGCGGATTGGTATAAATGATTATTCGGCTGCAGCTTGTTTGGTGTTTCTAAACATAAACTCAAGGGGAATGTGTAAGCGTTTTGCCCATGCGTTTTCGGTGTGATCTTCCCCCGGGAAATACTGGCTTTGCCATAGCTTTGCTGGGTATTGTTGCGCCATAAATAAATCATCAATTTGCGCTTGTAGCTTAGGGTACATGGCATCTAAAGTGCTGTCGCCATAATCAAAATACACTTTTTGGTTACTCAGCTTTTCGATGTTGTTGGCAATGTAATTTTTAAACTCGGCAAATACTTCGTCGTCGTGGCTAAAAATACCCGGCCAGTGGGTCGACATACAAATAGCGCCTGCAAATTCGTTAGGGTAATTAAGTAGTGTATACCACGATATAAGCCCACCCATGCTAGAGCCACCAATATAGCGGTGCTGCGCGCCTTTGTTTACGTTGTAGTTAGACTCTATATAAGGAATAACCTCTTTAACTAAAAAGCTTGAGTAGTTATCAGAGTACACCTTAGAGGCAAATAATTTATGGCCTGGGTATTTTTCTAACTGGTATAGGGCGTTTTGCTTTTGTTTGCTCAAGGCCTCAAACGGTTGTTGTGGGTAGTATTCGCTGTGGCGGTTTTCTACGGCGTTTGGAATGCCTACCACAATAAATGGGCGTACCTTGCCTTGCTCTATTAATGAGCCGGCTACTTCATCTACGCGCCATTCTTGCTTGTTCCATGTGCTATTGGCATCAAACAGCATGCGTCCATCGTGCATGTAAAGTACATCGTAGGTGGTGTTTTTGTTGTAACCTGGCGGTAGCCATACATTTAAAAAACGGTTTTTTACAAACTGTGATTCTATATTGTCGATCACCTCAATATGGCCCTTGCTTACTTGCACTTTGGGCGTGTTTGCATAGCTGGTATGCACTACAAATATTGATAAGCTAAACAGTAAAGCAACTAATTTCATGGTGGCGCCTTAGCATACAAAAAGTGCACTATCACAAGCTTGCAGTGTTAATTCAATGTGAATACGTATGCACTTGTATTCAAGCTACAAATGCGTACGCATACAATTTATAAATCGCTGCGCCAGCCCATGCCCGACTCTTCCATAAGACGCTCGTATACGCCTTCAATATTAAGTGGCAGCCATGCTTTATATTGCTTTAAATCTGAAAATTCATCGAGCTTAACGTTTTGTTTTATTTGCTCTAGGCTTTGCCCTGCAAGCGCGCCTGCGGTTACTTGGCTGTACAGTTGCTCTATATAACTTAAATAACGTGCAACATCGGCTTTATTACCCATATCGGCATGGCCGCCCACAAAGGTATTAAAGTCGTAATTTAAAACCGCTTGGGTTGAATTAATCATACCTTGAATATCGTAGCTCCACAGTTTTTGCCATGGCATTCTGCCAATGACTATCCAGTCGACCACAAATAGTGTTTTTTGTTTTTCGAACAGCATACTTACTGAGCCTCGGCCATCGTTAGGGCCGTGGTAGTTAAGTTTTAAGGTTGAGCCGCCAAGGCTAAGTATTAGTTCATCATCAAAAGTAAGGTTAGGCATAACCGTTTTTATTTTCGTGTTTTTAATATCTTGCGCGGTAAGTTTGTGCGCAACAAAGGTTGTGTGCGGGCTTTTAAATACCTCTGCGCCGTAAATATGGTCGCTGTGATTATGGCTGTATACAACGTATTTAACGGGTACGTTATAGCGAGTTTTAATTTGCTCCTTTAACCACGTGGCAGCTTTTTTATTAAGTGGGTCGGTAACTATTGCACCTTGTGGGGTGATTAAAAATACCGAGCGGTGTCTGTCGTCAATAAAGCGGTGGAGGCCATCGCCTAAATCTTCAATTTCGTAACTTTGCGCCATAAAACCTGTAAATAGTAGGCTGGTGGCAAGTAGTGTTTGTAATAAGCGAAGCATGCACAATCCTGTTTAATGTTCTAAGGGTCTGTTGACCTTTGCGGATTAAAATTTGTTCAAACTAGGGGCTATTTAATCGCGGCGCGAGGTTTGTAACCTAGTGGGCTAAGTAAAAGCCAAGCAAAGCTTCCGCGTCCTGCTCACGCCCTTTACCTACATCCATGTAGGCAACAAAGAGTAAATAGCCCCTAGGAAGAACCCTTTGGGCAGCGCCTGTTTGGCATTAATGCTACGTTATCGCCTATTTGTGGGGAACAACCACACTATATAGGCTCTGCCTTGCCTAAATACCAAACAGACAGCTGCAAATTTAACCTTAAAAGATCAACAGACCCTAGCATTAAGTAAGAAAGTGCTAATGAGTATAAAATTTCAGTCAAAGTAAAAGCCATTTTATTTTAAATATAAAATGGCTTTGTTAGGTTGGATTTAACGCAGGGTGAGCTGCTGGTTTATTTCTTCAAAAATGCCGGCATCGTCTATGGTTGAAGGAATTTGTAGTTCGTCGCCATCGACCAGTTGACGTAAATTTTTGCGTAGTATTTTACCTGAACGAGTTTTTGGTAATCGCTCTACGCTTACTATCGTTTTAAGGCACGCTATAGCGCCTATTTGGTTGCGTACTGTTTGCACAAGCTCTTGCTCTACATCGGTAGGGGAGCCGGTAAAGTCGTTTTTAAGTACGATCATGGCCATCGGTAATTGGCCTTTTAGTGTATCGGTAACCCCAAACACCGCGCACTCTGCAACGGCTGGGTGGGATGCGACTATTTCTTCCATTTCGCCGGTTGAAAGCCTATGGCCTGCTACGTTTATAACATCGTCTGTGCGGCCCATTATAAATAGGTAACCATCGTCATCTATGTAACCACCATCGCCGGAAAGATAATACCCCGGGTACTGAGTTAAATAACCGGTTTTAAAGCGCGCTGTGTTTTGCCAAATGGTGGGTAAGCAACCTGGTGGCAGCGGCAATTTTATAGCCACCACGCCTTGCTCGTTTGGTGCGCATTGCTCGCCTTGAATATTTAATATTTGCACATCAAACCCAGGGGTTGGCACGGTGGAGCTACCTGGTTTTGTTACTAATTCTTCTATGCCTACGGGGTTACAGGCAATGGCCCAGCCGGTTTCTGTTTGCCACCAGTGATCGAGTATTGGCAGGTTGGTTTTTTCTTTTAGCCAGTTGTACGTTGGCGGGTCGAGCCGCTCGCCAGCTAAAAATAGTCGTTTTAAACTACTGGTGTTGTACTGCTTAAAGCCCTCTGCATTTGGGTCTTCTTTTTTGATGGCTCTAAACGCAGTGGGCGCTGTAAATAATGCATTTACTTGGTATTGCTCTACTACTCGCCAAAATGCACTGGCATCAGGTGTGCGAACTGGTTTGCCTTCAAACAACACTGTTGTACAGCGATAAATTAGCGGGGCATACACTATGTAGGAGTGCCCAACGACCCAGCCTATATCTGAGGCAGCCCAAAACACCTCGCCGGGCTGCATGCCGTAAACGGCTTCCATGCTGTAGTGCATAGCAACACCATGGCCGCCGTTTTCACGTACTACGCCTTTAGGCGTGCCTGTGGTGCCTGAGGTATATAAAATATAAAGAGGATCACGCCCACTTACAGGTACTGGCTCTACTGCAGTGGCTGTTTGCATTGCCTCATCCCAGTTAATATCTCTTGTGGGGATAAGCGTAGCAGCTACTTGTTCGCGCTGGTAAATAACGCAGTGATCTATTTGATGATTGGCAAGATCTATGGCGTGATCAATCAGCGGTTTATATTCTATTACGCTATCTACCTCTACACCGCACGAAGCGCTCAGTATGAGTTTAGGTTTAGCATCGTCTATACGTACGGCGAGTTCATGCGCTGCAAAACCACCAAATACCACAGAGTGTATAGCGCCTAATCGGGCGCAGGCCAGCATGCCTATTACAGCTTGGGGGATCATGGGCATATAAATAACAACGCGGTCGCCTTTACTAACGCCTAACGATTGCATTACACCGGCAAATTTAGCTACCTCTTGCTGTAGCTGGTAGTAGCTATACTTCTGCTGCGTGTTGGTAACGGGGGAGTCGTAAATAAGCGCGGTTTGCTCGCCAAAACCGGCAATAACGTGTTGGTCGAGCGCTAAAAAGCTGGTGTTTAGTTGGCCATCATCAAACCAATGGTAAAGGCCGTCAGTGTCCTGTGTGAAGGCGTGTTCGGGATTTTTATACCAAGGTAAGCGCTTTGCTTGTTCAAGCCAAAATTGTGCTGGGTTTTGTTTAAAGCTTTCGTATTGTTGTTTATATGGGCCTAACATAGTGGGCTCCTAATACTAAATATGTGTGAGAGACCTTACAAAAGGTAGGCTTTTTTTTAACCGATAGGTATTCGACTATGGTCGGCTAAAAGTTAAACAACACGTTGGGTTTTAAAATACAAAATTGACAATACAAAGCGTGTGGCTCAGCATGGCGCGCAATTAAAATAAGAGAAAACACAATATGAGTAACGTAGTAAGAGTAGGGGTTGCGGTTATTATAATGCGCCAAAACACTATTTTATTAGGTGAGCGAATAGGGGCGCATGGTGCAAATACATGGGCAACGCCTGGTGGGCATTTAGAATTTGGTGAAAGTGTTGAGCAGTGCGCAATACGCGAGGTATTTGAGGAAACAGGGCTAAATGTGAGTAAAATTACTAAGCTTGATTTTACTAACGATATTTTTAGTGCTGAGAATAAACACTACATTACTTTATATGTAAAAGCCGATTACGAGGGCGGCGAGCCTGTGTTAAACGAGCCAAATAAATGTATTCAGTGGCGCTGGTGCGACATTAATAATTTACCATCGCCACTGTTTACATCACTTAAAAACTACTTAACTACAACAACGCTTACGGCTTAGTTGATGGGCTTAATACTAATTTTTTAAAGCTCACTTGGGCGTAATCACCATTTTGTTTGTCGGTGGCCCAATCGCCAGTGCCTAAACAACCTGGGTACCAAATGCCTTTAGCGCTTTTGGTGCTACATTGGTTATAAGCACCCGCTTTAAAGTAATGCCAATCGGCAGCATAGCCATTAGGGTGATCTTTTTCATCTACCTTGCCATAGGCATCTACGTTATTGCCTAAGTTAATTGCGTAGTTAACGTCTTTTTTGCCTTGGGCGCTAAAGGTTAAGTACATCATGTTTTTATGCACGTTTACTGTGTAACTAAAGTCTTCGCCAAGCGCTATGCCTGTCGCACCGGGATCGTCCGAGTTTTCCCAGGTATTACCCCACACAGGGTATGTAATGTCGGTTCGGTTAGGATCTTTTTTTGGTAAGTTACGTTCGTAATTCCAAAAAACAGATCCGGTTTTATGGCCAGGCCATTTTTTATAATAAATTTTAAGTGGTTCGTTACCCCAGCCAAAACCCAGTTTTGTATCTATTAGGGCTTGATCTTTACCTGCGTGAATTTGCCCTACCACCACAGAGTAAGCGGCTTTTTTATTAGGATCGTTAGCGCGAAGTGCAACATGATCCACCTTGAGGGTGGCTTCCATTTTTCCGCCTACCGAGCCAAAGCGCTCCGATAGCGGGTGTACAGCTAGGGCAAAGTTATTCTTTGAATTTTTAGTTTTTATTTTGGTATTGGTGCCGCGGATCATTTGTCTTAGTTCACTGCGGGTATTGGTTGAATTGGCACTGGTAAGCGCTTTATTTGGCGAGGTAAATACCATATAACCTTGATCATCAAGGTAGAAAAAATCAGGGTGCGCGTAGGTTTGGATCTCTTCTACGTCTACGGTATCTATTTTTCCATCGTTATTGAGATCTACAGGTACGTTTATTTTCCATTGCGATAAATCAAATTTTGACGCAGGTACTGCGACATTACTATCAACAGGTGTACTTGTGCTGGCACAGCCCATAAATAGCAAAGGGGTAACAGCAGCCAGTGCTGTGAGTTTAAAAGTAGATGTTAGATTTTTCATTGTTGTCTCTGTGTGATGATATTAAAAATGAGCGATATTAACTTCGCTTAACTTTAATCTAACATACCAATTTAAAATATCAACATTACCAATTTTTTGTTTTCGTAGTTTTTATAGTGCCTTTTTGGTTATACCAAAGTGGTTTTTTGTTGCTGTTGTTTTTTACGTTTTTTATTTAGGTGTTTGCGCTGCGCTTTTTTTACATGCTTAACTATCCACTTTGTCATAAGAGGCATAAGTTCTGGCGCAAAATTATGGCCCATCCCAGGGACTACTCTTAGCTTGGCTTTTTTTATAAGGCTTGCCGTTTTTTTGCCTGCACTTACGGGTATTACCACATCGTCGCTGCCGTGAATTACTAAAGTAGGCGTTTTAATTTTACGAATTAAATGTTGCCTGTCTTTACTCGCGGCCATAGCAATAAGCTGGCGTTTGTAGCCACTTGGATTATGCGAGCGCTCTACAATTTGCGTTGCATGATGGCGAAGTGCGTCTTCTGATTGAGGGTAAGCGGGGCTGCCAATAAGTTGGTTAAGTTTAATGTTGTAGTTTATCGCCTCATCACGGCTGGATGTTTTGGGCTTTAATTTGGCAAGCTTTATAAATACGCCAATGCTTTTGGCATTCAGCCTTGGCAGGCTAGAGCTTGACATAATAGTGGTTAAACTTAGCACCTTTTTTTTATGTTGAGCTGCAATTAGCTGAGCAATCATACCGCCCATAGAAGCACCTACAAAATGCGCTTTTTTTATTTTAAGCGCCGCCATAAGCGCCAATACATCGTTTGCCATATCATCAAGTAAATAGGGGGTTTGCGTGCGTATGGGCAGGCGTTTACTTAACCACGATTTAAATAAACTCGGGCTAGGGTGATGCTCTAAATGAGTAGAAAGGCCAGTGTCGCGGTTATCAAAGCGTATAACCCTAAAGCCTTTTTTTACTAAGGTGTAGTAAAGCGAGTCCGGCCACACGGTCATTTGTGCGCCTAAACCCATAATAAGTATGATTACAGGGGCTTTTTTATCGCCTTCGTCTTGGTAACTGAGTTTTATACCCTGAGGTGTTTTAATTGTTCGCATAGCCAACTAGCAGTGTTTGCGTTGCTAAAATTATAGACCCTGTTTATTACAACTTGTTGGCAGTAGCCGGAAGCGGTAGCTGCCACTTGGTTAAAATAGCCTGATATTCGCCGTTTTCTTTTAGCGTGTTAAGTGCATGGCTAATAGCGCTTGCGGTGTGTTTATCTAGGGTTTTGTTGGCACTAAAATATAATTTTGAAGGGTAGTCGGTTAAATGAATTCGCTTAGTTATTAAATTGGGATTTAGGCCTGAGTGCTTTAGCTCGTTATTTAACGTAAGTGTGTTGGTTAGTACAAAGTCGATGCGTTTTTTATAAAGCATTTGCCACAGTTGCTGATAGTAGCTTACAAGAACTAGGTTTTTGTCTTCGGTAAAACCGGCGTTTTTTAAATAGGTGGCACTTGAATAGCCACGTATTGTGGCCACTTGGTAAAATTTTGCGTGATTAAGGTGGGTAACTTCATCAGTACGGTTTTTTAAGCTAACTAAATAAGCATCGGCAAAGTATGACTCACCTAGCCAGGTGTATTGCCTTGCTCTAATAGGGGTTTTTAAAAGAGACAACGCAATTGCATTTGGGTTGTTTTTAAGCATTGTAAAAATACGCGCCATAGGAATTATTTCAAACTTGGCGGATAGCTTTGTATGTTTAATGGTGGCTTTGGCTAAATCGACTAATGCGCCGTCGGGTTCGTTATTTTCATTTATAAAATGATAAGGCGGGAGATCTTCTGCTACAAAGGTAATGGTCTGTGCGTTGCACATGGCGCTATAAAGCATAAACACACAAATACTTAATACTACACGCACAAATTTAACCCACATTTTTAATTATTATGCGCTCTAGTTTAAAGAGTGTTGATTAAAAGGTATACCATAAATGTTTATTTAATGTGAATAACACTGTGGTTCATTTACGTTTTAAAAATTGTGTGGGTGTGCAATGGTGCCATCGTAAAAAAGCACGATTAAACGAGCTCTGATCTTTAAAGCCTAACAGGTTAGCTAGTTCGCAAAGTGGGAGCGTGCCAATTAACGTGTGGGAGCGGCTTTTTCTTTCTTGTTCGAGCAATTGCGCAAAGGTTACATGTTGTTTTTTTAAATGTCGCTGTAGTGTGCGCGGTGTTACGTTTAATGCGCTTGCAACTGCAATAAGCTGGCACTTTTGTAATGTTGTTTTTGCAATAAGTAGCTGTTTAACTTTTTCTGTTAGGCACTGCTGGCTTTTAAAATGCGATAGCTGCTGTTGTGAAAGCTGCTTAAATGTAGCATTTACAATGGCGTTGTCGGTTTTAAAGGCAAGGTTTAAATAACTGCTCGGAAAGTTTATTTGGTTATGCGCTGCGCCGCTTATAACGGGGCATTTAAACCACGCTTCTAACAGTTGTGTGTGCCTTTTAGGCCAATTATGTATAAAGCTGATACTGCTTGGGCAAAGCGATGCGTTTATTAATTGGCGAATAACGCTTACCCACGCAGTCATGTTTCGTAATACTACTTGTTCATTACAATGAGGATGAGCATGCCAGCGCACTGTAGCGGTGTCTGCAGTTTGCAAAAACTGCGCTTTACCAATATCTGCCACTAAGCTGTCGTAATTTAACAGTGCCTTTATAGCGCTACTTAGGGTATCGCTCGATTCTATTAAATAGCCCAATATACCGTAATCTGCGGGACGAATGTGCATACCTAAAGTAAAACCAAACAGCGCATCGTTTAGCGCTTTTTGGCCATACACAAGCAGCGCATTGTAACTTTGTAAACTAATACGGGGTGCTAATTGCTGACTATGCTGGCGACTAAATTCAGTAAACCCGATTACCTTAAGAGCCGTATTAGAATCAATCCCTTGGGTTTGCAAGTAATCTAAAATGCTCGAAAAGTAATGATCAGCCAGTGTATGCATTTGTCGTCTAAAGCTAAAAAATGGTCGTGTATGAGCAAGCTTGCCATGTTCAATTTTTATATGCTAGTTACATGAGTAATTATCTTCGCTGTAAACAATGATCTTTATATCAATAAAACAAACGCTTAATGCAGATCCTTTGCAAATAATAACCACCTTGCTGGATCATCAGCAGTTAGATCGCTTTTTTAATGCCAAGTTTGAGCTAATAAAAACAGCAAATAGCGGTGAGCTAAAAGGCGGTAAAGGCGCCATTAGGCAAGTAAAAATGGCAAATGCCACGTTTAATGAGCGTATAATAATGGCTAACCCCAGCCACATTTGCTACCAAATAGTAGGTAATAAGCCTGTGGCAAACCATCAAGGTGATATTTATTTAGTTGCTAATACAGGCGCTAAAAGTAACACTACCGAGCTTAATTATTGTATACGCTGCAAAGCGCCGTGGTGGCTGCCAAATGCTTTGCTAAAACACTTAATTAGTAAAGATATAACCCAGGCATTAAATAAACTGCAGCATTACTTTATGGTGGGCAAAGTATGAACTCAGAAATTATTTTACTTGTCCTAAGCCCTGTGTTTTTAGTGTTTGTATGCTTTGAATTTGTAAAATTTAAGCGCTATTACAATATAAAAGACAGCCTAGCAAACACCGTTTTAGCCTTGTTGCACCAAGGCGCAGATGCAATGGCACTGCTGCTACTTATGCCATTTTTTTACATGCTTTACGAGTACCGCTTATTTGATATAAAGCTAAGTGTATTAAGCGTTGCTTTTGCATTTTTACTGCAAGATTTTTTGTACTATTGGTTTCATCGTGCGTCGCATCATATTCATTGGTTGTGGGCTGCGCATGTGGTTCACCACAGCTCCACTAAAATGAATTTTACCACTGCGTTTAGGCAAAGCATAATGTACCCAGTAGCCGGCATGTGGGTATTTTGGCTACCTATGATACTACTAGGCTTTGACCCTTTAACCGTATTTAGCGTAGTGGCACTTAATTTGGCGTATCAATTTTTTGTGCACACGCAAATAGTGGCTAAGTTAGGCTGGTTTGAAAGCGTATTTAATACGCCATCGCACCACAGGGTTCATCATGCAATTAATAAACGCTACCTTGATAAAAACTTTGCCGGTGTACTTATTATTTGGGATAAGTTGTTTGGCACCTTTGTAGAAGAAGACAAAAACCAGCCCTGTAAATACGGCATAGTAGGGCAGCTAAATAGTAATAACCCACTAATAATAACGTTTCATCAGTGGGCTCATTTATTAAAAAGTACCTATACGGCGAAAGGATTAAAAGCTAAATGCAAAGTGCTATTTGGCTACCCAACCAGTAGCGTTAAGGTTAAAAACGAGTGATTTAGCCAAGTGGCTTTTTACTTCTTGGCGCTCCGAGTAAAATAAACATGTGGCAAATACAAATAGATAAAAACGCACTCACACCTAACGCACCGCCATAACCATCAAGCTTTGGTACCAGGTATTCAAATAAAAACGAAAATAAAATAGATGAGCTGGCCACGGTATAAATACCAAATCGGTGTGGGGCGCTCATGCCTATAAATGTGCCGCCAAAAAACACGACTGAGTATAAGTCGGGGTTTAGGTTTAAAGCACTTAATAGTAAAAAAGCAATGATAGAAAGTGAGGCCGATGCACGTATGCCGTCAAAACGAT
Organism: Pseudoalteromonas sp. 2CM37A; assembly: GCF_023161885.1. Lineage (NCBI taxonomy): Bacteria > Pseudomonadati > Pseudomonadota > Gammaproteobacteria > Alteromonadales > Pseudoalteromonadaceae > Pseudoalteromonas > Pseudoalteromonas sp. 2CM37A. The sequence continues at coordinate 393,845 of NZ_JALNTJ010000003.1, forward strand.
TATGTTTGGCTAAGTAAAACGTTAAAAACGCACCTAGTAAGGCTATAAATGGGTATTCTAAATTCATAAAACCATTCCTTTGGCCAACATAAATAAAGCCACGCTTGCAAAGGCAACACTACCTAGCTTACCGCCAAATCCGGTAAACATATTTATGGTAAGCACATATAAACTGGCGCCAATAACAGAAATTATGGCTATTTCCCAATAACTTGTAATTAAGTGTGTAGAGCACATACCGGCAAAACTACCTGCGTAAATAGCCGCATAGGGATGATTTTTAAACCGAGTAGGAAAAGGAATAAACGAGCCAATTAGCCCTGTAAGCGCCGCCGAAATAACTAAAGGCAATGCAAAAGTTGTGTGCATGGCAAAGCAGGCTACAAAGCCTAAAAAGAAGGTTATAAACTTTAAAAATAAGAATTTAATCATAGCAGCGCATTTTAAACTAATCCTTTTACGCTTTCTAACTATCTCTAATAAATAAAATGTGGGTGTTAGCGTTAAATGTTATTAAGGCTACTTTTTAAGCTGGGTTGGTATTAACTATGCTTATTTGTGGCTGTTAATGTTTCATAAATTATATTTTATGTATAATAGAGGTTATTAATATACAAATTTAAAAGATTAAAGGTAATTTATGTCTAACTGTTTGCACTTGGCTATACCCGCTGGCGATTTAAAAGTAGCGAAAACGTTTTACTGTGATGTGCTTGGCTGTAAAACAGGGAACAGCGAAGAAGGGCGCTGGGTAGACATAGACTTTTGGGGTAATGAGCTCACCTTACACCAAAGCGAAGAGCGCTTACCCACTGTTCGCCACGATGTAGATATGGGCGCAGTGGCGGTACCGCATTTTGGTATTCATTTATCAGAAGATGAATTTAACGGTTTAAAAAAACGTATAGAAGATGCGGGGCTTGAATACCTAGATAAACCGTATCGTCGTTTTGTTGGTGATGAGTTTGAACAAGAAACCTTTTTTATTGAAGATCCAAACGGCAACGTGCTTGAAATGAAAACCATGGTAAACCCTGAGGTTTTATTTAAAAAAACGTAAGCAATATTTATTAAAGAATAGGCCACTTTTGTAGTGGCCTTTTTTGTACCTATAGATGAAAATAATTACACCGTATGAGTGATATTTATTCACTCTACAGTACGGAATTTTAAACGTAGACTAACGCGCAACTCTCATACTTTATAGTTATTTATGTTGCTGTTAAAACTCACCATTGCGCCATTACTTTTATTATTTATTCACTTTGCTCAAAAACGCTTTGGCAGCTTTGTGAGCGGTATTATTCCGGGCTTACCTATTACATCGGGCCCTATTTCGTATTTTATTGCGCTTGAGCAAGGTAAGTTATTTGCGAGTAACTCGGCTGTGGCGTCGCTATATGGCATGAGCGGTATAGGCTTATTTTGTTTTTGTTATGCTGCCATGCTTGCAAAATATGGGGTGGTTAAAGCGCTGTTTGCGGCATTAACACTATGGTGCGCTTTTAGTGCATTTACCTTGTTATTGCCGGTTAATATTGCCTTTGCATCGGTGCTTTCGCTTAGTACTTTATTGGTGCTTGCGCTGGCATCGAGTAAGTTAAAATTTGCGCCCGATGCCAAACCTTTTACCGCTGCGTGGGAGCTGCCGCTAAAAATGTTATTGGTCAGCTGCTTTATTATGTTAGTTACGTTTATATCGGCAAAAATAGGGTCAATGTGGAGCGGGTTACTTTCTACTTTTCCGGTAATTTTGGCGGTTATGGGCAGTATTGCGCATGCAAGTGATAAAAAATACTCGGCGTATAAGGTGCTTAACGGCGGCATTATTGGCTCGTTAGGGGGCTGTGTGTTTTTTGCTGTGATTGCACTCGCGCTTAAGTTTGAATTTGTGATTTGGCAGGTATATGCAGCGGCTGCAGTGTGCTCAACTTTATTTACCATTATTATGAGCCACTATGTAAACCGTAAACAATTTGCCAAGCCGGCTACGGTTTAATAGCAATAAGCAGTATTGCTTAAATTTAGCCATCTACTAACGTGAGCGGTTTAACCTTTCGTTGTATTTTTTCGTGGTACATGGCGGTGTCGCCCGCTTTTAAAATTTCATCAATAGAGTGGGGCGGTTCACTAAATACGGTAGTACCCATACTTGCTTTAATGGCTATAGGGTCGTTGTTGTGATTTATTGTGAGCCTATTTAAGGCGGTTTTTAAATGATGAGTTTTAGGATTTACCTGCGCATTAGTATAAAAATGTGCAAGTACGACAAATTCATCACCGCCTAAGCGCCCTACAGCATCGCTGCTGCGAACACTGCTTTTTAAGCAACGGGCAACGTTGCATAAAGCGTCATCGCCTACAGCATGGCCGTAGCTGTCGTTTATTTGTTTAAAGTCGTCTAAATCTATATACATCAAACATAATACGCCGCCTTTTTTGGCGTGCATATTGATAAGCGCGGATGATTTTTTAGCCCAGCCCCTGCGGTTTAAAATACCACAAAGGGGGTCGTAGTCTGCTTCGGTTTCGGCGCGCTTTTGTGCAATTCGCATTCGGCTTATGCGCCTTGAAACCGCAACAGCTAATAAAAATGATTCAACCGCAAACGCTAACACAAACCCATAACGCTGCATAAACGGGCTTTGGTTAATAAGCAGCACCCTAAAAATCATACTTACTAATACAAAGCTAAGCGCTACAAATACGAGTGTTGCCTCGCGTACACCTTTGAGGGCTTGCATGGCTGCTAAAGTAAAAATAACAGCCACAATAAACAGCGAAGAATAAGCCATTATATGCCCTGCTATTGTCCAAAATAACAGGTCGGTAACGAGCATTTTAAGTACCGCGCATAGCATTACAGTACAGGCCAATGTTTTGAGCAGCTTAGTTAATTTAGGCCAGCGTTTATTAGTCTCGAGCAACGCAAGCATAAACCACGTGGCACTTAGTACGGTTAAGCCAATGCTAAGTAGGTATAAGTTAAAAATAACGCCAGAGACATGCTGCGTTACAAATAAATACAGTTGCCCTTCTTGGAGTAAAATAAAGCTGCCAATACAAAAAATGTAAATGCTGTAGAGCTTAAATACACTTTCGTTAAGTCTATGCCCCATTATTAATACATAAAAAATAAGCGTAATGCACAACCCATAAAATGAGCCCATAATCAGCGAATGTTGCTGCGCTTTTTTAAAATAAATGTGAGTTGGCTGCCATTTAAACCGCGGTGTGTAATTAAGCTTTGATTCTAATGTTATTGTGGCTGTAAAAGCCCCCGAGTCCATTAAGTAGGCTACTTGCCCTGCTTTTAAGGGCGCTTTTACAGTGTTGTTTTGCTGCCAAGTAAAGCTATCTAACCCCGGGCGTAAAAAGCTTAGTACGCCACCGTTTTTAACAGAGCAACTTATTTGGTATTGATTAACACCGCGTTGAGCAGTGAGTTCAGAAGGAGTATTTACCTTTAGCACAGAGGCAGGTGTGGGTGAGTTTAAGTGCTTTATTTTACATGTATCGGCAGCATGAGAATCAAAAGTAATAAATAACGCGAGCAAAGTAATGAAAACAAAAAAGAACGCCCCCTTATTTTTAGGTGGGAAAAACGTCAATCTATTACCTTTATAGCTCATAAGCGGATCCAATTTTTACTACTTTTTTTATACTAGCAGAGCCGGACTATTTAGCTATTAGTTTACTGTTTAATAACGCTTAAAAGTGCGCTATTAAATTAGCTCCTGAGGTGTTTATGCCCGCTAAGTACAAAATAGGCGCAACTTAGTTAAGTAATTAAAAACACCATGTTGATAATTTGGCAATAATATTCGTATTAATTGTTTTAAATGATGATAGTAAACTGTACTCATTGGTTACTAGCCTTATTAACAATAAAACAGGATCACACTATGAAATACTTACACTCATTATTAAGCTCTAACGCAGGCATGGCAGCACTTATTTTACGTGTACCCGTTGGTTTAATTTTAGCAGCGCACGGTGCACAAAAATTATTTGCTTGGTTTGGCGGCTACGGCCTTGAAGGCACAGGACAGTGGATGGCAAGCATTGGCCTTGAGCCTGGCTACTGGCTTGCAATGATGGCAGGCAGCGCTGAATTTTTTGGCGGTATTGCCTTAGCTATTGGTTTATTAACGCGCCCAGCAGCTGTAGTTACGGCGTTTACTATGCTGATTGCGATATTTAGCGTGCACATTAGTCATGGTTTATTTATAGCAAACAACGGCTATGAGTTCGCACTTACTTTGTTAGTTGCCACGGCTGCACTGGCTATACAAGGTGCAGGTAGCTTATCGGTTGATAACGTAATTGCTAAAAAGTTAGCGAATAAATCGCTGCCTCAGTAGTAGTAAATAACAATTCGGTATTAAAAAATAGCGGCTAAATTAGCCGCTATTTTTGTATGGGTTAAGCGCTGTTTTATTTAGCACTAAATTTTAAAGAGTAGTTATATTGCTTTTGCTCTAGTAAATACTCTTTATGGGTACTTGGGCTCCACGAGTCATCGCCGCCAACCCCCATATGTTGATGGTCAATATGTACATGTAAGCAATCATCAGCTACTAGCTCATTGGTGTGCTTTGCTTGCGTTAACATGCTTTGTGAGTACTCACTGGCGGCAAACAAAAACGCACCAGTTACGGTTAAATTACTAATGCTTAGTAATTGGCAATCACTACGTACGCCATTATCGGTTGGGAATATATACGGAGTATATAGCTCATTATATTGTGCGCTGTAATACCCTAAGCGCGCAGCCGCTTTACGATCTGGGTAGTTTTCAAATGGGCCTAAACCAAGCCAATTTACTTGTGTATCGCTTGGTTTATTAAGCGTTGTGCTTAACCCTATGCGTGGCATGGGTGGGAGAGTATCGTTTAGTTGTACATCAACATTTAAGTTAATTTCACCGGTATTATTAAGTGTATAAAGCCAAGTTGTTTTTGCTTGTACTGCGCCATTAAATTCATAACTAAATACACAGGTAATACGTATATCTAAGGTTGATTGCACTACTTCAAACGAGCGGCATGTACGCTGCCACTGCCCAATACCTGCTCTTAACCAGCGTGCTTCCCATGCGTTAGGGTCTAGGTTGTCTACTTCGCTAACGCCTATGTCGTTATCAAGCGGGGCGCGGTAAAAATTATCAACCAATGGGCTTTTAATAACTTGGGTTTGATTGTGCAGCCATTGCTCAATAAGGCCTGATTGGCTATTAAACACAAGTTTAAAGGTATCGCCTTCAATACTTAGCTGTGTATTGGTTTCGCTTATATTTAGTGCGCCGTGCGTTGAGGCGTTTGCTAAAGCAGACGAAAATGCATCAGCGCTTAAACTTTGGCTATTTATAAGCTTAAATTGCTCGGTGTTTAATACATGCTCGGCATTTGCAAAGCTTGAGTCGTTAATCAATGCAACATCTAAATTAAGGTGATATTGCGCACCTGCTTTAAACACCAATTTTGTATTAATCGTTAGCGTTTGCGTGCTTTGCGGAGCAATATTAATAACTTGCTCGCCTTGCTCTACACATTGGCCATTTTCTATTAACTGCCAAACCAGTTTTTCGTTATCGGTTGCTCTAAATACATAATCACTAAATACATCAACGGTGTATTGGTTTTGAGTTTGCTCTCGCAGTGTAAATTGTAAATGCTGCTGGCTGTATTTAGCTTCAAACAAGCTTGGGTGCGGTGTTCGGTCTGGAAATAATAAGCCGTTTATACAAAATTGGCGGTCGTTTAGCTCATCACCAAAGTCGCCACCGTAAGCCCAGTAATGCTTACCGTTTTTATCTGTTTTAGATAAACCTTGGTCTACCCAATCCCAAATAAAGCCGCCTTGCAAACGCGGGTATTCTCTAAATGCTTGCCAGTAATCGTCAAAGCTACCTAGGCTGTTACCCATTGCATGGGCGTACTCGCATAAAATAAGTGGACGCGTTTCACCCGGTAGGCTTAACCATTTTTTTATAGAGTATTTAGGTACGGCGTCGTCGGCAATATGGGTATCTACACGGGCATACATAGGGCAAATAATATCGGTTGCTGTGGTATTTGCGCCGCCACCTTCGTATTGCACTGGGCGCGATGGGTCAAAGCTTTTAGACCAGCCGTACATCGCATCGTGGTTGGCACCGTGCCCGCATTCGTTACCCAGTGACCAAATAATAATAGAGGCGTGGTTTTTATCGCGCTCAACCATTTGCGTATAGCGCGACATAAATGCGCCAGCCCACTGCGGATCGCTTGCAAGCCTACCCATAGGAAACATACCGTGAGTTTCTATATTGGCTTCGTCTACTACGTATAAACCTAGCTCGTCACACAGCTCGTAAAAACGAGGGTGGTTAGGGTAGTGAGCGGTACGTACAGCATTAAAGTTATTTTGCTTCATCAGCTTAATATCTTCAATCATGTCGGTGGTACTCACCGTGTGGCCGTTTTCGGGGTGGTGTTCGTGGCGGTTAACACCGCGAATAAGCAGAGGCTTGCCGTTTAAGCAAAGCTGCCCTTTAAGCATTTCTACTTTTCTAAAGCCAATGTTGTAGGCTTCTGCGTCTACTGTATTGCCTTGCTCATCTAACAGGCTTACAACACAGCGGTATAAGGTCGGGGTTTCAGCGGTCCATTTTTTAGGGTTTTGTATATCAATTGTTTGAAATACGACATCACTCCAACCGCCTTTTTCATCAACGCGTTTATTGTTAGTTCTTTGTATGTGTGGCTCACACAGTGCTTGTTCGCCATCAAAAACCTGTACTGCTACTTGGTAGTTATTTGGCGCATCTATTGCGGTTTTTATATGTAGCGCTGCATCGCGGTAGCAGGCGTCTAAATCGGGGGTTATAAATACATCGCGTATTTGGTGTTGCGGTTTAGTAAGTAAATTAACATCGCGAAATATGCCACTTAGCCACCACATGTCTTGATCTTCTAAGTAACTGCCATCGCTCCAGCGAATAACCATAACCGCAATGCGATTAGTACCTGCAATTAACAGCTCGCTTAAATCAAATTCGCTGGGTAAGCGGCTATCTTGCGAGTAGCCCACCCATTGACCGTTACACCAAAGGTGAAACGCCGAGTTAACGCCTTCAAAAATAATATGATTACGCTGAGCTAATTGCTCCGCCGTAATAGTAAACTCAGTGCGGTAACAGCCTGTAGGGTTATCGCTTGGTACAAAAGGCGGATTAACTGCAAAGGGGTATTTAACATTACAATAAATAGGTTTATCAAAGCCGTGTAGTTGCCAGTTAGAAGGCACTGGGATACTTTGCCAGTCGCTGGCGAGTGCCTCACTTAGCAATGACTCATCAACCGCTTCGGGCTTATCAAATAATTTAAAATCCCACTGGCCGTTTAAACTTTGTTTTTGTGATTGTGTGTTTGTACGGGCATGGTCAACGCTTTTAAAACCATTAAGTGGGCTGTGCGCTTTTACTTGATTAACTTGCACCGAAATAGGGTTTTCCCAATCGCGGCGGTTAATTATGTGCTGTAGTGAGTTCATTCGTGTCCTATTGCATGTGTGGCAATTATAGTGGCTTAAATATAGCTAAAATAATGCGTTGCGGTTATGCTTAAAGCTCTCTTTTATTTATCCAAAACTATTATTTTAAATTATGCGCAACACCATTGTAGATGTACTCAATATTGGCCCAGAGTGTACAGAGCGGTTTATTGATTTAAACACGCTTTCGCAAATTCCAAGCCTTGAAATAGAGCTGGCAGGTTGCTCAAATTTATTGGGTGATTATTGTGTTGCGCGTACTAACCCGCTTGAACACACTCTTTTTTATACCTTGGCTGGCCAGGGCACGCTAAAAACCATTAATAACCAATATGCACTTGCCGAAAATAGCTTAGCTATATTGCCTGCAAGGCAAAGTTTTGAGGTTAAAATAGCGAGCGAAAAATGGGATGTGATTTGGCTAAACCTTGCAAACACCAAGCGTTGGCAACATTTAAATTTAGCGCAGGCTAAAGTATTAACGAATCAGCAGTTAGCGCCATTACATTTAGCGATGGAGCTTTTATACAGCGAGACAAACGCTACTTTGCGCGAAGGCGTAATGCCTATTTTAAGCCACTACTTAAATACTACGCTTCAAAGCGAGCCGCAAATAGGCGGGCAAAACAGATTAACCAGCTTGTTTTTAGAGGTAGAAGAACGCCTGCAGTTTGATTGGACAATAGAGGCTATGTGCGAACAAGTACATTACTCAGCACCGCATTTACACAGGTTATGCCAAGCGCAATTTGGTAAAAGCCCAATGCAGCAGCTTATTTACTTACGTATTAAACGGGCTAAAAACTTGCTACTAAATACCCGCTGGCCGGTTGCCCATATTGCTGCTTATGTGGGGTATCCTAATATATTTAATTTTTCTAAACGGTTTAAAAAATCAGTGGGCGTGTCACCCACTGAGTTTAGAAAAATGAGCATTTAAAAAATAGCTTGGTATAAAAAGCCTGCACCAATAGCCATAGTAATAATGACAAACAAAAAGGCGGCTATCATTTGGTTTTTAAAAATTGATTTAAGCAAAATAACTTCTGTTAAGCTTGCGCCCGCGCTGCCAATTATTAATGCCATTACCGAGCCAAGCGCCATGCCTTTTTTGACCAATGCGGCACTTAGCGGAATAACGGCTTCGGCTCTAATATAAAGTGGAATACCAATAATGGCTGCAATAGGAATGGCATACCACATACCATCGCCCGCATATTTAGCAATTAGCTCGGTAGGAATAAAGCCATAAATAAACGAGCCTATTGCTACCCCTAGCATTAAGTACGGAAACACCTGTTTAAAGTCTTTAAAGGTTGCATGCCACACTTTTACCCAGCGATTAGGCTGCGCTTTTTTAGTAGGCTCTATTGCTTTAGGTTCGCCTCAGCTTGTGGTTGCACAGCTTGGCTCAACTTCTTTAGGCTCACTACAGCTTGGTTTTGCGCAGCTACTAGTAGATTCTGTGCTGTAAGCATCTGGTTTTACATACCTTTCAAAGCCTAGCTTTTCAAGGGTATAGCCTGCTACAACCGACACCACCATAGCCACTAAAAAGTAAAATAAAGCGACCTGCCAGCCAAAGGTCATTACAAATAACCCAATGATCACCGGGTTAAGTAGCGGGCTGCCAAATAAAAATACCATCATAGGGCCAAAGCCCGCTCTCGCTCTTAATAATCCTTTTAAAAACGGAATGGTTGAGCACGAACAAAATGGTGTAATAGCCCCCAATAAAGCAGCAACAACGTAGCCCTTACCGTTTTTTGAACTTAAAATAGATTGAATTTTTTCGGGTGTTATAAATAGCTGTAAAACACCCACTAAATAACTAATAACAATAAATAAAATAGTTAACTCTGTAGCTAAAAAGGCAAAAATGCCTAACGCCTCTTTTGCCATTGCTAGCATTTCATTACTCATAACGCACTCCAAAGTACACAAGGTATAACTTACGTTAAGTAAGTTATATTTCGAATTTTATGGAAGTATATTGATGGGCAACAATATCGTCAATACTTTATTTCTAGATGTATAGAAGTAATTTTTATACCCTTGTTTTTAAATGTTTTATTTTTTAACTTTTAAGGTAACTTGCTAATAAAGCTGTATTTAAAGATTCAAATTGTTATTATTTCTAATAATTTAGAAATTACGAGGTTGTAATGGAAATTATCGACGTTGCAAAAGCATTAAAAGAATTAGGCCATCCTACGCGTTTAACTATATATAAGCGTGTAGTTAAAGCAGGGCACACTGGAATTAGTGTTGGTAATATACAAGAAGAGCTAAGCATGGCGGGCTCTACACTTTCGCACCATATATCGGGCTTAGTTAACGCTGGGCTAATTAGCCAAAGGCGCGAAGGGCGCACGCTTTATTGCGTGGCTATGTACCAGCGCTTAGACGATGTAATTGGTTTTTTACAAAACGAATGTTGTGTAGACGAAGGGCAGTAAACTTTTATCAACGGTTTTGCGCGTTGTTTATTGACCTCAAGACGCGCGCGGGTTTAATATGCCGCTGTTCCTAGTTTGTAAAATAGGAACCTACTTTAAATTTAATTAGGTAATGGATGCGCTCAAACTACTTTTTAGTCGTGATACTTCTTGTGCTTGTACACAGCTTTATTAGCTGTGATGCTGCCGCGTATCATTTACAAGAAGAAGTCGATCATGCTTCGCACATTCAGTCTGTGGCCGGTACAGACGATGAAGACGCGCAACCACCTACCGAAATTCATGCCCATCAGCATTGCCACTGTGGTTACTACAGTACGATAAATCATTCAATAAGCCCTGAACAAAGCCAAGCCACAAACAATGCTTGTTACAATGGTTTAAATTACCCACCAGATGTTCCGCCACCCAATTTTTATAGCTAGCTTTTAATTTTAAACACTTTGTATATAACTGCCTGCGCCTGTGCGCTACAAGGCTAATTATGTACATATTTAGGTTGCTTAATCGCGCTTGTTTTTAAAATAGGCATAGTGATTAAGCCAACTCTGTTTGTTAAAACGGATATGCTATATGAACAAAAAACTACTTATGCTGGTGGCGCTACTGTGTGCACTACCAACACTGAGCGCTTTGGCAAAAAGCGAGCCTCAAAACGTATTAACGCTAAAGCAAGCGCTTAAAAATACTGAGCAGCAAAACTTACAGCTTAAACGCTACCCGTACCATCAAAAAATATTAACCGCGCTTAAAAGCCAAGCCGCGCTTTCACCTAACCCTGAGCTGAGCTTTGAAGCTGAAAACTTTTTAGGAACTCATGGCTCTCATGCGTTTTCGGGGGCGCAGTACACGCTGGCTTTAAGCCAGTTAATTGAGCTTGGCGATAAACGCCAAAATCGTATTAATTACGCTACTGCAAATATAAAAGCGCAAACAATTGAGTATAAAAATACTCGGTTAGCACTTTTAGCAACCACCGCTGAGCGTTATTACCAAGTACTAAAATTTCAGGCGTTAATTGCACTAAACAGTGAGCGTAAAAACACTGTTAAGCAGGCACTCAACGCAATTGAAAAACGCGCTAAAGCCGGTGCGGTCTCAAGTGCTGATGTAACCCGCATGCGCTATGCATTAAGCCAAGTAGATTTAAATACGGCCATGCTACAAAGTGAATTTAAGCGCTCTCGCTTAGCACTCAATGAGCTTTGGCAAGAGGAGCAAGTGAGTGATTACTATGCGGGCGATTTATCACAAATAGCTGCTATTAAAAGTGAGGCAGCGTTACTTGATATGGTAAATACAGCACCAGAATTTGCACTACTACAGCAGCAATACATGCAACAAACTGCCAACTTAGCACTGCAAAAATCAACGGGTCAAAGTGATTTAACCTTGGGTGGTGGTGTGCGATATAACCAGCAAACTGATGCCAGCTCGTTAGTGTTTTCGTTTTCAATGCCGCTGCAATTAAGTAACGCTAATGGCGGTAATATTGAGGCTGCGCAGCATCAGCTTACGCTACTTAATGAACAACAAGGGCAATTACGTATACAGTTACGTAAGCAAATACGCACGCTCTATGCGTATTACCAAGGTAAAGCGGCGCAAGCACAGCTTTTAACACAGCGCGTTATTCCACAAGCGCAAACGCTTATAAAGCAAAGTTTAAAAAGCTATCAACAAGGGCAAATATCGGTATTGCAATTACTCGACGCACAGCAAGCTTTATTTGATTCTAAACGCGCACTTATCATAACGCATAGCGAGCTATACCAAGTGCTCCTTACCCTTGAGCGTTTAACTGGCCAACCTTTAATTGAGACTCATCAATCATGAATAAAACTCTTATCGCATTATTAATTACGCAATTACTTACACTCCCATTTTTAAGTAGCACGGCTATGGCATCTGATGACAATCACGAAGAAAGTCATGATGATAGTCACGAACAAGGCCATAAAGGCGAACACACACAAAAAGGCCCGCATGGCGGCTTTTTACTAACCAATAACACACTTAATTTAGAGCTTAAATTAACCCAGTTTGCCGGTAATACCGAGCTGCGAATATATGGGTTTAAGAACGGTAAAGCCGTTGATATAAACCAGTTAGAGGTAACCATAAACGTGCAGCGTTTAAGTGAAGCGCCAAAGCTTATTCGCTTTAAAGCTGAAGATGACTATTTAGTAAGTACCGTGAGCGTAAACGAGCCGCATTCTTTTAAGCTTGATGTAATGGCTCGCTATAAAGGCGCTGAAATAAATTATCATTATGAGCAAGAAGAAGGGCGCACAACGCTAAGCGAGAAAGCAATTGAACGCGCTGGTATTAAAACTGACATTGCAAAAGCAGGTAGTGTTGAGCTAACCGATACTCTATTTGGTCTTATAGCACCCACTGCGCAGAGCACCGTTGAAGTAATGGCGCCTTATATCGGCTTAGTTAACGATATTTTTGTAAGCATTGGTCAAAACGTTAAAAAAGGCGAGAAGCTTGCCAGCATAACCAACCGCGAAACCCTACAAAATTACACCATAAAAAGCCCAATTACAGGTGTTATTACCGAGCAATATTTAAAGCGCGGCGAGCTTGCCAGTAGCGCTTTAATGCAAATAGTAAACCTTGAAACCGTATGGGTTGAGCTGTCGGCCTTTCCCGATAACATCGAAAAGCTCGCCATAGGGCAAAGCGCTACAGTGTATGACTTACATCATCATTTAAATGCCCAAGGTGAGGTGTTTTACATAGCCCCAATGATGAGTGGTGGGCACATTGCACGTGCGCGAATCGAGCTTAAAAACCCTGATGGCCATTGGCGACCAGGTATGCATGTTAATAGCGACATTAGTACTGCAAAAGTAGATGCGGCTGTACGCGTCAAAGCGAATGCTATTCAAGAATTTAACGGCAAACCTAGCGTGTTTATAAAAAGTGGCAATGTGTTTGAAGTACGCCCAGTAAAACTCGGTGCTAAAAACAGCGAATGGGTAGAAGTGCTCGAAGGGCTTTCGCCAACCAGTGAGTACGTAACTGAGAACAGTTACGTAATTAAAGCCGATATTTTAAAAAGCGGCGCAAGTCACTCTCACTAGGAGGCAACATGATTAACTGGATAGTTTCGTTTGCGGTTAAGCGCCGAATGATGGTGCTTGCACTCACACTTTTATTTGCTGGGTTTGGCGTATACAACACACAAAATTTAGCCGTTGATGCCGTACCCGATATAACTAATGTGCAAGTGCAAATAAATACCAAAGCGCCGGGTTTTACCCCGCTTGAAGCCGAGCAGCGTATTACGTATTTAATTGAAACTGCAATGGCGGGTATTCCTAAGCTTGATTATACCCGCTCAATTTCGCGTTATGGGCTTTCGCAAGTTACCGTTATTTTTAATGAAGGCACCGATATTTACTGGGCGCGCCAGCAAATATCAGAGCGCATTCAAAGTATTAGATCAGATTTACCAGCCAATATTGAACCAAACTTAGGGCCAATTGCCAGCGGGCTAGGGGAGATTTTTACTTACTCTGTGCATGCAAATAACGGTGCATTAAAAGACGATGGTACGCCATTTAACGCAGAAGATTTACGCACCCTGCAAGATTGGGTTATTCGTCCGCAGTTATTAAAAGTAAAAGGCGTTACCGAAATAAACAGCCAAGGAGGTTTTGAGCGCCAGTATCAAGTAGCGCCCATGCCTGAAAAACTACTCGCTTATAAGCTCACGCTAAGTGATGTTATTACAGCACTTAAATTAAATAATAGTAACCAAGGTGCAGGGTTTATAGAGCGTTTTGACGGGCAATATTTAGTGCGCTCACCAGGGCAATTAAAAACCATTGATGATATAGCCAATACCGTGGTTGCTAAGCGCGATGATGCACCCGTTCGCATAAAAGATGTGGCGAACGTGCGTTTAGGCAAAGAGCTCAGAACCGGCGCCGCTACTTATAATGGTAAAGAAACCGTGCTTGGCACCGCCATGATGCTCATTGGTGAAAACAGCCGCGTAGTGGCAAAAGCCATGGCAGATAAACTCAAAGATGTACAGCTAAGCTTACCAGCTGGTGTAGTGGTTGAGCCCGTGTACGACAGAACAACCCTTGTTGATAAAACCATAGACACTGTAAAAACGAACCTGTTTGAAGGTGCGGTGTTGGTGGTTGTTATTTTACTGCTACTACTGGGTAACGTAACTGGCGCATTGATTACGGCCATGGTTATTCCGCTTAGTATGTTATTTGCCATTACCGGTATGGTAGGTAATAGAGTGTCGGGTAACTTAATGAGCTTAGGCGCAATCGATTTTGGTTTAATTGTTGATGGCGCAGTAATTGTGGTTGAAAACTGTTTAAGGCAGCTTGGCCTTGCGCAGCATAAACATGGCAGGCTACTTACACTAAACGAGCGTTTAAATGTGGTAACCGCCGCCACTAAAGAAGTGTTCAGCCCAGCAGTATTTGGTATTTTAATTATTATGCTGGTGTATTTACCGCTGTTTGCATTAAGTAGTGTTGAGGGCAAAATGTTTCAGCCAATGGCGTTTACAGTGGTTGCTGCATTAGTTGGCGCACTTATTTTTGCAGTAACTTTTGTACCTGCTGCTATTGCAGTATGTGTGCGAGGAAAAGTAAGCGAGAGCGAAAATGCCGTGATGCGCGGTATTAAAAAAGGTTATAAACCGCTACTTGGTTTATCGCTAAAACTACCGTGGGTTATGGTTAGTATTGCGGCTGTACTTGTAATTGCGCTAGGCTTTAAAGTTAAAAAAATGGGGGCTGAATTTTTACCGCAGCTTGATGAGGGCGATATCGCTATGCATGCGCTGCGCATTACCGGCACCGGTATTGAGCAATCGGTAAAAATGCAAAAAGAGCTAGAGCAAGCCATTTTAGCTAAGCCGGAGGTGGCAAAAGTATTTTCAAAAATTGGTACGCCCGATGTAGCAAACGATCCTATGCCGCCTAACGTTGCCGACACCTTTTTAATGTTAAAACCTCGCGATCAATGGCCAAATCCTGCTTTACCTAAAGAAGAACTGGTTAAGCAAATTCGTCATTTAGTTAATGAAGTACCCGGTAATAACTATGAGTTTACCCAACCAATAGAAATGCGCTTTAACGAGCTAATTGCTGGCGTGCGCGCCGATGTGGCTGTGCGTATTTATGGCGATGATTTATCAACATTAAAACAGTTCGGTGAAAAAGCCACAGCCTTGGTACAAAATATTACTGGTGCAACCGATGTACGCCTTGAGCAAATGGAAGGCCTGCCAACGCTTTCGGTTACGCCGCTTCGCGACCACATGGCGCTGCTAGGCTTAACCGTAACCGATATACAGCAAAGTGTAAGTGCTGCTATAGGTGGTGTGCAAACTGGGCTAATTTATGAAGGCGACAAACGTTTTTCGTTATTAGTGCGGTTAGATGAGCGTTGGTCTAGCGATGTAACACAGCTTGCGCGTTTGCCTGTGGCTGTGCCAAAAAGTGCTAATCCCGACCTTGCGTTTGTACCGCTTGGCGAAATAGCGACAATTAGTATTGATAAAGGGCCTAATCAAATAAACCGTGAAAGCGGTAAGCGTAATGTTGTCGTAACTGCAAATGTAGAAGGGCGCGATTTAGCAAGCTTTGTAAGCGACGCGCAAGCCGCTTTAAATTCGCAGCTTAATTTACCTAGTGGTTATTGGATTGAATACGGCGGCACGTTTGAACAACTAGAATCGGCAAGTAAGCGGCTATCGCTGGTGGTACCGGTTACTTTATTACTTATATTTGGCCTGCTTTATAGCGCGTTTAATTCACTGCGTGATTCGTTAATTATATTTAGTGGCGTACCACTTGCACTTAGTGGGGGCGTGCTTGCGTTGCTTTTACGTGATATGCCGTTATCAATATCGGCAGGTGTGGGGTTTATCGCGCTAAGTGGTGTAGCGGTATTAAATGGTGTGGTTATGCTGTCGTTTATTAAACAGTTAAGAGCCGATGGGCTTAGTTTGATAGATGCAATACAAACCGGTGCGCTCTCGCGCGTGCGACCAGTACTTATGACGGCTTTAGTGGCGAGTTTAGGGTTTATTCCTATGGCGCTAAATACAGGCACCGGCGCTGAGCTACAAAGGCCGCTGGCAACGGTTGTGGTTGGTGGAATTATTTCATCAACTCTACTAACGCTATTAATATTGCCTGCGCTTTATAAATTAGTGCATGCAAAGTTTACTAGGCATCAAGCTGCTTAGCTAATTGCATCTTGTTAAGTAATGTAAAAAGCAGCTGTAATTACAGCTGCTTTTTTGTTGTTAGGTAAACATTGCAGATTAATTATATTGAAACAGGTTATCCCAGCGCTCATCCAAAATAGTTTTGGCATGATCTAAATTTATTGCGCTATACACATCGTTAGTGCAGGTTACTAAACGCATCCGGGTGAGCTTTTCAAGCGCATCGCTAATTTCAAAGTCGAGTTCGCATTTATACTTTGTTTTAAACCACGCCTCTATTTGCTCATCCAGCATTTGTGCGCTTAGGCCACTTTCTGATTTTAGTAAAAACGTGTAGGCCAGCAGGGCTTCTTTTATGTCTTCTTCTTCGGCGGCGTCAATAAGCGTATGAAAAACACCGGCGTTGTTATCTAGATTTTTAAAGTAGAGGTTATCGCTTAGCGCTTTCATAAATTTAATTTTACGGTTTTTAAATTTACTCCACTCTTTAAAAATAAAGCTGCCAAAAACCCCCATCCCAATAGCAAAGGTAATAAAGTGTTGTTGGGTCATTTCTACGGCCTCACTTCTAAAGCCACCCCAAAAAGCAAACAAAGCAAATAACAATAAAATAGATGCGCCAAGCTTTGTAATTAAAACCACTGCACCGCCTACTAAAGCTGATGAGCCAATAATCACTTTATCAATAGGGCGCATGCGTACTTCGCTATTTGGAAATAGCATTTCAAGGTCAGCTTTAGGTACATTTTGAAACAGCTTAACTATGGTAGAGCTTGGCTCAAACCCTAAAGGCGTTTTATTTTTAGCCTCAAAGTAGGCTTTATCTTTAAAGCGAATAAACACCGCAACGCGGTTGTAATTGGTAAAGTGCAGGGGCTTTTTACGCAAGCCCCAAAAGCTGGTTATGGTTTCAGTGAGTTGCGACTCGCCACGGCGATAAAAAACCACTTCTTCAAAGTCGTCAAACTCTACCTCAAGGCGTACTTTAAAAAGGGATTCTTCGTTGAGTGCATCTTGTAGGTCTTGATGGGTGATCACTTCAAAGTTAGCTGCATTAAGTACCTTAGCAAAATCTTTAGCAAATTCGCGTTGGCACTGCGCTTTTTGATCAGCTGATACTAGCGCTAAAGATCGCGTATCGCTATTGGGATCAAAGGGCGCGTAATTATTTTTGAGCGACTCAAGTGTTGAATGGTAATCGTAATGGATAAGGCTTGCTAATAAATCGCAAAATTGTTTAAACGATGTTTGCTCAGAGCTGTTATTTAACTCATCACTACACATATCAACAATATCTTGTTTTCTAAAGGGAATAAAACGCGCACTTTGCATAAATTTTTAACTGCTTTGGTAGGTATTTAACTGCATTGGCACATAATAAAATATTCTTATGAATATTACTAATTTGTTAACAGTTATATGGCTGTTAAATCTTTAACTGTTTTCAGCGTGTATTAACGTAAATATGTAAGAATTGACCCATTGAGCAACGGCTTATCATCACAAGCAAAAAAGGATTTACATGGCTATTCAAAAAAAACTAAAAGAAAAAACACGGCACTTTATAGATTCTAAACATATGCTAACAGGCATTACCGTAGCGTCGTTTTTAGAATCTACGATAGTCCCTATTCCGCTTGAAGCAGTGCTTGTGCCTCTTATGCAAGCACGTCGTGAAAAGCTTTGGTTAATAGCGCTTATGGCTACAGTTGGGTGCGTGATTGGTGCTTTATTTGGTTATGCACTGGGTTATTATTTATTTGACGCGATAGGTGACTGGGTTATTGAAATGTTTTCGAGCCAAGAGCAGTTTGAAAATGTAAAGCAGCAAATGCAAAATCAAGGGTTTTGGTTTGTAATGACGCTGGGAATTGTGCCTATTCCGTTTCAGATTGCGATGCTCGCTGCAGGCGCTACAAAGTACTCTATAGCTTTGTTTTTATTAGCTTCTGGTATTGCTCGTTCAATTCGCTATTTTGGATTAGCAATAGTGGTGTATTACGCAGGTAATAAAGCTGAACAAATAATCAGTAAACATAAAACTAAAGCGATGATTGCTATTACTATTTTAGTATTGGCATTGTGGGGTATAAGCACCCTAATATAGCTTTTAAACTCTAAAGTTAACTACACTACGCCATAACTGCAGCTTGATACCAAAGCTGCAGTTCTATAGTTGAGCTGTGTATTTTTTTGCATTACTTGGCTTTAGTCTCAGGTCATTTTTATGCTAAAGGACCAAAGCAACAAATACTTTAAGGTACACTTTCATAACGGTTTTTTCTTATATGCTATAGTTTGTTAATAACGCACCAAATAACTACAGCATATGATTGAAACTGTAAAACTTACTGTTAGATTGTCAAACTTTTATAAAATGAGTTGGGTAAATAAAGCGGTAAGTATAGCATTATTGCTTTATATCATTACCTTCTCGCTTTATGCTTTAAATACTTTCCCCCCTTTAGATGTGCAAAATAACGTGTACGGTTTTACTACCGATTTTTGCAATCTCATCGTGCTCGTATTTTTATTTTGGATAGTGCAATGCTCTGAGCTTTCAAAACAAGCGTACGTGTTTTCTACTTTAGGTTTATTGCTATGGAGTATGGGTACAACAGCTGATGTAATAGATGAATTAGTTGTGCAGCCTTATTGGATGAGTGTTTATTTTGAAGACTTATGCAGAACCATGGGAATGCTTTTTACCGCCTATGGCTTATTTAAGACCATGCGTTTTGTACAAAGTATACATAACCGTTTAGCGCACGAGTTGATAACGGACGATCTTACACAAGTACATAATAGACGCTATTTTTATCGGCATGTTAAAACTGCCCCTAGTACGCCTTACGTTATTTTAATTATAGATATTGATCATTTTAAGGCTATTAATGATGAGTTTGGACACGATGAAGGTGACTTAGTGCTCCAGCAGTTAGCTACTAAGTATAATAGTGCATTTGTTAATAATGCAGTATTTGCTCGTTTAGGCGGTGAGGAGTTTGGCGGCTATTTGCCTACCGGTAATATAAGCCAAGCGGCTGAATTTTGTGGGCAACTAATAGACATTGCACACAATATTAAAGTTAAACAGGTCAAACAGTTTACCGTAAGTATTGGTATGGCGCTGCAAAGCGCTAACGAGCCCCTCGACAAGGTAATGAAGCGGGCAGACATGGCTTTATACGTTGCTAAAAATAATGGCCGAGATCAATATAAAATAGCCCCTTAAGCTTTC
The DNA here is from genome assembly GCF_023161885.1 of Pseudoalteromonas sp. 2CM37A. Taxonomy (NCBI): domain Bacteria; kingdom Pseudomonadati; phylum Pseudomonadota; class Gammaproteobacteria; order Alteromonadales; family Pseudoalteromonadaceae; genus Pseudoalteromonas; species Pseudoalteromonas sp. 2CM37A. Next base: position 413,301 of record NZ_JALNTJ010000003.1, read on the forward strand.
TACGCAAATATCCTTATTATTTGCACATTTATTACACTTTTAAACGTTTTCGTAAAGAACTGTCAGCGAGGGTAATACTTTGTAAACTATGAAATTAAAATGCAGCAAAGAAGTCATAATAGTGATTTTAATAATAAGGAAACTTTAATGACCAACTCTCTGTTGAAAGCTGCTTTACCTCTAAGTTTAATGTCTATTTTAGTTGGTTGTGGCGGCAGCGACGGCTCAAGTGATACAGGCTACGTACAATTATATAACGGCTCATATAACAGCCCATATACGCGTTTATTTGTAGACGAAACTGAGCGCTCAGGCACTGATTTTGCTGATGTAACCACGCGTCATAATTACAGCACCGGCACTTACGATTTAAGCTTTGAATACTTAGATGCAAACGACAGCTACATTACAATTAGCGAACAAGAAGTATCAATCAAAGGTGACAAAACCGAACTAATTGTAATGAGCGGTAACTTTGACGAACCTACGTTCACAGAGCTAAGTGTGCCCATTTCAAGTGATACAGATGAGTTTAACTTAGGTTTTTACAATATCACCAGTGAAGACACTAGCTACGATATTTACCTAGCAACCGATGATGGCGTATTTGAAAGTGCTGAACTATTTACATCAACACAGTATTTAAGTGAGCTAGATTTACAAACCCTTGATGAGGGTTACTACACAATTTATATCACTGAGGCAGGTAGCACTGATGTAGTGTATGAGTCGGAGTCGGTTTATTTTTACGATGAAGAAAGCTACGTAGCCATGATCCGCCCAAGCTATGCAACAGAAGAAAACGGTATCACGCTCGATATTGTGACTGACAATAACTATGTTACAGCACTAAAGCACCAATCAGCGTTAGGCCAATTGCGCTTTATAAATACCGTTGACGATTACTCGCCAGTTAGCTTTAGCACGACCCGTGGCACCACAGTTAACGATACCAATACGGTCGCAAGCGATACCTACACCGATTACGTTGAGCTTTCGCCAAATAGTTACAGCGTTGCAATGTACGACGAAGAGGGCACTAAGCTTGCCGATAACTTTTTAATGACCCTAGAGCGCGAGCAAAGTGCGGTAGGCGTTTTTTACAACGATGTCGATAATGGTTTACGCATGATGAGCGTTGAGGAAAACCTAACACCTAGCAGCTACAGCCATACTATTTCGGTTGTTAACCTAATTGAAAGCTACGCAGGGCAAACAGTAAGCGAAGTTGACGTGTACTTTACCTTAAATGGTGAAACTGTTGATGACGCCACCAATGTAATTGATGGCTTAGATAGATACGATCAAGAAGAAATTGATGTAGATGATGAAGCTTACACTGTGTATGCCGTATACGAAGATAACGGCCAACAAATAGTGTTAATTCAACAAAGCGATATAGATTTTACCGAAGAAGGTAACTATATCTTAATTTTAGAGCACGATGAGACAACCAGTTCAGGCTTTAAAATGAGTGTAACGCGGACAATTACAGACAGCGTAGAATAAGTAACATGTAACACGTTCTAGAAAGTAAAAGCCCTAAGCATTATTGTTTGGGGCTTTTTTTTGCCTAGCTGTAGCGTGATTTTGTTTACATTAAATAAACCCATTTATAAGCAGATTGCTATAACTTTTAAAAATTTTAGGTACACTCATAACATAATAAATAAAAAGAGCGTGCCATGGATGAGTTTTTAGGAATAGTGGGTTTATTTGCATTTGCAATAATGGCCGGTGCTATTTGCGGTATTGTCGCAATTGCACAACTTAGTAATTTAAAGCAAGAAATTGCCCAATTAAAAGCAAAAGTACTTAGTTTAGAATTAGCTAACAACGCACAAAGCCACGCTGAATACGCCGATAAAAGCACCGATTGCTCCACAGCTGAACATGCGGACACGGCTCAAGCAAATAGCAATGAGGCGACTTTTAATCAAGTTAGTCCTAATCAACCCAATCAGCCAAGTCAGCATCGTGGGCAGGTAAAAACGCCAGCTTCAGCAATAAAGCCTCCCGCTAATGCTTCTGCCAGTAAACATAAGCAAAGCAGTAAAAATCTCAAACCCACACTTGTTACTTCTTTTTTTGAAAAACTGCGTAGCGACTTTGAACAAAACTGGATGACCTGGATAGGCGCAATCGCATTGGCACTAGGCGGTATATTTTTAGCAAAGTACAGTTTAGAAGCCGGGTTGCTCTCTCCTGCAATGCGATTAACTCTAGGTGGTTTATTTGGTGGTGGCTTAATTGCAGCCGCAGCTTATATGCATTACAAAAATAGTGTATTTGAAGGGTTTAATAACTATATACCTGCAGCGCTTGCCAGTGGGGGTTTTATTACGTGCTTTGCACTGACCTTATTAGCGTATAGCAGCTATAACATGATCAGCCCTTTAACAGCATTTGTTGTCCTTGGGGTTATTGCCATAAGTGCGAGCGCTATGGCAATAATGCTTGGCCCAGTATTAGCCGTACTAGGTATTATTGGTGCTTATTGTGTCCCCGTGCTGATTAATACCGGCAGCAATAATTTATTTGCGCTTTATATGTACATTGGGTTTGTGAGCTTATCTGCTGCGCTAGTCGCCCATAAAGTACAGCGTGCATGGCTGTGGTATTTACTTTGGGCGGGGCATTTAAGCTGGTATGTTGTTGGCTTTACTTTAGCTAACAGCAGCACCATTTGGCTTATGGGCACGTATGGGCTATTAAGTGTTATTGGTTTAATTGCCGTGCCACGCTTGGGGTTAAAACTTGCGGTTGTTGAAACTCGCCCACATAGTTTAAAACGCCTAATAAACGCACTCCCTAGTAACCCTTTAATGCTTGCCTGTATTGTCCCTTTGTTACTGGCTATGCTTTTTGATAGTACTAACTACTTACAGTGGCAAATAATAAATGCGTTAAGCATATTAACATTGCTGTTTTTAGTGCTTAAAAATAGCCGCTGGGATTTATGGCAAGGGGTGGCGATGCTAATAGCTATACTCTGGCTATTAAGCACGCCTTCCTATTATGTTGACTATTCTGACTCGCTATTTATATTTAGGCACCAATATGGTGGCGCTATATTTTTAGGGTTAGCGCTAAGCGTATATGGGCTTTATTTTGGTATAAAGTGGCAACCTAAACGATTGACTTTTCATATTACTGCCTCGTTTAGCGTATTTATAATGATTGCCACCTTATACGCTATAATCCCAAACCATGCGTTGGCCACAGCCTATCCATTGTGGGCAGTGATACTATTTACAAGTAGCGCCATTTTAATTAAGTGTGCAATAGGTGGCGCAACGCTTTTTCAGCGCTTTACATATTGGGTGGGGGCAAATGCCAACATCACGCTTGCTATTACTATGTTATTAAATGACAGCGGGCTAACCATTGCACTGGCTATTCAAGTTTTACTTATTAGCGTGTTAATAAACCGCTATCGGGTGCCTATGCCACATTGGCCAATTAAAGCGCTGGTGGCTGCATTACTACTTCGCCTTACACTGTCACCGTGGACCCCAAGTTACGAGGCGCTTAGTGTATTGGGTGTACACTGGAGCTTAGTAGTTTATCCTTTGTGTGTGGTGTTATTTTATACTGCAGCCAAATGCTTTAACGCATCGCATTTAAAAGTTTGGCTTGAAGGCGCAGCGCTGCATTGCTTGGCGTTATTTATTACCACCGAAACCAGCTATCAACTGGTAGGGCACTATCCGCAGTTTGATTCTTTGAGCTTTTACGAACAAGCTTTACTCACCTGTAATTGGCTTGCGCTGGGTTGTGTATATTTACACCGTGCTCGTATTGCCGGTAGCTTAGCTAAATTATACCAAGTGGCAGGCATGGCATTAGCAGGTGCTGCGGGTGTTACTGCACTGAGCATCTTACTAAACGCCAACCCATTTTTAAGCTCTATTTATATTGGCGAATATTTTGTATTTAATTGGCTATTTTTGCTTTGGTTAGTGCCTGCGGGTCTCGTGCTTTGGCTTTATACGTTAATTAAGCCGCTGTATACAAAAGCTGCGCCATCTATACTCACAGTAGCGGGTGTATTGAGTGTATTGGCAATTAATGGCTTTATACGCCAATACTGGCAAGGCCCTTATATTTACTTATCAACAGGTGCAAGCAACGCAGAGCTTTATAGCTACTCGGTTATTTGGCTTGTGTTAGGGGCTATTACTGTGGTGCTAGGGCATTTAAAAAATCAGCTATTAATCCAAAAAATAGGCTTAGGATTATTGGCAGCCGTTATTTTAAAAGTATTCTTAGTGGACATGGCTAATTTAACGGGGCTTTTAAAAGCGCTGTCGTTTATTGGCTTAGGCTTGTCGTTAGTGGGGCTTAGTTGGTTATTTCAAAAACTGCGAAGCCAAGCCAAACCAGCCTAATAATTAAGGGTTCCAACGCCTTGGTTAAGCACATAAATAAGCCCAGCTAATGCTGGGCTTATTTTTTGCTGCTAATTGGCTATTACGTGCTGTGATTAAGTAAAGCTTTAAGCTTACCCGGCTTAATCGGCTTACTTAAATAATGTATATTAGCCGCTTTGGTTTCTTGTTTAAGCTCGGTGTCGCGTACGGCGGTTATAAGTATGGCGGGCACTTCGCTTTGCCATGTATCACGCAGTGTTTTTATAAGCGAAATACCATCGCAATCATTACCTAATTGGTAATCCATTAAAATTACATCGGGCGCTGCGTGCTGTTTAGCGTGCGCGAGTACTTTATTTACATCGTCAAACAAGGTGTAATTGGCTTGCCACTTTTTAAGTAAGCTGGCCATTGCTGCTAGGTTTTCGGGGTCATCGTCTACCGCGACTATGTTAATCGCGGCGCGGTTTTCTACTAAGCTGCTGGCCGTTGCTTTTTGTTGTACAAACTGCGCATCTCCATAGGGTACTTCAATACTAAAGCGGCTTCCTTTACCGGGCTCTGAGTGCACATCAAGCTCTAAGCTAAGTAAATCGGCCATACGTTTTACAACGCCAAGCCCTAAACCAACGCCTTTGTTATCACCGGCTTCTATACGGTAAAAGTCGTTAAATATTTTAGCTTGTTCTATTTGGCTAATACCTGGGCCGGTGTCCCATACTTCTATACGTAAATTATGTTTACGGTTTCTGCACGCTATTAATACTCGCCCTGTTTCAGTGTATTTAACCGCATTAGACACTAAGTTTTGTATAATTCGGCGCAAGTAGGTAATGTCGCTATGCACAATTTGTGCGTTTGAACGCACGGTTAGTTTTAAGCCTTTATCGCTTGATAAAATAGCGTACTCGCTTTGCAGTGGCATAAGTATATCGTTTATACAAAAGTGCCGAGGGGTTGGGGTCATTGCGCCTTGCTCTAACTTGGCAATTTCTAGTAAGGCCGACATTAAATGCACGGTTGAGTCTAAACTGTGGCCAAGCTTATTAAAGCTATTTTGGTTAGTTGTATCAAGCTGCTTTTCATCAATGGCTGCAAGGTATAAACGCGCCGCGTTAAGGGGCTGTAAAATATCGTGGCTTGCCAGTGCTAAAAATCGCGTTTTACTGTCGTTGGCTTGCTCTGCTTCGCGTTTGGCTAAAGTAAGTGCTTGCTCTGTTTTTACTCGGCTATCTATTTGTGCTTGTAAGTCTTTATTAATGGTTTGCACTTCTTGGGTTCGCGCCTCAATGCGGTTTTCAAGATCCATGTTAATTTCTTCAAGCGCATTTTGCGTACTTATATGGTTTGTAATGTCTGAAAAACTCGTTACAAAGCCGCCATCGGGTAGGGGGTTACCTATCATTTCGTACACTTGGCCATTACGGCGGTGACGAATAAAGTGATGCGAGCTACCATTTTTTAAATGCTGAACGCGTTTTTCTACTTGGCGCTCTATTTCGCCTGGGCCACATTCACCGCGTACTGCGTTGTACCTTATTATATCTTCAATGGGTTGCCCCACTTCTAAAAAGCCGTCGGGGTAGCCAAACATTTGGCTGTAGCGCTTATTCCATGCTACCAGTTTTAAATCTTTATCGACCACCGAAATACCATGGCTTAAGTTTTCGAGCGAGGTATACAAAAGGTTTTGGTTAAACTGCAATGCTTGTGTGGTTTCGTCAAAAAAGTTAACCACCTCTTCAAAGGCCATACGTTTACCCGATGAAACCGTACGGATTAGCGCCTGCGCCGAAGACGCCCCTAACACCCCAGTTAACGCACGTTCGCAGTAGGCTATAAATTCGGGCTCGGGGTGGGCATTATTGTCACTTAGCTGGTGCGAAAGTGAAAAGTGCGCCAGTACTTGTTGGCTACGCTGAATACCTAAAAAGGTTTGCAGTAGTATTTTAAAGTCGTAAACCGTGGCTTTAACATTTTTGTTTAAGCGGCGCGATAAAATAGCCTGATCTTTAGGGTTAACAAATGCGGCGGCCTGAATTTTATCTATCAAGCGCTCTTCTGCCCCTAACGAAAAGCTAATATAACAACCAATGTTAGCAAATAAGGCAATCAGAGTGCCGCGTGTAATAAGGGTTTGCTGAAGCTCGCTATCAAGGGCACTGCCGGCATCTAAAATTGGCATCATTAAAAATAATACCCAACAAATAAAGCCCGCTAATAGCCCCGCATATACACCATAAGCATGGCCTTTTCGCCAGTAAAGTCCGCCCACAATAGCCGGGAGCAGCTGCGTTACTAACGAAAATGCCACCAGCCCCATACTGGCCAGCGCACTACCATGGCCAAACCATTGCTGATAAAAATAAGCCAATATAAGTATGCCGGCTATGGTAAAGCGCCTGACTAATAAAATTTGCGATTTATAACTGCTGGTAATTAAGTTGCGCTTAAATTTACGGCGTAGCATAAGCGGCAGCACTACATCGTTAGAGATCATGGTGCTAAGCGTAAGTGTGGCCACCACTATCATGGCGGTGGCTGCAGAAAGCCCGCCAATAAATACAAAGGTACTTAAAAAAGCTTGGTCGTGAATAAGCGGTAACGCTAATACAAAGCTGTCGGGTGAAAAACTGCTACCAATACTTGGGTGAATTGCGGCAGTAGCAATAGGAATTATCATCGCGGCGGTGAGTAATAAATACAGTGGAAAAGCCCAGCGAGCAGTAAATAAATGGCGTTTGTCTTGGTTATCTACCACGGTGACATGAAATTGTCGTGGTAAACAAATTATGGCCGCGGCAGCCATAAGTGACTGGCCAATAAAGTTAAAACTAAAAAAGTTAAAGTTGCCCCAGTGTTGCCAAATCGACTCTGTGACTTTGTCGCCGCTAAGGGTGGGTAAATTAAATAAGGTGTACAAGGCTAAGCCAGCGACGGCAATAAGCGCAATGAGCTTTATCATAGACTCAAAGGCGACTGCTAGCATAAGCCCAGAGCGGTATTCGGTAACATCTACCTTACGGGTACCAAAAAATATTGCAAACAGCGCCATAATTAACGTGGCGGTGAGGGTAAGCATTTCGCCAGATATTTGATTGCTGTTTTGCAAAAGCAAAAAGCTGGTACTGAGTGCTTTTAACTGCAGCGCAATATAGGGAATGGTAGCAAGTAGGGCAATAACAGTGACCAGTATTGCACTAGTTTGACGTTTACCGTAGCGGGCAGAAATAAAATCGGCAATGGTGGTAATGTTTTGTTTTTTACTTACTAATACCAGTTTGCGTAAAAAGCCTTGGCCAAAAAAGAACAACAATGAAGGCCCCAATAAAATGGGTAAATAGCTCCAACTACTGGTGGCGGCGGTACCAACCGAACCATAGTACGTCCACGAGGTACAATAAATCCCTAACGATAACGAATACACAAAAGGATGATGGCTAATCCGTTTAGCAAGTGGTGTTGTTTTATCGCCCCAATTAGCAAGCCAAAACAGCACCCCAATGTAGCCTAATGCTACAAAAATCAGTACAGCAGTCATGTTGTTATTAAACCTTATTATTTATACCCACACACAATACCAGAGATAACTTTAAGTGTGCGTGCACAATTTTATGCAAAATATTAACGTTGTTTTTATTGTATTGATTTTAAATGATTATTTATATTGTTGATGATTTATTAGACTAATGTCGCATTTTTACACAAAGCCACTTAAATTTTGCCGTTAACGCCCTTTGGTAAAAGCTAACCTACTGAAAATTATGTGTAATTGTATTTTTAAATACAATTGCATTTGCAGTTTACGTAAACGTTAACAGGCTGTTACGACTATGGTCTCACTTCACTCTTCACGCCGCGTTGCTAAATTAATAACCGACTATAAAAAAACCACTCATTGCAATTATGCAATGCTTAAAGGGGAAAATAAAAATGGCTTTTAAAGATGAAGAACAAGCAAAAGCTTATTGGGCAGAAAACATTTCACTACTGTTTAAGTTACTAGCAGTGTGGTTTGTGGTCTCATTTGGCTTTGGCATATTACTGGTAGATGTACTGAATGAAGTACGTTTTTTTGGGTTTAAACTTGGCTTCTGGTTTTCACAACAGGGCGCTATTTACACCTTTGTAGCTTTGATTTTTGTTTACGTTTTCAAAATGAACACGTTAGATAAAAAATACGGCGTAGACGAATAGGAGCTAGGTAATGGATGTTCAAACACTCACATTTATAATTGTTGGTTTAAGTTTTGCGCTTTATATCGGCATTGCAATTTGGGCGCGTGCAGGCTCTACAAATGAGTTTTACGTGGCAGGGGGCGGCGTACCTCCGCTTGCCAATGGTATGGCAACCGCAGCCGATTGGATGAGCGCAGCGTCGTTTATTTCAATGGCGGGTATTATTTCGTTTGCAGGTTACGATGGCGGTGTTTACTTAATGGGGTGGACTGGCGGCTATGTATTACTCGCTATGTGTTTAGCGCCTTACTTACGTAAATTTGGCAAATTCACTGTACCTGACTTTATAGGCGACCGTTACTACTCACAAACAGCACGTGTTGTTGCTATTTTGTGTGCCATCTTTATTTGTTTTACTTATATTGCTGGACAAATGCGTGGCGTAGGCGTGGTATTTTCGCGCTTTTTAGAAGTAGAAATTGAAACCGGTGTTTACATTGGAATGGTGATTGTATTCTTTTATGCGGTACTTGGCGGCATGAAAGGCATTACCTACACGCAAGTAGCGCAGTACTGTGTGCTTGTGTTTGCCTACCTTGTGCCCGCTATCTTTATTTCAATGATGATGACAGGCCACTTCTTCCCGCAAACCGGCTTTGGTGCCACATTGAGTGATGGCTCAGGCATGTATGTACTTGATAAGCTAGACGGGTTAAGCGCAGAGCTGGGCTTTGCACAATACACCGAAGGCTCTAAAAGCATGATTGACGTATTTGCTATTACCGGCGCTTTAATGGTGGGTACTGCAGGTTTACCGCATGTAATTGTTCGCTTTTTCACTGTACCACGCGTTAAAGATACCCGTATTTCAGCAGCGTGGACACTGGTATTTATTGCTATTGTTTACACTACTGCACCGGCGGTTGCCTCGTTTGCACGCGTAAACATGATTGACACCATTAACGGTAAAGATGGTAGCGGTACAGAGTACGCTCAAGCACCAGCGTGGATCAAAAACTGGGAACGCACGGGTTTAATTACCTTTAATGATAAAAACGGCGACGGCAAAATGTTTTACACCGCCGGCAAGGTAGAAGACCCAACAAGCGCAAACGAAGTAAAAGTAGACCGCGATATTATGGTACTGGCTAACCCTGAAATTGCTGATTTACCAGCATGGGTAATCGCATTAGTAGCGGCCGGTGGTATTGCTGCTGCGCTTTCAACCACAGCAGGGTTATTGCTGGTTATTTCGACCTCAGTGTCGCACGATTTACTTAAACGCACCCTTAAACCCGACATAAGCGATAAACAAGAGCTACTAGCTGCTCGGTTAGCCGCGATGATTGCCATTGTTATATCGGCTTACTTTGGGATTAACCCGCCTGGGTTTGTTGCATCGGTGGTCGCCTTTGCCTTTGGTTTAGCGGCGGCGAGTTTCTTCCCGGCAATTATTATGGGGATATTCTCTAAAACAATGAATAAAGAAGGCGCAATTGCTGGCATGGTGACCGGTATAGGCTTTACCGCTGCGTATATTATCTTCTTTAAATTTGTAAGCCCTGAGCTTAATAGCCCAGAAAATTGGTTCTTAGGTATTTCACCCGAAGGCATTGGCTTAGTGGGGATGATAATAAACTTTGTTGTTGCTGCAACCGTACTTAAATTAACAAAATCGACACCGCTTGAAATACAACAAATGGTGGAAGGTATTCGTAATCCTAAAGGGTCAGGTGAAGCACACGCACATTAATGCGCTAAGCCTACTTAAAAATAAAGCACCAAAAGCCCGACTTTAGTCGGGCTTTTTATTTGTTCAAATAATGAGTACATTAGGTTTTGTGTATACTTTTTAAGAGTACAGCAATGAGTGTAGAGCAGCAGGAAGTTGCCCAGTTTGTGTGTATGCAGGCGCCATTTAGCATGCTACACGACAGTGCGTGTGAGTATTTTGTAAGCCATATTGATAGTGTTTATTTAACCCGAGAAAACCAAGCGCAGTGGCTGCAAACGCAAACCCCAAAGCTTTTTTTAATTCGCTCTGGCTTATACGACCTAGTGGATGCAAAAGGTGATGTAGTAAAGCGTTTAGCGCAGGGGGATTACTTTGGCTATCCTTCTTTGTTAACAGGAGAAGAGATTCAAAATAGGTTACAGGTACAAAAAGAGGGCATAGTGTATTTGCTTGCACAAACGCATTTTGACTTTTTACGTCATCAATACAAACCGTTTGAGCAGTATTTTGTACGCGCGCACGCCAATCGCTTACTTTCATCACATTATAAAAGTAAAAACGATAGCTGGTCTGAGCGCAGAATATCTGAGCTGATGACCCGCACTGCCATAACCTTAGCCCCCGATGCCAGTATTAGGCAAACCGCTAAAAAAATGAAAAAACACGGTGTATCGTCAATTATGATCACCGAACACGCCATTTTAGTGGGCGTAGTGACCGACCGCGACTTACGTAACCGTGTACTGGCCGACGAGGTAGACCCGCAAGATGCGGTTAGCAGCATAATGAGTGCAAAGCCTAAATTTATATTTGAAAACAATCGGGTGTTTTCTGCTTTGCATTTAATGCTTAAATACAATATTCATCATTTACCTGTACTTGATGAAAACCATAAGCCTTTGGGTATGCTTACTAGTACCGATTTACTGCGCCAGCAAAAAAGTGACCCTGTGCAGCTTATTGGCCGCATTTATAAAGCCCATAGCATTGCCGATTTAAAACGTTATGCGGGAGAAATCCCTGAGTTACTGCGAAGTTTTTCGTACAACATAGAAGACATATCGCTAATTGGTAAACTGCTCAGCGGCTTAACCGATGCACTCACCTCGCGTCTTATTCATTTATTTCAAGAAGAAAATGGCGCAGCCCCCACCAGTTTTTGCTTTATATGTTTTGGCTCGCAAGCACGCGAAGAGCAAACCCTGCATTCAGATCAAGACAATGGCTTATTACTCCCAGATGATTTAAGCGAGCAACACCAAGCTTACTTTAAACACATGGGGGAGTTTGTATGTGAGCAGTTAGTAGAGTGCGGCATTAGGCGTTGCCCGGGTAATATTATGGCCAGCAGCGATGAATGCAGAATGAGTGTAAGCCAGTGGTGCGAGCGTTTTTTTAAATGGATAAAAAGCCCAACGCCTAACGCCATGCTTAACTGCAAAATATTTTTTGACTTGCGCTTTATAGAAGGCTCCAATGCTCTATACAGCGGCTTTTGCGAGCAGTTAAACAGGATATCGCGCGATGAGTTATTTTATGCTGCTATGGCAACCGATATAAGAGCCAGCTCAGTGCCTATAGGTTTATTTAATAAGCTTAAAACGCAAAAAAGCGACAACAACCATAAGTACATAGATTTAAAAAAACGCGGTGTGGTTATTATTAACGACATAGTGCGTTTATATGCGTTAAAAGCAGGCATAAAACGCGCCAATACCCAAGAGCGTTTAGATGCCCTACTTAAACATAAACTATTAAATAAAGACGACATATATAACTTAAAAGATTGCTGGCGATTTTTAACTCAGTTACGTTTTAGTACGCAAATAAACGAAGAAGGTTTGCCAAGTAACTGTATAAACCCCGATAAATTAAGTTCATTAGAGCGCCATCAGCTTAAAGAGGCTTTTTATTTAGTAAAACAAGCGCAGCAAGCCGCGGCGTTTAAATTTGCCCGTGGCAGTTTGTAATAAGAGGTAAGCGCTGTGGTAAAAAAATGGCTCAGTAAGTATATAAAAAGGCGTAATCTTTTAAGTCAAAATGCGTTAACGCAACGCTATTTAGTGATTGATTTAGAGCTTACTGGGCTTGATGTAAACCAGCATGAAATTGTCTCGGTAGCCTGGGTAAAAATAGATAACCAATGTATAAAAATGAGTGAGTCTCAGCATTTAATTAATAAAAACGTTAAACGCTTAGACCAAAGTCCTGTTTTTCACGGCATTGTGGAAGACACCGTTGCTAAAGGACAAAGCCTGCACACTATATTAACGCAGCTAAGCCGTGATTTTAGTGACCATATTTTGGTTTTTCATAACGCCATACTGGATTGGGGGTTTTTAAAAGCAGCCCTTAAAAACGCTAATATAAGTGCGCAACCTAAGTTAATACTCGACACCCTCCACATAGAAAAAAAGCGCCTTATTTGCCAAGGTGCAGAAATAAAACAAGACGATTTAACCCTAAGTGCGTGTCGCAAACGTTATGAGTTACCAAGCTATCATAGCCATAACGCACTTACAGACGCACAGGCCACCGCCGAATTATTACTAGCCCAGTGCTACCAAATAAACCGTGGGAAGGAGTTGCAGTTGAGGTCAATAATTTAACAAAGCTACAGCATTTACTAATTATTTTGTTAAGATAAGAATTTTAAAAGGATTTATTATGGTAATTGAAGCCGCCAGTAAGTATTACAACCAGTTAAACAATGACCTTAAAGCAGTTAAAAAGTACATTCACAATAATTTTGGTGTGTTTCTTACTATTCTTTACTTACTGGGTAGTTTATCAGGCGTTGTGTATCTTTACGTTTTACTTAATAACTTCTCGGTTGATATATTCAATTTCATTGAAATAAGTGACTTTTTACTGGCACTGATTTCAAATTTTTTACTTATTACTCTTTATACTACGATCATCGTTTTAACAGCTATTTATTTAAATTGGCGCTCAGGACACATGCCAGATCCTAGTAAAACAACCGTGTTAAAAAAACTTTATTATGGCTTTGGTTACCCGTTCTATTTATTAAAACCTAGTTACTCATTAATGTTATTTTTAGCACTTATAATATCTACATACCCTACTATGTTGGCGCATTCACACAGTAAAGATATAATAAATGAAAGAACAATGAATTATCACTTGTCATTAAATTATCCAATTGCTCAGAGTAAAGTAACTCAACTTCAAAATGTTCAAATAGTAGCCTCAACAATGCGGAATTTATTTGTTTATGATAATAAACAAGATGAGTTACTTATTATTTCACAAGAAAATATTTCAGCTTTGATACCTAATCTACACCAAGAAAAAACGATTAAGCCAAAGTCAAAAGCTGCATCAAGCACACAGTAATTAAACATTCGCTGAAACACGATTGGCTGCTATTTATTAGTATGGACGCATAACCAAGCATGGCACTTATTCAGGACAAATTATGAGACTCATTACCACTATTCTTCTAACCTTATTCCCTGTGATCGCTTGTGCTAATTCGAGCTTACCTGCCAATCGTCATATCTCAGTGCAAGGCACTGCTGAGGTATTAGTTGAGCCAGACATGGCTAAAATACTATTTAAGGTGAATAGTGTTAAAAATGAGCCGAATGCCGCCAATAACGCGCTTGAGAATAAAGTGAAGTTATTAATAGATGGGCTCAATCAATTTGAAATAAGCGCCGATGACGTAGTTGCCTCAAACGTTAAAATTGAAAAAACAGGAATGGATTATATTGAAACAGGGCATCAGGCACTTAGCGAATACGCAGCGATAAGAACGTTTGAAGTAACGCTAAACAGTATTGAGCGTGTGAGCGATTTAACCGATTTTTTATTGAACCAAGAAGTAAATGCGATTCAAAATATTGCGTTTTTATCTTCAAAATTTGAGCAATTACAAGCGCAAGCCACACAGTTAGCAATTGAAGATGCAAAAATAAAAGCGGATTTACTTGCTGATTCATTCAATGCAAAAGTAGGTGAAGTACGCACTATTCGCTCAACTAAAAACAACTATGACAGTGGTTTTAGTACAGCTATAACCAAGATGCACAGGGCGCAGTATGATAATAACTCTTTTCCTCAAATACTTAGTAACGATTTACAGGCAACAATAAGCTTTAAATCATCCATAAACGTGGTGTTTGATTTAGAGATAACTGATTAAATTAATAATTTCATTTCAAATACATGTTCGTACTGTAAGCTAGTTTTATGTTTTTGATTAATTTGAAGGTAGCAATACTATGAGCGATGAAAGCAACACATTAAAAGCACAAACCGAAGCAAAAATAGCAGCAGGGCGAAAAGGTAATCCTGATTTTATGAAAGGCGTTGATGAAACCATTGCTCAGGCAAAAGCGTTTCAAGAAGGGGCAAATGCACTTAATTTAGATCAAAATGCCCCACGCTTTGAACTGCCGAACCAGCACGGTGAGCAAGTTTTATTAGATGAGCTACTTGCAAAGGGCCTGTGGTTATAGCTTTTTATCGTGGTAGTTGGTGCCCTTATTGTAATTTACAGCTAAAAGCGTTGCAGTCACGCCTAGCTGAAATTCACGCATTAGGCGCACAGCTGGTGGCTATTAGCCCGCAAGCGCCCGATGGCTCAATGAGCGAAAACGACATACGTAATATGGATTTTGTTGTGCTGAGTGACCAAAATGCAGATGTAGCAGCAAGCTATGGCGTAGCGTGGCAAGTACCTGCATTTTTATTAGAGCATATGCGTGAAGACCGCGGCCTTGATTTAGAGTCGCTTAATAACGGCAATGGCAGTATTTTACCTATCCCTGCCACGTTTGTTTTAGATAGCGAAGGTAAAGTGATGTGGCGCTATGTCGATGTTGATTACCGCACCCGCTCAGAGCCTCAAGATATAATTAATGCTTTAAAAGCACTACAGTAAGCAATAACGCAAGCTCGCTTTATGCCCAAAATTAGCCAAGTAAATTAGCTACTTTTGGGTTAATTTAAAGTTTCTAATCGCTCCCTCTTATAATAATGTTCAAGGTCGATTACAATACAGCCATCTAAAAGGCATCGATGCCTTTGTCTGCACGTAAAGAGAGTGGATTTTATATTTCATGGCAATCAAACTTGCAATTAATGGTTTTGGTCGTATTGGTCGAAATATTGTCCGCGCGTTGTACGAGTCAGGTTTGAGCAACGAGATAAAAATTGTTGCGATTAACGAACTTGCTGACCCTGAAGCTATTGCTCATTTATTAAAATACGACACGTCCCACGGTCGTTTTTCTTTTCCTGTAAAACTTGGTGAAGACACCATTAGCGTTGCAGGCGATACCATTGCACTATTTTGTGAAGAAAACCCAGTAGAATTACCTTGGCAAACCCTTGATGTAGATGTAGTACTTGAATGTACCGGTGTTTATCACTCGCGCGAGCATGCACAATTACACATTACTGCGGGTGCTAAAAAGGTGTTGTTTTCGCACCCAGCTGATAACGATGTAGATGCCACCATTGTGTATGGCATTAACGATGATGAGCTCAAACGCGAGCACACTATTGTATCTAACGGCTCGTGTACTACAAATTGTGTGGTGCCTGTTATTAAAGTGCTAGATGATGCGTTTGGCATTGAATCGGGTGCTATTACCACTATTCACGCGTCGATGAACGATCAACAAGTGATTGATGCGTACCATCATGATTTACGTCGTACCCGCGCTGCGAGTCAGTCTATTATTCCGGTTGATACAAAATTAGCACGAGGAATAGACCGCATTTTACCCAAATTTGAAGGGCGCTTTGAAGCCATTGCGGTTCGCGTGCCGACAATTAACGTAACGGCAATGGATTTAAGTGTTACAGTAAATGCCGATGTAGATTTAAAGGCGGTAAATACGGCACTTAAAGCCCAAGCAAAAGACCGCTTAGAAGGTATATTAAGTTACACCGAAGAGCCATTGGTATCGGTTGATTTTAATCACGACCCACATTCTTGTATTATTGATGGCACGCAGACACGTGTTAGTCACAAACGCCTGATAAAGTTACTTGTTTGGTGTGATAACGAATGGGGTTTTGCCAATCGCATGCTAGATACAGCACGTGCGATGATGGCTAAGTAAGCATTTTATAATAATTTTAAAATTTATTTTTCAGGTTCAAGTATCGTTAACTAAGGAGATGTTATGTCGGTCATAAAAATGGCAGATTTAGATTTAAACGGCAAGCGCGTATTAATTCGTGAAGATTTAAATGTACCAGTTAAAGCAGGTAAAGTGACCTCAGATGCACGTATTCGTGCTGCACTACCTACTATTAAGCTAGCTCTTGAAAAAGGCGCTAAAGTAATGGTTATGTCGCACCTTGGCCGCCCTACGGAAGGCGAGTACGATGACGAATTTTCACTTGCCCCTGTAGCCGATTACCTAAACGACGCACTTGAGCAAAATGTCCGCCTTGAAAAAGATTACTTAAACGGCGTTGAAGTTGCCGATAACGAAGTAGTTGTATTTGAAAACGTACGATTTAATAAAGGCGAGAAGAAAAACGACGAAGCCTTATCAAAACAACTTGCTGCCCTGTGTGATGTGTATGTAATGGATGCATTTGGCACCGCTCACCGCGCACAAGCGTCTACTCATGGCGTTGGCTTATTTGCAGATGTTGCCTGTGCTGGCCCGTTATTATCAGCAGAACTTGAAGCACTAGGTAAAGCACTAGATAACCCAGCACGCCCATTAGTGGCAATTGTAGGTGGTTCTAAAGTATCAACTAAATTAACTGTTTTAGACTCGCTTTCAACGATTGTAGATCAGCTTGTAACAGGTGGCGGTATTGCTAATACCTTTATTGCAGCTGCGGGTCATCCGGTTGGTAAATCACTTTATGAAGCTGATTTAATGGATGAAGCAAATCGTTTATGTGCAGCAGCTAAAGCAAACGATGGTGAAATTCCGGTACCGACTGATGTTGTGGTAGGTAATGAATTTTCAGACTCTGCAGTCGCTACGCTTAAAGATGTAAGCGAAGTAACAAGCGATGACATGATTTTTGATATTGGCCCTGATACAGCCAGCCAGCTTGCAAAAATTATTGCAAACGCCGGTACTGTTGTATGGAA
The DNA here is from genome assembly GCF_023161885.1 of Pseudoalteromonas sp. 2CM37A. Lineage (NCBI taxonomy): Bacteria > Pseudomonadati > Pseudomonadota > Gammaproteobacteria > Alteromonadales > Pseudoalteromonadaceae > Pseudoalteromonas > Pseudoalteromonas sp. 2CM37A. Next base: position 430,687 of record NZ_JALNTJ010000003.1, read on the forward strand.
TGGCCCAGTTGGCGTATTTGAGTTTGATCAGTTTGGTAATGGTACACGTGCTATTGCCCAGGCAATTGCTAACTCTAATGCGTTTTCGATTGCAGGCGGTGGTGACACTTTAGCGGCAATTGATAAATACGGCATTGCCGATAAAGTATCTTACATTTCTACCGGTGGTGGTGCGTTCTTAGAGTTTTTAGAAGGCAAAAAACTTCCAGCAGTAGAAATGCTAGAGTCGCGCGCTAAATAATAAATTTTTAGCCGCATTAGGTGAGGGGAAACCCTCACCAACGATTAATTATTAAATACCTCTCACCCTTATTTAATAGTTAATTAAGACAAAACTAAGCAGTGTAAATTGCTTTATTTTGTGGCGCAGTGATTGCGTCAAACTAACATATCCGTTCAAACTAGATGGCAGGAGACTGCTGTCGATAAATTGGAGAATACCCAATGGCTTTAATCAGTATGCGACAACTTTTAGATCATGCAGCTGAACACGGTTACGGCGTTCCGGCCTTTAACGTGAATAACCAAGAGCAAATGCGCGCAATAATGGAAGCGGCTGATAAAACAAACAGCCCAGTAATTGTTCAAGGATCAGCAGGCGCACGTGCTTATGCTGGTGCTCCATTTATCCGCCACATGATTTTAGCAGCCGTTGAAGAATGGCCGCACATTCCAGTAGTAATGCACCAAGATCACGGTACCTCACCCGGTGTTTGCCAACGCTCAATTCAACTTGGCTTTTCATCAGTTATGATGGATGGCTCATTAATGACTGACGGAAAAACCCCATCAAGCTACGAATATAATGTAGAAGTAACACGCGAAACCGTGGCTATGGCACATGCTTGTGGCGTATCGGTAGAGGGCGAGCTAGGTGTACTTGGCTCACTTGAAACCGGTGAAGCGGGCGAAGAAGATGGTGTAGGCGCAGAAGGTAAACTAACTACCGATCAAATGCTTACCGACCCAGAAGAAGCCGCTGATTTTGTAAATAAAACCCATGTTGATGCCTTGGCAATTGCTTGTGGAACATCGCACGGTGCGTACAAATTTACGCGCCCACCCACAGATGACATTTTAGCAATTGATCGTATTAAAGAAATTCACGCACGTATCCCAAACACGCACTTAGTAATGCACGGATCGTCGTCTGTACCACAAGAGTGGTTAGAGATCATAAATCAATACGGTGGCGAAATTCCTGAAACGTACGGCGTACCTGTTGAGCAAATTGTAGAAGGGATCAAATACGGTGTACGTAAAGTAAATATTGATACCGATTTACGCCTGGCTTCTACCGGTGCTATTCGCCGTCATATGGCGCTTAACCCATCTAACTTCGATCCGCGTAAATACCTAGCAGAAGCAACTAAAGCAATGACAGAGATTTGTGTTGCGCGTTACAACGCGTTTGGTACAGCTGGTCAAGCAGGTAAAATTAAGCCAATTTCACTTGATGACATGCACCTTAAATATTTAAGTGGTGAGTTAGACCCACAAATTAAATAATGATCTTTGATTAATAAATAGCGTTATAAAAACCAGCTGGCGTAATCCAGCTGGTTTTTTTATACCGCAAAGCACTGGGATCACTGTTGTACCAACTTAATAAAATGGGATCACTGATTTACTAACCGCCCCGCATTCGGATCATTTATTTACCAACTAGCGCATAAATTTACGCCACGTTAGGCGCTCAATCAATCAGATCGTTTTTTATTTGTACAATAGATCAGATGCTTAGTTGTTTGACTAAGTATAACCGTGATCCCAAACCCGATCGGCTTAGTAAAAATCTGATCTTTTTATAGGCTGCTTAGTAAAAAACAGATCTATTTTTAACCACGTAATCACATCTTCCAGTGCAAACTCAGTTTCGTATCTGGTTTTTTTACTGTGTTAGTAAAGTAATGATCCCGCCATGAATATCTACTCAGAAATAAAACTGTCATCTTTTTGTAAATATGTTTTGATTAACCGTAATTTGCAAAATAGTTTTAAAAATATGACGTTAATGAGGTTTTTTGTCACTATTTTGTGTTTTTTTTACCAGGATTTTAATTTACACGTTACACTTTCATAAAAATGTCATACTTAGTCATAATAATGAAAACTAATTCGATAGCGTAAGAGATAATTTGGAATGTCACGTAAAGTACTAGTCGTAGATGATGAAGCTCCTATCAGAGAGATGTTAGTTTTTGTTTTAGAGCAAAATGGATTTCAAGCAATTGAAGCAGAAGATTACGATTCTGCAATTGCAGCTATGGTTGAACCATACCCAGATATGGTTTTACTCGATTGGATGTTACCAGGCGGTAGCGGTATTCAAATTGCTAAGCAATTTAAGCAAAGTGAATACACACGCCAAATTCCAATCATTATGCTTACAGCCCGCGGCGAAGAAGAAGACAAAGTACGCGGCCTAGAAGTGGGGGCAGATGACTACGTCACTAAACCTTTTTCTCCTAAAGAGTTAATGGCTCGTATTAAAGCGGTTATTCGCCGTGTATCGCCTACCTCATTAGAAGAAGCCATAGAAGTACATGGCTTGCGTTTAGACCCAATATCGCACCGCGTTACCTCTGAGGGAAGCGAGCTTGATATGGGCCCAACCGAATTTAGATTATTACATTTTTTTATGACTCACCCAGAGCGTGTTTATAGCCGTGAGCAACTGCTTGACCATGTTTGGGGAACTAATGTGTACGTAGAAGACCGTACAGTTGATGTGCACATACGTCGTTTACGCAAAGCGATTGCACCACTGGGGCATGATCGCTTAGTACAAACAGTACGTGGTGCAGGTTATCGTTTTTCTAGTAAATTATAAGGTACCGCAGCTAGGGTGTGAGTACGCATAAATTACTACTCAAAGGTAAAGTGAGTGTATGTATCGAGTTATTAATAAACAGGCGTTAGTAAAACGTCTGTTTATCTATTTTTTACCCCTGTTATTAGTTGGTGTGCTTATTGGTGCACCTTTTTTGCTTTTATTTTTAGGCACTTCTTCTCTTTTAGTTTGGCATTATCATCAACTTTATCGCTTAAGCGATTGGCTTTTAAATCAACGTAGCTTTAACCCACCAGAGGGCGAGGGGGCGTGGGAACAAGTATTTGAAGGCATTTATCATTTACAGCATCGTAATCGTAAAAAACGCAATGAACTGGCCGATTTAATTCGTCGCTTTCGCGATGGAGCTGAAGCCGTACCCGATGCTGTAGTGGTGTTGCAAAGTGATTTAAGCATTGTTTGGTGTAACCAACTTGCACTTAAAGTATTGGGGCTACAATGGCCGACCGATCATGGCCAGCGCCTAGATAACCTAATACGCGAGCCTAAATTTGCCAAGTACATGCTGCGCGGTGAATTTGAAGAGCCATTAGAGCTTGATAACGGGCATATTGTTGACCAAGTGCTTGAATTTAGGGTAATGCCGTATGCCAACACGCAGCTTATGGTGGTAGTACGTGATGTAACACGCTTAAAGCAGCTAGAGCAAATGCGCAAAGACTTTGTTGCCAATGTATCGCATGAGCTGCGTACGCCGCTTACGGTTGTTACTGGCTACCTTGAAATGATGGATGGCGATATGATGCCACCGCCTGCAATGTGGAATAAAGCGCAAAATACCATGCTTGAGCAATGTAAGCGTATGGACAGCTTAGTTAATCAGCTTTTATCTCTTTCGCGTATTGAAGGGGCGCGCAGGCAAGACAACGACAAAGCCATAAATGTGCCGCAAATGCTCAACTACATTAAAACCGAAGCGCAGTCTATAAACCAAGACAAAGGCCATGAGCTTATTTTTGATATAGATAATGAGCTTGATATTAAAGGCTCTGAAGATGAGCTACGCAGTGCATTTTCTAATTTAGTGTTTAACGCTATACATTACACTAAAGCGGGCGGAAAAATTGTTGTTACCTGGCAGCGTAAAGAGGGGCTTGCGCACTTTAGCGTAAATGATAATGGCGATGGTATTGCACCAGAGCATATAAATCGTTTAACTGAGCGCTTTTACCGCGTAGATAAAGCAAGGAGTCGCACAACCGGTGGCTCAGGTTTAGGCTTAGCAATTACTAAACATGTGCTTACACGCCACGATAGTAAATTAAATATAAGCAGTGAGCTTGGTAAAGGCTCGTGTTTTTCTTTCGACTTTTCAAAGGATAAGCTTGTTAACTTAGCAAGTTAAAGGCAATAAAAAACAAAGTCATAAAAGTGTCATTTAAGAGTAATGTAACTGTCATCTACTCACTTTACAGTAGACGGCAGTTAGGAAATGGGACGAACAAATCGGAGAACCCCGCATGAAATTTAAAAACTTAGTTGCCGCAATGGGTGTGGCTGTTACAACATTAGTATCTGCACAGGCTGTTGCTCTTGACGACGCAATTCCTGAATATCAAAAAATTAACGGCGTTTCAGGTAACTTTTCATCTGTAGGCTCTGATACTTTAGCTAACATGATGACTTTTTGGGCTGAAGAGTACAAACGTATTTACCCAAATGTAAATATTCAAATTCAAGCGGCAGGTTCGTCTACTGCTCCACCAGCGCTTACCGAAGGCACCTCTAACATGGGTCCTATGAGCCGTAAAATGAAATCAAAAGAAATCGAAGCGTTCGAAAAACGCTACGGTTACAAGCCTACAGAAGTGCGTGTAGCGATTGATGCATTAGCGGTATTTGTACACAAAGATAACCCAATTGAAGGCTTACGTATTGACCAAGTAGATGCTATTTTTTCATCTACTCGTAAATGTGGTGCGTCTGAGCAAGTTAACCGCTGGAGCGATGTTGGCCTAACAGGCGACTGGGCTGCAAAAGACATTCAATTATACGGACGTAACTCTGTATCAGGTACTTACGGTTACTTTAAAAAGAAAGCACTGTGTAAAGGTGACTTCCGTAACAACGTAAATGAGCAACCAGGTTCAGCCTCTGTTGTACAGTCAATCTCATCTTCATTAAACGCGATTGGTTACTCAGGCATTGGTTACAAAACGTCGGGTGTACGTACGGTTCCTTTATCTAAAAAAGGCACTAACTACGTAGATGCAACGCTTGATAATGTTGCTAAAGGTAAATACCCACTTTCTCGTTTCTTATACGTTTACGTGAACAAGCACCCTAATAAGCCGCTTTCACCAATTGAAGCTGAGTTCTTAAAAATGGTACTTTCTAAAGACGGTCAAAAAATCGTTGAAAAAGATGGTTACGTACCACTATCTGCTAAGTTAGTAGAAGCAGAGCTTAAAAAGTTAGGTTTATAATTTAAACCCAACCAATAAAAAACCGCTCAATGAGCGGTTTTTTTGTGTGTAAAACTTTAAAGCGTAAAACAGATTAACTTACTAAAAGCGATTACAGATCAGTCAGCTTTTGCGCTTGTGCTTTACACTGATTATAGCTCTCTACACATTTGGCAGAGCACACTTGCTGTTTTAAACCTTTGTCAATCGATTGCTGATCGCAACTATTTTCGCACTGATAGTTTTGTTGTGCGCATTGGTTTAACTCAGGGTTTTTCACTTGATTTTGGCAAGCTGCTAACAATGAAAATGAAAGGGCGAGGGCACTCGTATTAATAAATGTTTGCATGCTTATCCTTAACGTTGAACTGCGCTTTTGTTAAATCTCAACTTGTAAGTTGTCGATTAATCTAACATTGCCTAAAAAGGCGGCAGCTAAAATAACAAGTTGTGTATCATCAAGTGTAGCAGCTTTTAGTGTATCTCGTTGAGCTATCTCAAAATAATCAGGCTTTAAGCCGGCTTGCTCTAAACTAAGCTGTGCGCTTTGCTCAAGTGCTTTGTAATCGGTATTGCCTGCTTTGAGCTGCTCAGCGCAACTGTTTAGTGTTTTAAATAATGCGGTAGCCGTGGCTTTTTGCTCTGCAGATAAATAGCCATTTCGCGAGCTCATAGCTAGGCCTGAAACTTCACGCATGGTCGGTACACCAACAATTTCAACCGGAATTGATAAATCGCGTACCATGGTTTTAATCACTTGCAGCTGCTGAAAGTCTTTTTCGCCAAAGCATGCATAATCTGGTTGTACTAAATTAAATAACTTAGTCACTACCGTGGCTACGCCTCTAAAGTGTCCTGGGCGCGTGCCGCCACAATACCCCATAGATACGCCTGGTACATCTACAAAGCTTTGCTCACCAAGCCCATTTGGGTAAATGGTGTCTACGCTTGGGGTAAACACAATATCGGTATTTAAGTCGGCTAAGCCTTGTTTGTCTTCGTTTAATGTACGTGGGTAGCTATCTAAATCTTCGTTGGCACCAAACTGCATTGGGTTGACAAAAATACTCACAACCACCTTATCGGCCATTGTTTTTGCCTTTTCAACCAATGAAAAGTGGCCGCGGTGCAAGTTGCCCATGGTTGGCACTAAAGCCACGCTTAAACCTGCTTGGCGCCAAGCTTTAATTTGACTACGTAATGATTTAATTTCAGTAATTGACTGCATTATTTAAACTCATGTTCGGCGCTTGGAAATGCGCCACTTTTAACGTCTGTACAATATTTTTTAACTGCATCTGGCATGTTGCCAGTTTCCAGTAAAAAGTTTTTAGAAAATTTAGGAATGTATCCTGCCGAAATACCGACTAAGTCGTGCATTACCAGTATTTGGCCATCCGTTACATTACCTGCGCCAATACCTATGGTAGGAATGGTGACGGCATCGGTAATGCGTTTAGCGAGAACACTTGGGATACACTCAAGCACTAATAATTGGGCACCTGCGGCTTCTAGGGCTTTTGCATCATCAATCATTTTTTGCGCTTTGTCGTCTTCGCGGCCTTGAATTTTAAAGCCACCAAATACGTGTACTGATTGCGGCGTTAATCCTAAATGGCCACAAACAGGAATACCTTGCTGCGTTAAACTTTTAATGCTGTCGTAAAGCCATTCACCGCCTTCAAGTTTTACCATATTAGCGCCTGCACGCATTAACTCTGCTGCATTTTTACAGGTGTCGCTAACGTTTGAATAGCTCATAAAGGGCATATCGGCTATTACAAAAAGCTCACGGCTGCCACCGCGTACACAGCGGGTATGATAGGCTATATCTTGATTGGTTACGCCTAGGGTATCGTCGCCACCTTGCAGCACCATGCCCAAAGAGTCGCCAACTAAAATAACGTCCACACCGTTATCATGAAATAACTTAGCAAAACTGGCATCGTAAGCGGTTAATGCGGTGATTTTGTTATTTTCTGCTTTCATTTTATTTAAAGTAGAAACGGTTATTTTAGACATAATATCCTCGCAGGCATAAGCCTTGGTTAATTACAGAGGTAATTGTTGTAAGTCGTTGAGCGGTAAGTCTTGCGCAATGGTTTTTAATGCAATGCCGCTTGGTAAAATCAGTTCTGGGGCAAGCTCAAGTAAAGGGTAAACTACAAACTCACGTTCGCACAGGCCATAATGTGGCACAGTTAAGCGCTGGGTATTAATCACTTGCTGACCAAACAGTAAGGTATCTATATCGAGCGTACGCGGCCCCCAACGTTCGGCTTTTCTTACCCGTCCATGTTCAAGCTCTATGGCTTGAGTTAAATCAAGTAATTGCTCAGGTTCAAGCGCGGTTTTAATACACGCTACGGCATTTACATAGTCGGGTTGATCTTGTGGGCCCATTGGTTTGCTTGCATAGTAATGCGATACACTTATAAATTCACAATGAGGCAGCTTTTTAAGCGCACAAACGGCGTTATCAAGCTGCTCTTTGGGTGAGTTTAGGTTGGCACCTAAACCCAAATATACACACTGCATGCAATTACTCGGCTGGCTTTTTAGTGGTGCGGCGGCGCGGACGTTTACGTGGTTTTGGTCCACCTTGGTGCCCTAGGTTTTTTACCATTTCTTTTTGGCCATTAATATCTAGGCTCAAGTATTGTGTCCACCACTGGGCAAGCTCACTATGTTGGTGCTCACCGGCATCCACACGTAATAATAAAAAGTCATAAGCGGCTTTAAATCGTGGCTGCTGGGTAAGTCTGTAAGCGCGTTGGCCGGCACGTTTATCTAAACGTTGCTGTATATGCCAAATGTCGCGTGCGCCTAAGGTAAAGCGTTTAGGTACTGCTATATGCTGGGCATTTTCGCTCAGTACTTTATTCATGGCTTGAGCAAAGGCATCAAAGTAAGACAGCTGTTCTTGTTGTTTAATTTTAGTTGTGCGCTCAAGCAGCGGAAACCACATTAAAGCAGCAAATATAAACGCAGGCGTTACTTTTTTATCTGCATTAATGCGTTTATCGGTGTTTTGAAACATTTGCTGAATAAACGCCGCTTCTAAGCCGTCAGGGTTTTTATCTAAAATTTTATCAAGCTCCGGAAATAACGACTTAAACAAGCCGTATTGGCGTAGCATTAAATAGTTAGCTTCGGCTTTACCGTTTAAAAACAGCTTTAGAACCTCTTCAAATAAACGCGCTGGCGGTATGTTATCAAGTAGGCTGGCAAGCGCAGTAATTGGCTTTTCGCTTTTTGGCGCTATGCTCATATCAAGCTTAGTTGCAAAGCGTACCGCACGTAGCATACGTACAGGGTCTTCGCGGTAGCGTGTTTCTGGGTCGCCAATTAACTCAATTTGTTTTGCTTGTATCGCCGCTAAGCCATTGGCGTAATCGTATATACAAAAATCGTTAATAGAGTAATACAGCGCGTTGATAGAAAAATCACGGCGCTCGGCGTCTTCTTCAATGCTACCAAACACGTTATCGCGCAGTAACTGCCCGTGCTCGCTTGATTGGCTAATTTGGTTTTTATCTTCTTGCGCTTCGTGGTGCCCGCGCATGGTGGCTACTTCTATAATTTCGCGACCAAAAACAATATGTGCTAAGCGAAAACGACGGCCAATTAGGCGGCAATTTCTAAATAGTTTTTTTACTTGCTCTGGGGTGGCATTGGTAACAACGTCAAAGTCTTTTGGTTGTTGACCTAACAATATATCGCGAATACAACCACCTACAAGGTAAGCGTCGTAACCACCGTCTTTTAAACGGTAAAGTACTTTGATTGCATTTGGGCTAAATTGTTTACGTGAAATACCATGTTCGCCGCGTGTTACAACAACCGGTTCATCACTTGTTTGAGTGCTTTGCACATCGGCATTTGGGCCGATTATTTGCCTGCAAAATTGAAAAAGCTTGGAAATAATAATCTGTCTCCTACAGAAATGATGATTGGCTGGTCATCGCAATCAAAAAGCACATAAATTAGGTATTATAGTGCGGTGCTTTGTATTTATTGTAAATAGCCTCTATTTAGGCGGCTATCATATACCAGCGCGGTATAAAAATTAAGTTGATGGACTGAAATTAAGCCGTTTTTAAGTTTTTTATTTGCTTAAATGTGTAAATTTAGTGCTGTTTGGATGCTGACCTTGCGAAATTTGAATTTCGGGTATGTTTGGCACCGCTGTTAAGCTAAATTCGTTAATAGCCCACGCCATTAATTGCTCTACAGATAAATCATTCAATTGGCTATGCACAGGTAAGTTTAAAAATTCAAACGCATCAATAAGCGCAGGTTTTGGATTGTCTGTGCTAATAGCGGGCGCATAATTTTGTTTAGAGAGTTTAAAACCAGGCTCGGCCACCGCAAGGGGTAAATGTGCGTATTGGGGAATGGGCGCATTAAGCTGTTTAAATAAACTGATTTGCCGTGCTGTAGGCTCGATTAAATCGGCGCCACGTACCACACGATTAATACCTTGCTCAATGTCATCAATAACCACCACTAGCTGGTAGGCAAATAATCCGTCACTGCGCTTTATTATGTAATCTTCATGGGCTAATGCACTATTTACAGTAATATCGCCTTGAATCAAATCGTTAAAATGGCATGTTGGGTGCTGTTGGCTAAGACGAAGTGCGCCTTGCTCTGTTGATAAGTTAAGCGTTTTGCAGTGACCTTGGTAAATGCCACCCATGGCTTTTATTTGTTTGCGAGAACAGCGACAACCATATACACATTGTTGGTGGATCAGCTTATTTGTTACCTCTTGATAAAGAGGTAGGCGCTGAGTTTGATAAACAACGGATTCGTCCCAGTAAAGGCCGTAGGCTTGTAAGGTATTTAGAATATGGGTGTCGGCATTTTTAACCACGCGGGTGGTGTCTATATCTTCTATGCGCACTAACCATTTACCCTGATTTACTTTAGCATCAAGGTAGCTGCCCACAGCCGCCACAAGTGAGCCAAAATGAAGTGGCCCAGAAGGAGACGGTGCAAATCGACCGCGATAGTCACGCTTTGGCGTGGTAACGGCTGTAGGAGACATAGTTAACTAATTTTAATTAACCGCGCCCAGCTTGTTTTTCTTTAATTTCTGCAAGGGTTTTACAGTCTACGCATAAATCTGCAGTTGGACGCGCCTCTAAACGACGAATACCAATTTCGATTCCGCATGACTCACAAAAGCCAAAATCATCTTCTTTAATTAAGATAATTGTTTTTTCAATTTTTTTGATCAGTTTACGTTCGCGGTCGCGAGTACGAAGTTCTAAAGAGAACTCTTCTTCTTGCGCAGCGCGGTCAACTGGATCAGGAAAGTTGGCAGCTTCGTCTTGCATATGCGATTTCGTGCGGTCAACTTCATTACGTAAGTCGTTACGCCACGCTTCTAAAATCGCTTTAAAATGAGCACGTTGTGCTTCATTCATATACTCTTCGCCCGGCTTTTCTTGGTATGGTTCTAAACCGGCTTGAGCCAATAAACCATGTCTTTGTTGGTCTGGCATAACTCTCTCCTAAATCCTTAATTTAATGCCTCAGCATTAGCCGGCGGTATAAATAGCAGAATCTTATACCCTAGGCAAATTTATTTTTTAATTAATCGAATTAGCTTCAACCAGTGTGTTGACTAAAAAGGCTCATATTTTGATTTTGATGCTTTATTAATCGTTATTTCGGTATTTAAACTTGCCTAGTTATATGGGCATAAAGTTTAAAAGCAAGTTAAATTTTTTATTTAAAGGCCACTTTCTCACTAAGCGTTACTTCACTTGGCGAAATAGATGCCTTATAAGCGTATACCTCCACGCCTTTTTTAATCGCGTGGTTTAATAAGTCGCTGTATTTTTTATCTATGTGGCTTGCTGCACTCACCGTATTAATACCTTGGTGTAAAACAGCGAACAGTAATACTGCGCGGTGGCCTTGTTCGATCATTTCTATTAATTCGCGAATGTGTTTTTGCCCACGCACGGTTTGCGCATCCGGAAAGTAGCCTTGCCCACTTTGTGGTGCGGTTTCGCTTAACAAGGTGACTGACTTTACCTCTACATAGCAAGCGGGTTTATTGTCACTGGTGAGTAAAAAGTCGATACGGCTGTTTTCGCTGCCGTATTTTACTTCACTTTGAAGCTGCTCATAGCCGTTAAGCTCTGTAATAACCTGGTTGTTGATAGCCTCTTCGACCACTTTATTTGCCACGGCGGTATTAACACATATTAACTGCGAGAGGGAGTTTTGAGTGAGCTCTAACGACTGAGGGTATTTTCGTTTACTGTTATCGCTGGTTGAATAAAAAGCGCTAAAGCCAGGCTCTGCGCAACCTGTCATTTTACCGGTGTTGGCGCAGTGGGCGGTAAATTCAGTTCCATCGTTAAGTTGGAGATCGGCTAAAAAGCGTTTATAGCGTTTTAATAACGTGGCGGGCTGTAAAGCTGGGGTGTATTTCATTTAAATTCCAATGCTAAACGCTGCAGATGCGTTGGTTTATGTTATTTATCTCAAGCTGTTGGGAACTTGTACTCACTATAGTAAACTCGGTGGCACATTTAAGTGTAAGGGTATTCTAACATGAGTGAAAAATTTGTTGTTCAACTAAGCGAGCAAGCAGCACCAAGCCATTGGGGCGAAAACGCGGCGTTGTCTTTTAACGAGCAAGGCGCAACGGTTCATTTATCTGAGCAAGAAACATTAAAAAATGTTCAAAAAGCGGCGCGAACAATTGCAAGCCAAGGTGTTAAACAGGTTGAGCTTGCGGGCGATACATGGTGCACAGAAAGCCAATGGGCTTTTTACCAAGGTTTTGTAACACCTAAATCATTACATGGTGTTGAATTTGTTGATAACGCACAATCAGATCTAAACGAGCTTGCGCATTTAAAAGCCTCAGCTACGTGGGCACGAGAAATGGTAAACGGTACAGCCGATGACATTTACCCTGAAAGCCTTGCTGAAAAAGCCGCCGAATTTATTCAATCGTTAGCGCCTGAACACGTAAGCTATCAAATTATTAAAGGCGATGCGTTATTAGAGCAACAGTGGATTGGTATTCATGCTGTGGGCCGTGGCTCTGAGCGTCCACCTGTTTTACTTGAGCTTGATTACAACCCTACAGGCGATGAAAACGCACCGGTAAGCGCTGCGCTTGTAGGTAAAGGTATTACGTTTGACTCTGGTGGTTACTCAATTAAATCTAGCGAAGGTATGCTAGGAATGAAGTGCGACATGGGTGGCGCGGCAACGGTAACAGCGGGTTTAGCACTGGCTATTAACCGCGGTATAGAAAAACGCATTAAGCTATTTTTATGCTGTGCAGAGAACTTAATTTCGGGCCACGCTTACAAACTAGGTGATATTTTAACCTACAAAAATGGCACAACCGTTGAAATTGTAAACACCGATGCTGAAGGGCGTTTAGTGCTTGCTGATGGTCTAATGGCTGCAGGCGAAACTGGCGCAGAGCTAATTATAGATGCGGCAACACTAACCGGTGCTGCACTCGTTGCTGTAGGTCAAGAGTACAACGCATTATTTGCCCTTGATAAAGAGCTGGTACGCGAAGTAGAAGACTTTGCATCGCAAGAAATGGAAGCTGCATGGCCTCTTCCGCTTGAAAAATGGCACCAGCAAAACTGCCCATCTCCATATGCTGATACGGCAAATAGCCGCGCTCAAAAAGGTGGCGGTTACGGCGGCGCATCAAATGCAGCAGGCTTTTTATCTCGCTTTGTACCAAACGATGGTAAAGGTTGGGTACACATTGATTTAGCTGCAGCATTTAATATGGGTAGCACTAGCCAATGGGCTGCAGGTGCAACTACGCAAGGTATGCGCACAGTGGCACGTACATTGTTAGAAAAAGCTTAATAGTACGTAACTAGGCGTTTAATACATAAAATAGGCACCAAATGGTGCCTATTTTGCTATTTGCAGGCAAGCAATTTATTTTTATTTACGGTAAAATCCTTCGCCAATACCTGTTTGGGTGTTTAATTATTGGCTAAAGTGCCTTCACTCAAATGTTATACTCACCACTGGGGTTCTAAACTATGTCAGATAAGTGCTACATCACAGCTCAACAGCTACTTGAAGATTCATTCCGCGTAGCGGCACAAGTTTATAAAGATGGCTTTCGTCCAGACTTTATAATTGGTATTTGGCGAGGTGGTGCACCTATTGGTATTGCTGTGCAAGAATACTACGATTACAAAGGCATTGAGACTGATCACATTGCGGTGCGTACGTCGTCTTATTACGGTATTGGCAAGCAATCTAAAGAAATAAAAGTACACGGCCTACACTACATTGTAGAAAACGCTAATGCTGGTGACTCACTGCTTATTGTTGATGATGTGTTTGATTCTGGCCGCAGTATATTTGCACTAAAAGAAAAGCTTTCTGAGCTTATGCGCTTAAATTTACCACGCGATATTCGTGTGGCATGTCCGTACTATAAGCCTAAAAACTCAAAAGTAGAGATGGTGCCAGATTACTTTATTCATGAGTCAGAAGAGTGGTTAGTGTTCCCGCATGAGTTATCGGGTTTAACGCCAGATGAAATAATTGAAGGTAAATCTGATTTAGTAAATATCCAAGATATTTTATTAGATAAGTAATTGCCAAAGCGTTAAGTAGGAGTTTATTTGCGCGGGGGCGTGTTTGTGTACTCGTTTTAAATAAATGATTGCTATAGCGCAGTGCTAATAAATACCATAAAAACTAAAAAAGGCCATTACGGCCTTTTTTTGTGTCTGTTTTTTACAGCTGCGCAAAACTGTCTACATAGTCACTTAAACTTTGTGTATCGACCGCTTTTAGCCCATGGGAGCTGCGCTGCACTAAGCCTTTTTCAACAAGCTCGGTAACTACGCGGCGATAAGCTCGCTCAGTGGTTGCAAAGCGCTCTGCTTCGGCGTTAACGGTTGGGTATGCGCGCAGTAGCGTTGGGTTATTGTTCTCGGCGCGTAGTAAGCAGTCTTTAGCTATGTTGTAGCTTAAAGGCAGCAGTAACTTATCTAAATTAATTTTTTGGTTTTCTTGAAACTTAGCCGCAATGGTTTGCGCGGTGTATAAGCTCAGCTCTGGCTTTTCGAGTAGTAATGCTCGCCAGTGGCGAAGCTCTATTAAATTATAGGTTACATCGCTAAAACAGGTGACCGTATAAATACATGGGTTATTGTTTAGTGCTTCTATTTCACCAATTAGGGTGTTGTTGCAATCTAATTGGCCTAATAATAGGCGGCGTCCGTTACCTACGTCATAACTAAATGAAATAGTACCGCTGCGCACCAGCACAAGTTTACTAAGTGGTTGATCTTGGTGGATCAGCACTTCTTTTTTTGATTGTTGATAGCTACTCCCTGCAAAAGTGAGTAATTGTTCAACAAGGTAACTAGAAAAATGGTATTGAAACATCAATATGCTCTTCGGACAATTGTCCTATTTATTACACCTTAATGACGATATTATTAAGGCTCTAAGAATTTACGCTAACTTGCTACTGTATTTAGCCTTGCTAAGTACGTAATACCTTCATTTCCCGTGTAATGATTTAGGAAGCTATTGGCTACAACCAATATACTTTTTAAGGTTTTTTAAGCAAGTTAGTTTTTTTATTTTATACCAATCAGCCTAATTAAGTGATCAATTTTAAGGCTAGGAAAACGTGTTGATAGCTAGGCAAAAAATCGCTATTTAGTCGTTCTCGGCAATTGCTCCTGTATTGCTCTACCTTCTGCATCCATGCAGTCGTAAATGAGCATTTTTTAACGCAGGTAGCGACACATTTAGCCCCGCAAAATGATTGAGTATTATTGCGAATTGGTATTAAACGTTGTAACACTGACAAGTGCCACACGTTAGCATTGGCGTAATGCTAACCTAAAGGGTAGGAGAGAACAATTGAGTTGGGAATATTTAGGTTATATTGCATCAGCTTTCTTGGTTGCATCGTTAACAATGACCGATGTAGTAAAACTGCGTTGGTATAATATGTTTGGTTGTATTGTATTTACTATTTACGGTGTGGCTATTGGTGCAGTGCCTGTTGCGTTTACTAATGGCTTATTAGCGCTGGTAAATATGTACCATATTATAAAGCTCTACCGACAGCCTAAAGTCAAAGAAGCGTGAAGCTAAAAATTCAAAAAAAGGGTTAACATTTAAGTTAACCCTTTTTTGTTTTAAAGCACCGCGTCTAAAACAATGCCATCAGTTCTACGAGTTGGATAAAGTGACTCAACAACAAAGCTTGGGATAAATCCTTTAGCCGATGAGACCACTACTTTAGACTTTGCCCCAATAATACGAGCGTTAACTATTACACCACGATTCGTGTAAGTTAGAGTGCCTGATAAAGTGTATTCAATATGTGGGTAACCTTTAATTTCTTTACCATTACGACTAAACGAGAAATCACCTAACGGGGTTACATGCACAGCGCCCGTGTGTTTGTAATCAACTACCGATAAGCCAAACTCCTGCATTTCAGTAATAAAGCTTTCAGCCAAGTGATTACCAAATATATTTGTGGTTTGTAAATTGTCATCTAAATTCACAAACGAAGTAATTGCAACAGGCGTTCCACTGTTGATGTAGTTCATATTTTCAATCAGCTTCATTGCTAATTGTTCTGTATAGTTACTTAATAATTTACTGCTGTTAATAGGGCGGTAGTTATTTTCTGGGAACTGCCAGTTATTTACGCGTGGCTGATGAACGTCTGTGTAACGATTATGGCTATTGTGATGGCCAATATTATTATGCGAAGCGTGGCCATTATAAACTGGGTGAGTAGAGCATGCACTAAGTGATAAAGTAAAAAGAGCCGATAAAGTAAGCGATAGTTTTTTTGAAAACATGTTTTCTTCCTGAAACATAAGAGATTTTTTAAATTCCCTCACTTATCGACACACTTTTTAATTACTTTAGTAAATATCCATAATTACTTTGTTTATTTTTAAGTTTGTATGTTTTATAAGCTATTCTTTTTTAAAGCGTAATTCTCCAGCTACCCAAGTCTGTAAAACCTGTGTTTTATAAATCTCATCGACAGGGGCTTTAAAGTAGTCTTTGTCTATTAAAATAAAATCTGCCCATTTTCCGTTTTCTAAGCTGCCTATTTTAAACTCTTGGTGCGCTGCATACGCGCCGCCGAGTGTAAACGCTCTTAGGGCTTGTTCGCGGCTTAGCACTTCGCTTGTGCGCCAGCCGTTCTCAGGCAGCATATTATGATCCATACGGGTAATGGCTGAATACAAGCCATCAAAAGGGTTTGCCAGCTCTACTGGGTAGTCAGAGCCTGCTGCAATCACAGAGCCTTGCTTTAAAAATGTTTGCCATGCATATGCGCCTTGTAATTGGCTATCGGTTAAGCGCTGCTGAGCCATATGCATATCTGAAGTGGCATGCACAGGCTGCATAGATGGAATGATTTTAAGAGCTTTAAAACGTGGAATGTCATCAGGGGTGACTATTTGCGCGTGTTCAATACGGTTACGCAGTAACATACCGCCCGTTTGCTTAAACACGTTTTGATACGCATCAAGTACCACTTTATTTGCCTTATCACCAATTGCATGGGTGTTGGCGCTAAAGCCATTTTTAAAGCTTAAAGTAAATAATTCTTCAAGCTTGGCTTGGGTTTCTAGCATTAGGCCGTGGTGGTTTTTTCTATCTGCGTAGTCATCAATTAGCGCAGCCCCGCGCGAGCCTAATGCGCCATCGGCATATACTTTTACACTGCGGATAGACATAAACGATGCTGCATCTTGATAGCGCCCTGCCTTAAGCATGTGCTTTAAATCGGGGCTAGCAGCACTTAGCATGGCGACTATTCTTAGTGGCAAATTACCTTGCTCGCTGCGCTCTTTGTAAACTTCCCAGGTGGTTTTATCAATACCGGCATCGTGAGTAGAGGTAATGCCTAAGCTTAATAAGTGCGCGCCTGCGGCATCTAACGAGTCGCTTATAGCTTGTTTTGAAGGAGTGCTCATATGCTGGGTAATTAACGACTCAGCCTTATCAACAAAAATACCGGTTGGATTCCCAAATTCATCTTTAATAATTTCGCCGCCTTCAGGGGCTTGAGTGGCTGCGGTAATACCGGCCAGCTCTAAGGCTTTGCTGTTAACCCAAATTGCATGGCTGTCAACGCGCGAAAGTACCACTGGACGGTCATTGACTACTTTGTCTAAGTCTTTGGCGGTAGGAAAGCGCGTGTCGCTCCACAGCTCTTGGTTCCAGCCTCGCCCTAGTATCCAGCCTTGTTTATTTTTCGCAAATTGCTCTAACTTTGTGGTTATTTCAGCGACCGATTTAGCGCCGCGTACATCAAGTTGCGATAAGTTATCGCCAAGGCCAATTACATGCCCGTGAGCGTCAATTAACCCTGGCAGTAACGTATTACCTTTGGCATCAATAAGTGTGGCATCAGGAAAAGTGCTTTTAAGCGTATCATCTCCAGTTTTAACAACTTTACCGTTTTTAATCACTAAAGTAGAAAACGTTTGTATACCGCCTTGGTATAAGGGAGTGTAACCATTAGCGTTGTAAATGACCTGCGTTTGCGCAATCGCAGTGCTGCTTACAAATAAGCCGGCAAGCAGTAGTGGGTTAAATAGTTTTTTGAGTTGCATAAGTTGGTTATTTTTTATTGTTAGTAAAATAACACTAGCAAACTCACTTTTAGAATACCAATATGTTGAGGTAGATAGCTTAAAAGCGTAAGGGCTGTTAAAAATTTAGCGCTTACGCTTATAAAAAAGAGTTACTTACTGGCGTATATGCCATATTCCGAAAGGGTAAGTCTGCCGTCTTTATCTTTATCATAGCTTGAAAAACGCGACCAAAGGGCGGGGTCAATGGCGGTTTCTGAACGGGTTAAAAAGCCATCGTGATTACGGTCAAACTTTTCAAATTTATCGGCAACTTCTGTACTTTGGCCAAGGCTTACATCGCTAAAAAGGCCCAGCGCAACAAGCGCTAAATAGCTTACGGTCTTCATACTTATACTCAGTAAAGGTTATTGGTTAAATAGTCTTTAAACTCAAGAAGCGAGATTTGTTTGTCTTGGTTTTTATCCCAGCGAGTAAAGGTGCTGAGTAGCTGAGGCTGTGGCTCTAATTCGTCTTCTGTTAAGAAGCCGCTTTTATTGGCATCAAGGTGATCAAAACGTTGTTTAACATCTAACGCAACAGCATTAAAGCTGATCATAGTAATAGCGATAACACTAAAAAAAACACACTTCATGGTTTTCCTTCCAACATACAGTGTTTGTAGATTAATAAAAAAAGCACTTGCCATAATTTAACTTCCCAACATTAAATCCGTTTACACATTCCCTCAGGGATTATGGCAAATGCTTTTGAAACCTACCTTACTAGGTAAAAGCTTAAGTAAAACTTAATTAACTTCAGCTGTGGATAATAAATCTATTTTAAGCAGCTCGTTTTAGCGCTAACGGCTTAAAATTTCTAGCCAGAGAAAAAGATTTAAACATCGTTACTATTGAGTTTGTTATTAAAGCGCTTAATCACAATTAAGGTTTAAAATTTTGAAACTCTTCTTTAGAAATTTTCTTGTCTTGGTTTTCGTCTAAATCGGCAAATTGCCTCATTACTTCTTTATCTTGTTTGGCTTCTGCAAGCGATACTGCCCCATCCATATCTTTGTCTAAATGAGCAAAGCGAATGTTGACAGAAGAGGCTAAAGCCGTGGCGCTAATGGCTAAAAACATTAATGCAAATGCTGCGATAAGTTGTTTCATAATCATGTTCCCTAATTAAATGAATTTACTGAATAAACTTTTTGAATTCACTTAGCGACAACTGGCCATCTTGGTTAGTGTCTATTTGTGAAAAGTTTTCGTGTAGTACGGCATCTTCACCCGCTTCTGATTCGCTAAGTGTGCCGTTACTGTCTTTATCTAGCTCATTAAATGTAGCTTGAACGTCCATAGCTATTGCATCTGTGCCCATAAACCCAAAAGCCAGCATGGGTAAAATTACTAAAAAGCGGTTGTTCATTTAATTTCCTTATTGATTAAAGTTGCACTCACTATTACAAAAATGATGCCATTTTAAATAAATATTTAAAATCAATGGCTTATATTTTTTATGGGGCGCTGGTCGGAATTTTTTACTTAAATGTGTGTTATTTTTGCAACAGGCGGTACGTGCTATTAGTCGTTAATATAGTTATCAATAGCTTAGCGTGTTGCTAAATAGCAACAAGTGGATATATTGGGTTAAATATAGAAGTTGATTCAGCGAGAGTATAAGGTAAGTAACTAAAATAGGGCGCTTAAAATAATAAAAGGAAATGATAATGCCTGTAACGTTGGCTAAAAAGTATCGTGCAATGCTTAATTGGCGGCCTAACTTAATAGGTCAGTTTATAATTAGTATGCTGCTGTCGTTACTGCCGCTTAGTTTGGTGGTTATTGTTTTTTTAAATGCGTTAAACAAACAGCTTGCTGTTACCCAGCTTATCGTCAGTAATAATTACCAAGTTACTAAGTCGTTTAATTTTTTAAAGCAAGAGCTTAATAGTCTAGAGCGGGCAACGCGACAAAACTGGGTGTTAAAAAGCGAGTCGCTCGACACGTTAATAAACGAAAAGTGGCAATCCTCCTTACAAACAATCGACACGCTCAGTCAAGCCAGTGCCACACAGCAATACACTATGCAGTGGCGTCGCTTAGCAACAACATTGCGTAGTACTCATCAAGCTTTAATTGAAAATAACCAACAAGATGCTGCATTGTTTGTGCCTATTAGCGATTTAGTGGCTGAGCTTACGGTGTGGTTGCGCGATACGAATGCAGCGCAAATTCAAAATAACCAAAGCGAATTAAGTACTTTACAAAGCTCGTTTATTAACTGGTTAGTAGCGCTTATTCCGCTTACTTTACTAGTGGGCGGGGGCTTTTTATGGCGCATAAGTAAACGCTTAAAAGGGCTTACGTCGGTAATAGATAAATTAGGACAAGGCCACTGGCAGCAAAAAATTGCAGTGCAAGGCTCAAGTGAGCTGGTGGAATTAGGCGAAAAACTACAATGGGTGCAAGAGCAGCTACATATGCTTGAGCAACAAAAAGATACCTTTTTACGCCATGTAACCCACGAGCTTAAAACGCCGTTGGCTTCAATGGTCGAGGGCACCGATTTACTTAGCGATGAAATAGTCGGCCCCATTACAAAAGAGCAGCAAGCTGTGCTTGAACTTATTAGCCAATCTATGGTGCGTTTGCGCACTATGATTGACAGCCTACTTAGTTATAACGCTATCAGAACCAGTAAAGACAGCGTTAGCGAAGTCGAATTTGGCAATTTAATAAATAAAATAAACAGCCATTTTGAGCTCCGCTTAACGGCTAAGCAGCAACGCTTAAACTGGCACAACAGCATAACAAAACAGCCACTTGCATTACCCGCAGAGCTGATAGAAATGACCCTCATTCAGCTCATTTCTAATGCGTTAAAATTTTCAAATACAGGGCAAAGTGTTGATGTAACCTTAGCACTTGAGCAAAAGCTACTAACAATACAAGTGCGCGATGAAGGCTGTGGTATTAAAGAGCAAGAAAAAACCCAGATATTCAGCGCATTTTACCAAGGCAAGCATAATAAAGATGTTACGCTGCAAGGCAGTGGCTTAGGTTTAACCATAGTAAAAGAGTCGGTTGAGCAGTTACAAGGCCAGCTTAGTGTTGAGCATAACCAGCCCCAAGGCTGCTTATTTACAATAAAAATACCTTTAATTAATCAAGGAGTTTAATAGCATGCGTACGCGTTTAATAGCTATTTTATGTGTGCTCAGTAGTACGGTTATTTTAGCTGGGTGTGAAACAAATAACACACAAACAGCAGCAGTGTCGCAGGAGGTTGAGCCTGCAAAAAATGCGGTGCCAAATCCTAAAAAGCGCCCTAAAAGTGACCCCGTTTACCCCAGCGCAGAACGTGTTGTTGCATGGCATGCTAATCAATGTGGCGGTTTTAAAGTAAAGCCAAGCCTACATACTTATTTAGGTGAAAAAGAGCTAAAACGTTTTTTTAAATTCATGTGTGTTAACACCTCAAGTGCACCAGAGGAGGTAATGACACGATTACAAAAACTCGATTTAGCCTACTTTTGGCCTGAGCCAATAAAACAATATTTATGGCTTCAAAAGCAGCATGTTACTCGGCAAATAAATGCTCTAAAAGAGCAGCAGGCGTTAAATGACAAAATGCAGCAAACGTTATCGTCTTTAGCCACCATAGAGCAGCAGCTGTTACTACGCGAAGACACTAAGGAGCAGTAATTATGGCAACACACACACCACAAGGTGCAAAAGTATTACTCGTTGATGACGATGCAAGTTTACTTAAATTACTCGCACTAAGAATCGAGTCTAAAGGGTATGAAGTAACAACCTGCGAAAGCGGCATACTTGCATTACAAATTCTTAAAAACCAAGTGTTTGATGCAGTTATAACAGACCTGCGTATGGACGAAATGGACGGCATGGCCTTACATCGCCAATTACAAAGCCGCTACCCAGCACTGCCGGTTATAATGATGACAGCGCATGGCTCTATACCCGATGCGGTGGAGGCGACAAAACAAGGCATTTTTGCGTTTATTACAAAACCGGTAGATAAAGACGAGCTGTTTGACAGCCTAGCCAAAGCCATTGAAATACATGGCGTAAACGCAGAAGAATCGCCCCAAAAAAGCAATATAGTAACGCGTAGTGGCGCTATGTTGCACCTCCTTGAGCAAGTAAAGTTACTGGGGCCAACCCAAGTAAATGTACTTATTTCAGGCGCCAGCGGCACAGGTAAGGAGCTGCTGGCTCAGGCGATTCATCAACACAGCCATGTAAGTGAAGGGCCTTTTGTGGCTATTAACTGTGGCGCAGTGCCTGGGGAGCTTTTAGAGTCAGAATTATTTGGCCATAAAAAAGGCGCATTTACAGGGGCGGTGAAAGATCACCAAGGTTTATTTCAGCAAGCTCAAGGCGGCACCTTATTTTTAGATGAAATTGGCGATATGCCGCTTAATTTACAAGTTAAGTTACTGCGTGTACTACAAGAAAAAACCATACGCCCGGTGGGCTTTCAGGAAGAAATTCCTATTGATGTGCGCATTGTATCGGCCACTCACAAAAATTTACCCGATGCGATTAGCAACCAACAATTTAGGGAAGATTTATACTACCGCCTAAATGTTGTTAATTTAAAATTACCGCCGCTGTGTGAGCGCCGAGAAGACATAAGCCTGCTTGCCCAGCACTTTAGCGCAAGTATTGCTAAACGTATGAACCAAAAAGAAAAGCGCTTTGCAAACGATGCCATGCATGCACTAGTACGTTACGACTGGCCTGGGAATATTCGCCAGCTACAAAATGTTGTAGAGCAAGTGGTCGCATTGAGCGCCAGCGAGGTAATTTCTGCGCACTTAGTGTTAAACGCACTTAACTCAAACCAAGCCAGTGCAGAGCCGCTTTCTCTAAATGATGCCAAAAAAGAGTTTGAGCGCGATTATGTAATAAATACCCTCAAAATGGCTGGTGGTAACGTAGCCGAAGGCGCAAAGCTTGCCAAACGTAATCGTTCGGATTTTTATAAGTTAATAAAAAAACACAATATTGATGTCGATAATTTAGTGTAATTTAAGAGTAAGGTTATTAAATGCAGTTATTTATGGTGTATCTAGGCGGGCGAATTCAAGGCTGCCACATAGAAATGCACGATATTCGCTTTGTCGTAGGGCAAAGCATTGAGCAAACCTACTCAAAGCTAAAAAGCCAATGGGTGGGCGATAAAAACAATGTGCATATGGACAGCTACATGGCAATTAACCATATCGACGGTTATAAAGTAGAAGTCGTTGATACCTACGTTGAGCAAAATAAGCAGCTGTATTTTGTTAATTTAGGCGCTTACAGAAGCGACTCTATGGCTGAGCAACATGACTTTGCATTGTATGTTGCCAGTAGTGCTGCAGAGGCCAAGGAGCGCGCTAAAAGCGATTTGCTTGCAGGCCTTAGCCATATTCATAAAGATGATTTACATGATGTAGATGACTGCTTTGCTATAGACCTGCTCGACAGCCAACTAAATATTAAGCTTACGCCAAGTGGGCATGCTCAACCAATAAAACCAGATTGGTTTGGGTATTATATTCTTTAACAGTAAAATTAAGAGTCTTGCTCGCTTTGCTCATTGGCTTCGCTTTTAGCTGCCATTTTAAATGCCACAATAACTAGGCCAAACATCGCAAAGGGCAGCGCTGCCAACATGTATTCAACCATGTTGCTATCTTGAAAGTTAGCCTGTAGTAAAAAGTGACCCGCCACGCACATTACAATAACCACAAGTAATATAGGCAGTAGCATAAGTTCTTTTTTTGATGAATGATTTTTCATTGAGTATAAGGCTATGGCTTAAAATAAAGCGCTATTGTAATGAGCTTACTTAAGCTTGGCAAACTATGGTGATTTTAATGGTATGATCGACAACAAATAACCACCCAGTGTGATTAGGATAAACAGTGAAACACAACCTTAAGCAAGTTTACCTTGTTGGTGGCGCGGTACGCGACCAGCTACTTAATATAGCATCAAAAGATAACGACTATGTTGTTATAGGCGAAACACCCCAAACTATGGAGTCGCTTGGTTTTGTGCCTATAGGAAGTGATTTTCCGGTTTATTTACACCCAAAAACAAAAGAAGAATACGCCTTGGGTCGCACCGAGCGAAAAAGCGGTAAAGGCTATACCGGCTTTGTGGTAGATGCCAGCCCTAATGTCACCCTTGAAGAAGATTTAGCACGGCGCGATTTAACCATAAACTCAATGGCACTTGATGAAAACGGCACCGTTATTGACCCTTTTAATGGCCAAAGCGATTTACACAATAAAATACTGCGCCACACCACAGAAGCCTTTGTAGAAGACCCGGTAAGGGTATTACGCATAGCCCGTTTTTTAGCACGCTATGGAAGTGAATGGCGTATTCACCCAAGTACTTATGCATTAATGCGTGAGCTTAAAAACAAAGGTGAGCTTAATCATTTAGTGCCCGAACGTGTATGGCTTGAAA
This sequence comes from Pseudoalteromonas sp. 2CM37A, assembly GCF_023161885.1. Lineage (NCBI taxonomy): Bacteria > Pseudomonadati > Pseudomonadota > Gammaproteobacteria > Alteromonadales > Pseudoalteromonadaceae > Pseudoalteromonas > Pseudoalteromonas sp. 2CM37A. Next base: position 455,042 of record NZ_JALNTJ010000003.1, read on the forward strand.
CCGAAAAAGCGCTGGGTGAAAAACACCCTGAACTGTATTTTCAAGCACTACATGGCTTAGGTGTTTTCCCAGAAATAGAGAGTATGCAAGGGGTGCCGCAACCTGCAAACCACCACCCTGAAGGCGATGTGTTTGTTCATACTATGTTGGTACTTAGGCGCGCTGCCGATTTAAACTTTAATTTAGAAACACGGTTTGCGGCACTCACTCATGATTTTGGTAAGGCCCTGAGCTTTAAAAAACGCGGTAATTTACGCGGCCATGAACGCGAAGGGGTAGCCGTCGTAGAAAAGTTTTGTGAGCGTTTAAAAGTGCCTAATCGTTTTCGCGCTATTGGCGTACTCACCAGCGATAATCACACCTTATGCCATACGCTTGAGCAATTAAGGCCACAAACGATTCATAAATTAATTGTTACTAATTTAAATGCTTTAGTGCACCCAGAGCGATTTATTGCGTTTACCCAAGCATGCCAATGTGATGCGCAAGGGCGCGGAGAAACGCTCGTAAATAAGCCTTATCCTCAAGGGGCTAAGCTGCGTGCAATTTTTAATGAATTACAAAAAATGGATAAAAAACAGGTAGTGCAAACTGCACTTAAAAATGGCAAAAAAGGCCCAGAAATAGGCGAAGAGGTAAAACTGGCAGAAATAAACTGCATCAAAGCATTTTTACAAAACGAGCAAGCAACGCAATAGGCAATACCCTAGCTGAGGTATTCAGACACGCCTTCGTTTTTAACTTGTTCTGGCTGTCGTAAGTTTTTATATGTAGAGGTGGCAGGCTCTGAAGGCAAGCTAGGTGCTTGCTCTTGGGGCCTGTATAGATCAAAAATAAATTCGATCTCTTCACGCTCAAGTGGGTTGTTCATGATCTATTCTCCTTAATTAGCGTTCAGGGTATGGCCTTCTGACTGAATTAAAAGTGAATAGTTACATTTTAAGTTGTAGTAAATTGTAATCGATGTGCAAAAAATAAGGGCGACTCAGTAGGGCGCCACTTTATGCACAGCCTAGCTTTGTAAAGGCAGGGTTACTTTAAACACCACGCCATTACCGCACTCGTTGTTTTGCGCAGTGACACTGCCTTTATGGTAATCACACACCAGCCTTACAATATAAAGCCCCAAGCCTAAGTGCGGTTGTTGCTGCATTTGCTGGCTGCGTACCGACACCATAGAATCAAAAATATGCTCAGTTAGCCCTTCAGGCAGGGCGGGGCCTGTATTACTCACTGTTAATATTGCTTTATTTTCGCTCTGCTTAAGACCTACATTAATAGCTGTATTTGCTTCACTAAATTCCAGCGCATTATTAATAAGCTTATCAAGTAGCTGAGCTATAAATTCGGGAGCACCTTGCATAGGTAAAGGGCTTTGGCATACATCAAGCTCAAATAACTGCTCAGGGTAAGTAAGCTGGTAGCCTTGCATACAGCCATTAATTACTTTTTGTAAATCAAACGGCTCGCTCTCGTTGCTTTGAATGCTTTGTTCAAGGCGCGTGGCTTCGCTCATGGTGGTTATTATTTTACCTAAGCGCTCAACCCCTTCACACGCTCGCTCTAGGTATTTTTGGCTAAGCTCATTTTGCTCCAAGCTTTGTAGGTTTTCTAAAGAAGAGCGAACCACAGCCACCGGTGTACGTAGTTCATGAGATAACCGCGATGACATATTTTCTAAATAATTAGTGTACCCGCCTAAGCGGCCAACAATATTGGCAAAACTTCGCGAAAGGTCGCCTATTTCATCGTTTGAGTCGCTGTAATTAATACTGCCGGTAATGCGCCCCTGGGCATCAATAGCTTGCTCTGCGGTGTCGCGCAGTCGCCTAATGCGGCTCGAAATACGCGAGGCAAAAAAGAACAACGTAACGGTACCAATTAGCATCACCGCTAAAATAACGTTAAAAAGCTTTTCCAGCGATTTATTACGCAGGGTGCGTACACCGTTAGTGGTTTCCTCGGCGATTACTGCGCCAATCACTTTATCTTCTATCCAAATAGGGTAAGCCGCCGATAAAATAACGGCTTTACTGTCGGGCGTTAATCGCCAAGACGACGCTGGTTGCCCCTTCAGTGCCTTAGCTAAATGTGTGCCCTGCATTGAGGCAACATCGTGCAGGGTATCTAAAAATTCGTTTTCTGGGCGAGTTAAAATTTTATAATAAAGTGGGTGCAAATACGTTTGCTCAAAGCGTTGCCAGGCATTTTTAGGCGGCTGGTTTTTAAGGCCGTCGGCCCATACGCCATCGGCATTTTGAATTGTGCCCGACTGCGCTAATACGCGATGATGATTATCAACCACCCAAATACGGCTACCACTGTGACCCATACCTTTTAAAATTCGGTTAATTTCTGGTGAGGGCACCAATACCGAGCCTAAATCGCTTGGGTTATTTAAATTAGAGGTCGACATTGTTTTAAAATCGAGCGGCGCTTTTTTTGTGTCAATATCGACCACGGCAAAGCCTAGCTTGTTACCAAGCATATTTATAGGAAAGCGCAGCTCTACGTTATATCCCGATTCAGTGCGTATAAAATAGCCCTGAATTTTTGTAAACGGAGTTTTGGTATTAGCATCAAACGCATTTACCCAGCCATCTTGGCGTGGGGCAATAATGTACGTATTAAAATCTCCGTCTGGGCTTTTTAGGCCAATTATTAAATGGTCGTTATTAGTAATGCTTAAACTATTTTTAGCACGATATACAAGGTGATCGTCAGTTACTTTAAACACGGCATATAAATAGTTATCAAACTTGCCAACCATATGATCAAACGATAAATCCTCAGCTTTATGTTCCTTGTCTGCTTTTTGTAAATAGCGTTTATCGTAATGCCAAAGGAGTGGTTGATAGCTTTGCCAGTCGCTCAGTTTGCCATCGAGTTGAATGGCGTTTTTAAGATTGTACGCATATAAGTCGCGCCCTTTTACTACCTGGTCTAAAAAGTTGGTTTGCTCATCAAAAAGTGCTGGGCGTTCATGCAGGGCGGTGGCGAGCGCCCGTGTGGTGCCTACGAGGGTTTTTTCTTGGCCTTGGCGTAAAAACTTTTCCATTTCCCACACGTACTCGTAGCCAAGCCAAGGCAGTAAAAACAAAAAACACGACAGTAATATAAATTTACTGCGCAGGCCAAATCGTAACATTAGCGTTGTTCCCACCTGTAGCCCATGCCGTACACCGTATCTATGCAGTCAAAGTTGTTATCAAGGGCGATAAACTTTTTACGAATGCGTTTTACATGCGAGGTGATAGTGCTGTCGTCTACGTAAATTTTTGCATCGCTCATTAAATCGTTACGGCTTTTTACATGGCCTGGGCGCTGCGCAAGTGAGTGCAACATCCAAAATTCGGTCACGGTTAAATCAACCAGTTGCTGCTGCCAAAATACTTGCATACGCTGGGTGTCGAGCGTTAACTGGCCGCGTGTAATTAATGCATTGGCATCGGCGGGTTGCTCAAGCGCTTCCATGCGTCTAAATAGCGCGCCTATTCTGGCAGCCAAGTGGGCTAAGCTAATATCTTTTGTTAGGTAGTCATCGGCGCCCATACGCAGGCCACACACGGTATCTATTTCACTATCGCGGGCGGTTAAAAAAATAATAGGCAGTGTTTTAGAAAGCGTACGCAAGGTTTGGCAAAGTAAAAAACCGCCGTCTATTTCGTGGCCTAAACCAATATCAACAATGGCTAAATCGGGTAGGGCGTCTTTAAATGCAATCTCTGCGCTGACGCGGTTAGCAAAACCACTTACCTGGTAACCTTGGGCGCTAAGCATTTCAATATAGTTTTCGCGGATGGCGGTTTCATCTTCAATGATGGCTATTTTTTTCATTCTACTCACCCTTATTTATTTTAAAACGCACTATATCGAAGTTTTTCAGTTATGTACGCTTAAAAAGGCAATTGCCATTTTTTTGCCACAATTGCTCAGCGGTTTGCCATTTTTGCCCCCCTTTGTTGCCACTTGCAGCTGTTTTAATACAACCATCAAAACAAAACATCACAAATTAAAACAAGTTTAAGGATTACATTATGAAGAAGACATTAATCGCATTAACGCTAGTAGCCACAGTGTGTACACCTGCATTTGCAGCAGCCGCTAACACCCCTTCTAAAGAAGCACATAAAGAAACCGCCATCGGCTTAGGTACTGGCGCCATTATTGGTGGTGTCGTTGGTGGGCCAATTGGTGCTTTTATTGGCGCATTTGCCGGGGGGTTAATTGGTGATTCAAAAGTAGCGGATGACAAAATTGCCCAGCAGCAGAGGGCAATAACAGTGATGCAGCAAAAAACCAGCGACTACCAACAGGTGCTTAGTCAAAACAATAGACTAGAGCAGCAGTTAGATGTACTGACTAACCAAAATGAGCAGTTAACACAATCGCAAATAAATAACTTACTTGCAATGACAGTACAATTTAAAACCGGCTCAAGTGCTATTGCCCCGCACTTTGCTACGCAGTTAGACCAGCTTGTGGTGCTGTTAAAAAATCAGCCGCAACTAGCATTAGATTTAAGTGGCTTTGCCGATCAGCGCGGTGATGAGCAAGCGAATCTTTTATTGTCTAAAAAACGTGTAAACGCAGTGCAAAGTTACCTTATAAAGCACGGCATTAGCCATACACGTTTAAGTGCGCACGCTTTTGGCGAGCAACAAACATTAGCGCGCAGCAATACCGTAGAAGATAACTTTTTTGATCGACGCGTAACGCTTACCACTCGCCCAATAAATCCAGCAAATGGCCAAACGGCAAGTAACTAAAGCCACTTTTATTTGAGTAAAGTTAAGCGTTCGATGGAGTGATTTTATGTTGAGTAACCCAACCAAAATGCTTACTAAAGTAAGCATTTTTATTTTCTTAGTGGCTGTGCTTCTGGTTAGTTTTAATAGCCGTGCACAATCGCCCAAGCTTGAACTTTTTGACAGCAGCGGCGCATCTGTCGCGCCGGCAATTATATTAAAAAGCGATGCTAACATGACCCTAACCGGGCTGATAAATCACGTGGTTGTTAAGCAAACTTATCAAAACGATAATCCGTTTGCGGTAAATGCGCGTTATGTGTTTCCGTTACCTGATGAAAGCGCCGTACATGCGATGACGATGCGCATAGGTGAGCGAGTCATAAAAGGCCAAATAGATAAAAAAGTAGAGGCCGAAAAAAAGTATCAGGCAGCTAAAAATGCTGGCAAGCAAGCCGCACTTGTACGCCAGCAGCGCGCTAATATGTTTATTACTAACGTGGCAAATATAGGCCCTGGCGAGCAAATCGTGATAGAGCTTGAATACCAAGAGATCATTGATTACAGCAATGGCACATTTGCTATTCGCTTCCCAAGTACTATTACGCCGCGCTATCACACAATAAGCGCAAATATTGAAGCTGAGCAAACTAGCCTAACCCATGCTCCTCAGGGGTGGTTAAGCCCTGTGTATAGCAAAACGCAGCACAGCGAAGCGCCAAGCAGCCAATTTAGTTTAAATATTGATATAGATGTAGGCTTAGAGCTTGTAGATATAACGTCTAAATTTCATCATGTTGAAGTACAAAACCCGGCCTTTGGGCAATATACGGTTGCTTTAAATGAGCAAACGGGGGCTAATCGCGACTTTGTACTTGAGTTTAAACCGCTGCAAAAAGAAAGCGCACAAGCAGCATTTTTTACCCAGCAGTTTGAAAACGGCGACCGGTACGGGCTTGCTATGCTAATGCCGCCAGCAGATCACTTTACACAAACGCAGCGCCTACCTCGCGAAATGGTGTTTGTTGTAGATACCTCAGGCTCTATGCACGGGCAATCTATGGAGCAAGCTAAAAAGGCCCTGTTTTATGCGCTGTCTTTGCTTGATAGCGACGACAGTTTTAACATTATTGGCTTTGATAACGTGGTTACCCCCATGAGCGATAAACCCCTTATTGCTAGTGACTTTAACTTACGCCGCGCTGAGCGCTTTATTTATAGCCTAGAGGCCGACGGTGGTACCGAAATACAAGGTGCGCTTGATGCGGTACTTGATGGCAGCAGCTTTGAAGGCTTTGTACGCCAAGTGGTGTTTTTAACGGATGGCAGTGTAAGTAACGAAGATGCCTTATTTAAAAATATTCAGCGTAAATTGGGGGATAGCCGCTTATTTACTGTAGGCATTGGCAGTGCACCCAATAGCTTTTTTATGCGCCGCGCAGCTGATATAGGTAAAGGGTCATTTACGTTTATTGGCAGCACAAATGAGGTGCAGCCTAAAATGAAGCAATTATTTGATAAGCTTGCTCATCCCGCTATCACTAATTTAGCACTTCGCGATGAAAGCACTCACAGTTTAGATTTTTGGCCATCTCCTTTGCCTGATTTATATTTTGGCGAGCCAATAATGGTGGCTATAAAACTAAATGATACAAATCAAATTACGCTTAGTGGGCAAACCGCTCAAGGCCCTTTAAATATAAAACTAAGCGCACAAAATAGCGCCAGCGCAAAAGGGATTGATAAGCTGTGGGCGCGCCAAAAAATTAAATCGTTGCTTTTGTATAATGACCGACAGTCAGTTAAAAATGAGGTGCAGGGGCTTGCGCTCACACATCAACTACTTAGCCCGTTTACTGCTTTTATAGCTATTGAACACACTCAAATTAACGAGCCTGCAAAGCAAACTGCACTGGCTAAGAACGCAGCGCCACAAGGACTGGCTATGCGTTTACCACAAACTGATGGGCAAAGCCGACTGTACATATTGCTGGGCTGCATTTTATTACTTGGCTATGGCGTGGTTAAAATAAACCGAGGGCTTAAATGAAAAAGTGGCTAAGTGCGGGCTTATTAATCGCCGGGCTGGGGCTGTTTTCTCATGGTGCCTATATGCAAGCCAAGGCATGGCTTGCCCAAGTATTAATAGAGCAGGCCTGGCAAGAGGCACTTATTACGCCACACGCTCGTGTTAAACCGTGGTTTTACGCCGACAGCTTTGTAACCGCGCAGCTTAACTGGCCTGTGCATAATAAAGTGCTTAGCGTTTTAGCTGGGGCAAGTGGTCGTAATTTAGCCTTTGCACCAAGCCACTTTTTACCAGGGGCAAAGCTTGGAGATAAACATGGCGGTGCGTTAATAGCGGGTCACAACGATACCCACTTTGCATTTTTAAAACACACCAAAGTGGGTGAAACGTTTACGCTGCAGCTGCAAAGTGGCGTAATACAGCATTATAAAGTGAAGGGGATTGAGGTTATTCATCAATCCCAGCAGGCATTTTTACAAACCCCAGGCCTTTATTTATTAACCTGTTACCCTTTTGACTCGCTGGCATCAGGTACTGATTTAAGATGGCTTGTATCGGCTGAGTTGATAGGGTCATCGCCAGCGTCATTAAGCGGTATGTCTACCACCAGCTCTTGATGTCGTTGGCTTATCATCACCCCTGCAAAAACAACAAATATACTTACCCATTGCCAAAAATCGAGTACCTCACCCAAAATAATGGCCGATAAAATAAGTGTAAAAATAGGAATTAAATTTGAATAAGCCGCAGCCGTTAATACCGACACTTTGCCAATTGCATAGTTATACATACCATAGCCACCTAAGGTGACAAACGAGCCTAAATACAAAATGCTCATAAGGGCGGTTAGGTCATGCTGGTTTTCGCTTGGTAAGTCGATAAAAAACAAAAACGGTGCAAAAAACACACTGCCGCTTATGCCTTGTAAAGCAATTAGCGTTAACGGCGAGTAGCGATTGGCTAAGTGCTTAATGCTAATGGTGTAAAACGCCGCGCATACCATGGCCATAAGCTCTAAAAAGTTACCCAATAATGGATTAGGGGCCTGATCGGTATTTGGTGAAAGCAAAGTAAGTAAAATACTGCCGCCAATACACAGGGTAAACCCAATCACAATGGCTTTACTTATATACTCTTTAAGCATAAAAAACGCCATCAACGCCACAATAATAGGCAAGCACGAAACAATAACTCCCGCCTGAGAGGCCGAGGTGTATTCCATTGCGTGGCCTTCAAATAAAAAGTACAAGCATGGCTCTGCGAGCGACATACCTAATAAGTACTTCCAATCGCCTTTTAAATACTCAAACCTAATTACATAACGCCATAAACAAAGCGATAAAACTAAAGTGGTTAGCATGCGTAAAAATATAACTAGTGCAGGGTCGTAAACGGCAATAGCATACTTAAGTGCAATAAAGGAGCTACCCCATAAAAAGGTGGCAATAATTAAGCATAAACTGGCTGGCATAAATGAAATTTTATCAAATTAAATTAACGCCGATCCTAGCATGAATAATTTTAACTTGTTCAAAAATACCGAGCTGGTATAAGTTTATTTATCTTTCATTTTAATAGTAAATAATAATGCGTAGGGAACAGGTAATTGTTGTTAAGCTTGGTACAAGTGTACTAACCGGCGGCACCGATAAGTTAGATAAAGCCCATATGGTTGAGCTGGTTCGCCAATGTAGCGAACTTAAAAAGCAAGGCCACCAAGTTATATTAGTATCAAGTGGCGCGGTTGCTGCGGGTCGCGAACAACTTATTAAACCCTGTGGCCGCGGCCTAATAGATAAACAAATGTTGGCAGCCGTTGGACAAGGCCAGCTTATACATATTTGGCAAAGCTTATTTGCCTTGTATGGCATAAACGTAGGGCAAATGCTGCTTACCCGTGCCGACGTAGATGACCGCGAACGCTATTTAAATGCGCGCGATACCTTAAATGCGTTATTAAGCCACAATGTGGTGCCTATTATTAATGAAAACGACGCAGTAGCAACCGCTGAAATAAAAGTAGGCGATAACGATAATTTATCGGCGCTGGTGGCTATTTTAGCTAATGCCAACAAGCTATTACTGCTTACCGATCAAGAAGGTTTATTTACCAGCGATCCACGCACAAATACCGATGCAAAACTGATTGACGAAGTCACTCATATAAACGATGAGTTACGCCAACTGGCTGGTGGTAGCGGTACAAGTTTAGGCACCGGCGGTATGGCCACAAAACTACAAGCCGCCGACGTAGCAAGGCGCGCAGGGGTAGAGGTAATTATTGCAAAAGGCGCTGGCAACAACGTTATTTTAAAATGCATGAGTGAGCAATTACCCGGTACGCGGTTTTTAAAACTTACTGCGCCAAAAGATGGCCGTAAAAAATGGCTAATGGCAGGGCCTAAAAGTACCGGCCAAATTATGATTGATAAAGGGGCTATTTCGGCGCTACAAAACAAAGGGGCAAGCCTGCTGGCCAAAGGCATAACCAATGCATTTGGCCGTTTTGAGCGGGGCGACTTAATAGATTTAATAGACGCCAACAACCAAGTTATTGCACGAGGGTTAACACGTTTTAACCAGGTTGAAGTAAATAAAATTAAAGGTGCTCATTCAGAGCAAATAGGTGAGCTACTCGACTTTGATAGTGGCGCTGTGGTGCTACACAGAGACGACTTAGTTTTGCTTTAGTTTTATTTTGGTTTTGCTTTAGCTTTTTAAATAGCGCGTGTTGCGGCCGTATATTCGGTATTTAAGCAAGGAAGAGCCTATGTTGTGTTTAGAATAACTGGTTGTACAAAAACATAAATGCAAAGCATAGGCTGTTTTAGGTTCTGCTGTATGTAAGTTATTAAATAACAGCGTAGTAGTTATTGAGCTCACTAAGTTACAAAGCTCGCGCTATGATTTAATAACGCTTAGCTAAAACAAACTTTAATCCACATAGCTCAATGCGACCTAATTAAAAAGTATTGGTTAATTAATTAGCAAAGTTGATGATTTTGTCTAAACTGATTGAAGTTAAAACAGTTTAGGCAAACTAATGAAGGCAAACAATTGCGGGCACGAATGGATAATCAGTCTAACTCAGCAAGAAGAAGAAAGTGATTTAGATGCATCATTAGTGCAGATTATTGGCGACCTACTCGAAGTTGAAAATTTTGCTATTTACATTAATAAACACTTTAGTGCGCAATTACCGCCTACGCTAATAAACACCCACACCCGCCTTAAAGTATTAGAGTCTAACGAAGCCTTAGCGCTGCTTAATAAAGTAACCCAAAACAAAATAAGAGTAAGCCGTGCCTTAGGTGTAGTAACTACGTATGTGCCAGTGTATTACTTTGGTAAAGTAATTGGCATATTACTAATAGAAACCACAAAAGAGTTAGCGCAAACCACCACAATGCTCGCCGTGCATATTTTAAATATTTATGCCAACCAGCTAGGGCTATTACATAAATCGCGATTAGACCCTTTAACCGAGCTTTTAAATAGACAAACCTTTGATAAAAAAGTGATCGAAATTGTCTCAGGCAAAGGCTTTTTATTACCCCGTGATGATACCAACGAAAAGCGACGATGGTATTTAGCCATTGCAGATATCGATCACTTTAAACGCGTAAACGACAGCTACGGCCATGTAATAGGCGATGAAGTTATTTTACTTGTGGCGCGGCTGTTAAAAAATAACTTTAGGCTAGAAGACTACGTTTTTAGGTATGGAGGCGAAGAGTTTGCGGTGTTATTTCAAACCAAAACCGAGGCACAAGCACATATAGCACTTAACCGTTTACGCTCAAATATTGCTGAGTATCCTTTTCCGCAAGTTGGGCAGCTTACAATAAGTATTGGCTTTTTAGAGCTGGCAAGTATTGATACTGTATCTAGTATCGTAAACCAAGCCGATATGGCGCTGTATCATTCTAAAAATAGCGGCCGTAATAAAGTGACTGCTTATAGCGAGCTTGAGGTAAATGAAGAAGTGACCACCGATAATAGTATTGAGCTTTTTTGATTGTAAATTTGTGCTAAAATCTGGCTCCTTAAATTGTTGTAGGCAGGCACAAAACATGAAATTCGTTCGTTGGTTTTTAGGTTGTATAATTTTATTCTTTAATTTTGTATTTACTCCTCGCAGTAAAAAGCGTGCAAGCGATGTGCAAGCGCAGCTTGATCAGCAAACCTCACAATTTAAACTTTATCAATTTAAAGCATGCCCGTTTTGCGTAAAAGTACGCCGTGCAATTAAGCGCGAAGGCTTAAAAATAGAAACGCGTGATGCAAAAAATAATCAACAATTTCGTCAAGAGCTGTTAGAGCAAGGCGGCAAAATTAAAGTGCCATGCCTTCGTATAGAAAAAAATGGCCAAGTAGAGTGGCTATACGAATCTAACGATATTATTGCTTACTTAAACAAAGTAGCGGCTTAAACGACCCCCTTAATTTTTATCTCACTTATTAAAAGAGACATTATCATGACAATCCGTACTCGTGTTGCCCCATCTCCAACAGGTGACCCGCATCTTGGCACCGCTTATATTGCTTTATTTAACTACTGTTTTGCTAAACAACAAGGCGGCGAGTTTGTGCTTCGTATTGAAGATACAGACCAAGTTCGTAGCACGCCAGAGTCAGAACAAGCGATTATGGATAGCTTACGTTGGTTAGGTCTTGAGTGGGATCATGGCCCTGACGTAGGTGGCGAATTTGGCCCTTACCGTCAATCAGAGCGTAGCGATTTATACAAAAAATACGCACACCAATTAGTTGAGCAAGGTAAAGCATTTTACTGTTTTGCAACCAGCGAAGAGCTTGACCAAATGCGTGAAGAGCAAATGGCAGAAGGTCTGCGCCCTAAATACGACGGCCGTGGCTTAAACCTCACCGAAGATGAAATTAAAGCAAACCTAGCCGCAGGCAAGCCTTACGTTATACGTATGAAAATACCAAGCGAAGGCACTTTTAAATTTAACGACTACCTACGCGACGAAATTGAGATCCCGTGGGAAAACGTAGACATGCAAGTGCTATTAAAAGCCGATGGTTACCCTACGTATTTTTTAGCAAATGTAGTGGATGACCACCACATGCAAATAAGCCATATTTTCCGTGGCGAAGAGTGGATTAACTCAGCACCTAAACTATTAAAACTTTACGAAGATTTAGGTTGGGAAGCACCCGTACTAGGGCACTTACCACTACTGCGTAATCCTGATAAATCAAAGCTTTCTAAGCGTAAAAACCCAACGTCTATTAATTACTATAAAGAAATGGGTTACCTACCAGAGGCCGTGCTTAACTACTTAGGCCGTATGGGTTGGTCAATGCCAGATGAGCGTGAAAAATTCACTCTTAACGAGATGATTGAACACTTCGATATGAAGCGTGTATCACTTGGTGGCCCAGTATTTGATGTTGATAAGCTAAGCTGGTTAAACGGCATGTGGATCCGCGAAAACCTAACAGATGAAGAGCTTGTACAGCGCTTTGTTGATTGGAAGTTTAATGGCGAAATGCTAGCTAAAGTATTACCAGAAGCTAAAACGCGTATTAATACACTTTCGGACATGGTTGATTTAGCAGGGCATTTTGTAGGCGGTATTCCAACTTACGACCCAGCACTGTTAACGGCGGGCAAAGCTGACGAAAACGTAATACGCCAAGCGCTACAGTTTTTTGTATGGCAGCTTGAAGGTTTACGTAGTTTTGATAAGCCAGCTATTTTTGCCATTGCAAAAGAAGTTGCTACATTCCACGAGCTTAAAATTAAAGACTTTTTAGAGCCAATATTTGTAGCAATCACGGGTAAAACGTCTTCAACGTCAGTACTTGATGCAATGGAAATTTTAGGCTCAGACTTATCACGTGCGCGTTTACGTGTAGCGCTTGCTCATTTAGGCATTTCTAAAAAGCAGGCTAAAAATATTGAGCGTGCGTACCGCACATACCCAAGTGCATAATCTTTAGTCGTACTTTATAAAAAGCCGAGCTTATTAATTAAGCTCGGCTTTTTTGTTTCAGGCCGTTTGGCTATATGTCATCGCGTTTTGATCTTGTTTAGCGCAAGCCGTGGCGCTTTAGCAAATGCTATAATGCTGCATGTAAATTAAAAGGAGGCAGCATGATTGCACCTGTAAAAAACAAAGCTTTATTTAGCAGTAATGCCTTTTCAATAAACCTAGTTACTTACCCTACACATCACAGTGTGATGAACCATATAGATCCAGTACAGCAAGGGCGCTACTACAAACTTAATTTTGTACTAGTAAAACCTAAAGCTGGTGGGGTTTTTAAATGCTCAAAATGCATTATTAATTGGTTTAACCGGGTGTATTTATTTAGACCCGACAAATACGAGCATAGCGTATCTAAAATTGAGTCGGGAAAGCGCGTACTACTTAGCTTTGCGCTTAATATATAATTTATTAATAGTCGTAGGCCTGTCCGCTGCATAAAACAGACAGGTCACAATACGATACAGAGATTTCGCTACAAGAATTTATAGTAAAGGCGTTACCGCCTCTGCGCATTGTATCTGCTTTAAGTAAATCTATAGCATTTGATTTTAAGCGATTGTAGCTTATATTATTGTCGCCTCTACCGTCGCCATTGCAGCTTTCGCCTTCAATTCGGCCTAAAAGTGTGGCGCCACTTTCGTGTGCTTCTTGGTCGCTATAAAACTGTTGTAAATCTCGTTTTTTAACGTACGTACCAATTTCCTCAGATAAAACATCGTTATCTATATCGGTATGAAAAGTCACGCTAGAACATCCAGCCAAAGTAGTGAGTACGCTTATTACTGCAAAAACACGTAACATAATAATTAGTCCCTTATTTAGTTTGGTACCTAAATTACTAACTAAAACAGGTGTGCGCAACATTTACTCTTAAGTTAATTGTATGAATTTGTAAGTGATTCGACCTCTCTTTAAATTTTTTCTGGTAGTATGGGCAGGTTATAAGCAGTTTAAGCAGTGAACAATCTATGTTAAGTCCTTACTTTCAGCAGCATGCTGATTATGTTTCTATCTCTCGTGAGCAAGGGTGTCGTTTCGCAAAGTGCGTTGCCGATGATTACAACCCACTTCATGACAAAGATGCCAAAAAGTTTTGCGCGCCAGGAGACTTACTTTTTTCTTTAGTGTTAGACCGCTACGGTATAAGTGAGCGAATGGAATTTACCTTTGCCGGTATGGTTGACGAAAACACCAAACTTAACTTCCCAGAAGGGGATGATGAGTTTGATGTAACCAACGGCGACAAAGTAATTTTAAAGGTAAAACGCGAAGGTAAAACCAGCAAATGCCCAACACTTACTAATAGCTTAATAAAAAATTATGTTGAGTTTTCTGGTGCTGCATTTCCGCACGTAATTATTCCGCTAATGGGTAAGCAAAATGTAATGATTAACCCAGCGCGCCCTATGGTTATTTACGAGTCGATGATCATTAACCTTGATAACATTAATATTCAAACGCCAACGCTTGAGTTTGCTGAGCCAAGTTTTGAGTACACGGGTAAGCGCGGCAAAATTACCTTGCGCTTTAATTTACTAGAAAACGGCGAAAAAGTGGGTTTTGGTGAAAAGCACATGGTGGTGTCGGGTATTCGTGAATACTGCCAAGCAACGGTTGATGACTTAATCGCGTTTTATAATGAGCGAAAAGCCACCTTAAAACCGGTTTAAAACGTTATTAAATTATAATACCAATCCGCAATAATACTTAATCATTTTTAGGGGCTAAAAGTGTTGCTATCTGCGTTAAAAAATTCTCATTTAGAACAACTAAATAGCGAATTTTTTGCCTAGCTATCAACACGTTTATCTGTCCTCAAAATAGATCACTTAATTAAGCGGATTGGTATAAAAAAGGCGCTAAATGCATTGTTATTTAGCGCCTTTTTTATTGATTAGCGAATGCAGCTAGGCTGAATACTTTTCTGAGCTGGTTAATTTACGCAGTACCGTAATATGCGTACAATAGCGCTCTTTGTTATTTTAAAGCTAAGCTTATGTCTGCTACATCGTTCTCATCTCTTAAACTCGATTCGTTATTACTAACCGCAATTGAGCAAAATAATTACACCACGCCTACCGCAATTCAGGTTAAAACTATTCCGCACATATTAGCGGGCAGCGATGTAATGGGCAGCGCGCAAACAGGCACAGGTAAAACAGCCGCCTTTGTATTACCACTACTACATAAGCTTTTAAATACACCAAAAAAAGATGAGCCAGGCATAGCCCGAGTGGTTATTTTAACGCCCACGCGTGAGCTTGCTCAGCAAGTGTTTGCAAGCTTTGAAAAATACGCCCAAGGCACAAATATTCAAGGCGCTTTAGCGTATGGCGGTGCAAGTATTGGCCCGCAAATTAAAGCGCTTAAAACGGCGCAAGTGATAGTCGCAACGCCTGGGCGTTTACTTGATCATATCGTTAAAGGCAGTGTGGTGCTTTCAAGTGTTGATTCGTTAGTATTTGATGAAGCCGACCGCATGCTGGATATGGGCTTTATTGATGAAATAAAACGTATTTTGCGCCACATTCCAGGCGATCGCCAAACCTTATTGTTCTCAGCCACATTCGATGACAGCGTGTTTGAGCTGAGTAAAAAACTACTTAAAAACCCCGAGCTGATTGAAGTTGATAAACGTAACTCAGCCGCCGTTGAAGTAGAGCAAGTTATTTACGCAGTTGATGAAGAGCGAAAGCGTGAGCTTGTATCGCACATGATTGGCATGAAAAACTGGCGCCAAGTACTTATATTTACACGTACCAAACAAATGGCCGATAAACTTGCCAAAGAAATGTGTAAAGACGGCTTAAAAACAGAGTCTATCCATGGCGATAAATCACAAGGTGCGCGCGACCGTGCATTACAAAACTTTAAAGAAGGCACAACGCGGGTTTTAGTTGCCACCGATGTAGCTGCCCGCGGTTTAGATATTCCGGCGCTTAAATATGTAATAAACTTTGAGCTACCTTACATAGCAGAAGATTACGTACACCGAATTGGCCGTACGGGGCGCGCTGGCGAGCAAGGCCTTGCCATGTCGCTGGTAAGTATTGACGAGCAGTGGTTACTGGAAGAAATTGAAGTACTACTGGATACCCGTTTAGCACCACAATGGCTAGAAGGTTACGAGCCAGATTTAAATAAGCCACCTAAAGATAACCGTAAAAACACCAACAAAGCGCGTAAAGATCGCGATAAAAAGCGCATTACCGGGCAAAGAGCACCAAGTAAACGCCGCAGAAAG
This sequence comes from Pseudoalteromonas sp. 2CM37A, assembly GCF_023161885.1. Lineage (NCBI taxonomy): Bacteria > Pseudomonadati > Pseudomonadota > Gammaproteobacteria > Alteromonadales > Pseudoalteromonadaceae > Pseudoalteromonas > Pseudoalteromonas sp. 2CM37A. Next base: position 471,083 of record NZ_JALNTJ010000003.1, read on the forward strand.
TAGCCTTAGACATATTTATTTGGCTATACTAAGGCCACTAAATAGCTGAGGTATAGTTATGTTTGAAACAGATCAGTGGGCGTTTTCTGGTATCGATGGCCAAATATCATTACATAAATGGCAAAAAACCATTGATCTTATTACGGGGCTTTTTTCGGCCCCCTCTGGTTATATAGTTCAGGCTACTAGTAAAGGTTATCGTGTAGTTATTAGAGCTAATGAAGGTGGCTCACACTTTGAAACCAACCCTATACTCCCTCCCGAAACTCCCTTATTTTGTAAATATGTAGCCGAAAACAACAACACTTTGTATGTTAGCGATACCCGCAGCGATACGCAGTGGAATACCATGCCCGAGGTTATTGAAGATGGCGTTGAATCCTACCTAGGCTTGCCAATTCACTGGCCTGAAGGTGAAGTATTTGGCACCTTGTGTTTAAAAGATTCAAAAAAAACCAGTTACACCGATGAATATTTTGAGCTAATAGAGCAGCTTCGTGATTTAATTGAAGACGATTTAGCCCTTATTTATAGCTTTGAGCAAATGCGCGAAATAGCCATGCTCGACCCGCTTACCAATATTTATAATCGCCGTGCACTTAGCTTACTTGCCCAACACAAACTTAATTTAGCGCTGCGTTTAGGTTTTGATGTGTGTTGCTTGTTTATTGATGTAAACGACTTTAAAAAACTAAACGACACTTATGGCCATGAAATAGGCGACCAAGCGTTAATCCTCTTAGCAAATACCTTAAAAACACATTTAAGAGAGGCTGATATAGTAGGGCGTTTAGGCGGCGATGAATTTGTAGCTGTGATGCAAATTAGTGATAGAAGTAAGCTTAGCCATATTATTGATAAAATAAAAATTGAGTATAAAAACGCACTATTAGAAAACAACGTGTGCGCGCTGACACTTAGCATAGGCGAAAGTTTTACTAATAAACAAAAGCAACCTTTTGATACGTTATTAAATTTGGCCGATCACCAAATGTATAAAAATAAACAAGCGTACAAATTGGCTAAAAAAGCATAATAATAAAAGTAATACACTTAAACATAGCAACAAAAAAGCAAGCCATTAGGCTTGCTATAAACGGTGTGAATTAGGCTTTAAGCGATTTGTTTTTCGGCTAGGTTTAATTCCATAATGGCTTTTAATAAACGGTATAAGTTTATTGATGCGTCAATTTCTTCTTTACGGTTTGTTAAGCTTTCAATATTTAAGCCTAGTGGCACATCTAGGTGCGCACAGCTTTTGAGTATTAGGTCGAGATTTTCTCGGCAAATACGTACAGATTCACTTAAGGTATTGTCTGCATCAAGCATGCGCCATTTAGTGGCCTCTGGCACTGAGATCCCCAACCATTGCATAAACTCTAAGGTTTTATCGCCACCGCATGGCGTAAACGTTAAAATAATCCGTTTTGGTGTAATACCTTGTGCTTTACAGGTACGCGCGTAACTTGTGATTAGCTCTATAGTTGCTTGCGCGTCGTAAACCGCTTGCGATATAAAAAACTGACAACCTTGTGCTGTTTTTTCTATAAGGCGCTCGTGTTCATTTCGCTTACTTGAATGTCGCTCAGCAATGGTAACGCCCCCTAAAAAGAAGTCATCACTTTGCTCTGCCAATGTTTTATAGGCATCGGGCAAGCTTAGTTTTATATCACCTACCGATGAGGGGCTACCCACTAAAACGACATTTTTTAAATCGTAGTCGTTTTTAGTTTCATCCAACCAGCCTTTAAATTCCTCTACACCACGTTGTGCCACACTTTTGTAAGTAATGACATCTGGAGCAGATAAATTACGTAGTAAGTGGCTGTATTCACGTGGGTCTACAGTTTGTTTAAACGGAAATGGGCGTGCTTTATCTGTACGGCTACTTTCATCTTGAATGTCGTAAATTATCACGCCGTCGTATTCAATTTCGTGTAAGCGAGCAAGTAGTTTTTCTGCAATGATTTTTAGTTGCGCTTTATCAGTACCAATTTTAGGTGGAGTAGTACCAATAAGATAAACACCTTGATTGGTGTCTTCTATTTTTTCTTGTAGTGATAAAGCCATAATCCTCATTCCAGCTTAGTCCAATGTATGTAACTTAATATAACAGCCATTTAGACGTCTAGATAGATTTATTTAATGAAAGTTTTTCAATCAACTTGAGTTTTTTTCATACTTAAATGTTTTTAAAATAGGGAATTGACACAGTTGTTTACATTATAAATAGCCGATGGGCTCTTATATTTAGTGGCTTTGGGGCATAATCTAAGCGAGTTAGCATTAAACCTAATAACAAATTTGCTCAATTTAAAAAGGGACAGCAATGAAATTTAAATTACTAGCAACAAGCTTAGCGGTATCGCTGGCACTAACAGGCTGCGCAACACAGCAAAGCGAAAACACCCAAACGGCACAACAACAGCAAACAACAAAAGCTGACGAACGTGTATTTTCGCAAGAGTACTTAATCGAAGAGCTTGATAACGGCTTACGTGTAATGGTTGTTAAAACCGATTACCCCGATGTCGTCTCGCTGCAAATTCCGGTATCGGTTGGCTCACGTAATGAAGTAAAAGCAGGTAAAACCGGTTTTGCTCACTTTTTTGAGCACATGATGTTTAAAGGCTCTAAAAAATTTCCGCAAGACGAATACACTGCCATATTTAAAAATGCAGGGGTCGATAACCGTGCTTACACCACTAACGATTACACAAACTACCATTTAAACTTTTCAAAGCAGCACCTTGATAAAGTACTTGAAATTGAAGCCGATATTTTTCAAAACTTAACCTACACCGAAGAGCAATTTAGAACCGAAGCGCTAACGGTTAAAGGGGAATATTTAAAAAATAACGCCAGCCCAATTCGTAAGTTATTGAGCGCAGTACGCGAAGAAGCGTTTGATACGCACACTTATAAACATACCACCATGGGCTTTTTTGAAGATATAGAAGCCATGCCAGATCAAATGGCTTACGGTAAAGAATTTTTTGATAAGTTTTATAAGCCTGAATATGTATCGCTAGTGATTGTGGGCGATGTTGACCCACAAGCCACAATGGCTATGGTTAAAAAACATTGGGGTGGCTGGAAAAAAGGCGATTACGTTGCCGATATTAAAGCTGAGCCAAAGCAGCAAGCACCTAAATATGTACATGAGAAAAACGAAGGTTTGCCTGGTCATTGGTTGCTTGTATCTTACAAGGGGGCTGCATGGGAGCCTGCTAAAAAGGACAGAGCCGCACTTGATTTAATCTCACAGCTTTATTTTTCTAATAACTCCGATTTATACCAAGAGCTAGTTGTTGATAAACAAATAGCGAGTCAAATGTTTACCTACAATCCAGAGACAAAAGATCCTGGCTTACTACATGTGTTTGTAAAAGTAGAAAACGAAGATGATTTAGCAAAAGCACGCGATGCTATTAACCGCACTTATGCAAAAGCACGTACCGAACTTGTTGATGAGCAAAAACTAAGTGATTTAAAGTCTAACCTTAAATACAGCTTTATTAACGGCTTAGACTCATCGCAAGCGATTGCATCAACCCTTGCAAGTTATATGCATTTTGAGCGCGACCCAGAGGTTATCAACCAGCTTTATAAATCGGCCGACAACATCACAGCACAAGATATTAAAGCTGTGGCTAATAAATATTTTGTAGATGACGCGCGTACTACCGTAACTATGTCTGCACTTGATAAAGCGCCAGGCTTTGAACAAGAAACAAGCTTAAATGCATTAGTCGCTAAGCATGATAAAGCGCCCGAGGCACCCGTATTTAAAGTGCTTGATAAAACGAATAGCTCGCCGCTGATTGATGTAAACTTTTTATTCAATACAGGGGCTGCTGCAGACCCGCAAGGTAAAAAAGGGGTTGCTGCGCTCACCGCCGCTATGCTTGCTCAAGGTGGCTCGCAAAGTACGAGTTACAAAGACATACAAAAAGCGCTTTATCCGCTTGCTGGCAGCTTTGGTTATCAAATAGATAAAGAAATGCTGTCATTCCAAGGGCGCATTCATAAAGATAACGCTGCCACATGGTATGCGCTTGTAAGCGATCAGTTACTTAACCCAGGCTTTAGAGACGATGACTTTAAGCGCCTTAAAAAAGAAATGATCGACGGTATTAAATCGGGCTTAAAAGCCTCTAATGATGAAGAGCTAGGTAAAGAAGTGCTTTACAGCGCACTTTACAAAGGTCACCCATACGAAAGCTACAATTACGGGGATATTTCGGATTTAGAAGCACTAACGCTTGATGATGTAAAAGCATTTTACAACACAGAGCTTACCCAATCTAAACTAACACTGGGTTTAATTGGCGCTGTGCCAAAAGCGCTTAAAGCAGAAATCATGAGCGACTTAGCAACCTTACCTAAAGGCGAGCAAAGCCGTTTAAGTATTCCTGATGCGCCAGAGCTTAAAGGTCACCATGCCACGATTGTAGAAAAGTCGGCGCAATCTACTGCGGTATCGTTTGGTTTCCCAATTGATACTATTCGTAGTAGTGAAGATTGGACAGCCCTTTGGCTGATGCGTTCGTACTTTGGTGAGCACCGCAGTTCTAACTCATACCTGTATGAGCGAATTCGTCAAACACGTGGTATGAACTACGGCGATTACGCCTACATTGAGTACTTCCCACGTGGCATGTTTCAAACTAAGCCTGATGCAAACTTAGGGCGCTCTGAGCAAATATTCCAAATTTGGTTACGCCCGCTGCGCTCTAATAACGATGCACACTTTGCAACACGTACCGCGTTGTTTGAGCTGGATAAGCTTATTAAAAATGGCTTAACCGAAAAAGACTTTGAAGCAACACGTAACTTTTTAATTAACTACGTACCGCAGCTTGTCGCAAGTCAAAACCGCCAATTAGGTTATGCACTTGATAGTGAATTTTATAACACAGAGTCGTTTGTAAAATACGTGACAAGTAAACTTGAAAAGCTAACGCTTGCTGATGTTAATCGCGTGATTAAAGATAATCTGCAAACAGATAACGTACAGTACGTGTTTATTACCGGTGACGGCGAAGACATGAAAAAACGTTTAGTGTCAGAGCAAACATCGCCAATGGTTTACAACACAGAAAAACCAGCAGCGCTTGTTGCTGAGGATAAAGTCATTGCCGATTATAAATTAGCTATTCCAGCTAACAACATTGAAGTAATGGCTGTTGAAAAAGTGTTTCAGTAATTAATCTCTTTTTCTAACATATAAAAAATGCCCCAGTGCTTATAGCCTGGGGCATTTTTATTTAATTAGTGCTATTAAAACGTAATATTAGTTAGTCGCTAAAAGCACTGAGCCTGCGCCCAGAGCAAAGCTTATTAAGGAGCTAATAACCACTCCCGCTAAAAAGCTTTTAGTTGGCGTACTTTTAACGTCATTATTTATAGGGTCATCAAGTTTAATTAGCTCGCCTTGGCGTACTTCAAGTACCGCGCAAAGCGCCATAGTGGTTTCTTTAGAAGCGGCGCCTTCTTTTTCTACCCGTTGAATGGTCCGCAAACTTACATCGCAGGCATCTGCGAGCTGTTGCTGCGTCCAATCTAACTTACTTCTAAGCGATTTAACTGTTGTAGGATTTAATTGCACGTTAAAGCTTCCCTACAAATAGTTCAACAATTGTTGCCGTTGTATAGCCAAACACCGCCCCACCCAATGTACAGCCAGCAAGAAAAAATGCTGCCTTTTTAGGATCGTCTGAAAGACTACTTTGAACTTGTTTGGCTATCACACTGCTATTTTTATAAAGAGTGCACTCCAGACGCCCCGTAAGTATATTAAGCATGTCAAATTTTACTTGGTACTGTGAGCCCTCAAAAGCAAAAGAGTGCGTGCTTGCACAGTAGATAGTTCGTTTTTTACTAAATAGGTCATCGTTTACAAATACTTCTTCTTTACCAGTAAAGTAGCTTCCAAAACAGGCTATTTGATTGTCACCATCTTGAAAGTAAAATTTATAACCAAGCTTTTTTGTATTCAATATATCGTTTTTCATCATCGTTATCCTTGTTGAGTTGATGATGCTAATTTAGCGTTTGTTTTTATTTTTTACGCCGTCAGTAGTATGCCAGTAGCTAGTTTGGCATATGACAGTAACCCTGTCATGCTGCTTTAGTATCTGATTTTTAATGTAAAAGTAAATTTTTTATATTTTTTATAGACTACTTAGCTGTCATACGGAGTATTACTTCACATTAATAAATTATGCAGCTAGCGTGAAGTAAAGTAACAATATTGTGTTAAAAAATTGTTATTGATTATACTGATTAACAACAAAGCTAAAATGGAAAGCTCGTGATTGACGATAAAGCGTTTTTTAAGTTGGTACTAGATACCACGCCCGACCAAGTAGTGGTTATTAATTCTAACGGCGACATAGTTTATATAAACCGAAGCTGGCAAAACTTTGGTGAGCAAAACGACTGTGCCTGCTGTGATATGTGGGAGCAGCAAAATTACTTAGCAGAGTGTGAAAAAGCTGCTAAAAAAGGAGATAGCTTTGGTTTAAAGGCATTTAACGGCATTAAATCAGTTATTTCGGGGGCTAATGACGACTTCTATTTAGAATATCCATGCCATAGTGAAGATGAAAAACGTTGGTTTATGATGCGAGTAGTGTCGTTTAGCCATACCGATAAAGCGTATTACGCTATTAGCCATCAAAATATTACCGAGCGTAAACTGGCAGAAGAGCAAGTACAAAAACTTGCCGCTATTGATGGCTTAACTGATATTGCTAACCGAGGCTTTTTTGATACTTTTTTAGAGCAAGAGTGGAATCGTTGTCAGCGTTTAGGTATGCCGCTTTCGTTGGCTATTATTGATATAGATGATTTTAAATTACTCAATGATACTTACGGCCACCAACAAGGCGATACATGCTTAAAAAGGGTGGCAAAAGTACTCAATGAATTTACTAAACGCCCAGGTGATTTATGTGCCCGTTTTGGTGGTGAAGAATTTGTTTTAGTGTATGGAAATACAAACTCAGATCAGGCCTTGTTAGTATTGAACGATATTTTAGAAAAATTAAAACAGTTAAACATTGAAAATAAACATTCATTACCCAGCCAAACCCTTACAGTGAGTGTAGGCCTCACTACTATTACACCCAGTAGTGACTTTACCTGTGCGTATTTAATCAAAGAAGCAGACGATTTACTTTATAAAGCAAAAGATAAAGGAAAAGATGCTTTGTGTGTGAGTGATTTAGCACTCATATAATTTTTTTATTCTTAGTTATACCTAATAACCAGAACAAATAACTAAGGCGTTAACACCTTAGGCTTTAAATCCGTTAAACTTAGGAAAAGGCTCTTTTTATATCAATTTAAGGCAGTGTAGTATTATGCGTCATGAAATTTGGCAACAGCTTCGTAGTGAAGCGAATGAAGTTGTAACTCGCGAACCACTTTTAGCAAGTCATGTGTATTCATGCATTTTAAATCATGAGTGTTTAGGTTCGGCGTTAAGCTTTATTGTTGCTAATAAGTTGGCAGATGCTGTTGTATCGGCTTTTACAATACGTGAGTTATTCGACCAAGCGTTTGTAAAGTGCGACCGTATGCTTACCTATGTGGCCGAAGATATTAAAGCCGTTAAAGACAGAGACCCGGCAGCCGAAACCTACCTTACGGTTATTTTAAACCTAAAAGGGTTTCATGCTATTCAAGCGCATCGTTTAGCTAACTGCTTGTGGCAGCAAAACCGTAAAGAGCTTGCTCGTTTTATTCAAAGCCGAACCTCAGAAGTGTTTGGGGTTGATATTCACCCTGCGTGTCAGGTTGGTAAAGGGATAATGTTTGACCACGCCACCGGTATTGTTATTGGTGAAACGGCGGTAATTGAAGATAACGTATCAATACTGCAATCGGTCACGCTTGGTGGTACGGGTAACGAGCAGGGCGACCGTCATCCTAAAATTAGAGCCGGTGTGCTTATTGGTGCAGGCGCTAAAGTGCTGGGTAATATTGAAGTAGGCGAGGGCGCACGTATTGGCGCAGGTTCAGTCGTTTTAACTGCGGTACCGCCACATACCACCGCTGTAGGCGTACCGGCTAAAATTATTGGCAGACCGGATTGTCCGTGTCCGGCGCAAAGTATGAACCAAAACTTTTTAACCACACCAGAGCCTGAAAACGAATCACACACCAGCGCCATGCTGTAATAGCAGCCTGTATAAATAAAAATAATTTTAAAAGGAATTAAAATGAACAAAAATAGCTTATTAACACTAGGGATAGGATTTATTGCGGGTGTAGGTTTAACGTGGAGCTACTTTAATTTATCTTCAAGTGACGCAAACCCCGCAAAGTTACAACATGCTGATACAAAGCAGCAGGCACCTTTTGTTCAGCCAGTTAAAAGCAGTGAAGCAACAGCAAAGCGTGTTATACCAGCAGCCCCTAAGCAAAGCGCTCGTATAAAGCAAAAAGATAATCCCCCTAAACCAGAACCACAACCGCTAGATGAGCTTCCTTTAGAAGAGCAAGTATCGCAGCTTAAACAGCAATTAGCAGCGCAAAAAGCTTTGATGAAAAACGCGGCGCAGCAGCTGCGTGACCCCTCTGATGCACAAGCCGTTTTGCAAGCGCAATTTGATGAGCAAATACGTAATGAAGAGTGGGCTTATCAAACAGAAATAGCTTTACAAGATTTTTTACTTACCTCTGATCTAAGCTCTATCCCAGAGATTGTTAGTGCAGCGTGTAAAACCACCGTATGTAAATTTGAACTTGCTGCACCTACTGATAACGACTCGTTTGATCATACCCAATGGCGAGAGCTAAACGATAAGTTAATGAAGCAAGAGTTTTGGTTGCAATTTAAAAGAACAACCTCAACGTCAAGCGACACCGAACTAACCTTACTAATGGCCACAGAGCTTTAACTGAAAGAGCTTTACAACACCGTTGATTTTATAGCGCCATCGGCCAGCTCTGTAATTAGCACGTCACCCGTTTTAATGTGATCTACCGATTTAACCACTTTGCCTTGCGGGGTTTTGGTTATGCTGTAACCGCGCGCTAAAACATTAAGTGGACTTACCGAGTCGAGCCTACTCGCTTGCAGCGCTAAACTATTTTGCGCGTGTTGCAACTTGTGCTGCATTGCTTGCTCAAGCCGAGTTTGTATCTGCATAAGCTGATGGCTGGCTTGTGATAACTTTTTATCGGGCGATTGACGCATTAAACGCGGGGTTAAATTATTAAGCGTGCGCTCTTGTTGGTAAAGGCGATTGCGCATGCCCTGTTGTAAGGCAATAGTTAGCTCATCTAATCGCTGCGCTTTTTGATTAAGTTGATTGCGCGGATGACACAAGTTAAGCCGATGCTGTAACTGTGTTGCTAGTGCGCGCTTATTGGCCATATCGTGTTTAAAGGCATTATTTAACCGGTTAATGAGCTCAATAACCTTACTATGTAGCTCTTGCGTGTTAGGGCTGACAAGCTCAGCAGCTGCTGAAGGCGTTGCTGCGCGTACATCGGCTACGTAGTCACTGATGGTTGTGTCTATTTCGTGGCCTACCGCACTGACTATGGGTAATTCACTTTGATAAATAGCACGCGCAAGCTGCTCATGGTTAAAGCACCATAAATCTTCTAACGAGCCACCGCCTCGCCCTACAATAAGTACGTCGACTTCATTGCGTGCATTGGCTAACTGTATTTGGTTAATTAAGTGCACATGGGCTTCTTTGCCTTGCACCATGGCTGGGTAAATAATGACTTCTAATTGCGGTGCGCGGCGTTTAAGTACGGTTAATATATCTTTTATAGCAGCGCCCGTTGCTGAGGTTATTACACCTACACGGTTTATATTTTGCGGCAGTGGTTTTTTATAGGCCGAACTAAACAAGCCCTCAGCGGCTAGGCGCATTTTTAATGCATCAAACTCTTGCTTAAGCTGGCCTTCACCGGCAGGTTCCATATGCTCAACAATAAGCTGATAATCACCGCGTGGTTCGTAAAGTGAAACACGGGCTCTTACTGTTACTTGTGCGCCGTTTTCGGGGCGGTAACTTTGAGAGCGGTTATTGCCGCGCCACATAGCCGCTTTAATTTGTGCTTTTTCATCTTTTAACGAAAAGTACCAGTGCCCAGAAGCAGGGGTAATAAAGTTAGAAATTTCGCCTGTTAAAATTAGCGATGCAAAGCCCTGCTCAAGAACTGTACGAATCTCTCTGTTAAGGCGCGATACGGTGTAAACCGTTTGCGAAGGCTTCGAAAACATAAAAAACAACCTAAAACTATTATGAGGCAAGTTATAAGGCAAGTTTATCATAAATATTTGCGAAATATTATTTACGAATGCCCACAACGCTGTTAAAATTTGGCCGCAATTCCTTATCTTAGATCCACATGTGAGAAGTTGCCAAAATGCTTAGAATCGCTAAAGAAGCTCTTACCTTTGATGACGTACTTTTAGTACCTGGTCATTCTACTGTTTTGCCACACACGGCAAATATTTCAACTCGCTTAACGCGTGGTATCAAACTTAACTTGCCGCTTATTTCAGCATCTATGGATACTGTTACAGAAGCTCGTTTAGCTATTGCCCTCGCGCAGGAAGGTGGTCTTGGTTTTATTCATAAAAACATGACCATTGAAGAACAAGCGAGAAACGTACGTAAAGTTAAAACCTATGAAGCAGGTATTGTGTCATTCCCTGTTACTGTGTCTGCCGATTTAACCATTGCAGATGCGACGCTTCTTTCGCAAGAAAAAGGGTTCTCGGGTTTCCCGGTTACTGATAGCGAAAATAACCTACTAGGTATTGTTACTGGTCGTGACATGCGTTTTGAAACGAAGCTTGAACAGCCTGTTTCTAGCGTTATGACTAAAAAAGACAAACTGGTAACGGTTCAAGAAGGCGCATCGCGCGAAGAAATTTTAGGTTTAATGCACGAACACCGCATTGAAAAAATATTAGTGGTTGATGATGCGTTTAAACTAAAAGGCATGATCACCGTAAAAGATTACCAAAAAGCGCAAGACAAACCACATGCATGTAAAGACGAGCTAGGTCGTTTACGTGTAGGTGCTGCAGTTGGTGTTGGCGCAGGTACTGATGAGCGAATTGCTGCATTAGTAGAGGCGGGTGTTGATGTTTTACTTATCGATACTTCACACGGCCACTCGCAAGGTGTTATTGACCGTGTTTCTCAAACTCGTGAAACTTACCCAGATTTACAAATTATTGCCGGTAACGTTGCTACAGCCGAAGGCGCAATTGCCCTTGCTGATGCAGGTGTGGATGCGGTTAAAGTAGGTATTGGCCCAGGTTCAATTTGTACTACGCGTATTGTTACAGGTTGTGGTGTGCCACAAATTACGGCTATTTCTGATGCGGTAGATGGCTTACAAGGGCGTGACATTCCAGTTATTGCTGATGGCGGTATTCGTTTTTCTGGCGATATTGTTAAAGCATTGGTTGCGGGTGCATCGTGTGTAATGGTGGGCTCAATGCTTGCTGGTACAGAAGAGGCGCCAGGCGAAGTTGAACTTTACCAAGGCCGTTACTACAAATCTTACCGTGGTATGGGCTCATTAGGTGCGATGGATCAAAAAGAAGGTTCGTCGGATCGTTACTTCCAAAAATCTAACCAAGCTGACAAATTAGTACCTGAAGGTATTGAAGGTCGCGTCGCTTATAAAGGCCCAATTGCAACGATTATTCATCAGCAAGTGGGTGGCCTTCGTAGCGCAATGGGATTAACGGGTTGTGCCACCATTGAAGAGCTAAATACTAAACCGCAGTTTGTACGTGTTACATCTGCAGGTATGGGTGAGTCGCACGTTCACGATGTGCAAATTACTAAAGAAGCGCCTAACTACCGCTTAGGTTAAACAACACGTTTAAATTACGGGGCTGGAATTACCAGCCCTCTTTTATAGCCACTAAGCAAATTAGTGGAATCTAGCATCTACTTTACGAGATCCTTCATGAGCAAAGATATTCACGATTCACGAATTCTAATTTTAGATTTTGGTTCGCAATACACTCAATTAATCGCGCGTCGTATCCGCGAAATTGGCGTTTACTGTGAGCTGTGGGCATGGGATGTGACCGAAGAGCAAATTCGCGAATTTAATCCACAAGGTATTATTTTATCTGGTGGCCCTGAGTCAACCACACTAGAGAACAGCCCGCGTGCACCTGAATACGTGTTTAACGCTGGCGTGCCAGTGCTGGGTATTTGTTACGGCATGCAAACCATGGCAGCTCAACTTGGCGGCAGTGTACACAGCTCAGATAAAAAAGAGTTTGGTTATGCACAAGTAGAAAAAGTGGGTAACTGTGCATTATTCGATGCAATTGAAGATCATATTACCGATGGCGGCAACGGCGTTTTAGACGTGTGGATGAGCCACGGCGACAAAGTAATGGAAGTGCCGGCAAGCTTTAGCACCACAGCTAAAACACCAACGTGTCCGCACGCTGCTATGTCTAACGAAGAAAAACGTTTTTACGGCGTACAATTTCACCCAGAAGTAACGCACACTCATCAAGGGCAACGTTTATTAGAGCGTTTTGCAATTGATATTTGTGGATGTGAAAAGCTATGGACACCTGCCAAAATTATTGATGATGCTATTGAGCGCATTAAAGAAACCGTTGGCGATGATGAAGTTATTTTAGGCTTATCAGGAGGTGTTGATTCATCTGTTGTAGCAATGCTGATTCACCGTGCAATTGGCGAAAACCTAACATGCGTATTTGTTGATAATGGCTTACTTCGTTTAAACGAAGGTCAGCAAGTTATGGACATGTTTGGCAATAAATTTGGCTTAAACATTGTTAAAGTAGACGCTGAGGAGCAATTTTTAGCTGACCTTGCGGGCAAATCAGATCCAGAAGAAAAACGTAAAGCCATTGGCCATACGTTTATTAATGTATTTGATGAGCAAGCTAAAAAGCTTAAAAATGCGAAGTGGTTAGGTCAAGGGACTATTTACCCAGACGTAATAGAATCAGCCGCTTCAGCGACAGGTAAAGCACACGTAATTAAATCTCACCACAACGTGGGCGGCTTACCAGATGACATGAAAATGGGCTTAGTTGAGCCATTACGTGAATTATTTAAAGATGAAGTACGTAAAATTGGCTTAGAGCTTGGTTTACCGTACGACATGCTTTATCGCCACCCGTTCCCAGGGCCAGGTTTAGGTGTACGTGTACTTGGCGAAATTAAAAAAGAGTACTGTGATTTACTACGTCGTGCTGATGCTATCTTTATTGAAGAGCTACACAAAGCTGAGCTTTATCATAAAGTAAGCCAAGCGTTTACTGTATTCTTACCTGTTAAGTCGGTAGGGGTTATGGGCGATGCACGTAAATATGATTGGGTTGTATCACTACGTTGTGTTGAAACTATCGACTTTATGACGGCGCGTTGGTCACATTTACCGTATGAGTTTTTAGGTGTGGTTTCTAACCGTATCATCAACGAAATTGACGGTATCTCACGTGTTGTTTACGATATTTCTGGTAAACCACCGGCCACTATTGAGTGGGAATAGCACCCGTTTTTACTAATGGTTAATGCCTTTTAGATAGCAAACATAGTTTTGTTATCTAAATAATAAAAAGTCCGCTTACACGGACTTTTTTTATGCCTAAAAACCGTTAGCTCTTGCCCACTAAACTCATTAAGTGAAGTGGGCTAGGTGGGTTTATTTTGCAGGGATTGGTGTAAGTTGCTCGGTTTCTGTAAGTAGCCCTTTAACTAGGCTAATACAGCCTAAAATTAAAATAATAGTAAAGGGCAGGGCGGCAATAATAGTAATGTATTGCAATGCTTGAATTGAATCGGTGCCACCAATCCACAGCATTAACATAGCAATAATACTGGCAATAACGGCCCATACTAGCTTTTGCTTTATAGGTACTTCTAGCTTTCCGCCTGATGTAAGGCTATCTATTACAATAGAGCCGGAGTCGAGGGTGGTAACAAAAAAGATAATTATTAGCGCCACAGCTAAAAGAGAAAGCAGCGTACCGAATGCATAAGCATCTAGCATATAAAACAAGCTAAGCGTTACATCTGTAATACCTTGGTTTGCGCCAAGTACACCAACTTCATTTATAATTTGATCAATCGCAACACCACCAAAAACCGACATCCAAGCAGTAGTCACAAGAGTAGGAATGAGTAATACATACACTAAAAATTCGCGTATGGTGCGCCCTTTTGAAATACGCGCTACAAACATACCAAAGCAAGGTGCGTATGCAACCCACCACGCCCAATAAAACACAGTCCAGCCATGTAACCACTGTGTATCTTCTCGGCCGGTGCTGTAGCTTAGAGGAATGATATTTTTAACATAACCTATTACGGCCGTGTAGGCAGAATCAAGTACCGTGGTAAAGTTTAAAATAAACACTAACCCCAGAAACACAAAGGCTATGCCCATATTTATATTACTTAGGAGTTTAACGCCACCATCCATACCGCGCACAATAGAGAGGATAGCCAAGCTCATAATTAATAAAATAATGCCTTGTTGTAATAATAAAGAGCTTTTAAAGCCGAGCACGTGGCTAATACCACTGGCAGCTTGTGCCCCGCCTAAGCCTAACGACGTAGCAAGACCAAAAAGGGTTACTAATACCGCCATTACATCGATAACATCACCTAACTTGCCCCATACTCTATCTCCTAAAAGCGGATAAAATATTGAGCGCATAGAAAGCGGTAAGCCTTTGTTGTAAACAAAATAGGCTAGGCATAAAGCGGTCATACCGTAAATTGCCCACGCGTGCAGACCCCAATGGAATACAGTAGCCCCTAAAGCCATTTCTCGGCCTTGTTCGGTAAAGGCTTCTGCATTGAGAGGCGTGCCAAACCAGTCGGTGTAAAAGGCGGTGGGCTCTGCCACGCCCCAAAAAATAAGGCCTATACCCATGCCTGCAGCAAAGAGCATAGACACCCACGATAAGGTTGAATAGTCTGTAGTTGCTTTATCGCCGCCAAGGCGAATTTTACCCAACGGTGAAGCGGCAATACCCACTGCAAACAGCAGTAATATATTGGCGCCCCACATAAATACGTAGTCAAAATTAGTTAGTGCGGCATTTTTTATTGAGTTAATCGCCTCTTTAGCTTCGTTAGGCGAGAGTGCAAGTAGAGTAATTATAAAAAGTAGAGATAGGCCAATAGAAACAGAAAATACATTAGTATGAATATCCATGCCCCATTTGCTAACGTTATCTTGTCCTACTTGGTAATCGGTTGAATCGATACTGTATTTTTTTGATTTAAACTTCATATAACACGGCGTGAACTACCAGCAACTGCTAATAGTAAAGCTCCTCCATATTTGCATTGTGAATGACCCGCGTAAGTAAGATACATGATGAAATATGCAATTAGGTGGTAAGGCGCGGATCCCCTAGACGCTAAATTGTATCATAAATGCTGCCAATGTTATTGACTTGTTTATGTATACAGCAACTCCACCAAGCTAAACCGCTATAAAAATAACTAACAGCAAGTGTAAATCCACTATGCTAGCTAAAGTATTTAACACTTAAGAAGAAATTTACAGCATAGCGCTAGGGCTAAGCGTAGGCAGAAACAGTACCGCGGTTATTAAGCCCGTACGGTTTTAAAGCACATACTGCAGTTTTAATTACGCTAAGCTGAGCAGCATTTATTTTTTTAAAGGTGAGTGCTGCTAAAGCTAAAGTGGCTTTACAGCGCTATTTAGCTTGCTAATTCAGCGTTTTGTATAATTAAAAAGCAGTTAAACTAAAAAGTTAATTTTTTACTTTACCTTTTCTAAAAGGTCTCTATAATTCGTCGACATTGCAGGGGCGTAGTTCCAATTGGTAGAACAGCGGTCTCCAAAACCGACGGTTGGGAGTTCGAATCTCTCCGCCCCTGCCATTTCTTCTTTACATCGTTTTTATTACTTCATATATTGTTCTAGTGTTTAATCTACTGAGTTGTTATGCATCCACGTTACGCAGCTATTTTTGGTATAGAAAACCTTGAACTAAATCAGCATTATCGTCCTAAAAATACTGATCCTACTTTAGCCGTTTCACAAAGCACTCCAGCTGAGCCTTTAGCGCTGAGCAAACAGTTATTAAGTGATATACGTTTAAGTGCACCTTCTTTAACAATTAATCATGTTTTAAAAGGGGCTGACATACAGTTAGCCGACGATAAGCTTACACTACCAACCTCACAGCTCAGTGCTTCTGATAAGCGCGCTTTATGGGCTTTAATGAGCACACACCTTGATAAACTTTAAACCTGTAAACGAAAGCGCAATAGCACAATTAATGGCTATTGAAACTGCCTGCCACTCTCATCCTTGGTCTCTTAAAACAATGAACTCTTGCATGGGCGGCCGTTACTTTAATTTAGCGGCGTTTGATGAAAATACCCTGGTAGGTTTTTATATAGGTGAAAAGGCAGGGCCTGACTTTACCCTTATGGATATATGTGTAACGCCCAGTGAGCAAGGTAAAGGCATTGCAAGGCAGTTACTTAGCCAGTTTATTGAATATGGCGAGCAGCAAAATGCTGAAAACCTTTTTTTAGAAGTACGCGAATCAAACGCGCGTGCAATAACGCTTTACGAACATGCTGGCTTTACGCAAATGTCGGTACGTAAAAACTATTACCCAAGCGATGAACCCTCTAAAAATGGCTATGAAGACGCCATACTAATGGGTATGGCGCTTAACTTAGGGTTTAGTTAAAGGGTTAAATTAAGCGCTAAATAAACGTTTAAAGTAAAACACGCGCTTTTAGGCTGTTTCTTTACTTTTAGCTATGGTTTGCTCAATAGCATTAATTAAATTTACAATTAATGTGGGGCGCTGCGCTTGGTCATTACTAAGCAGGTTTTCTTCTAGTAGCGCTGCACTGTGGTAAATATCGTCAAAATTAAAGCAACCCGCACTGCCTTTTAAGCTATGAGCTACACTTCGAAGCGCCTCTGCATCGTTACTGGCTTTTAAGCTGTTTACCTTTTGTAAGTAACTTGGCAGGTTAGCCACATAGTTATCGTTAATTTGCTGAAACTTTTCACTTTTTAGTAAACTATCCCACTTGTTCTGATTATCTTTTTCAAGGTTTAAGTAACTAACTAGCACGTTTTCAAGCGCGTCTTTATCAATGGGTTTTGCCAGCGCTTTATCGCAACCTGCCTCAATGTATGTGTCTATATCATGGTTCATTACATTGGCAGTAAGCGCGATAATGGGCCCATCGTAGGCTGCATGACGTAGCATTTTAGTTGCCTCAAGGCCGCCCATTACAGGCATTTGCATATCCATAATAATTAGCTGGTAGTCGTTTACTAACGCCATTTCTACTGCTTGTGCACCATTGTTAGCCATATCTGGCTCTAGGCCCCAGGTTTGTAAAAGCAGTTTTATAAGTAGCTGGTTATCGGGGTTATCTTCGGCAACTAATATGTTGGCATCAAAACTAGAAGTGGCAAACGACAAGAAAGGGTCTTTTTCTGGAATAAGCTGTGCTTGCTCAGTTAAAAGCTCTAGTGACTGTTTAGGCTCGTTAATATGGCAATCAACGGTAATAGCAAAGCGACTGCCTATGCCAATTTCGCTTTTTAAAGTAACATCGCCACCCAATAACTGCGCTAAGTTTTTAGAAATACATAAACCTAATCCTGTGCCTCCAAAGCGGCGCGTGGTGGTGGCATCGGCTTGTTCAAAAGGTTTAAATATACGCTCTATTTGGTGCTCAGACATACCAATACCGGTGTCTTTAACCACAAATTCAAGCTGCTGCTTACTTTGCAAATAATGCACACAAATTGATACTTTGCCTTGTTCGGTAAATTTAACGGCATTGCTGGCTATGTTTATCAAAATTTGTTTTAAGCGCGTCATATCACTATAAATAGTGCGCGGTAATGGCAGCTCGTAATGAATGCTAAACGCCAGTTGTTTTTCGTGTGCTAGCGGTTCAATAATTGATTCTATATCGTGAACCAGCTGTACTACATTAAGGGGTGCTTGCTCTACAGCGAGCTTTTCTGCTTCTATTTTAGATAAATCGAGTATGTTGTTTATTAGCTCTAATAAGTGTTTAGAGTTTCGTAAAATGGTATTTAAATGCTGTTTGTCGTTAACCACTTTATCGTTAATTAATAACTGCTCGGTAAAGCCCATAATGGCCGTAAGTGGGGTGCGAATCTCGTGACTCATATTTGCTAAAAAACGGCTTTTAAGCTGGTTAGCTTGCTCTGCTTGAGCTATGGCAAGTTCAAGCTGGCTGTTCATCGCTTCGAGCGCTTTAGTACGGCTTTCTACTTTGTCTTCTAGGTGGTGCTTATATTCTTCTAGCTGTTCTTGGTAGTGTCTAATTTGGTTGATCATGTGGTTAAAATCGTTAAACAACACGCCAACTTCATCATTTGTATGAGCAGGTAAATTTACCGATAAATCACCATCACCTACACGGTGGCTGGCGGCCCCTAAAAGCTCGATTGGGTTTAGCAGTAAATTGCGCACAACCACAAAAATAAGGATAGGCAGGGTGATCACCGAAATTATCACAATTAAGCCTGTGATTAAGCTAATTGCCTTACCCGACTGATAAAGCACGCCTTTTGGAATGGTTGATACAAAGTAATAACCGCCACTCATTTGTACAGCAAATATCATTCTTTCTATTTTATCTATGCTCGAAAGCTCAATAGTCGAAAGGGTGCCTACATCGGCTAAATCGTGAACCTGTTCAAGCTCGTGCTCGGTAATATATTGCCCGCGTAAGCTGTAGTCTGAGCTAAATAAAATTTGCCCGTCGTTGGTTAGCAGTAAATTAAGGGTGTTGTTATAAGGTGCCTCTAAAATACTGGTGTTTAATATAGAGGGTTCAACTTGCAATACTATAAAGCCAAGTTGTTGTGGGCGTTTTAAATAGTAATCAACACTTTGTACGCGCTGTACAAAAAATAAGTTGGTGGTGCCGTCGTTGTTTTGCACCATAAATTGTTGTTGGCGCAAATTACTTTGCAGTACTTGCTTAAAAAATGGGTATGACTGCGGTGCGGTAGTTAAATTATTAGAATAATACGCGTCACTTTTACCACTGGCCGAGACTAAGTTAATACTAATTATATCTGGGTAGGCTTCGCTGTAACTGGCAAAAACATCCATTAGTGCCCCTAAGCGGCGGGTATAGCTGCCATCAGCATGAATGTCGTTTGATAAAAAATCGTTTAAAACAGGCGAGGTAGACAGTAGTTTTGCTGTTGAATGAAACGAGTCTATGTAGTTGAAAACCTTTTGCTGTTGCTGCTCAACAAAGCGACTCATTATAAGATCAGCCTGCTTTTGTGTTGAGTTGGTTACGTTAGTTAATGTAAAACCACCTAAAAACAACAAGGGTAATATAACAAGCGGGGTTATATACCATAATAATCGAATACTTAACTTACTGGTTTTCATGACCAAACTACTTATCCTCCGTGCAATCTAGCAATGATATGCGTTACGACTTTATTACACAAGAAGCGTAAGCTGATTTGGGTTAATTTAGCGTAAAAAAAGTGTGTATATAATTGGTTTAAATACGGCTAGTGAGCACCGAAAGCAAGATTATATTTTAAGGCGCTATATTTAGCTTTGTTTTAAATAAGTTAGCGGCTGCGCTGCTTGGTTTTTTAATTATATAGCTAACAGTGCAGTATCAATGCCTGTCATAAATTGAGCGCAAGGGGCAAACCTGTAGCGCTATTTTTATATTTATTAGTGTTTAGCACAATGCATTAAAATATGCGTTGTTAGGGCATTGGCATTAAGGGTAATTTAGCCACGCTTAAAATTAATGCGTGGCTTTAAAATGCTATTTATTTAAAGTATTACACATTTAAAAATTAGTTCTTTTGAGTGTGAGCCGTACCGTAAGAGCGCACTAAAAAGTTTATTGCTACTTCTACCCAGCGGTCTATATCTTTTTTAAGCACCGGCTGATCGGGGTGAGTTAAGTACATTAAATGTAGCTCACTGCGCATTAAGGCAACAAATAGGTTAGTGGCTTCTTCAATGTTTAATTCTTCAAAATCAAGTTCTTTAGATTCCACTGCCGCTTTTAAATAATTAGAGACCTTGTCTTTTACCACCCGCGGGCCAGAGTTATAAAACATATGACCTAGGGCGGGTAAGCGGGGGGCTTCAGCAACAACAATTCGGTATAAAGCCATGGCCGACTCTGATAGAGCGATTTGTAAATAAGCATGCCCAAGGCGGCGTAAGTTTTCTGTTAAGTTGCCTGGCTTAAACGTTATATTATCGATTGATGCTGTAAATATTTCGCATTCACTTTTAATGACCGCTAAAAATAAAATTTCTTTATTTGCAAAGTGAGCGTAAACCGTCGATTTTGATACGCCTGCCTCACGTTGGATCATGTCGGTGGTTGCACCGTTAAAACCATGAATTAAAAATATTTTACGTGCAGCGTGTAATACCGTTCGTGCTTTTGCGCCAAGCTCTAATTCACTTGGAGGCAAAGTGTTCTGGGCATCAGTAAGCGTTTTTGTCATTACATTTCACCTTGACATAATGTTAAATTACGCCTAGCATATCAAACCGAGCGGTACAGTTCAATTTGAGCTTTAAGTTAAGGGTGTTTTTAGCAGCTGTTAACTATCGGTATTACCCTGTTTAAATGTATTTAAGGTGTGACTAGGCAGCAATTAGCGTACTTAGCTTTTTTTTGCTTATCACTCGAACCGAGCGGTACAGTACATAAATAATTGTGTTATTAATTTAGGATTTAAAAATGGCTAATCAGTGTCTTAATAAAAGACTTTTTAATTATTCGCGGCATTCAGCTATTGCGCTTACATTAGCTGCGGCTTTGTCGGGTTGTGTAGTGGGTCCTAACTTTGAAGAGCCTAATACAAATATAAACAACGATGCTATAAAGCCAACTCCCGAATTTACTCAGCTACAAAGCGGTAATGCCGAATTGGCGTGGAATTGGTGGACAATTTTAAACGATCCTATTTTAACGGAGCTAGAGCGCAAAGCACAGTTAGGTAATCTTGACTTACAGCTAGCATCAAGCCGAATTGCCCAAAGCCGCGCGGCATTGGGTATTGCATCGGCAGACCGCTTACCCAGTGTATCTGCTGGGTTTGATTACAAGCGCGAAGGGCTGAGCGAAAATGGTAAGTTTGTTGCACTCGGTGCGCCCTCAGACCCTGATAACTTTTGGCAGCTTGGTTTTGATGCCAGCTGGGAACTTGATTTATGGGGCCGTAATAAACGTGTTGAAGAAGGGGCCGTCGCTATGCTGCAGGCCTCTTTGTATGCGCGTGAAGCCGTGCGTGTTAGCTTAGCTGGGGAGGTGGCTAAAACGTATTTGTTACTGCGCAGTGCGCAAACGCAGCTCAACATAACACACGAAAACAAAACCATTGCAGAGCGTGTGTTAAAGCTTGCACAAAGCCGCGAAAAAAACGGTGTAAGTACACGTTTTGAAACAATTAGTGCAAAAGCAGAGCTGGCAACAATTAATGCTGCGCTACCAGAGCAAACGCAGCGCCGTAATGTGTTAATGAACGCGCTTGCGTTGCTAGTAGGTGAAAAACCACGTGCCTTAAATACTTTGTTAGCCGAGCGTATTGCTGCGCCTGTTATGCCAAGCGAAATCCCTTCGGCTATTCCATCAGAGTTTGTGAAACGCCGCCCAGATATTTTACAAGCGCAAGCAAACTTACACAGTGCTGTTGCCGCTATTGGCGCGGCTGAAGCAAATTTTTACCCGCGCATTACTTTAACGGGCTCATTAGGGGTTGAAGGGTATGCGCAGAGTGATTTATCAACCTGGGATTCACGTGTTTTTTCAGTTGGGCCAAATGTTTATTTGCCTATTTTTCAGGGTGGGCGCTTAAAGTCACAGCTTAAGCTTACTAAAGAGCGCGAGAAAAACGCGGCATTAACGTATCGTCAAACTGTACTAAAAGCGTGGCACGAAGTTGATAACGCAGTAGATGGTTGGGCTGCGCAGCAAAATCACCATCACAAAGTTGAAATTGCCCACGACTTTAATAAGCAGGCTTTACAAACCGTTGAAAGAGCCTACCAGCAAGGGGCAGCCGACTACCTTAGTGTTTTAACGGCGCAACGTAATTTATTAGCAAGCCAAACTAAGTTAAATAACAGTGCAACCAATGCCTCGATTGCGGTTGTAAATTTGTATAAATCTCTCGGTGGTGGCTGGAACCCAGACGCGCTACCTGAGAGTGCGCTTACGCCAATGTCAGCCAAGGCGGAGGGCGAGTAATGAATGCAGTCACGATTAATGTGCCTGTACAAAATGCAGCACCTGTTGCTAAGCCCGCAGGGCCATCAAAACAAGCACTGGCTGGGTTATTAGGCATTTTTATTGCCGCTATGATGGCGGGATTAAATAACCGAGTAGGGGCACTTGGATTAGCAGATGTGAGGGGCGTAATGGGGGCAAGTTTAGATGATGCCTCTTGGCTTTCAAGCGCCTATACCGTTGGGGAGCTAATCGCTATGCCTTTTGCTTCGTGGTTTGCCATTACGTTATCGGTTAGACGCTTTCATATTTCTATGGTGACTATATGTGGTGTTATTGCGGCTATTTTGCCTTTTATTAATGATTTAAACTTATTAATTGCACTGCGTTTTGTGCAAGGGGTAAGTAGTGGCGCACTCATACCTATATTAATGATGGCTGCACTTAAATTTTTACCCCCTAACATACGTTTACACGGTTTAGCGCTTTACGCCATGACCGCTACATTCGCTCCAAATTTAGCTATTTGGCTAAGCGGGCAGTGGGCTGATGTGTTATCGGACTGGCGCTGGATTTACTGGCAAGTTATTCCGCTTTGTATTATTGCAGGCTCACTAACTGCGTGGGGGCTCCCAAAAGAGGGCGTTAAATATGCGCGCTTTAAAGAAGGAAACTGGTTAGGCCTAGTATGCGGCGTATCGTCTTTGACGTTAATTGCCATCGCGCTTGATCAAGGTGTGCGTTTAGATTGGTTTAATTCATCGCTTATTAGTGTGTGTTTTTTTGGTGGGCTAATTTTATTTGGCTGCTACGTACTAACCGAGTGGCATCACAAAGCGCCATTTATGAGACCGCAGTTATTAGGCCGTCGCAATTTAGGTATTGGCTCTGTACTACTTACCATGTTGTTAGTGGTGTTGATGTCGGGCTCAATGTTGCCCTCAACCCATTTAGCCAATTTGCATAGCTATAGAGCATTACAGCTAGCGCCAGTAGGGTTATTAATTGCGCTACCACAACTTGTACTTGGCTCGGTAGTGGCACTGCTTTTATACAAAAAATGGGTAGACGCCCGCATTGTGATGTCAATTGGATTATTTTTAATTGCGCTGGCCTGTTTTAGCGGCGCACAAATTACGCCTTTATGGCATCGGGATCAATTTATCACAGCGCAGCTGTTGCAAGCATTTGGCCAGCCCATGGCAGTGGTCTCTATTTTATTTTTAATGACCAGTGTACTAGACCCAAGCGAAGGGCCGTTTTTTTCGGGAACCATAAACACATTACGTGTGTTTGGCTCGCTTATTGGCGGGGCTGTTGTGGGGCAGCTATTAACGGTGCGCAGTCATTTTCATAACGAAATGCTATTAGATCGCGCCTCACTGGTCGGTAATTCATTGGCAAACACCATACCTAATGATCAATTAGGTGGCGTTATTGCCCAGCAATCGTTAGTGATGTCGGTAGGTGATGCCTACTTGGTGCTTGGTGTGTTAGCACTTGTATTAATTCCGCTGGCGCTATGTATGAACTTTGTACCAGCCCCGAATCTTAGTAAATCTTAAATTTTAATCGTTGAGTAATATATTATGGCCTTACCAAAAGTAGTTAAATTAACCGTTGCAGCAACTATACTTGCCGTTGTTGCAGGCAGTATTATTTATCTTAATAAACCGGAGTCGCAAAGTGCAACTCAAACAACTGACGATGCCTACGTGCAAGCCGACTTTACCTTTGTGGCGCCTCAGGTATCTGGCACGGTAGATCAAGTACTCATTAAAGATAACCAACGAGTACAAAAAGGCGATTTAATTGCCACCATAGATAATCGCGATTTTGTAGTGGCCCTAGATTCCGCTAAAGCCCAAGCTAATAGTGCTAAAGCTAGTGTAGCTAGCTTGCAAGCTAAGCTAACTTATCAAGATTCGCTGGTACAACAAGCGCAAGCTGCGGTAGAAGCCGACACTGCATCACTTAAATTAGCGCAGTTAAATTTAAAGCGTTATACCAACTTAGCAACCGATGGCTCAGGCACTGTGCAAGCACGAGAAGAAGCACAAGCAAAGCTGGCTATTCAAAAAGCAAACTTGCATAAAAACCAAGCAGGCCTTGCAGCAGCAAAGCAGCAGATTGAAATTTTACGTGCCGATATCGAAAAAGCCAAAGCCGTGCTTGTACAAGCTAAAGCACGTGTAGTAGATGCCGAACTTAAGTTATCGTACACCCAAATTACAGCGCCTATTGATGGCATAGTTGGCCAAAAATCGGTGCGTGTAGGGGCGTATGTAAACCCAGGCAGCCCGCTATTGGTTGTTGTACCTCTTGATAAAGTGTTTGTTAGTGCAAACTACCGTGAAACTCAGCTAGCTAATGTAAAAGTAGGCCAAGAAGTTGAAATAAAAGTTGATGCACTAGCAGGGCAAATTTTACGTGGCCACGTTGATAGCCTAAGCCCTGCCAGTGGCGTGAGCTACTCAGCCATTGGTGCACATAACGCCACGGGAAACTTCACCAAAATTGTGCAGCGCTTACCGGTTAAAATTAGCTTAGATGCAAACCAGCCGGCGCTTAAGCAGTTACGAGTAGGTATGTCGGTGGTACCCAGTATTTCAATAACGCAGTAGCACATTGCGTTAATTACAGGGCCAGTAACCATGTTGCTGGCCCTTAAAATTAGTTACTCCTTCCTTTTGCATATAAAGCCAAGATATTTTTAGTTAGATAGCACACTTTTATACCGACTCCTGTTACAATTGCCACTATTAAAAAATTAGCTATATGGCGTTAATTGTTGTCAATTTATTCACACTAAATTGCTCAAAGCCCAGTTAATAACGATCAACTTAACGGGTTGCCTTGCATACACTCAATGTTATGCATGTAACTTGGCATCAAACTAAAAGAACTTATTAATGGCAGACCAGAATATTATCAACGAAATTAGCAAGCGAAGGACTTTTGCAATCATATCGCACCCGGATGCTGGTAAAACCACCATCACCGAAAAAGTACTTTTGTTCGGACAAGCGATTCAAAAAGCCGGTACTGTAAAAGGCCGTGGCTCTAATCAGCATGCAAAGTCTGACTGGATGGAGATGGAAAAAGAGCGTGGTATATCGGTTACTACCTCTGTAATGCAGTTTCCGTATAACAATGCGCTGGTTAATTTACTTGATACCCCTGGACACGAAGACTTCTCAGAAGATACTTACCGTACATTGACTGCGGTAGATTCGTGTTTAATGGTTATTGATGCCGCAAAAGGTGTAGAAGAACGTACCCGTAAGCTAATGGAAGTTACGCGCCTACGTACCACGCCTATTGTTACCTTCATGAATAAGTGTGACCGTGATATTCGTGACCCAATGGAACTACTTGATGAAGTAGAAACAGAGCTAAATATTGCCTGTGCGCCTATTACCTGGCCAATTGGTTGTGGTAAAGAGTTTAAAGGTGTTTATCACATTCATAACGACGAGGCGGTTTTATACAAAACAGGCCAAGGTCATACTATTCAAGAAGTTCGCACTGTAAAAGGCCTAGATAACCCTGAGCTTGATATCGCCATTGGTGAAGAACTCGCTGAGCAATTACGTGAAGAGCTAGAGCTGGTAATTGGTGCCTCAAATGAGTTTGATCTTGAATTGTTTTTAGCAGGTGAGCTTTCACCGGTGTACTTTGGTACAGCCCTTGGTAACTTTGGTGTAGACCATGTACTTGATGGTTTAACGCAATGGGCACCAACGCCATTACCGCGCGAAACAGATGACCGCCAAGTAATCGCAACAGAAGAAAACTTTACCGGTTTTGTGTTTAAAATTCAGGCAAACATGGACCCTAAACACCGTGACCGCATTGCCTTTATGCGTATTGTGTCGGGCAAATACAGCCAAGGCATGAAAATGAACCACGTACGCCTTGGTAAGCAAATTAGTATTTCTGATGCGGTAACCTTTATGGCGGGCGATCGTGAGCGCGCAGCAGATGCATATGCGGGCGATATTATTGGTTTGCATAACCACGGTACCATTCAAATTGGTGATACCTTTACGCAAGGCGAAAAGCTTAAATTTAGCGGTATTCCTAACTTTGCGCCTGAGCTATTTCGTCGTATTCGTTTGCGCGATCCGCTTAAACAAAAGCAATTATTAAAAGGCTTAGTACAACTTTCTGAAGAAGGTGCTGTACAGGTATTTAGACCGCTTACTAACAACGATTTAATTGTAGGCGCGGTAGGTGTACTACAGTTTGACGTAGTTGTAGCCCGCTTAAAAGCTGAGTACAACGTAGATGCAATTTACGAAGGCGTAAATGTAAATACGGCACGTTGGGTAAGCAGCGACGATGTTAAAAAGTTTGAAGAGTTTAAACGTAAGTGCGAAAGCAACTTAGCACTCGATGGTGGCGATAACTTAACTTACATAGCACCGAGCCGTGTAAACCTTAACTTATCGGTAGAGCGTTACCCAGAGGTAACCTTTAACCATACGCGCGAAAACTAGAATCGACTGACTAAAGTTAACTGAAAGCCTGCTATGGCGGGCTTACAAAGGTAAATAATATAATGAACATTCGTACTATTTTAGTAGAAAAAGCCATTGCCGCCATGACCGCAGCAGGCCTACCAGAAGACACAAACCCAGCTGTTACACAAAGCACACGCCCACAGTTTGGTGATTACCAAATTAATGGTGCAATGGGCGCCGCTAAAAAAATGAAAAGCAACCCACGTGAGCTTGCGCAAAAAATTATTGATAACCTAGATGTAACCGACATCGCTGAAAAAACAGAAATTGCCGGCCCGGGTTTTATTAATATTCATTTAAAGCCTGAGTTTTTAGCCAATAGTGTAAAAGCAGCAAACAACGATGCAAAACTGGCTGTAAACGAGCACGCAAATCCGCAAACTGTCGTGGTAGATTACTCATCACCTAACCTTGCAAAAGAAATGCACGTAGGCCATTTGCGTTCAACCATTATTGGCGATGCCATTGTACGTGCGCTTGAATTTAGAGGCGACAAAGTCATTCGTCAAAACCACATGGGCGATTGGGGCACACAATTTGGTATGCTAATTGCGCATTTAGAAGATCAAATTAGCCAAGGCGTAGACTTAGAGTCGGTAGCGCTTGCTGATTTAGAAACGTTTTACCGCGATGCTAAAAAGCGTTTTGACGATGAAGAAGGCTTTGCCGATAAAGCCCGTGACTATGTAGTTAAACTACAAGGCGGCGACGCGCACTGTGAAAAGTTATGGAAGCTATTTATAGCGACCTCTGTTAAGCACTCTGAAGAAGTTTACAAACGTCTAAACGTAACGCTTACCCAAGACGATATTATGGCTGAAAGTGCTTACAACAGTGAGCTTAACGATATTATTAGCCTATTAAAAGATAAAAACATAGCGGTAGAGTCGCAAGGCGCACAAGTGGTGTTTTTAGATGAACTTGCCAATAAAGATGGTGAGCCATCGGCGTTTATCGTGCAAAAATCTGGCGGCGGCTTTTTATATGCAACCACCGATTTAGCCGCGTGTAACTACCGCTCAAACACCTTAGGTGCTGAGCGTATTTTAATATTTGTTGATGCACGCCAAAGCCTTCACTTTAATCAGGTGGAGCTTACCGCACGTAAAGCAGGCCTTTTACGCGATGAAACCAGCTACGAGTTTTGCCCGTTTGGCACCATGATGGGCGCCGATGGTAAACCATTTAAAACCCGTACAGGTGGTACAGTAAAACTTGCTGATTTACTTGAAGAATCAATTAGTCGTGCAGCAACAAAACTTGCTGAGCGTGAGTCTGATTTATCAGATCATGATCGCAGCGAAATTGCGCGTAAAGTAGGTATTGGCGCTGTTAAATACGCTGATCTTTCTAAGCATCGTACCAGCGATTACATATTCAACTGGGACACCATGTTAAGCTTTGAAGGCGCAACAGCACCTTACTTACAATATGCTTATACTCGTGTGCGCAGTATTTTCCGTAAATCAGGTGTCGATGCCGCTACGCTAAATGCAGATGTAGCCATAGCCGAGCCGCAAGAAAAAGCACTCGCGCTTAAACTGTTACAGCTTGAAGAAGTCCTTGATTTAATGATCTCTGAGGCTACTCCGCACGTACTATGTAGCTACTTATACGAGCTAGCTAGCCTATACATGACATTCTACGAAGCCTGCCCAGTACTAAAAGAAGGCGTAGAGCCAAGCGTACGTGACAGCCGTTTAGTGTTATGTAATTTAGTGGCAGATACGCTAAAAACAGGATTGGATTTGCTTGGCATTGAAGTCATGGAGCAAATGTAATCACCGTCGTATTTTAACCTAATACTGCGTTATCCACCCCAACTTACCCTAATCACATACAAACCGTATGCTCATAGGGATAAGTAGGGGTGAATGCCTTGTCTTAGGCTAAACTACTTAGGTGAACCTTCTGCCTCATGTAGTTTGCTTTGACTACGTTGTCGTGCTTTTTTAGCCTAAGTCACATACTAACTGTATGCTCTTTGGCATAAAAAAGCACTTCGCCTTGTCAGCACTCCTACACTTGCAGATATATAGGTTTGCACCGTAGGTTGGGTAGAGTGAAACGAAACCCAACACTAAACTAACATTAAACAAAACATTTTTATTTTTGCTCTTATAACGATTAACAGCCTGACCTTAACTTACCCACATACGCTTTAATAAACAGAGAAGGATTTGTTTATGAAACTCGAAGACATCCGCCGTGAATACCTGCAAGACGCGCTAAGCGAAGATAACTTGCAAGATGATCCATTCAAACAATTTGAAACTTGGCTTGAGCATGCTGTGGGCAGTAATATTCCAGACCCAACGGCCATGGTTGTGGCAACGGTTGATGAAACCGGGCAACCTTCACAGCGTATTGTATTGCTAAAACATTTAGATGATAACGGGTTTGTATTTTTTACTAATACCGGCTCACGTAAAGCGCAAGAGCTAAAAGGCAATAACAAAATATCGCTGCATTTTCCGTGGCATCATATGGAGCGCCAAGTGATTGTATACGGCGAGGCAAAACCATTACCGACGGCTGCAGTCGCTAAGTATTTTTTATCGCGCCCTAAAGAAAGCCAATTAGCAGCATGGGCCTCAGCGCAAAGCAGGCCAGTCTCATCGCGCAAAGTACTTATGGAAACCTTTGCCAACATGAAGAGTAAATTTGCTAATGGTGAAATTCCACTGCCTGATTTTTGGGGTGGTTACTGCGTAGTCCCTTCTAAAATTGAGTTTTGGCAAGGTGGCGCACATCGTTTACATGACCGCTTTATATATCAGCGCCAAACTGATAATAGCTGGCAAATAACACGTTTAAACCCTTAACCGGTTTACGCTGTGAAGTTTATAGACTCCCACTGCCACCTCGATTTTACTGAGTTTGACGCAAACCGCGAAGCACTCATAAAAGAGTGTATGGCTAAAGGTGTTGAGCGCTTTGTTGTGCCAGGAATTAGCTTGGCGCAATCTAAGCAACTAATTGAATTTAAAGCTAAATACCCACAAGTACATATTGCCGCAGGGCTTCACCCTTACTTTTTAGATGAGCATAAAGATGCTCACTTAGCGCAGTTATTCGATTTTGCAAAAGTCAATAAAAAGCAGCTGGTGGCAATAGGGGAGTGCGGGCTTGATAGGAGTATTGATGACCTTGAAAAACAAACCAGCCTATTTGAGCAACACATTACCCTTGCTAATGAGCTCAAGCTGCCGCTTATTGTGCATCACAGGCAAAGCCATGATTTAATTGCGCATGCGTTTAAGCGCTGCAAGCCAAAATATGGCGGGGTGATACATGCATACTCAGGCTCCATGCAACAAGCACAGTATTATATTAAACAGGGCTTTAAATTAGGTGTAGGTGGCGTTATTACTTATGAACGGGCAGCTAAAACCCGTGATGTAATTGCTCAAATAGAACCGCAGCATTTAGTACTTGAGACGGATGCGCCCTCAATGCCATTAAGTGGCCATCAGGGAGAAATTAACACCCCTGCGCATATTCCTGCTGTATTTGAAGTTTTATGCAGCTTAAAGCCAAATAGTAATAAAGCCGAACTTGCTCAGCAGCTTTACGATTCTTGCTCTGAGGTTTTTTGCATATAGCGATTTACCTGCCAACGTTTTAGGCCTCGCCCTAGCTGCCATGTAAAAATACAGGCTATTACTAGCATTAATAAAACTTGCCTGCCTAAATCATGAAAGTGATTGTGGCTGTCAGATATTGCCGCGCGGGTTAAATAAGTAATAGATACAAAGCCTAAAGGCTTATCTATGTCGCTTACAACAGGCTCAACAAACGGGGTTTTTAGTTTACTAATCCCTGGGGTGGACTCTGGCAATTGGCCAAATATATGGTGCGATTGCCAGTGATCGCTGCTGGCTATAAGTACGCCTTGCTGATCGTAAATTGTGGCTGAAAGTACAAACTCGTCTTTGCTTATATCATTACACAAAGCTCTAAGCTGTGGCTTATTTTTAGCAAGCAGAGGCTCTTTAGCATTAAGAGCCATAAATGAGGTTAAGCTTTTGGCAGTATTATCGGCACTATTATAAAGTAGTTGGTGGCTTTCAAAGCTACTGTTAACACCTACAAAACTCAGTAATACAAAACAGCCCGCAGCCAATAACAAGCGAACGATTCGCTTTCTTTGTGATGCAGACAAAGGGCTTTTTATATGGTTATTTTTCATAGTCACCGCATATGCTACTGACAGCATTTTGATTTGATGTTACAACTACGCTAACTATAACCTTAAATCTACCCCGATGGCGAATTTAGCGTTATGAATACCCTAATTGATACGCCAAATTAGAAAAATAAATAACAAACACGGAGAACCCATGTCGCAAATGAACATGGCACAGCCAGCTGCTGAGCAAGCATTACATTCTTTAACGCTAAACACATGGTTTGATTACAAAGAAGGGAGTTTTACTCCTGCTCAAACAATACCAGATAAAACCGTTGGGTTATTTAGTATTGCGTTTGCGGGCGATTTCGAACTAAAGCATGTAACGAGTATTATCGACTTTCTAAAAACGCACGCGCTTAAAGTAAGCGCTGTATGTCAATATCAGCCCGACTTAGGGTTAGCCCCAGCTCTGTGTTTTTATAGCCCAGAGGCAGAGCAAAAAATTAACCCGCTTGCGCTAAGAGAGTTTGCAAACACGCTTGATTTTCAGCTAGTGCAAGTTACAACGCCACCAAACCTATATGAGCCAGGGCTGCTGGTTATGGATATGGACTCTACCGCCATCACCATAGAGTGCATTGATGAAATTGCACGTTTAGCAGATGTATATGACGATGTGGCTTCGGTGACCGCGCTTGCAATGGCAGGCAAACTAGATTTTAGCGAAAGTTTAAATCAGCGTGTAGCAAAGTTAGCCGGCATAGAGCAAAGTTTAATTGAAGATCTAAAAAGCACCTTACCATTAATGCCAGGTATTAAAGCGTTATGCCAAATATTAAAGCAGCATAATTGGTATCTTGCTATAGCATCAGGCGGGTTTGTACCCTTTGCCGAGCGTGTGCAGCAGCTGATTAATTTAGATGAAGTACATGCTAATGTGCTTGAATTTGCAAACGATAAACTCACAGGAAAAGTCTCTGGTGCCATTGTTGATGCGCAGCAAAAAGCGGTTGTTTTAGAAACACTGCAGCAAAAGCTGGGCTTAGAAAATACGCAAACGGTAGCCATTGGCGATGGCGCAAATGATTTGCTCATGATGGAAAAAGCAGGATTAGGCGTTGCCGTACACGGTAAACCAAAAGTGGTGGAGCAAGCTCAAGCGGCTATATGTCAGGGTTCATTACTGCAATTGTTGTATATGTTGGCTATTCCCTTAAATAAGTAACCTGAGAATATCCACCAAAATAAATTATACCAATCGGGTTAAGTTATTTAGACATTTATAGCGATAGATAAATAGCGTGATAACAAGACATAAATTTCGACATGTAGTTGTTCTACATGAGAAATTTATAACGCTATTAACGCTTTATTTAGCACGCTATAAACTTTTAAGTCGATTGGTATTAAGTCGCTTAGCGCAAGCGGTTTAACCATAACAGCTTTCTGCGGCCCATTTGAGCGACCTGCTTTTGATCTAACTCTAAATGGCTAAGCGCTTCGTCGGTTATATCTACAATATCACCCACCCCAGATACTGCCCACAGCGCTTCTTCTATGTCTTTTGCTTTGTGCATTGCATATTGGCTTACATATTTAAGTTCGTTTGATAGGTAGTCTGTATCTGGGCGACCCGTTCGCGATAAGTACAAGCGCATAACAAATACCAGCTCAGACTTAACGCCTGCGCTAATTTGCTCACTAAAGCTCGAATAGGTTTCGCCTAGTACGCATTGGCTCGTCACAGCCTTTTCAATGTTATCTTGTTTAGGGTCAAAATTAATTGCGAGTGTAAACGGCAAAGGCGGGTCTTGTCGGCTACGATCTTTAATGCTTGGGGTGATCACATCAATAATTTGTTGTTGCGTTAAAATATGGCTTAGGTCAGTTTTATTATTTAATAAGCCAAAATTTTGTAAAATCACGTGAATTGGGCTGGCATATAAACCAAAACCTATGGCACCAGGAATAAAGTGGCTTGCTTCTTTATGTAAATAAAGCGGGAATTGGCACACACTTTTGGTCACCATATTTCTCAGTGCGGTAGAAAGGCCTTCTATTTTAGGGGCTTCTTCAGACACTTTTAATTTATCTTTATTACTTTGAATTAATTGGGTAAAAAAGTTAACCCCTGCATGTGGTAAGTCAGCAACTCTGTTGGCTTTTAAATTAATGGTCGTTAACGACTTACTAATTGCCATCACTTCGTATTTAAGATCACTTAAATTATGCTTTTTAGTTATTTTTTGTAAATCGGGGAAAGACAGTAAAACAATATCACCTTTTTTAAAGCTAACCGGCGAGTCTGACTCTAATTGCAAGCCCATAACCGAAAAATCCCGAGTATGAGCCTGATACTGCTTATCCTCAAACGTAAGCTCGGCAGGTGTTTTATATAAGTATCGTTTGTGAGAGCGTAAATTTACATACTCTAGTGGCACAATATCTAAATAAGGAGGCTTATTATGCTTAGCGTGGCCAAAATGTTTAAGCTGGTTAACTAACGCCTTATCATAGGGCTGCTTCTTATAATGCGCTTGTTCTTCACTGTTGCCAATGGTGGTTAAAACCGCAATATATTTTACATCTTTTATAAGGCCTGCCACTCTTGGAGAAGGTGGCTTATTTAGCTTTTCTATGTTTTTACCCGCCGAATTAGGCAACGATAATGGAATAAACGAATCATCTGGGTGGCTTGGCATAACTTGTAATTTAAAGCATTGCCAGCTGTCTTTTTGGCTACCAAACCCTAAAAATAGGTTTCTTAATTTAGGGTTGTTATTAAGCTCTGTACGCGTGGCTGAGTAGTAATAGATTTTTCCTGCAGAAACATGAGTAAACGTATATAAGTAATCTTCTTTTACTGCGTTTACTTGGGTAAGCATTTGGCTAATACGTTGATTATTTAAAATGCTATATAAGCAGGGCACTTTTCGTTCATCAGTAAAATAGCGCTGAATAAAAATATTATTTTCAGTGGTTAGGCTTAAACTAGGAACAATTTGTTCGCCTTTTTTACTTAAAAATACGTATAAAGAGGTAACGCGCGGAATATAATATTGCTCATAACCCTTTGAAACCAAAGCATCTAGGGTGTTATCTAAGTTCACTTTATAGCGGCGTTTATTACCGTTTATAAAGCTATCTAAAAAATTATCGAATGCTTCATTTTTTTCTATAAAAGTACGCTTTAAACGAATGTGGTTATATTCACGAGATATGTTTTCAACTGCAACTACTTCATATTGAATGCCATTTTTAAGGCCTAGCTCAAAATCTTGCTCAAGCCCTACTAGCCGCATGGCAATTAGCTGCCCTTTTTTTATAATTTGGCGGGTAGGAAGCTTAATTTTACAACCACTCAAAGAGATATCTGAGGTACTCGCGGCAATGTTTTTCTTATCGTTGTACTCAATTTTAACTTTAATAGAGTAGTTCATTCGCTCCTCAGAGCGGCTTTCATAAGAGGCAAATTTTATTACGCTGGTAGTCAGAGTGTCGTTTTCAACTTGTGTATCACTTTGCTCTTGTGCTTGTTTTTGTAGTACGCGATGGTTGTTTTCGGTATTCATTACCGCTTCGTATACCGCTAAAGTATAGCCGCCGTGTTGTTTTAAGGCTGCCTCAAATACTTCTATGGCGGTGTCATCCATAAAGTGTTGTTTACCATTGTGCTCATACGGGCGAACTTGGCCTGTTACTAAGCCTCGCAGGTCAACAAAACGGGCAACTGGCTGAGATAGGCGCGACATTTCCATTTTCATTAAAAACTGCTCAGGCTTTGTTAAACCTGCCGTTTTAGATTTGAAAATTAGGTCGAACTTTGCGTTACCTAAATAGGTTTTTAGCTCATTTACGAGGTCTTCGTGTTTGAGCAGTATGTCTTCAGCCATTTATAAATCGTCACCGTCTAATTGAAAAGTAGGTATACTGTAAAGTCCATTTATTTGAAAAATTCAATAAACGTAACATCGTGCTATGTTATTAATATAGGTACGATTTTTCGTGTAAGTACAGTTTAACTCTTGTTATTATGTGTTAAATGCCAATTTGTTGGCAAGTTACTTTAAAGTATTTAAAAGCAATAAGTATGCCCTAACTTAAAGTAAAAGAGAAAATTACATGTGTTTGTTTCTAATATAGGTCCTTGATTGGCTTTAGCAATGTAGCGCTGCTATGTCGTTCTCCCCATGATAAAATAAACAACTAAATGTATGCATTTTAAATTAAAGAATAGTAGGTAAGGTTATAAATGGCTAAGGCGGCAAAAGTAGAATTTGTTTGTACAGAGTGTGGTATGAACTACCAACGTTGGCAAGGTCAGTGTCGCTGTGGTGCGTGGAACACGTTGGCAGAATTTAAACCCTCTGCAGGGCAAAGTAAAAAAGCCGCTGCGCGAGCAACGGTTGGTGGTTATGCAGGTGGTATTGGTGGTGGCTCTAAAAAAATTGATGATGTAGCCACCACCGAGGCCGAAAAGCAGCTAACAGAAATAGGCGAGCTTGACCGTGTACTAAGCGGCGGCGTAACCACGGGCTCGGTTAATATTATATCGGGCGACCCAGGGGCAGGTAAAACAACGCTGTTATCTGATTTAGTAGCCAGAATGTCGCAGCGTATGCCATCACTTTACTGTACTGCTGAGGAGTCGTTGTCGCAGTTTAAAAACCGTGTAAACCGCTTAAAGCTTAACTATAACGCCGATGAGCTTTATTTACTTTCTGAAACTAGCGTAGAAACCATTATTGAAGAGCTTGATAAAAATAAAATTAAGTTTGCTGTTATCGACTCTATTCAGGCGGTTGTAACCGACACTGCAAATGGCAGCCCTGGTTCGCCTTCGCAAGTAAAAAGTGCCGCGCAAGCGCTTACTCAGTATTGTAAGCAAAACGATGTCACTATGTTTATTATTGCCCATGTAAATAAAAACAACGAAATTGCAGGGCCGCAAACATTAGTGCATATAGTGGATGCCTTATTGCACATTGACACGAATGATGGACAGGTACGTACGCTTAGAGCTAACAAAAACCGTTTTGGTGATATTGATACCGTAGGCATTTTTAAAATGTGCGAACGCGGCATGCTAAGTGTTGATAACCCCAGCGAGATTTTTTTATCGGGATCAAGTACTGAATCACCAGGCTCTACTATTACGTGTATCCGAAAAGGTAACCGTAACTTATTGCTCGAAATACAATGTTTAACCACCGAAACCGAAGCCGAATTTCCGCAGCGTGTGTGCGTGGGTTTAAACATGAACCGAATAAAAATGCTCACTGGTATTTTACGCAAACACACCAAAACTAAAATATTTCACGATACGTTTTTTAATATTGTGGGCGGCTTACGAATCGATGAAACCGAAACCTGTATTGATTTAGCGTTAGTAACCGCGCTTTTAAGCAGCTTAAACGAGTTTGTTGTACCGCGTACAACCTGCATTATGGGAGAGCTTAGTTTAAACGGCGATGTGCGCCCAATCGACAGCGGTGTACCACGGGTTAAAGAAGCGGCACAGCATGGGTTTACTGAAATATTTATTCCGTTTCGTAATTACCATAAATCGATGGAAGGACTAGGGGCTAAAATTACGCCAGTAAAAACCGTGCACGAGTTACTGAGTTTAATTAATTAACGCTTACAGCGGCTGCTGTGCAATGTTACTCTTGAGCAAACACAATTTATATACAGAACAGAATAAGGAAATAGCATGAAAAAACTCGTAATAGCCATAGCCATCGTTGCAGCCGGCGTAGGCGGTGTTAGCTACGCAAACTATGTAGCAACTCAAAAAGTACGTACCGAAGTAGACAAGCAGCTTGCTTTAGTGAGCGATCAAACCGGTGCAACATTTAAATACGCGGGTTTATCGGCAAGTGTTATTTCTAAAAGTGTTGAAATTACTAACATGGAAGTAATTAGCCCTGAAGGTGATAACGTAGCGCATATTCAAAGTATTGAAGTAACCGGTTACGAAACCGATAAAATATCGCCACATACATCGTTTACAGTAAAAAGCTTTCAGTTTGATAAGGACTTTGTAGCAAAACTACCTGCTGATACAAACGAAATGCTTGCCTCTGCAAGTTACGACTTAAGCTCATCACTCGATTACGATGAACAATCTGGCGACAGTGACGTAGTTTTAAAACTAGATGCAAAAGATATTGCTAGTTTTAATATGGATGTAGGCCTTGCTAACTCTAAAGCATTAATGGACGCATCCCTTGCTATAAGCAAAGCGCAGCAAGAAGCAGGTGACACGCCACTTACGTACGAGCAAGAGTTACAACAGCAAACCTTAGTTATGCAAGCTATGAGCAAGCTTGAGCCACGTAATATTAATTTAGTACTTAATAACCAAGGCAAATTAAAAGAGCTATTTGTGAGCGAGCTTGAAAAACAAGGTATGACACTTGAGCAAATGCAAATGACGCTACAGCAACAGTTACAGCAAGCTCCCGTAACTGAAGAAATAGCACAGGCGCTGACTGATTTTGCCAAAGGTTTAAACTCATTAAGCATATCGGCAAAATTGCCTGAAGGTAAAACTATGATGGAAGTAAACCAGCAAATAATGATGTTAGCTGGCCAGCCAGAAGAGCTAGTTAAATTCGTTAACTTAGAAGTTAAAGGCGAGTAATAGCGAACAGCTCTCAGCAGCCAGTTTAATACAAAAAAGCCGTACTTGATTAATCAAGTACGGCTTTTATTATTTTAGCTGATAGCTTAGTGAAGAATACGCGCTCTAATTGTACCTTCTACTGCACTTAGCTCTTTAAGTGCAACTTCTGACTGATCGGTATCTACGTCAATAACTACATAACCAATTGATTCATCAGTTTGTAAGTACTGAGCGGCAATATTAATACCGTGCTGGGCAAACGCTTGGTTAATTTGTGTAAGTACGCCAGGGCGGTTGTGGTGTACGTGCAATAAGCGGCTACGGTTAGCAAGCTCTGGTAGCGAAACCTCAGGGAAGTTAACCGCTGTAATAGTTGAACCATTATCTGAGTATTTAGCTAATTTACCGGCTACTTCAATACCAATGTTTTCTTGCGCTTCTTGGGTAGAGCCACCAATGTGCGGCGTTAAAATAACGTTGTCGAATTCACGCAGTGGCGATACAAATTCTTCTTCGTTAGATTTTGGCTCAACAGGGAATACATCAATAGCTGCGCCGCTTAGCTTTTTCTCGCTAAGTGCTTCGGCAAGTGCATCAATATCCACTACAGTACCGCGTGAAGCGTTAATTAGTATTGATCCTTGCTTCATTACGGCAAGTTCTGCTGTGCCAATTAGGTTTTTAGTTTGCGGTGTTTCTGGTACGTGTAAACTAATAATATCAGCGCGTTGTAAAAGCTGTGTTAGGTTATGAATTTGTGTTGCATTACCTAAAGAGAGCTTATCTTCAATGTCGTAATACTCTACGTTCATACCTATGTTTTCAGCCATAATACCAAGCTGTGTACCTATGTGGCCGTAACCAATAATCCCGAGCGTTTTACCGCGCGCTTCAAACGAGCCGGTTGCTGTTTTTAACCAGCCGCCACGGTGCGCTGCTGCATTACGCTCTGGAATACCACGTAATAGTAATAGTATTTCGCCAAGTACAAGTTCAGCCACTGAACGAGTGTTTGAAAACGGTGCATTAAATACTGCAATACCGCGCTCGCGAGCTGAGTTTAAGTCAACTTGGTTAGTACCAATACAAAAACAACCAATGGCTACTAGCTTTTCAGCTGAGTCTAAAACTGCTTGGTTAATATGAGTACGAGAACGAAGCCCTACAAAGTGCACATCTTTAATACGCTCTTTAAGTTCGTCCTCAGGTAGCGATGTTTTTACGTAGTCGATGTTGCTGTAACCATTACGTTTAAGCGTTTCTACTGCGCTTTGGTGAACACCTTCAAGCAAGAGAATTTTAATTTTGTCTTTTGCTAACGATACCTTACTCATAACCTCATCCTATTTAATTTGTGGCCCATTTTTAGTGCCGATAATCACTTTATCAGCGCCGCGCATCGCAAATAGGCCGTTGGTAACTACGCCAACAATTGAATTAATTTGTGTTTCAAGTTGTTTGGCATTACTAATACTTAAATTGTGTACATCTAAAATAACGTTACCGTTATCGGTTACTACGCCTTGGCGGTACACAGGGTCGCCACCAAGTTTTAATAATTCACGCGCTACGTAGCTGCGTGCCATGGGTATAACTTCTACCGGAAGCGGGAAGTCACCCAATGTATCTACTAATTTTGTGTCATCAACAATACAAACAAATTGTTTTGCAACGGCTGCAACTATTTTTTCGCGGGTAAGTGCTGCGCCGCCGCCTTTGATCATTTCGTTTTGGGCATTAATTTCATCTGCGCCGTCTACGTATACATCAAGAGCATCTACATCGTTTAGCTCAAACACTTCAATACCTAACGCGTGTAAACGCGCTGTTGAAGCCTCAGAGCTAGATACCGCACCCGTTATGGTGTCTTTTACTGTGCCTAGGGCATCAATAAAATGATTTACGGTAGAGCCTGTCCCCACACCAACAATGGTGTTTTCTTTTACAAACTCGAGTGCAGCCCACGCAGCTGCTTTTTTTAATTCGTCTTGCGTCATTGTTATGCTCATATTTCAAATGTGTAGTGGGTGTTTATTACCAGTGATAAATTTTATCGGGAGTAATAATGGTTTTAAGTGGGACATCCCACGATTCAATTGGCAGTGCATCTACTTTTTGGCAGCTGTGTGCTAAGCCTATAAGTTGCGGTTTTTGCCAATTGTAAGCGTGTAATTGCGCCAGTGTTTTATCGTAAAATCCACCCCCCATTCCTAATCGATTACCTTGATTATCAAATGCTACAAGTGGCATCAGTAAGTAATCTAAATCAGTTAATGGGCATATTTGAGAGCAGTTCAGCTTAGGCTCCAAGATACCATAGCGATTTGCCCTCATGGGTGAGTTTTTTTCATAGCGTTGAAACAGCAAAGTAGCCCCATTAAATGGGTGTATAACGGGTAAGTAAAGGGTGTGGCCTTGTTGCCATAACTCATTAATTAACAATGATGTATCTAATTCTCCATCGTTACTAAAGTAAATGGCTATATGTTTTTTTGAGGCTGTTTTATCGCTATTTAGCTGTTGAGTAAAATTCAACTTTAACTGTGCTGCGGCTTTTTCTTGCTGTTTTTTTGATAGATTATTGCGTAATTGGCGAATAGATTGGCGTATGTGTGTACGTTTATTGCTCATTGTAATTACGCACCTTTGATTAATTAGACACTAAATCAGGAAAAGCTAAGTAAACAGCAAGCACAATAAGTAGTAAAACGGCAGTGGCAATCAGTGAATATAACAAAGTATTGCTACGCGTTTTAACGGGTTCATCGAGCTGCTCGTCAAGCATAAGATCATCTTCTTGCCACTCATCGTTTTCGTCTGTAGGGCTTTTTAGCTCATTGGTTGGAAGCCTTTGTTCTAGCTCTTCTAGCTTTTCTTCTAGGCGGATCAGACTACTCGTTATGTAATCAAGGGCATCAAAAATCCGTTCATCGCGCTGACTAGCTGCGCTAGGGCTTTGAGTGGGTAGCTCACCTGTGGCTTGTAACTTACTTTTAATGCCTAGGCTTGCCAGTAATTTGGCCTGCTTTAAGGCTTTGTCTTTATTGCTAGGTGCAAAGAGTGCTTTGCCATTAAAAAACTGAGTTACTTTATCTTCAGACGTTTTTAGCTTACTTGCTAAATTTACGCAGGCCGTTTTAGCCTCAGTGCCCTCGGCGAGCCCTACAAACATAACGCGAAAATTATTGGCCATTTACTTATCCCTTAAGCTTTTATTATGCAAAGAGTATATACCTAAAACCGTACGAAATTCGAGGGCTAGCTAATACCAATTTAATTCAAAACACGATTAGTTTAGCGTATTAAATAGCGCACTGACTGCGTTAAAATTATTTATATAAAATAACTGTACGCCGTAAATTCCTTTGTTATTGCACTATTTATTGGGTGCTACGATAAACAACTAAATTAATGCAATTGATATAAATAGTATAATTAGCCTTTG
Source organism: Pseudoalteromonas sp. 2CM37A (assembly GCF_023161885.1). Taxonomy (NCBI): domain Bacteria; kingdom Pseudomonadati; phylum Pseudomonadota; class Gammaproteobacteria; order Alteromonadales; family Pseudoalteromonadaceae; genus Pseudoalteromonas; species Pseudoalteromonas sp. 2CM37A. The sequence continues at coordinate 512,103 of NZ_JALNTJ010000003.1, forward strand.
CTTTAGATATAAAAACGGCCCTTAAAAGGGCCGTTTATTATTTAATGCATTTTGGCTTAAAGGCCAGCAGCTGCGCGAAGTGCGTCTGCTTTATCTGTACGTTCCCATGGGAATTCGTCACGACCAAAGTGACCGTATGCCGCTGTTGGTTGGTAAATTGGGCGCTCTAAATCAAGCATTTGAATTAAGCCGTAAGGGCGTAGGTCAAAGTGCTCACGGATAAGCTCAATTAAACGACCTTCTTCAAGCTTGCTTGTACCAAAGGTTTCAACGCTGATAGAGGTAGGCTCTGCTACACCAATTGCGTAAGATACTTGTAGCTCACACTTATCAGCAAGGCCTGCAGCCACTACGTTTTTAGCTACGTAACGTGCAGCGTATGCAGCTGAGCGGTCAACTTTTGATGGATCTTTACCTGAGAAAGCACCACCACCGTGACGTGCCATACCACCGTATGTATCTACGATGATTTTACGACCTGTTAAACCACAGTCGCCCATAGGTCCGCCAATTACAAAACGACCCGTTGGGTTAATGAAAAATTTAGTCGCGCTAGTAATAAGCTCGGCAGGAAGTACCGGCTTAATGATGGTTTCCATCACGGCTTCTACTAAGTCATTTTGCGAAATTTCTTCAGCGTGCTGAGTAGAAAGCACAACTGCATCAATACCTACTGGCTTGCCGTTTTCGTATGCAAAAGTTACTTGAGATTTTGCATCTGGGCGTAACCAGTTAAGCTCGCCGCTTTTACGTACTTGCGCTTGGCGCTGTACTAAACGGTGTGAGTAAGTAATTGGCGCAGGCATTAGTACTTCTGTTTCGTTACATGCATAACCAAACATAAGGCCTTGGTCGCCAGCACCTTGTTCTTCTGGGCTAGTACGGTCAACACCTTGGTTAATATCAGGAGACTGCTTACCAATTGTGTTTAAAATTGCACACGAGTCTGCATCGAAACCCATGTCTGAATGCGTGTAGCCAATTTCACGTACTGTTTTACGTGTAATTTCTTCAATATCAACCCATGCGCTAGTGGTAATTTCACCGCCAACCATAACCATACCTGTTTTTACGTAAGTTTCGCACGCAACACGGGCATGAGAGTCTTGCTCTAGGATAGCATCAAGTACCGCATCAGAGATTTGATCGGCGATTTTATCCGGATGACCTTCAGAAACAGATTCAGAAGTAAATAAATGTTTTGCCATTGTATTTCTGCTCACAAATATTGCGCTTCACAAACGTCGGTATTAGCGCTAAAAAATTAAGGGGCGTATTTTATCTAAAACAAAACACCTTGCATAGTGTTTTTACGCCTAGACGTCTAAATAAAATGAGTAATAACTTTTTGGTCTTAAAAAATATTCATAATAGCCCATTTTTATGGGGTTTTTAATTGCACACTGCACCCACATTAAGTAAGAATGGTTGCTATAACAGCTCTTAAGTTACTTAAGGGTATTAACGAACACATAAGTACCCGCGCAAATACACATAAAGGTAGGAGAATTCATGCCATCTCGCAAAGAACTTGCAAATGCTATTCGCGTCTTGTCAATGGACGCAGTACAAAAGGCCAAATCTGGCCACCCTGGAGCCCCTATGGGCATGGCCGATATCGCAGAAGTATTATGGCGCGATTATCTAAAGCATAATCCAACTAATCCAGAGTGGGCTGACCGTGACAGATTTATTCTTTCAAATGGCCACGGTTCAATGCTTATCTATTCTCTATTGCACCTAACTGGTTACGACTTACCACTTGATGAAATTAAAAACTTCCGTCAAATGCATTCTAAAACGCCAGGCCACCCTGAGTACGGTTATGCACCGGGAATTGAAACTACTACGGGTCCACTAGGTCAGGGGATCACAAACGCGGTAGGTATGGCGATTGCTGAAAAAGCGCTTGCCGCACAATTTAACCGTGAAGGCCACGACATTGTTGATCACTACACATATGCATTTATGGGTGATGGTTGTTTAATGGAAGGTATTTCTCATGAAGCATGTTCACTTGCTGGCACATTAGGCCTTGGCAAGTTAGTGGCTTTTTGGGATGACAACGGTATTTCAATCGATGGTGAAGTTGAAGGTTGGTTTAGCGACGATACACCAGCACGCTTTAAAGCGTACGGCTGGCATGTAATAAGTGACGTTGATGGCCACGACAGCGATGCTGTTAGTGCTGCAATAGCAGAGGCTCAAAGTGTTACTGACAAACCATCACTAATTTGTTGTAAAACAGTGATTGGTTACGGTTCACCTAATAAATCTGGTAGCCACGATTGTCACGGCGCGCCATTAGGTGATGACGAAATTACAGCGTCTCGCGAATTTTTAGGCTGGTCTGGTGGTGCATTTGAAATCCCTGATGATATTTACGCACAGTGGGATAGCAAAGAAAAAGGTCAACAGCTTGAATCTAGCTGGGACGAAAAATTTGCAGCATACGCAAAAGCATACCCAGAGCTTGCAGCTGAATATAAGCGCCGTATTAACAACGAACTTCCAGGCGATTGGGCTGAAAAATCTCAAGCATACATAGAGCAACTACAAGCAAACCCTGCAAATCCTGCATCTCGTAAAGCGTCGCAAAATGCATTAAATGCATTTGGCCCGTTATTACCAGAATTCATGGGTGGCTCAGCCGATTTAGCTGGCTCAAACTTAACAATTTGGGATGGCTCTAAAGGGCTAACTGCAGACGATGCAAGCGGTAACTACGTTTACTACGGTGTACGTGAGTTTGGTATGTCGGCAATTATGAATGGTATTGCCCTTCATAAAGGCTTTATTCCTTACGGTGCAACGTTCTTAATGTTTGTTGAATACGCAAAAAATGCGGTACGTATGGCTGCACTAATGAAGCAACCAAGCATTTTTGTTTACACGCACGATTCAATCGGCCTAGGTGAAGATGGTCCAACTCACCAACCGGTAGAGCAAATTGCTAGCATGCGTTTAACGCCAAACTTATACAACTGGCGCCCGTGTGACCAAGTTGAGTCGGCAATTGCATGGCAACAAGCTATTGAGCGTAAAGATGGTCCTACATCACTTATCTTTACTCGCCAAGGCCTTGAGCAACAAGCGCGTGACGCTCAGCAATTAGCAGATGTTAAAAAGGGTGGTTACATCCTTAGCTGTGACGGCGAGCCAGAGCTAATTATTATTGCAACAGGTTCTGAGGTGCAACTAGCACAAGACTCTGCAACAGAGCTACGCAGCCAAGGTAAAAAGGTACGTGTTGTATCTATGCCATGTACTGATGTATTTGAAGAGCAAAGCGCACAGTACAAAGAAAGCGTACTACCGGCAGCCGTTACACGCCGCGTAGCAGTAGAAGCAGGTATTGCTGATTACTGGTACAAGTACGTAGGCCTAAATGGTGCAGTAGTAGGTATGACTACCTTTGGTGAGTCGGCACCTGCTGGTGAGCTGTTTGAGTACTTTGGCTTTACAGTAGAGAACATTGTAAATAAAGCAAACGCGTTGTTTTAACCGTTAGCTTTAATATTTAAAAGCCCGCCCTGTGTAAAACAGGGCGGGCTTTTTTGTTTGCTGACTGAGTTATAAAGTGGCGTAGTAGCCTTAAGATACTTCAATCACACTGCTTGTAATACGTAGTACTTTTTTGGCTTAAAGCCTTTTGAGCTTGAATTTCAGATGAGTAATTTTCACAGCGCTTTTCTTGCAAGGCTATGACCTATCAGGCAAGGTGGTGGCCGATTAAATAAAATAATACAACAGGAGTGAGGATGTCTCAGTTTGAAAATGTAAGCGTAATTAAAAAAGCGAACGTGTATTTTGACGGTAAAGTATCAAGCCGTACCGTGGTATTTAACGATGGCACAACCAAAACGCTAGGCTTTATGCAACCAGGCGAATTTGTATTTGATACAAGCAAAAAAGAACTCATGGAGCTGTTAGGCGGCCAATGGGATATTTTATTACCTGGCGAAACGCAGTGGAAAACATTTATCGCGGGCGAATCATTTAACGTTGATGCCAATGTTAGCTTTAAAGTAAAAGTGAGTGATTTTGCTGACTATTGCTGTTCGTACACAGACTAAACGCTAAAGGCTAGACGTCTGAAAGCCCATACTTTATGGGCTTTGCATAAACTTTGCACAACTTATAATTTAAATCAGTTTAAGTAACAAATTAATTTCAAAAATCAGTGCTTTTTCCTTGTGTTAATCTAAATAGCCCCCAATACTATTTATGAGGTAACAAATAAAAGGATACCCTATGAAAATTAATCTTTCTGGTCACCATGTAGACGTTACTAACTCTATTAGAGAGCATATCAACGAGAAGTTTTCAAAAATCGAGAGCCACTTTCCATCACTTATCGCACTCGACATTATTTTGTCTAAAGAGCATCACAAAATCCAAGCAGAAATTAGCACAAATTACGAAGGTGCGCGTATATCGGTAAAAGGGGAAAACGAAGTTATGTACCCGGCGATTGCAAGCGCAGCTAAAAAACTCGATGCAGCACTAAAACATCGAAAAGGGCAAATAAAAGCAAATTTACACGAAAAGCCTGTAAGCACAACGCCAGAAATAGCGCACGAAATCATCCAAGAGATGGAACTAAAATAAGATTTAGTCCCAAAGTACAATAAAAAAGAGCCTTACGGCTCTTTTTTATTGCCTTTAATTTAGGTAAGTTATGCAGCCTTCGGTGTTATTAATTATGAAAATTAATAACCAGAGCGAATAACACACATAATTTGAGAAATTAATGCAGCAAACACACACTTCTTGGAAATCTCGATTGGGCGCACTAGGCCCTGGTATCTTAATGGCAACCGCAGCAATTGGCGGCTCTCACTTAGTTGCATCTACTCAAGCTGGCGCGCTATTTGGCTGGCAACTGTTTTGGCTAATTCTCGTTGTTAACGTATTAAAGTACCCGTTTTTTCGCTTTGGTATGGAATACACCCTAGCAACCAAAAACAGTTTAGTAGAAGGCTATAAAAATAAAGGCCCTGTCTATTTTTATAGTTTTATTGGCTTAAATATACTTGCCGCCATAGTTAATACCGCAGGGGTGCTATTACTGACTGCAAGCTTGCTTCATTATGCACTGCCAATAGTGATAGAAGTCACGCTACTGTGTTGGATATTGCTCGGTGTGTGTTTAGCTATTTTATTACTTGGGCACTTTAAAGCGCTCGACAGCGTTGCTAAAGGCATTATGGGACTATTAACGCTTGCTACTGTTATTGCACTGGTTATCGCGTTTAGTAACGGCCCAATGGCGCCAGCTGATTATGTTGGCCCGTCTCCGTACGAGCTGGCTATGCTGAGCTTTATGGTCGCGTTAATGGGCTGGATGCCGGCACCCATTGAAATTTCAGCCCTTAGCTCGCTATGGCTCAAAGAAAAACAAACTCAGCAAACGGTTACTAAAAGACAAGGCTTATTCGATTTTAACGTAGGCTATTGGCTAACAGCCTGTTTAGCATTGGTATTTTTTAGCTTAGGTGTGCTGGTGCAATACGGGCAAAGCAGCAGTATTGAGCTTGGCGGTGTTGCCTTTGCTAAACAGCTTATTGATATGTATGCACTGACTATTGGCGAGTGGGCGAGGCCGCTTGTATCAGCCATTGCTTTTTTATGTATGTTTGGCACTACACTCACCGTGCTTGATGGCTACGCACGTACACTTAACGAGTCACATAAATTACTTGGTTTTAAGCAATCTAAACACAGCTTAAATATTTGGCTTGTACTGCAAGCACTAGCTGGCATGGCCGTTATTTTATTTTTTAAATCGGCCCTGGGGCCAATGCTTACCTTTGCCATGACACTTGCTTTTGTCACCACCCCCGTTTTTGCATGGCTTAACTTTAGCCTAGTGCGCTCAGAGACCGCCATTAAACACAGCGTACTATTACGCAGCTTAACGTGGTTAGGCTTAGTGTACTTGGTTGGTTTTGCTGTTGCGTTTGTGGTTTGGAAATTAGCAGCCTAAAAATAGCTGTTTATTTTAGGGCTTTAATTAAAGCCCTAAAGCATTAAGTTCAAGGGTTAAATGGGGTGTAAATGGATATTAGAACAGACGCGCTTTCAAACCCACACATTATCAAGTTACTACAAGCGCATCATGACGATATGCTAAAACACTCACCTGTTGAAAGCGTACATGCACTTGATTTAACTAATCTCACAAAGCCCGATATAACTTTTTATAGCTTATGGATTGATAATAATTTAGCGGGTGTTGGCGCATTAAAAGTGCTAAATACAACGCATGGCGAAATTAAATCAATGCGCACCTCAAACAACTATTTACGCCAAGGCATAGCCGCTAAGTTACTCACGCATATTATTGAGCAAGCAACACTGCGAGGGTATAAAAAGTTAAGCCTAGAAACTGGAACAGCAAAAGCATTTTTACCTGCGCAAAAGCTTTACACTCAGTTTGGTTTTAAAGAGTGCGAGCCATTTGGGAATTATGAGCAAGATCCGTATAGCTTGTTTATGAGTAAAGTGCTTTAAAGTGAGTAGGGGATATTATGGTTTATAACGTTGAACTGAAAGCTCCAGCACAGGATGAATTTACTGAGTAAGAGTTTACTTTATTTAAGCTGCTACAACGATGATACCCTGAAAGACTAAATCATATTGTTAAGCCGCGAACTTCATGTATCTTGTTTAGGTAAAAAGTCATCGTGCTTTTTCATTCGCGGCGGAGTTCTATGGTCAAAATGTGTGAAAGTATCTAAACTTTTTTGGCAAAAACTTTGACTTGGTACTAGGTATTCCAAGTGTTCTCTCTGCCTGGATATTCTTGATAAAAATTGATAATACTTCTTTGTTTTTAAATACTTCTGGAAATCGGCAAAAGTTATATAAAAGATTTTTAAGTAAAAATTCGGTATAAATGACGTCACTTTCTGTTATACAGCTTATTTTTCCATCGTGGACTAAACCACTTCTTAAACGATAAATTTCATTAACTTTCTCTCTATGAAACTCGTTATTCCAAAGATCACTCCACCCGAAAAAAGACTCTAAGTTTTGTTGGGCTGTTTCCTTATGTTTTGCGTCAGAGGTAGTTAGTATTGAATCAATTGCAATCATATTGTTCAGGAAGCGTACATATGGTTCTATTGAGTTTTGAGAATGGCCAAGAAAAACTATACAGCTTCTAATTGATGCACGCATTTTGGGGCTCATATCACTTTTAGCTAAACCCATGAATGCTGTTAAAAAGCCATGTTCACTTTCTTTTTTTAATAATTTTTTATTAATGGTTAAATAGTTGTAATATCGAGGTCTTGTGCTACGTGTCATACTTTCAGCAGGAACATCTAAATTATCTATTAGCGTATCAACTCTAATATCCGCGTTCCCATAATATAACTGTAAAACAGACCTCCTTTTTATATCAGGGATGCTTATCTGCGTAGCACATAAGATATATGTTAATTCTAAAGTTAGTACTTTAAATTGGTTTATAACATTTACTTTATCTTGTAATGCTGGAATGTTTTTTTTATATACTGCAAATGTCTCTGTATCTTCGTGAAAACAACGATACTCTTTAAATTTTTTTTGTAATCCTAACCTTTTGCTTACTCTGCTATTCATTAGCTTCGATTTAGATATTAGAGTCACCCCTTCTATTTCAAATTCGTGATTTACATCTTTTGAAAGTTTAATTCCAAATAGAGGGGCTACTAAAACACAAGTATTGTATTTTTTACTCTTACCGTTGCTTTGCATTGTTTAATCCTTTATGCATTAAAAACCAAGTTTGACTTAACTAGTCTAAATGTGTCGAGTAGCTGAAATCGTTTGGGTAAGCTTGTAATCACACTTGACTTACTTCTGTGTAAATAATTTAAGGCTTCTGCTGTAACTGTCATTCCAAACTAGCTCAGCTCTTTTATTGCCTTACTTATTCCATCTAAACTCAGCGGGTACATTCTGTTATCCATCAGCTGCTTAATAAAATCAATTGATTGATAGTAAGGCCAGTGTTCAACAGGTTGTGGGTTGAGCCAGGCGACTTTATCAAAGTGATTTGTTATACGTTGCAACCATGCACTGCCGGGCTCTTCGTTGTAATGTTCTACCGAGCCGCCGGGGTACGCTATTTCGTATGGGCCCATAGTGGCATCACCTACAAATATGACCTTGTAGTCGCTGGTAAATTTATTAATCAGCGTCATGGTGTCGATGATGTTTGAATGGCGCCGCGCATTGTCTTGCCAAACGTGCTCGTATAAGCAGTTATGAAAGTAGTAAAACTCTAAATGTTTAAACTCGCTGTGGGCGGCGCTAAATAGCTCTTCGCAGGTATGAATGTAGTCATCCATTGAGCCGCCAATATCAAACAGCATTAATACTTTAACGGCATTGTGGTGCTCGGGTGCCATTTTTACATCCAGCATGCCGCCTTGTTTGGCGGTAGCGCGAATGGTCTCGTTTAAATCAAGGGTGTCACTTGCGCCTGTGCGGGCAAATTTACGTAATTTTTTAAGGGCAAGTTTTATGGTGCGTGAGCCTATTTCACGATCTGAATCTAAATTACGGTATTCACGTTTATCCCACACTTTTACCGCTTGGCGATTACGGTTACCCTCTTGCCCTATACGCACGCCCTCTGGGTTATACCCATATGCACCAAAAGGTGATGTACCACCAGTGCCTACCCATTTATTGCCGCCAGCGTGGCGTTTTTGTTGCTCTTCTAAACGCTCTTTTAGGGTTTTCATTAGCTCGTCGAGCCCACCCATGGCTTTTAGCTGGGCTTTTTCTTCATCGCTTAGGTGTTTTTCAAACTCTTTGCGCAACCAGTCTTTAGGTAAGCTGTGCTGTTGTTTTAAACTTTCGAGCAAATCAAGGTCGGCAATACCGCTAAAATAGTCGCTGAAGGCTTTGTCGAACCTGTCAAAATGGGTTTCGTCTTTTACCATTATGGTGCGCGCTAAATGGTAAAAGCCATCTACATCGGCAAATATAACGCCTTTTTTTAAGGCGTTTATTAAATCGAGTAGCTCGCGCAGGCTTACCGGTAAACGGTATTTACGTAGCGTGAAAAAAAGCTGTACTAACATGTTAGCGACGGCTCATAAACGCAAGTTTTTCGATGAGGCTTATGTCTTGCTCATTTTTAAGCAGTGCGCCAAACATCGGCATTAAGCCGCCTTTTTGGGCTTTATCGTGCAGTGTTTTAGCGTCTATATCTTCGGCCATTAAAAGCTTTAACCAATCCAGCAGTTCGCTGGTGGAAGGTTTCTTTTTAAGACCGTTGGCTTCACGTAAGTTAAAAAATACTTCGAGTGCTTGGCGTACTAAATCTTGTTTAACGTTAGGGTAGTGCACATCAACAATTTGCTGCATTTCTTCTCTGCTTGGAAAATCAATATAGTGAAAAAAGCAGCGGCGTAAAAAGGCATCTGGTAGTTCTTTTTCGTTGTTTGACGTGATGATCACAATAGGGCGTTCTTTCGCTACAATGCGCTCGTTAGTTTCGTAAACATGAAACTCCATTTTATCAAGTTCGAGCAGTAAGTCGTTCGGGAACTCGATGTCGGCTTTGTCTATTTCGTCGATTAAAAGCACTGGGCGTTTGCCGTTAAGTTCAGCGTAGTTAAACGCTTGCCACAGCTTACCTTTAACAATGTAGTTGCCAATGTTATGTACGCGCTCATCGCCTAATTGGCTGTCGCGTAGGCGCGATACCGCGTCGTATTCGTACAAGCCCTGTTGTGCTTTAGTGGTTGATTTAATGTGCCACTGAATAAGCTCGGTATCTAAGCTTTTAGCAAGCTCTTCAGCCAGCATGGTTTTACCTGTACCTGGCTCACCTTTAATTAATAAGGGCTTTTCAAGCATAATAGCGGCATTTACAGCCTGTTTAAGCGAGCTGCTAGCGATGTAGTTGTCGGTAGAATTAAATTGCACGGGTTCCCCTTGCCTGGTCTGATCAGTGTTGTATGTGATTATAATGCCATAGTTAATCTGCAGCTCCAAGGTAGGCAAAGCGTGGAATAGTGTGTCCATCTTTTTCAACGGTTTCTAAAAACATACTTAGTGGGCGTGCCCACATGCCGTACTCGCCATACAGGGCTTGGTATATAACTAGTTGTTCGTCGGTTTCGCTGTGTGTTGCTACGTAAAATACTTTGTATTGTGGGCCTTTGTAGTGTTGATATATGCCTGGTTTGAGGGAAAGCGGTTTTATTGCTGTAGTCATGTTTTGATCTCTTGTATAATTGCGTTTGCTTTTTATTATGCCAAAGAATACACCAACACTATGAATTATATTTCGCTCGATGATCACAAAAAAGCCTGGGTTTTTCGTCATAAAGACCTCCCTGTATCTGAAGAAGACGCTGCGCGTATTAAGCCAATGACCAGCGAACGTGCTGCGGTGCTTTGGAGCACTATGGTGAGCCGCGAATTCGACCACCCCGATTTTTTTGATAAAACCGATTGGTGCGGTAAAGAAGAAAGCTTTAGCGATGAAGTAAATTGGGAAGATGCGTGGGAAAATGGCGACGAAAGCTTACCGCAAGCTATTTTGGATCATTTAGATTGGCAGGCTAATACCACCATTTATTTTTGTATGGCACGCGATAACGTTATAGAAACCACCTTTGATGTATTTAAACGTAATTGGCAAAACTTTATGTTTTTAGCTGATGGCAGTTTATTAATTGGTAAAAAGCGTAATACCGTGGTGCAATTTTTAGAAAGCGGCATTGCTAAATTAGGTGAAAAGCCAAGCGCTTAAATTGCCTGGTGCGCTTAAAAAATAGCCGCTATTGTGCTATAAAACAGCTACCTAATTGTTTTTTGAGTATAACTATTGGTAGCGAAGAGTCAGCCACTTGCAGCTCAGCAGCAAGAAATATGGCAAAGTGATGCGCAAAAAGTGCTGTATGCACAATTGTGCAATGCGTTTTATCAGCGAGAGGTACAGCGCTTAGTTGCTGAGCCTAATGCCGATAAACTACGCCGCCAATTAAAAAGCTTACCGTATTATATAGAACGGGCGGCCACTTTGGTTGCCAATGGGAGTTCGCCGTTTACGCTCGACTCACAAAATGGCTCTTGGCTTGAAAAACAAAAGCCAACACCGCCAGAGGTTAACGCTCAGGCAAATGAACTTTTTTATAAAAAATATGCCCAAGTGGGGCTAATAGTGCCGGTGTTAATAAATAGCCATGACCAAGTGAGGCTAAGAATAGACAGCATAGATCAAGTAAGCGACAATAAACTGCACTGTAATGAACTAGGCTGGTTTGATTTTTTTGGCAAGGGCCTAGAGCAAGCAAATACGCAGTTGGTAAAACCCAGTAAAATGAGTTTAACAGCGGCGTGTTGCGGGCATCAGTGGCAATTTTCAAAACGCTGCGCACCTAGGTTGCTTTCACTTAGAGAAATGCTATTAGCGGGTAATATTAATTGGCGTAATATAAAACGCCCACGAGCCTAATTTTATTTAAAAACGAATAGGGAGTGTTAAATGCGGTTTTTTCAGCTTGGCCTGTTGTGCTTAGCACTGTTTATACAATACCGACTTTGGTTTGGTCATAACGGGGTGCAAGACTATACGCGTTTAAAAGCAGCCGTGGCTTCTCATCAACAAACTAATGAAAAACTAATTAAGCGCAATAAAGTACTTACCGCCGACATAGAAGATTTAAAGCTTGGCCAAGAAGGCATAGAAGAGCGCGCTCGTAACGAATTAGGAATGATTAAACCGGATGAAACATTTATACGTGTTTTACCGGGCAAACAACATGAAAAATAATAATTCAATAGCTGCCATTGTACCCGCTGCCGGCGTAGGCAGCAGAATGCAGCACAGTGCACCTAAGCAGTATATTAAATTGGCAGGAAAAACTATTTTAGAGCATACGCTCTGTAAGCTTTCGCAATTACAAAGCTTAAGCCAAATAGTTGTAGCCGTTAGTCAAACTGACCCTTATTTTGACTCGCTTGCGCATATAGACTCGCGAATTTTACGCGCCAGCGGCGGGCAAGAGCGAGCACACTCAGTACTTAATAGCCTATTATTTTTAGAAAATAACCCTCCTGAATGGGTGCTGGTGCACGACGCAGCCCGGCCCTTAGTCACTATTAACGATATTGAAACCTTAATAGCGCATTGTATAGCCGACGACGAAGGCGGTATTTTAGCAAGCAAGGTAAAAGACACCATAAAGCGTGGTAACACGCATAGCGAGCAAACCGTGCCTCGTGATGATTTATGGCAAGCGCTTACACCGCAGTTTTTTAAATATGACGAGCTTAAAAATGCGTTGCAACGTGCGCTTTGTGAGGGCGTAACTATTACCGATGAAGCCAGTGCCATTGAGTGGGCAAATAAACCCGTTAAGCTAATTACAGGGCGCAGCGACAATATTAAAATAACCACGCCGGAGGATTTAGACCTAGCGGGGTTTTTATTAAACAAACAACAAAACGAGCAAGCATTATGATTCGAATTGGCCATGGTTTTGACGTACACAAATTTGGTGGCGAAGGCCCAATAACAATTTGCGGCGAAAAAATAGATTACCCGCAGGGCTTTTTAGCACACTCAGATGGCGATGTTGCTATTCATGCATTATGCGATGCTATTTTAGGCGCGTTGGCAATGGGCGATATTGGTAAGCATTTTCCGGATACGGCGAGCGAATATGAAAATATCGACAGCCGTATTTTACTTCGCCATGTTGTAGGCCTTGCCAAAGAGCAAGGTTATGTACTGGGCAATGGCGATGTCACTATTGTGGCGCAGGCTCCTAAAATGTTGCCACACATTCACGCTATGCGCACTAATTTAGCCAGCGATTTAAATTGCGAGCTTTCAAAAATCAATGTTAAAGCGACCACCACCGAAAAGCTCGGCTTTGAAGGGCGTAAAGAAGGTATTTCTAGCCATGCGGTAGTTATTATGAGCAAAGCGCCTGAGAGTACAGCAAGCGCATGAGCGATTTAAATTACCTATACGGTGCACCGCTTTCAAAAGCAGACTTTAAAACCGTTACTGAAGATTTTATGGTTGATGAAGACCTCGGCATAGAATTTACCGGCAGTGGTGAGCATGTATGCTTACAGGTCGTTAAAAAAGGTGAAAACACGCAGTACGTGGCCAAGTTAATAGCACAAAAGGCTGGAGTGTCACCGCGCGAAGTAAGCTATGCCGGCATGAAAGACCGCCACGGCGTGTGTAGCCAATGGTTTAGCGTAAAAGTACCCATTAAAAAGCACATTGATTTTAGTGAACTCAATAGCGACAGCATTTTTGTGGTTTCGCAACAGCGCCACGAACGTAAATTACGCACCGGTTGCCATAAAGGAAACCGATTCACAATTACGCTTCGTAATGTAACCCAGCCGCTTGATATTTTATGCCGCATTAATGCCGTACGTGCGGGTGTGCCTAACTACTTTGGCGAGCAGCGCTTTGGCCGCGATGGGCATAATTTAGTTATGGCCGAAAAAATGTTCGCCGGCGAGCGCATTCGCGATAAAAAACTACGCGGTATTATTATCTCCGCTGCCCGTTCACATGTATTTAATCAAATAGTGAGCTTACGTGTTAAAGAGCATGGGTTAGCTAAAACCATGCACCGTGAAGTATTTATGCTAAGCGGTAGTAACGCATTTTTTGAAGATGCAATAAGCGATGAAAACATAGCACGTTTAGCCTCTGGCGATATTATGATGTCGGCTCCTATGGTTGGTAAAAGCGAAAAGGGCTTAACTGAACAAGAAAAATTATGGCTAAAACCATACCAAGCATGGTGTGAGGGCTTAGGCGAATTAGGCCTTAAAAATGAGCGCCGTATGCTGCGCCTCATTCCGCAAGATTTAACCATAGAAACACTAGACGAAACGACTTTAAAATTAAGCTTTGGATTGCCTAAAGGGTGTTTTGCTACCGCACTTTTACGTGAGCTGGTGGATTACACCGATGCAAGCCCTAATGAGCGAAAAGAAAAGGATAGTCAAAATGAAGATACTGCTAAGTAACGACGACGGTGTAAACGCTAAAGGGATTGCTGTTTTATACCAGGCTCTTACGCAAATTGCCGATGTAACCCTTGTAGCCCCTGATCGTAACTGTAGTGGTGCCAGTAACTCGTTAACGTTAATAAACCCACTGCGCTCTACCACGCTTGAAAACGGCTTTATATCGGTTAATGGCACACCTACTGATTGTGTTCATTTAGGGGTTAATCAGTTAGTTGATGAAACGCCTGATTTAGTCGTAGCAGGTATTAACCACGGCGCTAATTTGGGCGATGATACATTGTATTCAGGCACTGTGGCAGCGGCGACCGAAGGGCGCCATTTAGGCTTGCCTGCTATTGCCGTGTCGCTTTGCTCGCACCATGGTGAGCACTTTGAAACCGCAGCAGCTGTGACCGTTAATATAATTAAAGGGCTGGCATCGCACCCCCTGCCTAAAGATCAAATTATCAACGTAAATGTACCCGATATTCCTCTAAATGAGCTAAAAGGGGTGCAAGTTACGCGTTTAGGCGCTCGACATAAAGCCGAAACCATGACCAAACAAACGGACCCATGGGGGCGTGATATTTTTTGGTATGGCTCACTTGGTATTGAAAGCGATGCCGGTGAGGGCACTGATTTTTACGCTGTTAATAATGGCTATGCTTCAGTTACACCGTTAAGCGTTGATATGACAGCAAAAGAAAGTATTGAAGCGGTTGGGCAGTGGTTAGCTGAAATGGAGATAAACCGTGCTGGCTAATTACTCGCGCAGTGCAATTGCGCTTTCTAAGCTATTAGAGCAAGAAGGGGTAGAAGACAAACAGGTATTAAAAGCCATTGCAGATATACCTCGTCATGCCTTTATTGATGATGTACTAAAACATAAGGCGTACGAAAACACGGCGTTGCCAATAGGGCAAGGGCAAACTATTTCGCAGCCTTATATTGTGGCGCGTATGACCGAGCTGCTTCATTTGGCTGGTGTACGCGACAAAGTGTTAGAAATAGGCACAGGCTCTGGTTATCAAACCGCAGTGTTAGCCAAGTGTTTTAATAAGGTGTATTCGGTCGAGCGTATAAAAGCACTGCAATGGCAGGCTAAACGCCGTTTACATCAACTAGATTTATACAATGTAACCATGAAACACGCAGATGGCTGGCAAGGCTGGCAATCGCAGGCCCCGTTTAATGGTATTATAGTTACCGCGGCCGCATCAAAAGTGCCTCAAGACTTACTTGCACAACTAGCTGATGGCGGTGTACTCCTTGCTCCCATTGGAGAGCAAGAACAAAAATTAACCATGGTTATTCGCCAAGGCGATAGCTTCACAGAGCATGTTATTGCACCAGTTCGGTTTGTCCCTCTCGTCCCTGGTGATATTGAATAGGAATTCACGTTGAAATTGTTTACTAAGTTATACGATATGGCCCTAGTGTGGGCAAAACACCGCTTTGCTGAGCGCTATTTAGCAGCCATGAGCTTTGCTGAGTCCGTTTTTTTTCCGGTACCACCGGATGTAATGCTTGCTCCTATGTCGCTTGCTCAGCCAAGTAAAGCGTGGCGCTTTGCAAGCTTTGCTACAGTTGCCTCAGTGCTTGGGGGGATTGTAGGTTACTTTTTAGGTTACTGGTTATTTGAGCCTGTTGTACAGCCCTTTATTGAGCAGATGCACTGGCAAGAAAAGTTTGAAACAGCGCTTACATGGTTTAAAGAGTACGGCGTATGGGTGGTATTTTTAGCGGGCTTTTCACCTATACCATATAAGGTATTTACTATTGGTGCAGGGGTATTACAAATGGCATTTTTACCATTTTTAATAGCGTCTGCCGTTGGCCGTGGTGCGCGTTTCTTTTTAGTTTCTGCTTTAATGAAATGGGGCGGGGTTAAAATGGAGCAAAAATTACGTCAATATGTTGAAGTACTTGGCTGGGGTTTAGTTATATTAATAGCGGTTGCTTACTTTTTATTACGCTAACAAACAAAAGTAGTACTTTTCAAATTTCGGAGCAAAACACCTTGAATAGTCAGTACGTATTATATGTAATTGTATTTATTGCTGTTTTTATTTCGGGCTGTTCATCTCGCCATATTCCTGCTCCTGTTAGCAGCCTCAATACTAATGTTAATGATTTTAAAAAAGCTATTAACATTAATGGCAATAAATACACAGTACAAAAGGGTGATACATTATATTCCATTGCCTTTAGTGCAGGCAAAGATTTTAAAATACTTGCAAAAAACAATTCAATTCCATCACCTTATGTTATTTATCCTGGGCAAGTTATTTCGCTTGTAGCCACCACTAGCCATGCGCTTGCTAGCAATTCACCCGTTAAACAAAAAATAACATCCACTAAAATAAAACAAAAAACTAACAAAAAATTAAAGAAAAATCTTGATCAGCCGAAACAACGAGAGTATGTTCGAAAACAAGCCAATAAAATAGTTAGTAATGCTAAACCTTCGTCGAGCAGTAAAGTAAAGTGGTTTTGGCCTGCAAAGGGCAAAGTGACTAAACGCTTTTCTAATAAGGAAAACGGTTACAAGGGTTTACAGATTACTAACCGTACAGGGGCTTCAGTTTTAGCCGCAGCACAAGGAACGGTGGTGTATGCGGGTAATGCGCTTCGAGGGTACGGTAATTTAATCATTTTGAAACATAATGATGATTACCTAAGTGCTTATGCACATAACTCGAAACTACTTGTTAGAGAAAAGCAGAAAGTTAAGGCAGGACAAAAAATAGCAGAAATGGGCAAGTCAGAATCTTCGGTCACTGCGCTTCGTTTTGAAATTCGCTACCGTGGGCAAGCTGTCAATCCTGCTAAATACCTTCCCTAATTTTTAGGTATTGATAATTGCTCGGGAGAAGGCTTATGGCTAACGCAGCAAAACTTGACAAAAACACCACCGACGAAAAATTTGATGACACCGCAGTAGAAGAAACTGCAGCATTACTTGAAGAGGTTGATAACGAAGAAGAGATATTTGCAAAAGAGGAAGTAACTAAAAACCTTGATGCAACCCAACTTTATTTAGGAGAAATTGGTTTTTCTCCCCTACTTAGCGCTGAAGAAGAAGTCTTTTTTGCCCGCAAATCGCTACGTGGATGTGAAGCATCTCGCAAGCGTATGATTGAAAGTAACCTACGTTTAGTTGTAAAAATTGCCCGCCGTTATAACAACCGAGGCTTAGCACTTCTAGATTTAATTGAAGAAGGTAACCTAGGTTTAATTCGCGCTGTTGAAAAGTTTGACCCAGAACGCGGTTTTAGATTTTCGACTTATGCAACGTGGTGGATACGCCAAACAATTGAACGCGCCATTATGAATCAAACGCGCACAATTCGCCTGCCAATACATGTAGTTAAAGAATTAAATGTTTACTTGCGTACAGCACGCGAGCTGACACAAAAGCTAGACCATGAGCCAACTGCTGAAGAAATTGCTGAAAGCTTAGGTAGACCCGTAGAAGACGTAACTAAAATGCTACGCTTAAACGAAAAAATTGCCTCAGTTGATATGCCAATTGGCGGTGAGAACGACAGCGCACTGTTAGACATTATTGCCGATGAAAAAAGCGCAGGCCCTGAGGGCGAAGTTCAAAACAATGATATTAACAAACATATTGTTGATTGGTTAGGTGAGTTAAACCCTAAACAACGTGAAGTATTAGCGCGTCGCTTTGGTTTACTTGGCTATGAGCCATCAACACTTGAAGATGTTGGCCGCGAAATTGGTTTAACACGAGAGCGCGTAAGACAAATTCAGGTAGAAGCATTACGTCGTTTAAAAGATATTTTACAACAAGAAGGGTTAAGCACAGAAAGTTTGTTTGACCAGTTCTCGTAGCTCCCTTTTATACTGTCTATGTGTTTAAAAGCTGAAGGATAAAACCTTCAGCTTTTTTTATGTCTTACGACCCCCAAGAAATACTATTTACAGTGTTATCAGCCTCTTAACCACCGCTCAAGTTACCTATATTCAAAGTAGTGCTTTTAATTTATAAAGAAGTTCGTGTGCTTGACGCGGCGATAGGTTATCAGGGTCAATGGCACCGAGCTGCTCCTCAACCTCTGAAGGCTCAGGCGCAGGTAACTCATTAGCAAATGAAAACGCCTGCTGCTCAGCATTAGGCGCTGTTACACTTTGGTGGTTTTCGAGCAGTTTAAGCTTTTGTTTTGCTTGGGCTATCACGGCTTTAGGCACGCCGGCAAGCGCTGCGACCTGTAAGCCAAAGCTTTTACTTGCTGCACCATCAAGCACAGTATGCATAAATGCAATGGTGTCGTTGTGCTCTATGGCATCTAGGTGTACATTCACCAGCCCGGTTTTTTGCTCGGCAAGTTCCGTTAATTCAAAGTAGTGCGTAGCAAATAATGTTTTAGCAGATATTTTTTGTGCCAGATGATCAGCCGTTGCATAAGCAAGTGACAAGCCATCGTAGGTACTGGTGCCTCTGCCAATTTCATCCATTAATACCAAAGATTGCGCAGTTGCATTATTTAATATTGTGGCAGTTTCGGTCATTTCTACCATAAAAGTAGAGCGACCAGAGGCTAAATCGTCGCTTGCACCAATGCGAGTAAATATACGGTCAATATTACCAATTTTTGCACTATCAGCAGGGACATAACAGCCAATATGCGCCATCAATACGATAAGTGCTGTTTGGCGCATATAGGTTGATTTACCACCCATGTTTGGACCGGTGATAATCAACATTTTACGCTGGCTATTTAGCTCCACAGGGTTGGCAATAAAAGGTTCTTTCATTACTTGCTCTACCACAGGGTGGCGACCTTGTTTAATGCTTATATTGTCATCATCGCATAGCTGTGGTTTAGCATAGTTAAGCGTTTGTGCTCGCTCTGCTAAGTTATTCAATACATCTAAATCAGCTAATGCGCCAGCCATCATTTGAAGCTGTTCAATATGCGGGGCTATAAACTCAAATAGCTCTTCATATAATTGTTTTTCAAGCGCAAGAGCTTTTGATTGGCTGCCAAGCACTTTGTCTTCGTGCTCTTTTAATTCAGGTATTATGTAGCGTTCATTATTTTTAAGCGTTTGGCGGCGAATATAATCAGCAGGTACTAAGTGTGAATTTGCACGACTTACCTCGATAAAAAAGCCATGCACCTTGTTATAGCCAATTTTTAATGTGCTGATCCCGGTGCGCTCGCGCTCTCTAAGTTCTAGTTGCTCAAGTATATCGGTAGCGCCTTTACTCAAATTTCGCCATTCATCGAGTTCGCTGTTGTAGCCTGGTGCAATAACGCCCCCATCGCGAATTAGTACTGGTGGGTTATCAATAACAGCACGCTCAAGTAAAGCTTGTAGTTCAGGCAGCTCTGGAGAGTGGCGAACAATGCTAGCGATACGCTCATCATTAGCATCGTTTAATAATGCGTGCAGTGGTGCGAGTGCTTGTAGGGCACAGCGCAGTCGGGTTAAATCGCGCGGGCGTGCCGTGCATAAAGCAAGCCGTGCTATTACGCGCTCTATATCACCAATTTCTTTTAATGAATCGTGTAACTCGCCATATAACTGCACATCTAAAATAGCGCTAATGGCATTTAAACGTGAGTTAAGCTCATTTTTATTACGCACAGGTGTATGAATGCGGCGTTTAAGTAAACGCGACCCCATGGCCGTAGCGGTTTTATCAAGTACCTGCGCTAAAGTGTTTTCAAAGCCGCCCGATAAATTAACGGTTAGTTCTAAATTTTTGCGTGTTGCCGCATCTAATATAACTGCGTGCTCGTTATGCTCAAGCGTAATAGCGCGAATGTGGGGTAGCGCAATACGTTGTGTATCTTTTACGTATTGCATTAAACAACCCGCAGCGACCAAAGCAGCATGCGCTTTATCTACACCAAAACCAACTAAATCTTTGGTGCCAAACTGCTCGCACAGTAAGTGTTGCGCGGTGTCTAGGTCAAACTCCCACTCAGGGCGTCGGCGTGCCCCTTTTATATGCTCAATTAAATGTGTGTTTTCAAAGCTTTCACAGTATAAAAGCTCAGCGGGTGCTAAGCGCTGTAGGGTTGAAGTAAATGCTTCGTCGGTGTTAACTTCAACTACGTTGAAACGCCCTGAATTTATATCAAGGTAGGCAATGCCGTATAGCCCTTTTTTA
Source organism: Pseudoalteromonas sp. 2CM37A (assembly GCF_023161885.1). Lineage (NCBI taxonomy): Bacteria > Pseudomonadati > Pseudomonadota > Gammaproteobacteria > Alteromonadales > Pseudoalteromonadaceae > Pseudoalteromonas > Pseudoalteromonas sp. 2CM37A. Next base: position 532,249 of record NZ_JALNTJ010000003.1, read on the forward strand.
TTTTGCCATACGCTAGTGAGTAAGTTATCTTGGCGTTCTTGCAATAGCGCTTCATCTGAAATAGTACCCGGAGTAACGATACGTACGACTTTGCGCTCTACTGGCCCTTTACTGGTTGCAGGATCGCCAACTTGCTCACATATAGCAACCGATTCGCCCATTTGCACTAAACGAGCTAAATAGTTTTCTACTGCATGATAAGGGACACCCGCCATAGGGATAGGATCGCCGCCGGCTTTACCGCGATGCGTTTGCGAAATATCGAGTAGTTGGGCCGCGCGTTTAGCGTCGTCAAAAAAGAGTTCATAAAAATCCCCCATACGATAAAACAATAAAATATCGCGATGCTCTGATTTTATTTTTAGATACTGCTGCATCATAGGGGTTTGTTGTTTTATAGTGTGCGGTGCATAAAGATCAAACGACATGTATTTACCCAAAGGCTGAATATGGAATTACATCAAGAGATTAAAACACTTGCTGCGCAATTGGGCGTTATTTTAACGGATAAACGCTTATGGATCACTACCGCTGAATCATGTACTGGTGGCGGAGTGAGTTATGCGCTTACAGATACGCCAGGTAGCTCAGGTTATTTGGGCCGCGCATTTGTTACTTATAGTAATGAAGCTAAGCATGAACTGCTTAATGTGGCCAATACTACGCTAGAGCAATTTGGTGCGGTGAGTGAGCAAACAGTAAAAGAGATGGCTTTTGGTGCCGCAAGCGTTGCCAAAGCTGATGTTGCCGTGGCAATTTCGGGCATTGCTGGGCCAGGTGGCGCTACGTCCGATAAACCAGTTGGCTTTGTGTGGTTTTGCATACAAATTGCCAATGAACAATTTACGTTTAAGCAAATATTTAACGGCGATAGAGCGCAAGTTAGAATGCAAGCTATTGAATTTGCATTGAAAAGCACTATCGAGAAGATAAATTTATAAATTTCACTTGATACTGTGATTTCATACAGTATACTTGTTCGCATTAGCCGGATTTGGAGAACAGAATGAACGATAATAAACAAAAAGCGCTGGACGCTGCACTATCACAAATTGAGCGTCAATTTGGTAAAGGATCAATTATGAAACTGGGCGATAACAAAGCCCTAAATATTGATGCTGTATCTACAGGCTCACTTGGGATTGATATTGCTTTAGGCATAGGTGGTTTGCCTATGGGGCGTATTGTTGAAGTGTATGGCCCTGAGTCTTCAGGTAAAACAACGCTTACTTTGCAAGTTATCGCGCAGGCTCAAAAAGAAGGCAAAACATGTGCTTTTGTTGATGCTGAGCATGCTCTTGATCCGGTATACGCACAAAAGTTAGGTGTTAACATTGATGAGCTGTTAGTTTCTCAGCCAGATACCGGTGAGCAAGCGCTAGAAATTTGTGACATGTTAGTACGTTCAAGTGCTGTAGATGTTGTTATTGTCGATTCTGTTGCTGCGCTTACACCAAAAGCTGAAATTGAAGGCGACATGGGTGACTCGCACATGGGCTTACAAGCACGTTTAATGTCGCAAGCACTACGTAAGCTTACAGGTAATATTAAACGCTCAAATACGCTATGTATTTTCATTAACCAAATTCGTATGAAAATTGGTGTAATGTTTGGTAACCCTGAAACAACAACAGGTGGTAATGCACTTAAGTTTTACGCATCAGTGCGTATTGATATTCGTCGTATTGGCTCTGTTAAAGAAGGCGATGAGGTAGTCGGTAACGAAACCCGCGTTAAAGTAGTTAAAAACAAAGTTGCACCACCGTTTAAACAAGCTGAATTCATCATTATGTATGGTGAAGGTATTTCTAAACAAGGTGAGTTAATTGATTTAGGTGTTAAGCACAAAATTGTTGAAAAAGCAGGTGCTTGGTACAGCTACAACGGCAATAAAGTAGGCCAAGGTAAATCAAACTCTATTAAGTTTTTGAAAGAAAACGTAGAAATTGCAGATGAAATTGAAGGTAAGTTACGTGATATGTTGCTATTAAAAGCAACGGTTGAGCCAGAAGATGGCGAAGACGTATTAGGCGCTGAGTCTGACCTTTAAGTGTAAACGTTCTCTAAGCTTGATTTGACCCGAGCTTTAAAAGGCGCTAACCAGCAATGGTTAGCGCCTTTTTGTGTTTAAAGCACGCTAAAACTATAACCTTACAAGCTTTAACAGATGTAGTTTAAATAGCGCTTAGCCATATCTATAGTGAGGCTGGCTAACAAGTTCGCGTTTTAATTGAGGCGCATAATAAAAGCATGGTATTGCTAGTACTTTGCATAAGGTAGATAGCGCAAGGAGGGGGGATATGCGCTTTAACTTAAAGGGGCTTAAAACAAAAACGGCACTAAAAAGTGCCGTTTAATTTTAAAAGCCGTACTTTAAAAAAGCGACTTATAGCTGCCAGTTTACAGATAGCGCGTAGTTACGCGGCGCACCGTAATAACCTTGAGCCCAGTATAGGCTGTGTAGGTATTTTTCATCTGTGGTGTTATTAACGTTAAAAGTAACCCCAACGTTTTCTGTAATTTTGTAGTTAGCCATTAAATCAAGAATACCGTAAGCATCTTGGTTCGTGGTTACAAGTGCAGCGCCGGTTGCATCTTCAACTTGTACGCGGCTAACCGAGTCTTGCCAACGATAATTTGCACCAAAAGTTAAGCCTTCAACAAAAGGTACTTGGTAAGTTGCAGCCAGTTTTAGCTGATTCTCTGGCGTGTAATCTTCAACTAAATCATCACCATCAATACTTAAATTACTAAAGCTGATGCTTGCACTTAAATCCTCGGTTACTTTACCACTTAATTCAATTTCAAAACCGTCGCTGGTGATACCATCAGCACCATAATAACGAGTATCGCTTGGTAATGAATCAGGTAATGCAACCGCTAGGTTTTCTTGTTTTGCATCAAAGTAAGCAAAGGTTACAAATACTTGATCGTCTAAAAGCTGTGCTTTTAAACCAATTTCGCTACTTTTACCTGTAATTGGCGCCAATTGCTCGGCATTAATATCAAGCTCTTTTTGTGGCACAAAGGTCTCTGTGTAACTTGCATAGGCTGAAAGCGATTCATTAAAGTCATACACAGCCCCCACATACGGGATAACTTCGCTGTCGTTACGTGTTTGTTCTACACCATAAGCAGTGCCGGATGTTTCCCAATCAGTGTAACGTACACCTGCTAATACGCTTAGCGGAGCGCTTAATTTAATGCGAGTAGACATATAAGCTGATTGCTGTTTGTTTTCTATATCACTGCCATTTAAGCCATCAGCAAGGGTTGCTTCAGGTACTACGCCATCCCACGTATCAAGCGAAGGCATGGCTGGGAAGCCGTTGCCCGTGGTGTAATCGTAAAGCGACTGCTCGTTGTAATCCATTTTTGCTTGGCTAACACCAAATGACAGGTCGTGTTCTTGGCCAAATAAATCAAATTTACCGCTGGCGTATAAATCAAATAAATCGTGCTTATCTTCGTAGTCGTAACGGCTTGCGTAACCTGTTAAACCAAGGCCAGTTTCGCTATCTGGTGTGCCATATACGTAAAATAGTTCTGAGTCTTGCTCGTTTTCTATGTGTGCGTAACGCGCTGTTGCAACCCACGTAGCCGATAGGTTTTGCTCAAGTGTTACATATACTTGCTCTGCGCTGTTATCCCAGTAAGACCAATCAGATGCCGTACTTGTAGAGGCGTCGTAGTTTGTTGCTGTGCCATCGGTGTAATAAAGAGGGAGTGCGCCCCAAAGTGGGCTATCGGCATCTTTTTGTTGGTTAACATAGTTGATGCTTAATGTCGTGTCGTCGGTTAGCTTGCCTTCGTAAGCAAGATAAGCAATTGTTTTATCTGTTTCGTAACGATCTAGGTATGACTCCGCTTTTTGCTTGGTAAATACGGCGCGTACAGCGTGGTCGTCGTTAATTGGCGTTGAAACATCTACTTCTAAACGCTTGTTGTTCCATGAACCATACGATGCAGATGCATGCGCTTGAGTTATGTAAGTTGGTTTTTTTAATACCATATTTACGGTTGCAGATGGGTTACCTGCGCCAGTCATAAGGCCGTTTGCACCACGTACAATTTCTACACGGTCGTAAATAGACGTATCTAAAGTGCCCTGAATAGAGCCTGAGCTTTGTGGGATGCCTAAACCATCAACCTGAAAGTTTGTTATTTCAAAACCACGGGCTTTAAAATAAGTACGGTCAGTTTCTATTTGTTCTACAGTTACACCGGGGGTGCTCTCTAGCACTGAGTTAATATCATCTAATGAAAAATCATCCATTAAAGCGCGAGAAACAACAGAAATACTTTGTGGGGTTTCTTTGATTGTTAGGCCTAATTTTGTAGCAGATTGCGCATCTTCGGTGATGTAGTTTTTATGATGCTGGCCATATACTGCTATTTTTTCTAATGAGTCATCTGTATTTGTTGTAGTTTCTTGTGCAAATGCATGACCAGATAAAACAAGTGAAGTAATAAGGCTTAGCTTAGATAAACGCAAAATTTGTTGGGACGACATGTGTTTTTCCAATAGGTTCAAAAAAGAAGTGCATAACATAATCTAAATGAGAGTGATTTTCAATAACATGCTTGTAGTTTGTGCAAAATAATTAATAGTTATCCGAAATTGTGGGAATTTAGTGGATTTTAGCAACTAAATAGCCGCTTAGTTTAGCGCTAAGGTAATATTCCTTAATCGCAAAGAGGGTGTTATTTCTGTACAAACTTTTATCTGAGCTCTTCCAAATGCTGTTATTTAAGCTTGTTTAAGTGCTAACCGTATTTTATTTACCGAAAATCTCAGACAAAAAAGCACCCTTAAATACTATTACTATCACAGTACTATTAAACCTTTTAAGCAGAGTTCACGTTGTATAGCTAAAAAAAGCGGCCTAAGCCGCTTTATTGTGATCATTATGTTTAATTAAAAATTGTATTTTACAGAAAATTGTAAGCGCTCTAAATCGCCGTCAATACCACTTTCTGTTTCGCGCTCGGCATGTTTAAACTCTGCACCAAATGTTAAACGCTTAACCGGTGAGTATAAAATGTTTGCACTAAAGCTTTGGCTTGATTCAACAGGGTCACCTGATATTGTTAATAGATCGGTGTTGTTGTCAGCACTAAAGAAAGAATATAAGAAAGTTGAGCGCCACTGGCTTGTCCATTTATGTTGATAAGCAACAAAACCAGATGTTGAGTCTATTGCATCAAGCTCATCGCCATTAAGCACTGCACCATGGGCAACATTTAAGCCCACGTAACGACCAAGGCCTTTACCTTGAGTAAGCATAAATTTAAGGTAATCTTCGCCAAAATTTACACGGCCCGAAGCGCTAATACCAAACGAGGTTTCATCAGCGTCAACATCGCCTACTTTATAAGTAAGTTGGCGAGCAAGTGCTGCAACTACAAAGTTACCCCAATCGGCATTGTGTGTGTAGCGCGCAGTAAAATCAGGAAGTGACGCATCATCTGTTTCTACACGTGCGCCACCTTGTGTGGTAATTGTGCTTTCTGGGTTTTCTAGTGAGAACGACCAAGCACCGGTTGTGTACTTAATTTGCGTTTGGCGAACAAAAACAGTGCCTTCAGCAGGGCCTACAAAATCAAGTGTTTCTGCAAGTGCACCCACGTTTTGAAAGTTTGACCATGTTTGACCAAATAACCAGCCATCGTAAGTTACAAATGCATGGCGAATACGTGGTGCATAAGAGTTTGATACGCGCTCGTTACCGCCAGGTGCTGATGCTAAAAAGTCTAACTCAATTTTAGTTTTAACTGTTTTACCGTTATCCATTAACGTTGACGTACCAAAGTTAAAACGTGACTCACGTGCATGCATATCAAATACGGCATCCGAATCATCGTCATCGCCTACTGGCAGTGTGCTTGGTACGTAAAAATCACGCCCTACATTTGAACCATCAGGAGCGCCTGCAGAGTAATCACTCCACATTGTATCTAGCTTAATGTATCCGCCGTAAGTAAATTCGGTGTTACCTACTTTAGCTGCAGTTGCCGCATAAGCTGTGCTTGTTAAAGCACATAATACAGCACTCGCTGCAAGAGTTTTTAATGGGGTAAATTTCATTGTGGTGTCCTTTAAAGGCTACTTGTTGTTTGTTGCTTTTTAAACGTTCAAATGTATTACTTGCTACAGGTATTACTTACGAATAAAAATTTATTTATCTTGCATCACGCTATGAGTTCGTTAAATAAGTGTTTAACTTGCATGGCTGCATCATTATTTTAATGTCCGAAAACCACTTTTAAATATGTGCAAAATTTACTCAATTACCTATTGGTCTATAAGACGAAGGTTTAAGAGTAATTCAATGGCCATTTACTTATATTTAACATACTGTATTTCTATGTAAAAAAGTCATGAGCGGCGAGATTATAAACCACAAAATGTTAATTAGAAGGGTTGTACAACTAAGGTCTAATACTTAATAAAGTACTGCTGAGTAATCCTTTAATCATGGCAAGTTATTAAAATGGAGACTGAGATGTCACAAAGTATCTATCCTGTTCCTGCACATATTGAAAAAACGACGTTAGTTGATAACGAAAAATATAATACACTCTACAAACAGTCGATTGATGACCCACAAGGGTTTTGGCGTGAACATGGCCAGCGCTTAGATTGGTTTACTCCGTATACTAAAGTAAAAAACACCTCATTTGATAAAGGCCATATCGATATAAAATGGTACGAAGATGGAGCTTTAAATGCCTCTTATAACTGTATTGACCGCCATTTAAAAACCAAAGCCGATAAAGTTGCGCTTATTTGGGAAGGAGACAACCCAAACCAAAGTGAAAACATTACCTACCAACAATTACATGATGAAGTGGCGCGCTTTGCTAATGGTTTAAAAAAACTGGGCGTACAAAAAGGTGACCGAGTTGCTATTTATATGCCGATGACGCCGCAAGCCATTTACGCCATGCAGGCCTGTGCACGTATAGGTGCTATTCACTCGGTTGTATTTGGTGGTTTTTCTCCCTCTGCCATTGCAGATCGAATTAAAGACTCTGGCGCTAAAGTGGTGATCACATCCGATGAAGGCCGCCGAGCTGGTAATTGTGTTCCTTTGAAAGCGAATGTTGATGAAGCCGTAGCACAAGAGTCGGTGACAAGCATTGAACACGTTATTGTACATCAGCTAACCGGTGGCGAAGTTGATTGGAACGAGCACGATATTTGGTGGCATGAGCTTGTTGCCGACCAACCGGCGCAGTGCGAACCGGAGCCAATGAATGCAGAAGATCCACTCTTTATTTTATATACTTCGGGCTCTACCGGCCAACCAAAAGGGGTTGTGCATACTACAGGGGGTTACTTAGTTTACTCATCAATGACCCACGAATACGTATTTGATTTACAAGAAGACGACGTATATTGGTGTAGCGCCGATGTAGGTTGGATCACCGGCCACAGCTATATAGCTTATGGCCCACTGGTTAATGGCTGTACGCAAGTGGTATTTGAAGGCGTGCCTACCTACCCAACCGCAGGGCGCATGGGGGAGGTGATTGATAAGCACGGCGTAACCATTTTATACACTGCACCAACCGCTATTCGAGCGTTAATGGCCAAAGGCGATGAGCCAACCGCGTCATCTAATCGTCAAAGTTTACGCATTTTAGGCTCAGTGGGTGAACCCATCAACCCTGAAGCATGGATGTGGTATTACGAAAATATTGGTAATGCTAACTGCCCAATCGTAGATACGTGGTGGCAAACCGAAACGGGCGGCATTATGATCACCCCGCTTCCTGGTGCCACCCAAACTAAACCAGGCTCAGCAACGCATCCGTTTTTTGGTATTGCGCCGGCTCTATTTGATGCAGAGGGTAATACACTAGAAGGTGCCGTTGACGGTAATTTAGTGATATTAGATAGCTGGCCTTCACAAGCGCGTACTGTTTATGGCGACCACGAACGTTTTGAACAAACCTATTTTAGTGCTTACCCCGGTGTTTACTTTACAGGTGACGGCTGTCGTCGTGATGAAGATGGCTATTACTGGATCACAGGGCGTGTTGATGACGTGCTTAATGTATCAGGGCATCGCTTAGGCACCGCTGAAATAGAAAGCGCGCTAGTAGCTCACGAAGCTGTAGCAGAGGCCGCCGTAGTCGGTTATCCGCATGATATTAAAGGCCAAGGTATTTATGTTTACATTACGCCAAATGAGGGCGTTACTGTAAGTGATGAGCTGACAACTCAAGTACGTAATTGGGTACGTAAAGAGCTAAGCCCAATAGCTTCCCCTGATATGATTCAATGGTCGCCAGGCCTACCAAAAACGCGTTCAGGTAAGATTATGCGTCGAATTTTACGTAAAATAGCCGCAAATGAACATCAACAGCTAGGGGATACATCAACACTTGCAGACCCAACCGTGGTAGATGAGCTCATAGAAAACCGATTAAATCGTTAAATGCGCGTTAAAAACTTGATTACAAGTTGATTCTAAACGTAGTATATCGGCTGTCAGTAAGTACCTTATACCTTATTGGCAGCCGAATTTATTAGGAGCGAACCATGAGTCAGTTTTTAATAGCGGATGATCATCCGTTATTTCGCGAGGCACTAAAAGGAGCATTAAGTGCTAAGTTTGACGATTTAGAGGTATTTGAATCATCAGATTTTGACAGCACACTGCAAGTACTTAGCGAACAAGAAGATCTTGATATATTACTGCTAGATTTACACATGCCAGGTAATGGTGATTTATATGGCCTGATCCGCATTCGCGAAGACTACCCAAGCTTACCCATAGCGGTTGTCTCAGGAAGTGAAGACATAAACATAGTGTCTAAGGTAATGGGTTATGGCGCAATGGGCTTTATTCCTAAGTCATCATCTTCAGATGATATTGCTAATGCTATAAACCAAATACTAGAAGGCGATACGTGGCTTCCAAAAGAGTTAAAAAATAAAGTAGCCGAAATAGAAGGAGAAGACAGAGAAATTGCCGCGCAGGTTGCATCGTTAACGCCGCAGCAATATCGTGTATTGCAATACCTTCATGAAGGGTTACTAAATAAGCAAATAGCGTACGAACTACATATTTCTGAGGCAACAGTCAAAGCACACATTACCGCAATTTTTAGAAAACTTGGCGTTTATAACCGTACCCAAGCCGTTCTTATTGCAGCTAAATTACAGCTAGAACCAATAGAGCAAGCTTAAAATATTAAAAGCGCTAGAATTTGTTTATCGTTTAAAAATAAATTTATAGCCGTATGTTTGGTGTTTAGGCAAAGCCATGCCTAGCTAATGAGCTTATTGCCTGTTAATAGGTGATAAGCGCTTACAAATACCAGATATGCGCTGCTCTCGGTGATATGGCAAGACTGAAAAAACTTCAATCCACAAAAGCCAATACACTCAAGCAGCGCTTTTTAAACTTAAAACCTACACGTCATTTACCTTTTATACATGATCTCTTTTGCAAACAATGCTAGGTTAGCGCAATTTTGTAATTTATAGAGCCAAGTATGACAGACTCCACACACTCACCTAATAACCAACCTAAAGACAATAACGGCTTATTTAATCGCTTTTTAGCAACCGTTGAGTTTTTAGGAAATATGCTTCCTCATCCCATTACTTTATTTGCGATATTTGCGGTTTCAATTGTGCTAATAAGTGGTATTGCCGATTGGTTTGGGCTAAGCGCAATTGACCCAAGACCGATTGGGGCAGCAGGGCGTGCGCCTGATGGAGTAATTGAAGTTGTTAGTTTACTCAGTGCTGAGGGGCTACAGCGTATTATGGCTGGCCTGGTTACTAACTTTACCGGTTTTGCGCCTTTAGGCACTGTTTTAGTGGCACTACTTGGGGTAAGTGTTGCAGAGCATTCAGGGCTACTCTCTGCTGCTATGCGAGGCATGGTTATGGGCGCGTCAAAGCGTTTAGTTACCTTTATGGTGGTGTTTGCGGCCATAATGTCTAACACAGCTTCTGAGCTTGGCTATGTGGTGTTAATTCCGCTTGCAGCCATGATATTTCATAGTTTGGGGCGCCACCCTTTAGCTGGCTTAGCGGCTGCCTTTGCCGGTGTTTCTGGCGGCTATAGCGCTAATTTACTACTTGGCACAATAGACCCATTATTAGCAGGTATAACTACGCCTGCAGCACAAATGATTGACCCAACGTACGAGGTTGGCGCCGAGGCTAACTGGTATTTCATGATGATATCAGTATTACTTATTGCCGCACTGGGTACACTCGTAACCGAAAAAATAGTAGAGCCGCGTTTAGGTAAATATAACCCCGATGAAGCCAGTATCGACTTGTCACAAAACAATATTGATACACTTACCGCGTTAGAAAAAACCGGTCTAAAATGGGCGGGCGTTGCTCTATTAGTGGTGCTGTCGTTATTTGCTTGGACGATTATTCCTGCCGATGGCATTTTACGCCACCCAGAAACAGGCCAAGTGGCAGGCTCGCCTTTTTTAAAAGGAATAGTCGCAATTATATTTGTAACTTTTAGTGTGCCAGGCTTTGTTTACGGGCGTGTTGTTGGCAGCATGAAAAATGATAAAGACATTATTAACGCAATGAGCAAAAGCATGAGCTCAATGGGTTTATATATAGTATTAGTATTTTTTGCAGCCCAGTTTGTGGCCTTTTTTAAATGGACTAATTTAGGCACTATTTTGGCAATTAATGGTGCAGCACTATTACAAGCGTTAAACCTTACTGGCCCAGAAGTATTTGTATTGTTTATATTAATGTGTGCAATGGTTAACTTGAGTTTAGGCTCGTCATCGGCGCAGTGGGCGATTACAGCCCCTATTTTTGTGCCTATGCTTATGCTTATTGGTTACGCGCCAGAAACCATTCAAGCGGCGTATCGTATTGGTGACTCTGTGACTAACTTAATCACCCCAATGATGAGCTATTTTGGCTTAATTTTAGCGGTGGCAGTTAAATATAAAAAAGACATGGGTATAGGAACGTTAGTGGCCACTATGCTGCCATACAGTATTGTGTTTTTTATCGGTTGGGTCATTTTATTTTACGTATGGGTGTTTGCTTTAGGCTTGCCAGTAGGGCCTGAGTCACCTATTTATTACACACCTTAATGGTGGATGCCAATTTACAATTAAATACGGTGTCGGATAAAACACAGCACAGCTAATATCTGACTCTAATTAAGCTGTTAGGCATAAAAAGCCAGCAAAAGGGGGAAACCCTGTTGCTGGCTTTATAGTATGTAAAAAGGGGTCTTAGCTAAATACCACGGTTTTATTACCGTTAATAAATAGTTTGTGTTCAGAAGCTAGTTGTAAGGCTTTACTAAACACGGTTTTTTCTACGTCTTTACCCATTTTAGCCATCATTTCAGCGGTGTTAGCGTGCGTTACGCTGGTAACGTCTTGTAAAATAATAGGGCCTTCATCTAGCTCATTATTTACAAAGTGAGCCGTAGCACCAATAATTTTTACGCCGCGCTCAAATGCTTGATGATACGGTTTAGCGCCAATAAAGGCCGGTAAAAACGAGTGGTGAATATTAATAATTTTGTTCTCAAAGCGACCCACAAACTCAGGACTTAGTATGCGCATGTATTTTGCCAAGCCAATAATGTCAGGGTTATAAGAGGCAATTAAATCACCTACTTTTTCATCATGCTCGGCGCGACTTAGGCCTATGTGCGAAACAACATGAAAAGGCACATCAAAGCCTTTTGCTAATGGCTCTAAATCTGGGTAGTTGGCAATCACAGCTAATACTTCAATATTTAACGCTTGCTCAAACTGTTTAAGTAATACAGACCCTAAGCAATGTGCTTCTTTTGTTGCAAGCAGTACCACTTTAGTTTTTGTATCATCATGTAGAGCAAGTTGTGCACCCTCAGGTAATAAAGCGCGTAATTGCGATAAAAAGTCACTTTGTGGCTCGCCGGTTAGTTCAGTGCGCATAAAAAAGCGCTTGGCGTCTTTATCTACAAATTCGTTATTACGTGTAATATTTAAATTGTGCGCGTGGCAAAGCCCTGTAATTTTGGCAATTAGGCCTACATCGTCGGCACATTGGGTGGTTAGTATATAGCTCATTTTCCTCATTCTTACCCAGTTTATAATTGCTTCATTATTTGGTTTTTAACGCATAAAGCAAGGGGTTTATGCGTAAATTTAGAATTAATCGGTCAAATAGGTATAAATGATTCAATAAAGTGAAGGACAATTAAAAATACGTTAATAATAAGGCAGATAAACACCATAAATTTTAACAAGCTGGTATTTAAAAAAGGTTTAGCGGTAAGTATTTAGTGCGCACACGGTTTGTAACCTAGTTGCCTAGATGACAAACCGTGGCGCAGTTTAGCTTTTACAAATATAGCAAAGCGATTATTAAGCTTTAGGCTCTGGTGTTAAGTTCTCTTCTTGCCTTAGGTAACCAGCGGCCTCTTCATCCTCTTTTGTTATTGCTTGCTGAGTAGGTATTGCACGGGTTTGTTGGTTTAATTGATGTATTTGCGATGCATTGCCTAAATCGCGCTCACTGGTAATTGAAGCAATCGATTCGCGGTCTTTTAGAAAGGCAATTACATCATTTTTAATGGCTTGTAATTGACCTTCATCTTTGTGCATTTCCATTATATGGCGAGGATGCTCAAGGTTTTTCATACCGGTGGCAGCAAACGTGCTCGTAATAACACGAGAGACAATGACCCATGGCGTGATACTGCTGCGCACTAAGGTGTTTTCTGAGCGGGTGCTGTCGTGAATACCTGTCCCCGTTGAAATTTTAGATTCGGTAAATGTACCTTCGCACTTAAAGTACACAAGTAATGATTCAAACTGCATTTCGGCAAAAAATAAATGAGCACAGTTAGCCAATAAACGAGCAAAGGCTTTAATAATCACTGCTATTATTAAAATATGAACACTGCTCATTAGTAAGCTACTAAACTGTATAACATTTTGGTTATTAAACGCTTGCTGTAAATTATTAATATTAGCGCTATCTATGTAGTAATAAATATCTATTAATGAATAGGCTAACCACACCGTTAATGCTAACGCCACAATATAAAGTAAATTAGCACTGATTAGCGCGACTAACCTGGCTAGGGTAAAGTTTTTACCTAGCTCCATAGCGTGTAGTTTAGGCTGAACCTCTTGAATCATTTCGCCTTTAAAACCGCCTTTACCCTCTATTTGCTCTTGCAATTTTGGGTCTAGCTCGCGGTAAACTCTATTAGGCACTTCTTTGTAGCGTCTATTTGCCATGACAAGATTATCAAGGTTTATAAATACTTCATCAGGGTGAACAGACTCTTGCCAGTTTTCACGTAATTCTGACACTTCGGCGGTAGGGGTCACTGCGTTTAAGCGTGCTTTGATCATTGTAAATACTAATGCGCAGCTTAACGTTGCTAATATAATAATGGCAATGAGGTATATGCCAGCATGCAAGTTTGGCAGTTGTGCCAGCCACGCGTCTATTTCTTGTTTGCTGATATGTTGCTCTTGCATTAGCCACGACATAGAAAGGCCAATAACAATAGGCAAAATAAATGACAACGAAATAATTTTAGCTAATGTACCGCCTCCCAGCGCTTCAATGTTTCTTTCAGCATTGCGAGAGATAGGTTTGCTACTTGAGCGCCAAGAAAAAAGCACATAAAACATTAAAATAGCACTGTAAACCGGAAAGGCCAATTCGCCAGCTTCCCCAGTAAAGCCCGACAGCGAAACAAACGCTACAAGCCCATAAGCAACTAAAGCAACAAGCGTGCTCACCCATGAGCCAAATAATCGCTGCGCTACATTTCGAATTGGGTAAGGTAAAAATAACAGTTTGGGAATTAAGCTGTGTAACAAACGAGATAAAAATCCGTTAGGCTCTTTAAAGGTACTGTTTTTACGACCAACCAGCATTTCTTCGAGTGATTGGGCGTTATAGGCTACTTCTTTTTTTTCTTCTTGCGCCGTAGAGCTCTCAGACTTACTAAAATTATACGCAAGCGATGTAGGGTGGTTTCTGCCTACAAAGTATTTTAAGGTGGCATAAATACCTGACGATAAAGATCGAATACCCAGCGCTAAAATAAACATGCCAAATAGCATTAAAATCCAGCCTGCGGTGGTACTTTCTTTCACCGAGCTTGCAGCTATAACAAGTAAACTTACGCCTGCTACCGACTCGATAATACCTCTTAGCGCGGTTACTTTACCTTCCAACTTAAAGGGGTTTTTTAACCCAAGATCAATAGAACCATAATCAAATGCCATTGTATGCTCCTTGTAAACAGCACATTATTTAAGGGGGGTTACCAGTTTTGCAATAATACTTAATCATTTGCGGGCCCAAACCTAGTGTTAGCTATGTTTTTCCGGGCTCAAATAGACTAATTAATTAAGCGAGTTGGTATTATTATCCGTGTATATTTTGGCCAAAATGAGCATAGCTAAACGGTACCAAAAGGTGCAGTTTATATACTTAAGCAGGTAATTAAACTAAACGGATTTTTATATTATTGTTCAATTTTTGATTATATATCAATAACGTTGTTCAGTTTAAGGTTATTTTACAGTGATACATTTATTGATGGTGGTTTAAGTTGCTAGGAGCATAAATGAAACTAATCTACGTCGATGATAATTTACCCGGTATAACCCGTAAGCGTAAAAACAAAACGTGGCTGTACTTTGACCCAATAGGAAAGCAAATTACCGATCAAAAAGTGATTGATCGTTTAAATGCGTTAGCGTTTCCGCCCGCCTACAAAAATGCTTGGTTTTGCCCTGAAGAAAATGGCCATATTTTAGCAACCGGGATAGATAGTAAAGGCCGTAAGCAATACCGCTACCATGAAGACTTTAGAGCCCAACAAGAGGCGAAAAAATACCAAGCCTGTGGGGTGTTTGGCAATAAGCTGCCATTACTGCGCGCCCGTTTAGAAAACGATTTACAAGGGGATGAGCTCAGCGTAGAGCGCACATTAGCTGCGGTAGTTAGGCTTATGGACTTAGGTGCATTGCGGGTAGGTAACGAGCGAAATGTAAAGCAAAACAAAAGTTTTGGCGCCACAACCCTGCGCAATCGCCATGCTAAGCTTACGGGTAAAAATATACAGCTACGGTATCGGGCTAAATCGGGCAAAGAGCGCGAGGTAAACATAACCGACAGAGTGCTTAGCCATGTAATTAAAGACCTACAAGATTTACCCGGTCAGCATTTGTTTCAATATATAAGCGATGGAGAGCGCACAAACGTAACCTCTAGTGAAATTAACCAGTATATTCAACAAATTATGGGCGAGGACTTTAGCGCTAAGCACTTTAGAACCTGGCGAGCCAGTGTTATTGCCTTTAAGCAGCTTGTAAAAGCAAAAGGCGCACTTAGTTTAAAAAGTATGCTCGAGAGCGTGTCTGAGCAGCTAGGTAATACGCCCGCTATTGCCCGTAAATCGTATGTTCACCCGGATTTAATTGCCTTGTGTAAAGAGGATGAACAAACCCAAACAGCGTGGCGAGAGTCGCTTTCTTTACCGCGAAAAACAAAATACTTGAGTCGTTATGAGCGTGGCTTTTTAGCCTTTTTAAAAGACTAATTGCTATAGCAACTTTACACACTACAGCAACCAAATTACATAATTGCGTAGTTGAAGTGTTTTTTAATTACCATGTAAAAGTTTAAAAAGTTATTAAATTTCAGTGTTTTGTGTTTTTATTTTATTTTGGCACCTGCATTGCACCTTCAAATTACTGTTAAGCAGTAAGTACAAAAGCATTTATCAATGATATTTAGCGAGGAGGTACAAAGTGAAGGGGTTATTTTCAAAGGCATTGTCTACAAAGGTAAAGCACATTACGTTACACGCTACGCTTGCAGGCTGCGTTAGCGCCATCCTAACAGGGCAAGCGCTAGGCAGTGCAGATCTTGAAAGTGTGGCACTTGCCAACTCTTCATTGACCACTTACAACTCGCAACAACAATTGCAAAATGGCGATTATTATTTTGATCAAAATGCAGCACAGTTAATAGCGCGCACCGAAAAAGCAATTAACTGGTACACAGAAATAGTTAACAGTGGCGGGTTTACCCCTTTATACACTAATGAGTTGCTTGAACTTGGCAGCACTAGTAAAGCGGTGAGTCAGTTGGCGCTGCGTTTGTATCAAGAGCGTGACTTAACCAGCAATGTATGTGACACCGCAATGTGCACATTTGATAAAACCATTGAGCAGGCTGTGCAGCAGTTTCAGCGTCGCCACGGTTTAAAGGTTGATGGGCGAGTAGGAAAGCGTACCTTAGCTAAGCTTAATGTACCCGCTAAGAAAAAATTGGCTAAATTAAAGCTTAACTTTTACCGCATAACTAACTTCGCAGGCTCAAGTGATTCGCAGTATGTGTATGTAAACATACCTGAGTACACATTGCGCTATGTAAAAGCAGGCGAAGTAAAACTACAAAATAACGTTATTGTGGGTAAGCCGAGTTGGGAAACACCTGCCTTTAGTGACGAAATTGAAAAATTTGTAGTAAACCCTGAGTGGCGTATACCAACCTCTATTGCAACCAAAGAAATAGCACCAAAGATGGCAAAAGATCCTCAGTACCTTGCTAAAAATAATATCGAAGTTAGAAAAAGCAGCTACCTAGATTCTAAAACAGTTAACCCCAGTAATATTGATTGGCAGTCTATTAAGCCCTATCAGTTTGATCACTTTTTAGTTAAGCGGGCAGGGGATGAAAACCCACTTGGCGAAGTGAAATATCTGTTTCCAAATCCTGAAGCCATTTATGTTCACGATACTCCAGCAAAGCAGCGTTTTAACCAAGCGCAGCGTGCGTTATCACATGGTTGTATAAGGGTTGAAGAGCCATTTTCATTGGCGCGTGAAATAATTAAGCACCAAGGTGAAGAGCGCACTCTTAAGCAAGTGGATAAAGCTAGAGATACCGATACCACTCAAACTTTTTATTTAAATGAGCCCTTACCGATTCATTTAGTGTATTGGACGGCGTGGGTTGATGAAGACATGCTCGTTAATTTTAGAGACGATATTTATCAACACGACGCAAAAGCATTACTTAAAAACGAAGATCAGTCAGTCATTGCTGCATTGATAAAATAGACTATGAGAGGATTTATGCCGTTTATACCGAGTATTTTAGGCTGCATATTAGCGCTTTGCGTAAGCGTAGGTAGTTATGCCGCCGAGCCCGTGAAAAAAGCACACCCAAGCGTTGATATTCAAAATAAAGCAAATTTTGAAGATGCAGAGTTTAGCCTAAAAATTAACGACATAGTAATGCCGTATTCGGTGTTTTCTGTATTTGTGATGCCTAATGAGGCAGTTGAATTTGAAGTGCTTTACGCACAATCAAAACGACCCTATTCATTACTTAATAACCATAGCAACGCCACCTTAACTGATACAAACCGCTGGCAGTGGCAGGCGCCTAAAAAGCCTGGCTTAACACGGGTAATTATTGAATCCCCCGACAAAAAGCAACGTATGACAATTAATGTGTTTGTTAAAGTACCTGCAGATGAAGTACAAGGTGGAAAGCTTAAATATTACCACATTGGCCATTACCCAACGCCCTCACAAATTAAAGATAGTAAGCATTACATAGTGCCCGATGGTTTTGTAAAGGTGACCCCAGAGAACGAAAATATAAAAATATCACCGCATTTTTCTCTTAAAGAATTTGTGAGTAAGCAACGAAGTAAGCACCCTAAATACTTATTTTTACAAAACAAGTTGTTACTTAAACTTGAAAAAATACGCAAAGAGCTGATTTTAGAAAACATACCGGTTAAAAATATGGTGGTAATGAGCGGCTACCGCACCCCTTATTACAACAAAGCCATTGGTAACGTAAAGCTTAGCCGCCATGTGTTTGGCGACGCTGCCGATATATTTATAGATAACGACGGCGACTACCGTATGGATGATATAAACAAAGACGGCAAGCACTCTATTGGTGATGCACAAGCTATGGCTAGTATAGTGGAGTCGCTCGCTAAGCGAGAATCATTTAAAGGCTTACTTGGCGGTTTAGGTGTTTACGGGCCAAAATCGCATCGCGGTGCATTTATACATGTTGATACGCGTGGTTTTAAAGCGCGCTGGGTGAGTAAGTAATATATGTTTCATGGTTAGTAATCACGTTAGCATAAAAAGTATTGGCAATTTTTTATTGCCAATACTAAGCAGGTCACTTTACTCAAAATTAAAGTGCAAAGATTCAACTCAATAACAGCCATGTTATTAAAACACATAAGGTATAAGACTCGTTCAAACCAATTAAGCGAAGGTTGAAGATGTCTGAAATTAAACGGTTCCAAACTTCTTTAAATAGTGCCGACAAAATACAGGCGCTTATAATCCACATTGCTAGCAATAGCGCCATTTTTACTGTGAATGTTTGTATATAAATATCAATAAGGCTATTCGTTTGATATGTACTCCCTACATCAAACGTCATTAACGTACACAACAAGCTAATAGCCCACAAAGCTATGGTTGCAAAGATATTAAAGCGCGTGGTAATTCCTTTTTTCATTAAAGATATGTCCTTTTTAATTAAAGTTAGCTTTACTTTTGTAAGTTACCATTAATGGTACAACGGTTCTACTGCAGCATAAAAGTTTCGTACTCAAGCTCTTCAAATTGTTTTGATAAAACCTTAGGTTATTAAATCTGATTTTATAGATAAAAATAGTTAGCATTAGACTAATGTAGCGCATCATTAGTATGTTCAAAGATTTATATAAAAATTATAATATATCTAATAACGCCATTAACTTGGCAACACTTCACTTCTATCAAAACTATATGTGGGCGTTAATATTATATCCATATAGTGGGTTTAACCTTATTAAACCTGTTCTATAAGTATTTATTAAAGTTACTAAATTTAATGCTTTACGCATTTACACCGGAGAGTTAATGAGTAATTTGAGCTTGAGAAATAAACTTTTACTACTGGCTATTTTACCGTTGAGCTTGTTATTAATTAGCTTAATGGCCAGCTCGTACTATTTAGAATCGCAAAACCAGCAACAAAATTTTGAAACAATTAAATCTAAACTCATTAAAGACAAACACACGCTACTTGCCACCGAAGTGGAAATAGCAAGCAAGTTGGTACGCCATCAGTTAGATAACGGATCAACACAAAGTGTTAAAAATGTCCTTAGGGAGCTTACTTTTGGTGACGACGGTTACTTTTTTATTTACGACACACGCGGCGTTAGTGTGTTCCATGCCTTGTTAGGAAGTGCTATTGAAGGGCAAAATAAAATAGGGATGACAGACCCAAATGGTAAAAAAATAATTGTTGGATTATTAGAGCAAGCACGTAAAGGTGGCGGGGCATTTAATTACCATTTTCAAAAGCCAAATACCAACGGGTTAGTAGAGAAAATAGGGTATGCCGTAATGATACCAGGTACCGATTGGATGATTGGTACGGGTGCCTATATGGATGATATACAAACAGAGCTTGCAAATTATAAACAGACTATGCAATCACATACTCGCGAAAAAATAACCACCTTGTTATTAATTGCCTTATTTTGGGTTGTGGTTAGCGTAGTGGGCGCACTTTTAGCGTCTAACGCTATGGTTAAACCTATCCAAATAATGGGCCAAAGCTTAGATGATATTGCTAAAGGTGAAGGCGACTTAACAAAACGCCTAGCTATACATACGCACGATGAAATAGGGCAGTTGGGCGAATCGTTTAATGTGTTTGTTAGCAAGCTGCAAAGCATTATAAGTAATGTGGCTGATGTTACTAATGATGTAAAAAATGCCTCAAGCGATATCAATTCGCAAACAAAACTGTTTGAAAATAAACTGCTCAATCATAACCACGAAACAGACCTAGTTGCCACAGCGATTACCGAAATGTCGGCTACCTCTCACGAAGTGGCTAAAAATACCACGCAAGTTGCTGAGTCTACTCATACGGCAACGCTAGAAGTGGCAAAAGCGCAAGAGTGCGTAGATATTTCACTAAGTGAAGTTTCCAACCTTATGGGCGAAATTAACCTAGCTGCTGATCAGGTAAACTCTTTAAGTGAGCAATCTAAAAAAATAGACAGTGTACTTAGTGTAATAGGTGGCATTGCCGAGCAAACTAATTTGCTTGCACTTAACGCCGCCATAGAAGCCGCACGTGCCGGCGAGCAGGGTAGGGGTTTTGCCGTGGTGGCTGATGAAGTAAGGAGCTTAGCGAGTCGTACACAACTTAGTACCCATGAAATTAGTGAAATGCTAAGTGAATTACATAACTTAGTAGGCGCCGCGGTAAATGCCATGCAGGCGAGCCAAGCAAGTTGTAATCGCTCAGTTGAGTCATCGCGCGATATATCGCAAAGTTTAGGTGCTGTGACTACGTCGGTTACCACCATTAACGACATGAGTACGCAAATTGCAACCGCTGCAACAGAGCAAAGCTCAGTGACAGAAGAGATAAACCGTAATGTGTTTGCCATTCAAGAAATTGTTAATGAACTAACCCAAGCAAGTAAGGCCACCTCTGAGGTTAGCCAGCATTTAGCTGGGCGCGGCGAGAACTTAGGACAATTAATAGGGCAGTTTAAGGTTTAAAATTTAAAACGTCATTGCATAAACCACTACTAGCCGCAACTTATGTTGCGGCTTTTTATTTTAAATACAAAATAGTTTAGGGCCTGTTTACTTTTTGAAGTTGAATTTTTAGCAAGGTACCTTTACTTGGTAAAGCTGTGCTTATATTTTAAGGTTGCTGCAAAGGCATAGGCGTATTAACGCCAAACATGTCAGACCCTAGCTAGAACAAATTTTTATTTTTGAAAGTACGCTAACCCTAGGGAATTTTATTAATTATGTGTAGTCTATTACACGCATTTTGAATAAACAGAGTAACCCTTATATGCAACAAAGTATGCCTTCAGTACAAAACGCCGACCCCGAAACGCTCGTAGCAGAGCAAGACCTAGGCCGGTTGATATCGTTTTTACGTTCAAAAATTGCTACACACATTGATGCCCAACTCGATTGTATGGACTTAACCTCTGCGCAATATATTGTGGTAGTGCTATTAGCGCGTGGCTCAGTAAACACATTAGCCGGACTGAGCGATCATATGGTGTACGATAAAGGCGCGATGAGCCGTTTGTTAAAGCGTTTAGAAGAAAAAGACTTAATTGAAAAAACACAATGTGAGTTTGATAAGCGCTCTACACTTTTAAGTTTAAGTGATAAAGGCAAAGCGCTTTATCCGCAAATAATGCCCTTAGTAAATCAAGTGTACGAAAAAGCACTTAGCGGCTTTTCTGAAAATGAAAAACACAGCGTTATGGACTTACTAAACCGAGCAATAAACAACCTAGATACACCTTCATAAATCTCTAAAAAAGATTATCAACATTTTAGCGATACTGTTTCAATAAAAACTTAGCCTGCTAAGTACTAGATCTATTTGTGCGGCAAATCCAACTTTGCTAATATAGTTGCCTAGGCAATTAAAGTTATCATCTTGTTAGGTTTGTTATGATTGAAAATAAGTTGTTATCACAATTACAGCAGCAGTTTCCTGAGCATGTATTTATGCAACAGTATTTTAGTGTTGTTCATAAAGGGCGTTTTGCGAACGCAATTGTATACAGGTACAAAGATGATACGTTTGACTTAATAGTAAAAGACTTTAGCCAAAGCCCGTGGTTTATTCGTAAAACCTTTGCCAAGCTTTCTGTAAATCAAGAATTTAAAGGGTTGAGCCGCTTAGCACAGCTTGATGCAGTTGCTAATCGGTTTAGTCGTTTATCGCCGATAGCGGTGGCGTATGACTACATAGAAGGCACGCCGCTTAGAAGCTTAATACACCAGGGTGAGACGTTGCCTGTTGAATTTTTTATTGAGCTTGAACGCCAAGTTGCAAAAATGCACCGCCTAGGCATTGTGCATTTAGATTTACGTAATATGGGCAATATATTATGTGGTAGCGATGGCAAGCCTTATATCATTGATTTTCAGTCAACCATTAGCTTTTCGCGCTTTTCGCGTTGGTTGCAACGTTTTATGCGCGGCTCTGACATGTCGGGCGTATATAAAGCGTGGGATAAGCTAAGTAGTACACCTTTGCCGCGTGCTAAGCAGCAGTATTTGCAGCGTTTTAACCATGTTCGTAAACGCTGGATATTTAAAGGCTACCCAATACAACGTGCATATGCATGGGGTGCTGCAATGGTCACGCAGTTTGTGGACTCTGACCTAATACGTAACTTAACCGATAGATTTTAATTCCCCTTTTTCATTGTGTGACTTTGCCCATAACAGCTTAGCGTTATGGGCTTTTTTTTGGTTAAAAATAAGGCCAATAATTTCTTATTTTAATTTTTAAAATAAACAGTAGTATCGCTGGTGTTTTTACCCCTACAATGCGCAAAAATAATGAGCGCAGTTTCAACCATCAAAGCTTAAAGCGTCTTAATAAGTTTAGGTTTTTTCTGCAATTTTTTATTGTTCAAGTAAACTATAAGCAATGTGCATTTTTAAATTTAAGGTTTCAAGATGATTGAGTATCCAGTCGACCAACTACCGCAGCTAATAAACGATTTATTACAATGCGAAACACACACGCAAAAAAGCCAGCTTTTAGCCGATGCACAGCTTAATTTATCTACTGAGCACCTATCGCTACTTTTTGAGGCCATCCCAAAAGAACAGCGTCTAGAAATTTGGCAGTTATTAGATAAAGACACGCAGCATGAAATATTTGTCACCCTGAGTGATGACAGCTGCTTATGGTTACTACAAACCTTAGATGATAGCGAGGCATACGCGCTATTAGATGAAGTGAATGTTGAAGAATTACTTGAGCTTGAAGAGGTTATTCCTGAGCGCTTTGTTGATTATGCTAAAAAGCAACTCGATGAAGCACAAACGAAACAATACGATCTTGCTCAGCAGTATCCGCCTGAGCAATTAGGTCACTGGGTTGGTTTCGACTTTCTAAAAATAACTGAAAAAGCAACAATTGCAGGCGTTAAAAAATTACTGCACAAAGGTTTGCCGCAATACAGCGAAGTTGTGTATTTAGTTAGCCGCCAAGGCAGCCTAATAGGTGAACTTGCAGTAAATGATTTAATAAAAGCCGATGAGGGCGATAACCTATTGGCGCTGGCAAACTATGATTTTTCATCATTACATGCAGATGATGATTTATACGAAGCGGCAGAAGTGGTTATTCACAGTGAAAAAATGGCCATGCCGGTGGTTAATACCGATAACAAATTAGTCGGGCGTTTAACCATTAGCTCGGCATACGAACTACGCCAAGAAATTGCCGACGAAGCTGCGGCCAAAGCTGGTGGTTTACGCGAAGACGAAGACCTGTTTGCCAGTGTAAGAAAAAGTGCTAAAAACCGGGGAATTTGGCTGGGTATAAATTTAGCTACTGCGTTTTTAGCATCTTGGTTTATTGGCTTATTTGGCGCAACAATAGAGCAAGTTGTGGCACTGGCGGTACTTATGCCTGTGGTGGCCTCTATGGGCGGAATCGCCGGGAGTCAAACTTTAACAGTAATAGTGCGCGGTTTAGCGCTTGGCCAGGTAACCGACTCTAACCGCAATGCACTTTTAAAAAAGGAGCTACGGGTGGGTGCGGTGAACGGCTTAGTGTGGGCATTAGTGATTGGCGCGCTCACCTTTGTTTGGTTTAGCGACATAATGCTAAGCATTACAATTACCGTTGCTATATTGCTTAACTTAGTGGCTGCGTCGTTAGCTGGGGTTGTTATACCGTCTATTTTAGACAAAATGAAAATAGACCCTGCGCTTTCTGGCTCGGTAATATTAACCACGGTTACCGATATAGTTGGGTTTGTGACCTTTTTAGGGTTAGGCAGTTTATTACTGCTTTAAGCTATAAAACAACAAAGCCGCATTAAGCGGCTTTGTTTTTTATTAAGAAAGGTCGCGTTCTTTAATAGTAACCACCCGCTGCGGAAAGGGTATTTCTATCTCAGCGCTATTAATGGCTTTATAAACGCCTGCGTTAATAGCAAGCTTGGTTTCTATTATTTTGGTTGTAGGCACCCAATAGCGATAACTAATGGTTACGCCGCTATCGGCAAAGCGCTCTATGCCTACTTGAGAAATAGGGTTTTGAGCCACCTGATCATGAGCCTTTAACACTTCTTCAATAAGGCTAACAGCGGTATCAGCGCAGGCAGTATAAGCTATGTCTATTTCTCCTTTAACTAACGAGTAGCTAAACGAGTTGTGAATAATTTCACCCACTATGTGCTTGTTAGGAATAGTGATTTCTACTTTTTCTTCATCAATTAAAATGGTGTAACCCAGCTCAATTGTTTTTACTTGGCCGCTGACTCCTTTTACTTCAATGGTATCGCCTACCACAAAAGGGCGCGTGGCAATAATAGCAAGGCCTGCGCCATAGTTTGAAAGCATTCCTTGTAAGGCTAAACCCGCACCCAGAGAAGCAGCACCTATAGCCGCTACAAAGGGGGTAACACTAATGCCTATTTTGCCAAGCGCTATCACTACAACCATCACAATAAGCAATACTTTTACCACGTTACTGACAAAGCTGGTAAGCGTGATATCGACATTGTGACGAGCCATCAATTTAGCGACTAAATTTGAGAGTTTTTTAGCCACCCACAAACCCAGTATAAGAATAAAAACGGCACCCACAATTTGCATGCTGTAGGTAACTAAATACTCAGTGAGCATGGTGTAGTATTTTTCAAATTGTTCTATTTCAGAACTGATCATAGTGGGCTCTTTATATTGCGTAATTATTTTTTGCTAACTATAGCAAAGTGTTGACTAAAAAAGGATATAGCACGGGGACTATTATGGCGGTTAATAATGCGCTTAAAGCCATCGCAACCGAGGAAAACGCGCCTATTTTTGGGTGCTCGTCTAGTGCTGCTGCGGTGCCTATAGCATGGCACGCAGTTCCCATTGCTATTCCTTGAGCTTGCTGGTTATTAACACCTATCCACTTAATGAGCATTAACCCAAAGAGTGCACCTAGTAAGCCAATAAATATAACTAATGCTGCGGCAAGAGAGCTAATCCCCCCTAAGGACTCAGTAACTATTAACGAAATAGGCGTAGTTACACTTAATGCAGCTACGGAGGCGCTTAAATTGGCGGGTACATCAAATAAAATACTTAAAATAAAAGCCACCACAGTGGCGTTAATAATGCCTAAGCTACACGTGCTTACTATTAACAGTAGATTTTTTCTGACATGTATAAACTGCTGATACAAAGGTAAGGCCAGTGCCACTATAGCAGGCTCTAATAGCCAACTAAGTAGTTGGCTATGCGTGGAAAAATCAGCATAAGGTAATTTTAAATTAACAAGAACTAAGGCAATAATCGCAATACTTAAAAACACCGGGTTGGTGAGCGACTTTACTATGCTGTGCTGCCAGTGTTTATTAAACGCTCTTAATAATAAAAACAGCAAAATAATAGCGGGAGTTGTTAAGTACCATAGTGTAAGGTGCAGCTCAGTCATTGTTATTTTTACCTTTAACATAGCCAACAACGCTGCTTACCAGTAAAAGCGTACTGGCAGGGACGAGCAAAATAACCAAAACCAAATAGGGCCAATGTAGCTTAATAAGTGCAATGTGCTCGATAAATCCTACCCCCGCGGGTATAAAAAATATTGGCATAATATTTAAAATAGGGGAGGCCGAGGGTTTAATATGGTGCTCTTTCACTACACCTAACAGTAATAAACTCAGTAAAATAACCATGCCAAGGAGCGGTGCAGGGAAGCTGCCACCAATTAAGTGCATTATTAATTTAGCACACCCTAAGCACAGTAAAATAATTGCACTGCTAAGCAAGTACTTCATGATAATGGCTCATTAATATAGAAAGAAATTAACGTTAGCAAATACGCACTATTATTAAATGCTAATTTAGTCTTACCAGCGCTTTGAATTTGCATAGCTTATATCTGTTTTCCCTTTTGCTTTGGCAATTGCTTTTTTAGTATTAGGATTGAGTAACAAGCGAATTTGGCTAAACGTTTCTTTAGCTAAAATTTGTCGTTGGTTTGTTGTGTAGCTTTGCTGAGTAACGCGCTTTATCGCTGCCAGTGTATCGGGGGAGCGTTCACGTAATATATTTAACATGCGCTGTGTGGCCTGTTCGGTATTGTCTGTAAGCTCTGTGACTAACCCCAGCTCGTAGGCCGTGTGTGCACTAATAGGGTTGGCGTGGCTTGCCAGCCACAGCGCTTGGTCGCGCTTTAATAAACCAGCAAGCACTACATTAGCGCCCATATCGGGGCATAGCCCCCAACGTGCTTCCATAATGGCCAGTTTTGCTTGGGTATCAACAACTCTATAGTCGGCGCCCAATGCTATTTGTAGCCCACCCCCTAAACAATTTCCGTTTATTTGCGCAATCACAGGTACGCTTAACGATTGCCAGCCCAGTACCACTTTTTGAGCTAGGTTTTGATTGCCAGGTAGCCATTTTAGCAACAGCCTAACAATGTTTAATGGTGAGGCCATCACTGCAGCCACATCAAGCCCTGAGCAAAAATGCTCACCATCACCTTTTATTACTACGGCGCGAACACTTTTATCTTTTTTTATACGTTTAATAGTGCTGTTTAATTGCATGAACATATCAAAGCTAAGTGCATTTTGTTTTTCTGCGCGGCTTAAAATAACGTTAGCAATGCCTTGTTGTATTTCTAGTTTTATCATTGCGCTCTCCTATTATTATGTGTTTGAGCTTATGATGTACGCCTTACTAAGTAAAGTAACGGTTTGTTTTATAATAAAAAATAAATTGAATTATTTTTAACTTTTTTAGTCAAAGCACTTTGAATCTTATTTAAGCTTAACTGCGCATGAGCTGGTAACAAAAAAGTCATTATTTTTAGCTGTTTTTTCTCAAAACACAGATGAGTTTTGATATTATGTGCGCACTTAAAATGCATTGAGGTTTTACCCATGTCAGGCCCACGTTTATATAGCGAAGAAGAAGTTACCCATCAAGCGTACGATATTTTTTTAGAGCTGGCGCCAAATAATCTTAGCGAACAAGATGTTGAAGACTTTAACGAATACCGAGAAGAACTTGGGTTTATTGAAGAAGGCGAGCCTGATGAGCAATGGCAAAACTTTGTAGCACTTGAAATAGAGCCGGAGTTATTTGTGCAAGTGCTAGTGGGGTTAGAGTTTGAAAACGAAGATGTGTTATTTGCAAAAATTTTAATTAGCCGTGATAAAGACGCGCCGTTTTGTCATATTTTGTGGAAAGAAACAGAGCACGCTGAGTAAGCAGTTTTGTTTGTATGTGCAAGAGAGTTTACCGTGCATAAGTATTTACTATTCGTGTTTTTAATAATGAGCAGCCGCTGTTGGGCTGTTGATCCATTTGAAGACTTTCATGAATATGGACAACTCTCTGATGAAGAAATTCACGAGCTACATAAAGGCGAAATGCTCTATGGCGATACGGAATTTGGCTTGATTTTAAGTAAGGGTAATACTAACTCTACCAGCTTTAAGTTTAGAGGAAATTTATACCAAGACTTCGAAAATTGGCGTAACCAATTTAAATTAGACACCTTGTATAAACGAGATCAAAACGAAGATACAGGGCAAACCGATGTAACGGCAGACCGTATTTTTGTCTCTGCACAGGGTAACTACAAAGTGGGCGTTAAAAACTCTTCATTTTTTATTTACGGTGACTACGAAGAAGATAAATTTAGTGGCCTAGATTACAAAAGTACGGTGGCTACCGGCTATGGTGCCAGAGTTTACCAAGGTGTAAAAAATAAAGTAGATATTGATATTGGCCCAGGCTTATATCGCTCTGTCGCTGATGATGAATCAGAGGTAAGCGAAGAAGATGAAAACAAAACCGGTTATTTAGTTCGTATTGCAATGCAGTGGGAGCGTTTGGTATCAAAGCGCACGCGCTTTAATCAAGATGTGAGTATTGAGCAGTCTTTGTCGGGGTTAAATTCGCGTTTGAAGTCAGAAACCGCTTTGATTAGCCAAGTCATAGGAGCGGTATCGTTAAAGTTTGCCTACATGTATCGTTATAATTCAAAACCTGAAGACGATAACCTTAAATACGACTCAGAATTAAGCGCCACGTTGGTGTACAGTTTTTAATAATAAAGAGAGCGTTATGTATCAGCATAAACAATATGCGGTGTTTATATTTTTTGTTTTAGCATGGATAGGCGGCTTTGTAGCCTTAGCCTGGAACTTAATGGGCGCCGATGTGCCATTAATGGTATTTGCCGGTGTATTGGTTTTAGTCGGTTTTTTGTTTCATGGCTTAACTGTAAAAGTTGACGAGCAAACAATTAGTTGGGCTTTTGGCCCTGGCGTTGCGGGGCAACGATTAGCACTAACTGACATAGTAGAGGCTAAAGCGGTGCAAAACTCTTACCGCCATGGCATTGGTATTCGTATTACGCATGATGGGTGGGTGTATTCTGTATCAGGGTTTAGTGCGCTACAGTTAACCTTAAAAGACGGTACTAAGTACCGAGTGGGAACAAACGATCAGCAAGGCTTATTACGTGCGCTTGAGGGTAAAATAACACCCAGTGAAACCCCTTTAGAGGAACCGGCGCCAATAAAAACCGCGACCTACAACAATATGTTATAAAAAAAGCGCCTTAGGCGCTTTTTTATAAACGGCGGTATGATTAGTGATCGTGACCACAACCGCCTTCACCGTGCACGTGGCCGTGCGCAAGCTCTTCTTCGGTTGCTTCGCGCACCTCTAAAATTTCTACATCAAAGTTAAGGGTAATACCCGAAAGCGGGTGGTTGCCATCAACTATAACGTCTTCATCTTGAATCTCGATAATCATCACAGATTGATCACCATCATCAGTTGACGCTCTAAATTGCATACCCACTTCAATCTCCATGCCATCAAACATCGACTTAGGCACCGCTTGCATTAGGTTATCGTGACGTTCGCCGTAGCCTTCTTCAGGTTCTACTTTTACATTTAATGTATCACCGGCTTGCTTGCCTTGGAGTGCATTTTCAAGCCCTGGGATTAAGTAGCCTGTGCCAATAATAAAAACCAGTGGCTCGCCATCAAAAGAGTTATCAATGGTATTGCCATCGTTATCCAGTACTGAATAATGCATTTTTACTACTGTGTTTGGTGCAACGATCATAGTCATTCCTATTTATTCATCTTCAAGAGAGTAAGGTAGAGGCAGAATGCTTAGCTCTACCTGAGGGATGTGCTTTGCACGAAGTACGTGTGTACTTGGTGTATCGTTTGGCAGCACAACAAGGCCAAATATGGTTTGGCTATTTTCGTTATAGCTTTGGGCAATTAGTTTACCAGCGCGGCGCCAGTTTTCGCCCACTTGGGTTTCAAGCTCAGGCTCTTCAAGTAGGCCATCGCTTTTACCTGTAACAATATACATAGCGCGTTTGTTTTTACCTAGGTACTTCATACGGGCAACCGTTTCTTGGCCGGTGTAACAGCCTTTTTTAAAACTAATGCCGTTAATCGCTTGAAGGTTTACCATTTGTGGTACGTATTCGCCAATGGCGTCACTATTTAATTGTGGCTCGCCCGCTTTTATAGCGGCTTCTTGCCATAGTGCGCAGTTATCTAATGTAGACACATCATCTGGCATACTAAATTGGCTATCAACCATTAGTAAAACGCGATTTGGCGCTAACTTAAGGGCTTTACCACTTGGGAAGTCACAGGCCGTTTGGTCATCAGAAAAACGAATATCAAGTTTTTCTAGTACTGGGGTTAAATCGTCACTGATCAACCCGATTAATCTGTTCGTAGAAACATCAATATCTACTTTGGCAAACACAGCGTATTTTTTTAGCTCACTGAGCGACTTCTCTACCTCAGGCTGTGAACCTGCTAAGTAGTAGCTATCTTGGTGAGAAAATAATTTAAACACACCCCACAACTTGCCTTTGGCACTGCAGTGACCAGCCCATAAATAATTGCTGTTAGATAGTTTATTGAGATCTTGAGTGATTTGTCCGTGAAGATAAGACAATTTATCCGCACCGGTTAGGCTAATAAGTTGGTGAGATAACGGACATGCATAAACGCTCGACATAAAAACCTTCTGTGCAATACAAATGAGTAGACATAATAACGCAGTTATAACCTAGGGTACAGCAACGAAGGCGGGCAGTTTTTTATTATTTGAACACAGATTAATAGCTGCTAATTAGGCGGGTATTTGTTAAACTCGGGACAATTAAGTATGAGGTTTAAAATGACTGAAATTCATAGTAAAGCACGTATACGCTGGGCTTGTCGCCGCGGCATGTTAGAGTTAGATGTTTTGTTTATGCCATTTGTAGAGCAGGCGTATGATTCGTTAAATGCACAGCAACAGGCTGTATTTCAGCGTTTGCTAACCCAAGAAGACCCTGATTTATTTGCATGGTTTATGGGCCATGAAGAATGTAAAGATGCTGAGCTTAATACCATGGTATCGCTAATTTTAGACCGAGTTCGTGTATAGGTTTACAGTAGTAAATAATAAAGCAGAACAGCGGCCAGTGGTGCTGTTTTTCTGCTTATTAAGTGTGGTATTGGGGCTTTATTTAAGCTCTTTTTTTAGCATTGTTGTTTGTATAACTGTAAATGCAATTGCGCTATGCTGGGTATGGCAAAAAATAGTGGCCATTCACCCTGAAAGTGGCGTTATTATTTTAGAGCCTAAGCAAATACGCTTCGAAAACGAAAGTTTAAAAGTTCAGGGGCAAATAACCCCTAAAACAAAAATATTAAATACCAGTGTGTGGTTACACATTAAAGGTTTTAATAAACACCAATGGCTTATTATTTCAGCTAATGGCGTAAATAAGCAAAGCTACGCACGTTTAAAGCGCGCAGCATTGATTGCCATTAATGGCGAGGTGGAATCAAAATAGTGGGTGTTGGGTTTTCATTTTGCTCAGGGTAGTCAATTGTATAGTGAAGGCCACGGCTTTCTTTACGCTGCATTGCACTTCTAATTATAAGCTCGGCTACTTGTACTAAATTACGAAGCTCCAATAAGTTATTACTTACTCTAAAGTTTGCGTAATAATCATGTATTTCTTGTTGTAATAACTCAACACGGTGCAGTGCTCGTTCTAGGCGTTTAGTTGAGCGCACAATGCCTACATAATCCCACATAAATAACCGCAGTTCGTGCCAGTTATGGGTAATAACAATTTCTTCATCAGAATTACTGACTCGGCTTTCATCCCAACTTGGCAGCGCAAGTGGTGCTGGCGCATGCTCAAGTTTACTTAAAATATCTTTAGCGGCAGCGTGAGCAAACACAATGCACTCTAATAATGAATTGCTCGCCATACGGTTAGCGCCGTGCAAACCTGTGTAGGCTACTTCGCCTACAGCGTATAAGTTATCTAAATCGGTTTTACCATTAAAGTCGCTCATTACACCGCCACACGTATAATGCGCGGCAGGAACAACCGGGATGGCTTCTTTGGTTATATCAAGCCCTACACTTAAACACTTTGCGTAAATAGTAGGGAAGTGCTCAATAATAAAGTCTTTATCTTTGTGGCTAATATCTAGGTATACACAATTTGCACCTAAACGCTTCATTTCAAAGTCGATAGCACGGGCTACTATGTCGCGCGGTGCCAGCTCTTCTCTATCGTCAAAGTCTTTCATAAAGCGAGTGCCGTCGGGGCGCTTTAAATACGCTCCTTCACCGCGCATAGCTTCGGTAATTAAGAAGTTTTGTAGCTCTGGATGATAAAGGCTAGTGGGGTGAAATTGGTTAAATTCCATATTGGCTACCCTACAGCCTGCACGCCACGCCATGGCAATACCGTCACCGCTAGATACATCAGGGTTTGAAGTGTACAAATACACCTTGCTTGCCCCCCCCGTTGCGAGCGCTACAAATTTAGCGGAAATAGTTTCTACTTTTTTTGCTTTTTTATTCCACACGTACATGCCATGAATATGCGAACCCGGCTTACCTAAGCTTTTATCACTAATCAAGTCGATGGCGTTGTATTGCTCGAGCAGGGTAATGTTTTTATGCGCTTTAACTTGGCTAATTAACGTGGTTTGTACGGCCTTACCAGTGGCATCGGCTGCATGTAAAATACGGCGATGGCTGTGTCCGCCTTCGCGGGTTAAATGAAAGCGCTCTTTTCCTTTGCTATCAAACTCCATATCAAAAGGAACGCCTTGCTCAATGAGCCATTGTAAACACTGATGCGCATTACTTGCAGTATAATGCACAGCTTCTCGGTCACATAAACCACCGCCGGCATCAAGGGTATCTTCAACATGTGATTCTATGCTGTCGTTTTTTTTATCAAATACTGCGGCAATCCCGCCTTGTGCATACAGTGTAGAGCCTTCGGTAAGGGCACCTTTACTGATCACAGTAACATTACAATAGTTAGCTAAAGACAATGCAAGAGATAAGCCCGCCGCGCCGCTACCGATAATAGCGACATCAGCAATATGATGTTTATTTTGGTTCATGTCAGAGGTACTTTGCGGTTACAATGCTCAAATTAGAGCAATATTTGTTTTTAATAGTGTAGTTGTATCATATTTGTCATATTACTACGTAGTGATTTTAATGGCTTAGCGCCGTTATTTACGACTATTTTATAAAAAAATAATATTAAGCAGAACTTTTTATTCATAAAGAGGTCAGAGTATTTGTGAACAATGGCGACACTATGAATAACCAGCAAGAATCAAACAGAGGAGTACCGGCTCGAATGAGCGAGCAGGAATTAGATTTAGCGCTTGTAAAAAGGGTCCAGCAAGGAGATAAAAACGCCTTCAACCTATTAGTAAAGAAGTATCAGAACAAAATTGCAGGGTTAATTTCACGTTATGTGTCTAACCAAGGCGATATTGCAGATGTAGCACAAGAGGCATTTATTAAGGCCTACCGTGCACTTCCAAACTTTAGAGGTGATAGTGCCTTTTATACGTGGTTATACCGTATTGCCGTTAATTGTGCTAAAAATTATTTAGTAGCTCAGGGCCGTAAACCGCCAGCAAACGATATAGACGCTGAAGATGCCGAGTTTTATGACGGTGCGGATTCGATGCGTTCAAACGCATCGCCTGAAAACTTACTGTTAAGCGACGAAGTACGCGCTGTTATTTTTAATACGATTGATAGTTTGCCTGAAGACCTTAAAACCGCGATTACCCTAAGAGAAATCGAAGGGATGAGCTATGAAGAAATAGCCGTGGTAATGGATTGCCCTGTTGGGACAGTACGTTCGCGTATTTTTAGAGCCCGAGAAGCAATAGATAATAAATTAAACCCATTAATAGGCGAGTCTTAGTATGACAAAAGCACACGTTAACAAGTTGGATAGCGAAACGTTATCAGCATTACTTGACGGCGAACAACACCTTGCAGAGGGTAAAATTTCTGATCAGGATGTTGCTACGTTTGGTCGATATGCGCTAATTGGTGATGCGATGCGTGCTCAAAAAAATAACAACGACATACACATCGATATAAGCGATAACATCGCCTTAGCACTTGAAAGTGAGCCTGTGTATGCCGATTTCACCCAATCGACAGCAAACAAAGCTCCAGATACCGAGCACAGTGAAGCGCAGCAAGACAACAAAGTAGTGGCGTTTAATTGGCGTAAGCCGGTTGCACAACTTGCTATTGCTGCAAGCGTAGCTATGTTTGCCATTGTTGGCGTAAATACCTTGCCGCAAGGTGCGGGCGAGCAAGAAAGCGAAATTCCGCTTTTACAAACTACCCCATTAACAGGTATGGCGTCGCCGGTGAGTTATTCATCAGAACCTGCTCTTGAAAACGCTGAGCAAGGTTTACGCGAATTACAGCAACAACGCATTGGCGCGTTAGTTTTAGAGCATCAACGTCAAGCACGTGTTGCACACTCTTTGCAAACAGCGCAAAATAGTGACAAAGCGCAAGAGGAAAAAAACTAATTAAATGAAAGTAATCACTTTTGTTCTGTCGTTGGTATTAAGCTTTAATGTTTTTGCTAACGACACAAATCCCGCCAAAGATTTATTACTAAACATGGCGAATGCAGTGCATACCCGTAATTTTGACGCCTCTTTTGTGGTGGTAAAGGGTAAAGCCATGGAACCCTACCGTTGGGTGCATGCAAAGCAAGGTGAAACAGAGCTTGAGCATTTAAGTTTACTTAATGGCGCGGGCTTAGAAATGGTGAGAATTAACGACCAAGTAACCTACTTTGAACCGCAATCGCAGCCATATTCTATAAATACAGACTCCATTGCTGGGCCAATACCTGAAGTATTATTTAAAGATATTGAAGCATTAAGCAGCCAATATGATTTTGTGCTAGGTGGTAAAGGCCGTATTGCAGGGCGAGCGGCGCAACTGGTGAGAATAGAATCAAAAGATGAATACAAATATAACTATTGGATTTGGCTTGATACAGAGTCATCGCTGTTATTAAAAGCCGCTTATGTTAACCACCAAGGTGAAGCATTAGAGCAGCTACAGTTAACCCATATTAGCGTAACAGAGCAACCAGCACCGATGATTTTAGAAGTGCTCAATCGTAATTTTCCAACGCCATTACCAGGTAACGCACTGAAAGGTGAAAAAAGCAATGCCACAAACTGGCGCATTGGTTGGTTACCTAATGGCTTTAAATTACTAAAGTCAGACCGCCATAAACTTGATTTAAATAACGAACTTACTGACTATTATTTATATTCTGATGGGTTTGTTGAAATTTCAGTTTTTGTACAGCGCCCCTTACCAGGTCGCCGCTTAAGCGGATCATTAACTTCTGGCGCAACGACAATTTATGTGCATAATGGCGGAAACTTTGATGTATCCGTTGTTGGTAATGTGCCAAGCCAAACCGCAAAGGCAATTGCTGAGTCAGTGACTCGCGCATTATAAACAATTCGTAAGGGTTGTTATGATTGAACAAACACTTACAGTGGTTGCCCTAGATGGCACCACTGCCCACTTAGAAGCCCAGCAACAAAAAGCCTGCGAAGGGTGTAATGGTCGCTGTGGCTCGCAAGTCTTTGCCAAACTCTTTGGTAGCGATAAAAAAACCTTTCCATATCAATTTGATACTCCTGTAGAAGTGGGCCAAAAAGTAACGCTCTCATTAGATGATTCGCATCTAGTCAAACATGCTTTTGCTGTATACATGCTGCCTTTATTTTTAGGATTAACGCTTGCATTTATTAGTGCCGAATTACTACTTTTAGCGCAGGGATGGCAAATATTATTCGCCGCTTTGGGCGGTGTAGGTGGTTACTTTTTAGCTAAAAGCAAAGTAAAAACACTCAGGCATGATGTAAAAGTGATAAAAATTCATCCAATTAGCCTTCCTTTAACGCAAATAGATGGTGATTAAGGCCAATTAAATGTAAAATTGCCGTTTTATACCAGAGTAACTTGGAAATACAGGGTAAAAAGGCAATCAAAATTTGATTATCTAAAGCGCATTTAGCCACTTATATAGCACTTATACCCAATAAGTATTTTCAAGTCACTCAGGTGTTCGTACTTAGCCTATTAAAATAGAAGTTTAGAATCCAGTTTATGAAGCATATCCGTAATTTTTCGATCATCGCCCATATTGACCATGGTAAATCGACCCTTTCAGATCGTTTGATCCAGGTTTGT
Source organism: Pseudoalteromonas sp. 2CM37A (assembly GCF_023161885.1). Taxonomy (NCBI): domain Bacteria; kingdom Pseudomonadati; phylum Pseudomonadota; class Gammaproteobacteria; order Alteromonadales; family Pseudoalteromonadaceae; genus Pseudoalteromonas; species Pseudoalteromonas sp. 2CM37A. The sequence goes on from NZ_JALNTJ010000003.1 coordinate 567,938, forward strand.
GGTGGCTTAACAGACCGCGAAATGCAAAAGCAAGTGTTAGATTCAATGGACATTGAGCGTGAGCGCGGTATTACCATTAAAGCGCAAAGTGTAACGCTTAACTACACAGCTAACGATGGCGAGACCTACCAACTTAACTTTATCGATACACCAGGGCACGTTGACTTTACTTATGAAGTTTCTCGCTCTTTAGCGGCATGTGAAGGTGCGCTTTTAGTTGTTGATGCCGGACAAGGTGTTGAAGCACAAACACTGGCAAACTGTTATACCGCCATCGAAATGGATTTAGAAGTAATCCCTGTTTTAAATAAAATAGATTTACCGCAAGCCGATCCGCTTCGTGTAGCAGAAGAAATTGAAGACATTATTGGTATTGATGCCCTAGACGCTGTGCAATGTAGTGCAAAAACTGGTGTTGGTATTGCTGAAGTACTTGAAATGATTGTAAAGGATATTCCACCACCGGTAGGTGAAAAAGATCAACCTTTGCAGGCGCTTATTATTGACTCATGGTTTGACCCATACCAAGGTGTTGTATCACTAGTGCGTATTAAGCACGGTGAACTACGTGCCGGCGACAAAATAAAAATAATGTCGAACGAGCAAGTACATACAGCTGATCACGTGGGTATTTTTACCCCTAAGCAAACCAACACGGGTATTTTACGTACCGGCGAAGTAGGGTTTGTTATTGCCGGTATTAAAGAAATACACGGCGCCCCAGTGGGCGATACGATTACGCATCAAAAAAATGCGGCACCAGTGCGTTTACCAGGCTTTCAAAAAATTAAGCCGCAAGTATATGCAGGTATGTTCCCAATTGCCTCTGATGATTATGAATCGTTTCGCGATGCACTTAATAAACTAAGCTTAAATGATGCGTCGTTATTTTTTGAACCTGAAAATTCAACAGCACTGGGTTTTGGTTTCCGCTGTGGCTTTTTAGGTATGCTACACATGGAAATTATTCAAGAGCGTTTAGAGCGTGAATACGATATTGATTTAATTACCACGGCACCTACTGTAATCTACGAAGTAGTAACCAAAGAAGGTACGAGTCAAATTGATAACCCGTCTGACTTACCGGCGGTAAATGATATTGTTGAAATACGCGAACCAGTGGTAGAGGCAAACATACTTGTACCGCAAGAGTTTTTAGGTAGCGTTATTACTCTGTGTGTAGAAAAGCGTGGTATGCAAACTAAAATGAGTTATCACGGCAAGCAAGTCGCTGTAACCTATGAGCTACCTATGGCTGAAGTGGTTATGGACTTTTTTGATAAATTAAAGTCAACCAGTCGTGGTTTTGCATCGCTTGATTACAACTTTAAGCACTTTCAAACATCAGACATGGTACGTGTTGATATACTTATCAATGGTGAACGTGTTGATGCGCTCGCTATAATTGTTCACCGCGACAGTGCACAATCACGCGGCCGCCAACTTGCTGATGCGTTAAAAGAGCTTATTCCGCGTCAAATGTTTGATATTGCGATTCAAGCTGCAATAGGACAACATGTTATTGCCCGCACCACAGTTAAGCAATTACGTAAAAATGTAATCGCTAAGTGTTACGGTGGTGACGTGAGTCGTAAGAAAAAGCTATTGCAAAAGCAAAAAGATGGTAAAAAACGAATGAAGCAATTGGGTAACGTAGAAGTACCGCAAGAAGCGTTTCTAGCTATTTTGAAAGTTGGTAAATAAAAACAAAGGATTATAGATGGCTGGTTATTTCTCAGTTTTATTGGTGTTATTAACGTTAGGCTCAGGTTTAATATGGTTAATTGACCACCTAATGTATGCGCCAAAAAGGCAAGAGCGTTTGGCGCTTGCCCAAACATCTGCCGGTGGCCAGCTTGATGAGGAAACAGCGGCGTTAATAGCACCTGAGCCGGCAATTACAGAAACTGCAAAATCGATTTTTCCGATGATTGCAGCTATTACTATTTTTAGGTCGTTTATTTTTGAGCCTTTTCAAATACCGTCAGGTTCAATGATGCCAACCCTGTTGGTGGGCGACTTTATTTTAGTACAAAAGTACTCGTACGGGATTAAAGACCCAGTATGGCGTAGCCAGCTTGTAGATGTAGGCGAGCCTGAACGCGGCGATATTGTTGTTTTTAAATACCCGTTAGATGAGCGAGTAGATTATATAAAACGTGCTATTGGTTTACCGGGCGATAAAATTGTTTATCGTGATAAACGTTTATATATTCAACCTAATTGTAAAGAAGGCGAGACCCAGCAGGGTGACCTACTTTGTAATGAGTTTAATAAAATTGATTTTAAATTAATTAACGATAATGAGTTTAAACAAGGCCAAATGTCGCTTGCCCGAGTAAATGAAGATTTAACGACACTCAAGCACGACATTTTAATCAACCCACGCGCACCTGAACGTAAAGGGCGTTACTATCAGCAACCAGGTACTCCTTCGGATGAATGGACTGTACCAGCTGATCATTATTTTATGATGGGTGATAACCGCGACAACAGCCAAGATAGTCGCTTTTGGGGCTTTGTACCAAAAGAAAACTTGGTGGGTAAAGCTGTCTTTATATGGATGAGTTTTGAATTTGAGAATGGCCCAGATGATGTTTTACCAGGATGGGTTCCAACTGGTGTTCGTTTTGAACGCCTAGGTAATATTCAGTAACAATGAAAAAAAATGTAACAGAATTATATAAACGAATTGGCTACGAATTTGCTGATCAAGGTTTACTTGAACAGGCAATGACGCACCGCAGTCATAAAGGTCAACACAACGAACGCTTAGAGTTTTTAGGCGATTCAATTTTGAGCTTTGTTATTGCCAATGCTTTGTACGACAAATTTCCAAAAGCGCGTGAAGGCGATTTAAGCCGTATGCGCTCTACGCTTGTGCGTGGCCAAACACTTGCTGAATTTGGGCTAGAGTTTGGTTTAGGTGACTACTTGCGCCTTGGGCCGGGTGAGTTAAAAAGCGGTGGTTTTCGTCGTGAATCAACATTAGCTGATGCTGTAGAAGCCATTATAGGGGCTGTGTTTTTAGACTCAAACATAGACCGCTGTGGCGAGCTAATTTTAGCGTGGTACGAATCTCGACTTGATGCTATTTCACCAGGGCTTAATCAAAAAGATCCTAAGACCTTGCTGCAAGAGTATCTACAAGCGCGTAAGTTATCTTTACCGGGCTACACCGTTGTTGATACCAAAGGTCAAGCGCACAATCAAACGTTCACGGTTGAATGTATAGTTGAAGGTATGGATAGCATTATTTCTGTTGGTAGCTCGCGCCGTAAAGCCGAACAAAAAGCTGCCGAAAAAGCATTGAAGATACTAAAAAATGAATCTTGATACCTTAATACAGCCTCATGAAGGTGATATTGATACGTTTTGTGGCATGGTTGCCATTGTTGGCCGCCCTAATGTAGGTAAATCAACATTGCTTAATGAAATCATTGAGCAAAAAGTAAGTATTACCTCGCGCAAGCCACAAACAACTCGCCACCGTATTATGGGTATTCATACCGAAGGGCAACACCAAGCTGTTTATATTGATACGCCGGGCTTACACGTTGAAGAAAAGCGCGCTATTAACCGCTTGATGAACCGTGCTGCATCGAGTTCAATTGGTGATGTCGAGCTTATTATTTTTGTTGTTGAGGGCACTCACTGGAATGCCGATGACGAAATGGTACTTAATAAAGTATCGCAAAGTGGTAAGCCTGTTTTACTTGTTATTAATAAAATAGACCAAGTAAAAGACCGCGATTTAGTATTACCGCATATGAAGATGCTTGGCGACAAATTTGATTTTGTGGGCATAATGCCGGTATCGGCAACACAAGGTAAAAACGTTGATTTAATTAAAGCCGAAGTAACTAAACGCTTACCACCGTGCGAATTTTACTTTCCTGATGACTATGTAACCGACCGCTCAATGCGTTTTATGGCGGCAGAAGTTATTCGTGAAAAGCTAATGCGCTTTATGGGCGAAGAGCTGCCGTATTCTGTTACTGTAGAAATTGAGCAGTTTAAATGGCAAGAAAACGGTGTTTGGCATATCAACGGGTTAATTCTTGTTGAGCGTGAAACCCAAAAACGCATGGTAATAGGTAACAAAGGCGAAAAGCTTAAAGTGATTGGCCGTGAAGCCCGTAAAGACCTTGAAGAAATGCTCGATAACAAAGTGTTTTTAGAGCTTTGGGTTAAAGTTAAATCGGGTTGGGCAGATGATGAACGTGCCTTAAGAAGTTTAGGCTATGGCGAAGATTAACCTGCATTTAACCAACTAATATGGATAGCGACTTCTACACAGCGTACCTATTACATCGGCGTCCTTATAGCGACTCCCAAGTAATGCTCGATATGCTGGTAGAAGGCGTAGGCCAGCTTAGAATGCTAGCCAGAGTGAGTGGTCGCCAGGCCACTAAACACAAAGCACAATTACAGCCTTTTCAGGCACTGCTTGTTCATTACAGTGGCAAGTACGATTTAAAATACATTAATAAATTTGAGCTACATGGTAATCCTTTATATTTAACAAAGGATAAGCTTTACTGTGGCTTTTATTTAAATGAGCTGACTAACCGCATTGTGCCGGTAAACGAGCCACTTGAACAAGTGTTTGAGCTCTACAAAACTCACTTAGAGAACTTAAATAGCGATGTCGATTTACAGTCGGTGCTGCGCTCATACGAATTTCAACTATTAGAGTTGTTGGGCTATGGCGTCGACTTCAGCTTTGATGCCAGTGGTGAGCCAATTGATGAAAGGCAAACGTATAGTTACTTTCCTGAGTTGGGTTTTTTGATGCAACAAGATACGCGCTCAGGGTTTAGCGGCGCGCAGCTCAAAGCGATTGCTAATCATGATTTTAGCCAAAGCGATGTACTCTATATGGCAAAACAATTAAGCCGTTATTTACTAAAACCTTTACTGGGTAATAAACCATTAAAAAGCCGTGAATTATTTATGGCCTCTCAATAAACATATTTTACAGGTAACAAAATGAAAGACATTCTTTTAGGCGTAAACGTTGATCATATTGCAACGCTTCGCCAAGCGCGTGGTACATCATACCCAGACCCAGCACATGCGGCCAGTGTGGCAGAGCATGCCGGTGCAGATGGTATTACTATTCACTTGCGTGAAGACCGTCGCCATATTCAAGACCGCGATGTATACGTAATGGCTAAAACGATTCAAACGCGTATGAATCTTGAAACAGCGGTTACAGATGAAATGATTAATATTGCCCTTGAAGTAAAGCCTGAGTACGTATGTTTAGTACCTGAAAAACGTGAAGAGCTTACGACCGAAGGCGGCCTAGATGTGGCCGCTAATGTAGATAAAATTAAAGCGGCCACTAAAACATTGACTGATGCGGGTATTAAAGTGTCATTATTTATTGATGCCGATAAAGCACAGTTAGATGCAGCTAAAGCGTGTGGTGCACCGTATGTAGAAATTCATACCGGCGCGTATGCAGATGCCACTAATGATGAAGATTTACACAAAGAGCTTGAGCACATACGAGAGGGTGTAAAATACGCGGCGAGCTTAGGCTTAATTGTAAATGCAGGGCATGGCCTTCATTATCATAACGTAAAACCAATTGCTGCAATGCCTGAAATTTATGAGCTTAACATTGGCCACGCTATTATTGCGCGCGCAGCTATTGATGGCCTTGAAAAAGCAGTACGCGACATGAAACGCCTCATGATTGAGGCAAGGTTATAAATTTAACCCCACGGTGGCACCATTTCATAGAAATACTTAATTAAGTAAAATGGTATTAAAACCTGTTAAAAGCGCATTGTCTGCGCTTTTTTATTACGTGTTTTTTAGCGTTGATGCTCGGTAGCACTTGCATCTGCCATGAGGTTTTCCAGCTCATCCTGAAGCTCAAATAGTTCAGGCTCAACGTTATCTAGCACGCAATCACTTTTAAGTGAGGTTTCTATGGTTTCTGCCAGTGATTTAAGCTTAGGCACACCGGTATAACAGCACGCGCCATGGAATTTGTGGATAACACTTAATACCGTTTGGCAATCGTTTTGCTCAATAGCTTCGTTGAGCTGCGAGAGCGTCTCTGGCACACTTTGTAATAGCATATTGAGCATTTCCAGCGCCAGCTCACCTTTGCCCCCTGCACGTTGTAGCGCAAGCGACCAATCTAAGCAGTTACTTTCAAATGGAGCTGGGCTTTGTGACGTTACACTTTTAATTTTGTCGCGGCTTACGGGCGATTGCGGACTATGATCGCATATAATTTGGCTCAGCATGTCCTCATCAATAGGCTTAGTTAAATAGCCTTTAAAGCCATCTTTTAATAGCTGCTCTTTTTCGCTGTGCAGTGCATGCGCGGTTACCGCAATAATAGGTGTGTCTTCGTTTAAAGAAGACTCCTTAATAAGTTTACACGCGGTAATGCCATCCATAATCGGCATTTGTATGTCCATAAAAATAACATCGTACTTATGGCTTTTACTTAAGCTGTAGGCTTGCGAGCCATTATAAGCGGTGTCTATAAATTCAACTTGCTCTTTTAACAAGGTGCAAATAAGTTTTAAGTTTGCATCGTTGTCATCTACCACCAGTACTTTTAATGGCAATAATGTTTGATCGCTTGGTTCAATATTTAAGGTAGGATGATCAAGGCGATAAGGCGCAGCCAGTACTTCACATAATTTACGATGATTAAGCGGCTTACTTAAACATACATCTGCACCACTACCAATGAAAGACTCTCTCATACTATGAGAAATAGTATTAAGCATTAAATATAAATAATCAGTTGACTCACGTACACTATTTATATAACCCTTTAAACGTTGCATGTCATCTACCGATGCCATATCACCAATAATACAAATATCGTATTTAAACATTTTATGTTTAATAGCGTCTCGAAATGCACCTTCATTAAAACAAGCGGTTACTACAGTTTCCCACTCGTTTAATACAGAAAGCACTGAGTGATGCGTATGCTCGTGTGGCTCTAAGTATAATATGCGTTTACCAATGAGCGATTTAGAAGGTAAGTCGTTACTAAAGGTATGATCAGGCAACCTAAACACACCATTAAAGGTAAAACAGGTGCCGCTTCCTGGGGCTGAATTTAGCGTTATTCGGCCATTCATAGCCTCTACAATATGTTTAGTAATAATGAGACCCAAACCAGTGCCGCCAAATTTTCGGGTGATGGATGAATCTGCTTGGCCAAATGCTGTAAATAACGCATCTTGCTTATCCATTGGAATACCCACACCGGTATCGGTTACTGATACTAAAATAGAGGCGCGGTCTTCATCTAATAAGCGGTAGCTTATATCAACTTTTATAGAGCCTTTTTCAGTAAACTTAATGGCATTACTTAACAAGTTAATGAGTACTTGTTTAAGGCGAGTGGGGTCACCGGTTAAATCATCAGGCACTTGTGGGTTGATATAAATAGATAGCTCAAGTTGTTTTTCATGCGCCGAGGGAGCTAATAATGTCATAACCTCGTTTACGCTATCGCGTAGTTGAAACTGGATTGATTCAAGCTCCATTGCGCCTGCTTCAAGTTTAGAAAAATCTAAAATATCGCTAATAATCGTCAATAAGCTATTGGCAGAAAGCTCTATGGTATCGAGGTAATCTTTTTGATGTTTATTTAAAGGTGTTTTATACAATTGGCGCGTAAAGCCAATAACCCCATTAAGCGGGGTGCGTAACTCGTGACTCATTTTAGCTAAAAAGTCGGACTTAACGCGGTTAGCATCTTGCGCCTCTTTTTTGGCCATGGTTAGCTGAATATTTGAGGTTTCGTATTGCTCTAGGGTTTCGCGGTAATCACTCGTGGCCTGATCAATATTTTTTTGCATTTCGTCTTTTTGCATAACCATAGTGTGGGCAATGGTATTAAGCCCTTCACGCAAAAGTTCAAATTCGCCCATCATGGTGTCGTTTAAACCCGTGTCTCTTTTACCTTCAACTAGTTTGTCGGTGGCAAGTACTAACTTATTAAGTGGGTTCATAAACATACGGCTAAGCTTAAGCGCTAAAATAGATGCCAATATTATTGAAAATAAAATAACAATGCCGCTAATTAAAACCGCTCGCTGCTGGCCTATAATCGCTTGGTCTTTATTAAGTTGTAAAATAACGGTGCCAAGCGGGGTTTGAAAATCATTAATATCCCATTTTGATACCGGCGCAGAGTGATTAAAAATTGGGGTGTAGAACGTGATTAACTCTTCTGATTTATTAATTTTTGTTGTGTGAAGATTTTCAATTTGTTCTTTTTGAGTTAGTTCATCAAACGAGCGATGATAGTTGCTGGTCATAATAAGCTGATTGCTGGTATCAAAAATAGCAATCGATTTAATGGTTGGGGAGTGCTTATTGTGTGTGTAACTAATCAGACGGTTGAGCAGCTTTTTATTTTTTTCAAGTAAAGGCTGCTCTAAAGCAATTGCTAAGGGTTCAGATATTGAGCTGCCTTGTTGATATAAAATTTCATCAAGCTCAATGTAACGATTTATTGTAAAATAGCCGCCAAGTAACAAACCAATGATCACTGTGGGGATCAAGGTTAAGGTTAAAACAGAATCACGTAAGCCTAATTTGGTCATAATGGAAGCGTTATTATCATTATTAGTATGGATCGAGTATATACGGTTCATCGGCTATTCTCAAAGCATCTGATTTGCTTATACGTAATACAAAATTTAAGGTAATGCCGCATGGCGCAAATTTTTAAAGCAAAGAAAAAACCACTTAAACAGCAAACACTCACACTTAATATTACGGCCATGGATCATCAAGGGCGGGGCGTTGCCAAACACAATAACAAAGTGTGCTTTGTAAGCGGCGCTTTAATGAATGAAAAAGTAACGGCAAGCCTAATTGAAGATAAAGCCAAGTACAGTAGTGCAAAGCTGGTTAAGGTTATTAATCCAAGCGATGCGCGCACGCAGCCTTTTTGTCAGCATTATAATCACTGTGGTGGTTGCCAGTTGCAGCACCTAGAAATAAATCAGCAAGTGGTTGAAAAGCAAAATGCAGTGACGCAATTGTTTCAAAAATTTGCCAAATTAAGCGACTTAAATTGGCAAGCGCCTCTTTTAAGTAAGCCCACTCATTACAGACGCAGTGCGCGTATTGCCGTAATGTATGATAAAGCCGCTAAAAAAATGCGAGTTGGGTATCGTGCGCCTAGCTCTAAAAATGTGATTAGTATTGAGCAATGTGATGTGCTTAGTAAGGCATTTACTAACGTATTTAGTATTTTTGAAACACTTATTAATCAATATAAAGCGCTACACAGTATAAGTCATTTACAGTTGTGCCAAAACGAGGCTGGGAACTTTATTGTTATTCGCCATACTAAAGCGATACCAGATGAAGCCAAAAGCTATATACAAGAAGCAGCAAACGCACAGCAATGGTTAATTACTTGGCAAGACAACAGCGATGTTATAGAGCAGGCTCATTTGCCTACGCCGTATTATTTTTTAGAAAAGTTTAATTTAAAGTTTGAATTTGGCCTTGGTAATTTTATTCAAGTAAATGATGAAGTTAACCAAGCTATGTTAGCTCAGTCGGTAAATTGGCTTAACTTGCAAGGAAACGAGCAAGTATTGGATTTATTTTGTGGTATTGGTAACTTTTCATTAGTGCTAGCCCAGCATACTAAATCGGTTATTGGAGTAGAAGGGGTTGCATCGGCGGTTGCAATGGCGACGCAAAATGCGCAAACTAACTCTATCACTAATGCGCACTTTCATTGTTTTGATTTAACGCAAAAAATTGAAACAGCACAATGGTTTAATAAGGCGCTAGACGTATTAGTATTAGACCCTTCTCGCACAGGTGCTATGGCTGTTTTAGAGCAACTACCTTTAAAGCAGTTTAAAACCATTTTATACGTCTCTTGCGATCCTGTTACTTTAGCCCGTGACAGTGCAATTATTTCGCAAGCAGGCTTTGAAGTTACTAAAATTGGGCTAATGAATATGTTTCCACATACAGGACACATAGAAACAATGGCGTTATTTCAACGGAGGTAAAGCGTTTTATGGTCGCTACACGTCAATCACATCAGCAGGACGACACAGGTGACTTTGCTACTAGCCTAAAACAGTTAGCGTTATCGCAAGAGAAAATAACGCTACTAAACAAAGCGCAAGCATTGTGTGTTACATGTGACAACCAAGCACGGCAAAACACGGCCATAGAAATGGTCGAGATTTTAGCCGAGCTAAATTTAGATGCAGAATCTCTCGCAACCGCGTATCTCACGCATTACTACTTAAATGACTTAGTAGACCTTGAAACCGTAGAAGCACAACTTGGCAAAAATGTAGCCATGCTTTTAACTGGGGTTGCGCAAATGGCTGCTATTAGTACTTTATCGCACCAAGGTAAAGGCATTATGCAGGTAGATAACATTCGTAAAATGTTACTTACCATGGTTGAAGATGTGCGCGCTGTGGTGATTAAACTTGCTGAGCAAGTATGCCATTTACGCAATGTAAAAAATGGCGATGAAGAAGAGCGTGTTATTGCCGCTAAAGAAACCGCCGATATTTTTGCCCCGTTAGCAAACAGGTTAGGTATAGGCCAGCTTAAGTGGGAACTAGAAGATTTATCATTTAGGTATTTACACCCCGACACCTATAAAAGCATTGCTAAACAACTTGATGACAAGCGCCTTGCCCGTGAAGCCTATATGGAAGATATGGTTGCGCAAGTAAAAGCTCGCCTAAGCGAAGCCGGTATTGAGGCGCAAGTGTATGGCCGCCCTAAGCACATTTACAGCATTTATAAAAAAATGCAGCAAAAAAACTACGAGTTTGAGCAGCTGTTTGATATTAGAGCAATGCGAATTGTTGTAGAGCGCCTGCAAGATTGTTACGGCGCGCTAGGTATTGTGCACACTAATTGGCGCCACCTTAATAAAGAGTTTGACGACTACGTTGCTACACCTAAGCAAAATGGCTATCAATCAATTCATACCGTGGTATTTGGCCCTGAAGGGAAAACCGTTGAAATACAAATACGCACCAGCGAAATGCACCAAGATGCAGAGCTAGGCGTAGCCGCGCACTGGATGTACAAAGAAGGCGCTTTACCTGGGCGTGGCTCAGGCTATGAGCAAAAAATTAGCTGGTTGCGCAAATTACTGCAATGGCAAGAAGAAGTGGTTGATGGGGGCGATTTAGCCGAAGAGCTTAAAAACCAAGTTGTAGAAGACCGCGTTTATATATTTACCCCAAGTGGCGATATCATCGATTTACCTGTTGGCGCTACACCGCTTGATTTTGCTTACTACATTCACTCAAATGTAGGGCACCGCTGTATAGGGGCTAAAGTATTTGGCAAAATAGTGCCGTTTACACATCAGCTATCAACGGGCGATCAGGTAGAAATTCTCACGCAAAAGCAGCCTAATCCAAGCCGCGATTGGTTAAATCCATCGCTTGGTTATATTAAATCGTCGCGTGCAAGGGCTAAAATCCATCATTGGTTTAAACAGCTCGACCGCGATAAAAACTTAAGCGCCGGTAAAGAGATTCTTGATAACGAACTGCAAAAGCTAGATTTAACCTACAAAGATTTAGACCCAGCTATTAAGCGCTTTAATTTTAAAGAACTAGATGACTTAATGGTTGCCATAGGTGCCGGCGATGTTCGCTTAAACCAAATGCTTAACTTTGTCAGTGATCGTACTGAAGAAGAACCCGTTATTCGTTTTAAAGCGCCAAGTAAAGTAACTGGCGATAAAAACGGCATTGTGGTGGATGGTGTGGGCAGCTTAATGAGCCACGTTGCTAAGTGTTGCCGCCCAGTACCTGGCGATAAAATAATTGGCTATATTACACAAGGCCGTGGCATTGGGGTACACCGCGAAGATTGCGATTCATTTAACAACTTAAAAGAGCTGCACCCAGAGCGTGTTATATCGGTTAGTTGGTCAGATGAAATAAATGGCTCTTATGCGCTAAGTATAAAAATAGAAGCAAGCGATCGCTCAGGTTTAATTCGCGATATTAGCTCTGTACTGGCTAACGAAAAAGTAAATGTGATCAACATGAACGTCAATACTGTTGGGGCCGATCAGTTAGCGGTATTTACTATGCAAATAGAAGTGCATGACCTATCGGGCACAAACCGGGTTTTGTCAAAGCTGCATCAAATTGAAGGTGTGCACAGTGCCAAGCGAAACCAATAAAATGGCAAACAGTAACGCCCTTGAGCAACTACTCGATATTATGGCGTTGCTTCGCGATCCTACCGACGGTTGCCCGTGGGATCGCAAGCAAAATTTTAAATCGATTGTACCGCACACGCTAGAAGAAGCCTTTGAAGTGGCCGACTGCATAGAGTCGGGTAATTTAAACGAGCTTAAAAATGAGCTGGGTGATTTACTGTTTCAAATAGTTTTTTACGCACAACTTGCTAAAGAGCAGGAGCTATTTGATTTTAACGACGTGGTTAGTGAGCTAAATAGTAAACTTACCCGCCGTCACCCTCATGTTTTTAACACTAAGCAAGCGTTAACCGACGAGCAATTAGCAAAGCAATGGCAAGCAATTAAAGCACAAGAGCGTGCAGCAAAAGTACAGCCAAGCAAAGCCTCACTTTGGCAAGATATACCTACCAATATGCCAAGCCTAACTAAAGCTAAAAAAATTCAGCAGCGTGTTGCCGCACTTGGTTTTGATTGGCCAAGCTACCACGGGGCACTTGATAAAGTAAGTGAAGAAGTACTTGAAGTAAAAGAAGCGCTTGAGCACGACCCTTCATCCGAACATACAGCAGAAGAAATAGGCGACTTATTATTTGCCACAGTAAATGTGGCTCGCCATGTTAAACGCGACCCAGAGCAACTACTCAGACAAGCCAACGATAAGTTCTCGGCGCGCTTTGAAAAAGTGCAAGGTTATTTAATTGCAAAAGGTAAAAGTTTAAACAGCGCAACGCTTGACGAAATGGAAGAAGCATGGGAAGCCATTAAAAAAGCGAAATAAGATTTGCTCAGTACAACCTAATGTTAATCAACGAACATTTTTTGTGCGTCTAAACGCTATTTTTAGCTGGATTGCTCAACGCTGTTTTGGTACAATTTCGCCCCGTCTTGATGATATACCCAGAGTCTCTTTCTCGGGTGTTATATTCCTTTTAATTCCTGATATTCTAGGGTTCGCATGAGTACAAAATTTATCTTCGTTACTGGCGGGGTTGTTTCTTCGTTGGGTAAAGGTATTGCAGCAGCGTCATTGGCAGCTATTTTAGAGGCCCGCGGTTTAGATGTTACCATTTTAAAGCTGGATCCTTACATAAACGTTGACCCAGGCACAATGAGCCCAATTCAACACGGTGAAGTATACGTTACAGAAGACGGCGCCGAAACGGATCTTGATTTAGGTCACTACGAGCGTTTTATTCGCACCAAAATGACCAGCCGCAACAACTTCACACAAGGGCGAGTGTACGAAGATGTACTACGTCGTGAGCGCCGTGGTGAATACTTAGGTGCAACCATTCAGGTTATTCCACACATCACAAATGACATTAAGCAACGTGTATACGACGGTGCTGAAGGTCATGATATTGCGATTGTGGAAATTGGTGGCACAGTAGGTGATATTGAATCACAACCATTTATTGAAGCAATTCGTCAGTTAGGTACAGAAATTGGCCGCGAACGCGCGCTATTTATTCACCTAACGCTAGTGCCATTCTTAGGCCCTGCAGGCGAAGTGAAAACCAAACCAACACAGCACTCAGTTAAAGAGTTACGCTCTGTAGGTATTCAGCCAGATATTCTTATTTGTCGCTCAGACCGTAAATTGCCTAACAACGAACGTGCAAAAATTGCATTGTTCACAAACGTTGAAGAAAAAGCGGTTATTTCGCTTCCTGACGTAGACAGCATTTACAAAATTCCTGCGCTATTAAAATCACAAGAGCTAGATAACTTTGTGTGTCGTCGTTTCCACCTTGACGCACCAGAAGCTGATTTAGTTGAATGGGAACAAGTACTTTATCAAGAGTCTAACCCGACTGGCGAAGTAACGATTGGTATGGTTGGTAAGTACATTGAACTACCAGATGCATACAAGTCAGTTAACGAAGCACTAAAACATGCAGGTCTTAAAAACCGTTTAACCATTAATATTGAATACGTTGACTCGCAAGACTTAGAAAGCAAAGGGGTAGAACTGCTTTCTCATCTAGACGCTATTTTAGTACCAGGTGGTTTTGGCGGCCGTGGTGTTGAAGGTAAAATTTTAGCAGCTAAGTATGCCCGTGAAAACAAAGTACCTTACCTAGGCATTTGTTTAGGTATGCAAGTAGCACTTATTGAATACGCACGTAATGTTGCAGGTTTAACCGACGCTAACTCAACTGAGTTTAATATACACTCAAAAGCGCCAGTAGTGGGCTTAATTACAGAGTGGTTAGATGCTGAGGGTAACATTGAGATACGTGATGAAAAATCTGATTTAGGTGGCACCATGCGTTTAGGCGCACAAAAATGTCACTTAACGCCGGGTTCTAAGGTGCACGAAGTGTACGGCAATACAGAAATTATTGAACGTCACCGTCATCGCTACGAAGTAAACAACAACTTTGTAGAGCAATTAGAGCAAGCAGGCTTAAGCTTTACCGGTTTATCAGAAGATAAAAAACTAGTAGAGATCATCGAAAACAAAGATCACCCATGGTTTATTGCCGCGCAATTCCACCCGGAATTTACGTCAACACCACGTGATGGTCACCCGTTATTTGAAGGGTTTGTAGCAGCTGCTCATACTCATCAAAAAACGTCTTCGTAATTAAAAAAAGCCGTGCATATTGCACGGCTTTTTTGTCTAAAGGGCTGACTAAAAGATATAAAACGTAGTAAAGTTAGCTGAACTCACCATTTTGGGAATATAGAGGAATCAAGATGTCAGAAATCGTAAAAGTAATTGGTCGCGAAATTATGGACTCGCGTGGTAACCCTACTGTTGAAGCTGATGTATATTTAGCTGATGGTTCTTGGGGCCGCGCTGCCGCTCCTTCAGGTGCATCAACAGGTACTCGCGAAGCACTAGAGCTACGTGATGGTGACAAAGCCCGTTACTTAGGTAAAGGCGTATTAAACGCAGTTGGTTTTATTAACAACGAAATTGCGGATGCGCTAAAAGGCCAAAATGCATTAGAGCAAAGTGCTGTAGATAAAGTAATGCTAGATTTAGATGGCACCGAAAATAAAGAAAAACTAGGTGCAAATGCTATCTTAGCGGTATCACTAGCAACTGCAAAAGCCGCTGCACAATTTAAAAAAGTTGAGCTTTACGAGCACATCGCAGACTTAAACGGTACGCCAGGTGTTTACTCAATGCCGTTACCTATGATGAACATCATCAACGGTGGTGAGCACGCAGATAACTCTGTAGATATTCAAGAATTTATGATCCAACCTGTTGGCGCTGAAAACTTCCGCGAAGGCCTACGTATGGGCGCTGAAGTGTTCCACAGCCTTGCTAAAGTATTAAAAGCAGACGGCCACTCTACAGCGGTAGGTGATGAAGGTGGTTTTGCACCAAACCTTGCATCAAACGAAGCGGCACTTGCAGCTATTAAAACAGCTGTAGCAAACGCAGGTTACGAGCTAGGTAAAGATATTACACTGGCTATGGACTGTGCTGCATCTGAGTTTTACGACAAAGAAGCAAACATTTACGATCTGAAAGGTGAAGGCAAAAAATTCACTTCAGAAGAGTTTAACTACTTCTTAAAAGATTTAACTGAGCAATACCCAATTGTATCTATTGAAGATGGCTTAGATGAGTCAGATTGGGATGGCTTTGCACACCAAACTAAATTAATGGGCGATAAAATCCAATTAGTAGGCGATGATTTATTCGTAACTAACACTAAGATTTTAAAACGCGGTATTGATAACGGTATTGCTAACTCAATCCTAATTAAATTTAACCAAATTGGTTCACTAACTGAAACGTTAGCAGCAATCAAAATGGCTAAAGATGCAGGCTTTACAGTTGTTATTTCACACCGTTCTGGCGAAACAGAAGATGCAACTATTGCAGATTTAGCGGTAGGTACTGCTGCAGGCCAAATTAAAACAGGTTCATTGAGCCGTTCTGACCGTGTTGCTAAGTACAACCAACTTCTTCGCATTGAAGAAGCGCTAGGTTCTAAAGCACCTTACAACGGTCTTAAAGAAGTTAAAGGTCAGTAATTCTATTTTATATAGAATCTTATTTTTAATTTTAGATAATAAAATCCTCGCTAATGCGGGGATTTTTTATGCCTGATAATTTATCAAAGAGATGAGAATGCTTTGTAGGCGTTAATCTTACTGACGCGCACTCAGTGCGAAAAGAGGGTACAAGAAAAGCGAAAACTCTTTATTTAAACCTCAAATTATTTTATTAAAAAAGGTGAAATATCTTGTAGGAGTTAAGCTCGCTGACACGCGCAAGTAGTGCGAAACAGGATTTGCTTAACTCATAATATTTTCTGCACAGCTCAGAGCTGAAATTGCTGCTTCAATATTTCACCTGTAAAACTGGTTTTTAAATAAAAACCACGCGGTAAGGTTTTTATTGTTTGCCCATTTGGACCAATAGCATCGGTAACTACTTTGCTATTAGCGGCTTTAGGCCTAATTTGTATAGCATCCCCTAAATGGCCCGATATTTCATCAACTCGCCCAAGCGCTATTAACTCCATTTGTTCTTCCCAGTCTCGTTGTAGCAACGCATCTTGCTCAGGCGTAGGCTGCCATAAAAAGCCACTGCCTATGGTTCTATCAAAAGGCGCAATATCGCGCTCACTCAATATAGGCAGCCATAAAACATGATTGAGTTTTTTACGCACAGCGCTTGTATGCCACGTCATGCCGGTTACGTTTATAAGGGGGGTAACCGACACAAAAGTGGTTTCTAAGGGTTTTCCTTTATACGAAATAGGCAGTGTTTTTAATTCAATGCCTAAATCTTCAAAGTCGGGGAGGGGTTTTGAGCCTGCAGTAGCGCCTAACACGTATTCAATAAGTTGCCCGGTCCAGCCTTTTTCACGTAATAGGTCGTCAGGGGTTTTAAAGCTGTATTGAGAGGCTAATTGCCCTAATGTTAAACCAGCAATAGCGTTTACGCGTTGCATTAAGTCATTAATTGAATGGGGTTTTGTTGGTCGCATGCTACTCATTTACCTTGAATAATTAACAGCGCCATGATAGCAAAACCCCCGTAAGGTGGATATCTTTGCTTTTGGTTGTTTTTTATACGCACTGTGTTTGGCGTAATTTTGCTCACCCCAAAAAGTTACAGTTTAACTGTAAGTGACTGACTAGCTTTAATATTTTCAATTAACTCATTCAGCTTTAATTAAGTTAGCAAATTCTATATGGGATAAATACAACTATATAAACATGTTTATCCACAGAATCTGTGGAGAAAGCGAGTTTTTAGATCTGATATTGTGGACTTGTTTGCAAAACAGCCTTGTTTATCAAAAGTTATACACAAGCTGTGAGTAAATAGCACTAAACATAATAATCAAGGCATAGCTTAGCTTTTTTTGCTAAAAGTTGCGTCAATTAAGGGTTATTTTATCCTTGTAATTACTCAGTGCTCATTTAAGGTTAAGTCGTTATGCACAGCGTAAATAGTAAACGTGCGATTAGGGCGTGATGACTTTGGGGATAATAGTGTTTGCCGAATTGCAGCTAATGTGGAACAATCATTAAAAATCGACTTACAAATGAGGCACTAAGGTGATTGATGCCGAAGGTTTTCGTGCCAATGTCGGAATTGTAATTTGCAATAATCAGGGGCAGGTTTTTTGGGCTAGACGTTACGGTCAACATTCTTGGCAATTTCCCCAAGGCGGTGTTGATGACGGAGAAACACCCGAACAAACCATGTACCGTGAATTACACGAAGAAGTAGGTTTGCGACCAGAAGATGTAGAAATAGTTGCAAGCTCAAAACATTGGTTACGCTATAAATTACCCAAGCGATTAATTCGCCGCGACTCTAGTCCGGTGTGTATTGGGCAAAAACAAAAATGGTTTTTATTAAAACTGCGTTGCAAAGATGAAGATGTAAACTTGCTTAAAACACATCATCCCGAGTTTGATGATTGGCGCTGGGTGAGTTATTGGTACCCAGTAAGGCAAGTGGTATCGTTTAAACGCGATGTATACAGACGGGTGATGAAAGAGTTTGCACCGTTTGCAATGCCTTTTAATAAAAGAGAACATCATAAAGAACAGTGGCGACACAAAAGGTAGTAGCATAATTATAAAATAAGGAGCAGGTAATGCTGGCAACACTTAGAACTATTGCTGAGTCTGTTTCGCAACAAGCGAATTTAGACAGTGCCTTAGTGTGCTTTGTGAAAATGGTTAAAGAGGCCATGAAAACCCAGTGCTGCTCTATTTATTTTGCCGACTACAGCCAAGATAACTTTGTACTTATGGCAACCGAAGGCCTAAATCCCGATGCCGTAGGTAAGTTTAGAATTGGCTTTACCGAAGGGCTTGTAGGTTTAGTAGCCCAGCGTGAAGAGCCCATTAATATAGCTTTTGCAAAATCTCATCCGCGTTTTAAGCTCTCCCCCGAAGTAAACGAAGAAGGTTACAATGCCTTTTTGTCTGTGCCTGTTGTGCATCAAAAAAAGGTATTGGGCGTTATTGTTGTACAACAAAAAATGGCGCGGGTTTTTAGCCAAGACGAAGAGTCGTTTTTAATTACCCTTTCAGCGCAGCTAGCCTCGCAACTTGCGCATGCTGAAATAAAAGAGCTTTTACGCCAAGACGAATCATCACACCAAACCTCAGTGCTCAAAGGGGTCTCGAGTGCCCCAGGTATTGGGATTGGCCAAGCCTTTGTGGTACTGCCCAAGCTTGATTTTAAATCTATAGAGCTAAAAAAAGATCCCGATAGCGCCGAGCAACGCCGTTTGTTTACACAAGCCGTTGCTGCCACCCGCAAAGAATTTAATACCCTGTCTATGACCTTGAGTGACTCAATCCCGCGAGAAGCACTCGCGGTATTTGATGTATACCAACAATTACTTGATGCGAAAAGTTTAGGCCACAATGTTGAGGTACAGTTACAAGAGGGCTGGTGTGCAAAAAGCGCCTTAAAAATTGTTATTGAGCGGCTTATTTCGCAGTTTAATGCCATGCAAGATCCCTACATAAAAGAGCGCGCAGTTGATGTAAAAGACATTGGTTTAAGGGTATTACACCACCTTGTAAACACAGAACACGCAGTAAAAGATTACCCACCCAATACCATATTAATTGCGAATACCTTAACGCCCGCCATGCTGGCTGAAGTACCCAACGGGCATTTAGCCGGTGTAGTGAGTGTTAATGGCTCAGCCAATAGCCATGCCTCTATATTAACCCGAGCGATGGGAATACCGGCTATTTGGGGGATTGAAGATTTACCCTTATTGCAATTTGATGCTAAACCAATGATTTTAGATGCCTTTGCAGGGCGTTTATATATTTCTCCTTCGCAAGTGTTACTCGATGAATACGCTCAGTTAAAGCACCAAGATAAACTACTCAATAATCGCTTTTTAGCAGAGCAAAGTGCGCAGTCGGTTACCTTAGATGGTGAGCAAATAAATTTAATGCTAAATGCAGGGCTTGAGCTTAATACCGATCAAAGTAGTGCGCATATTTGCGATGGGGTAGGGCTTTATCGTACCGAAGCATGGTTTATGCAAAAGGGGCAATTTCCATCGCAAGCTGAGCAAGAAAACTGGTATAGGGAGGTGCTAAAAAGTTACCATCCAGCGCCAGTGGTTATGCGAACCCTAGATATTGGTGGCGATAAAGTTTTAGATTACTTTAATATCACCGAAGAAAACCCCTTTTTAGGGTGGCGCGGCATACGCATAAGCCTTGACCACCCAGAGCTATTTTTAGATCAGCTCAAAGCTATGTTAAAAGCAAATATGGGTTTAGGTAATTTAAAAATAATGCTGCCTATGATCAGCGGTACAGAAGAGGTAGACGAAGCGCTCGCGTTATTTGAACAAGCTTATTTTGAACTGGCAGAAAAACACCCAGAGCAAAACTTGGAGCGCCCAGAAGTGGGCATTATGCTTGAAGTACCCTCAAGTATATTTATGCTCGACGAGTGGGCTAAAAAAGTAGATTTTTGCTCAGTAGGCAGTAACGATTTAACGCAATACTTACTTGCTGTCGATAGAGCAAATGCGCGGGTGGCTCAGTTATTTAACCCATATCACCCCGGCGTGTTAAGGGTATTAAATAAAGTAGCGAATGAATGTAATAAACACTGTTTACCCTTTAGTTTATGTGGCGAGCTAGGCGGCGAGCCAGAGGGCGCTATTTTACTCATTGCCATGGGTTATAGGCATTTAAGTATGAACCTGTCGTCGTTAACTAAAGTAAAGTGGATTTTAAGGCGCTTAAATATTAACGATATGCAGCAATTACTCGCAGAGTGCTTAGTGCAATCGAACGCTAAACAGGTACTGCGCTTAACGCGCAATTTTATGATTGAACACCAATTAGGCGATCTGTTTTATACCGCCAAATAATGCAGCGCTTAAAGATGCTATTAACTTTATAATCCTTTAATATAGGCGCACGAAAAGGTATTTGAGAACACTATGTATGACTTAGCTTTACTCGTGGCCAGTTGTGCGCTACTTGGCTGTGTAGTTGGCTTTTTAGCTGGGCTATTAGGGATAGGCGGCGGTTTAATTATTGTGCCTGTTTTAAGTAGCTTATTACTGATGTTTGACGTTACTTCACCTGATCACGTATTAGTTATTTCTATTGCAACATCGCTTGCCTCTATTTTATTCACTTCTACTTCTTCAGTCTTGGCTCATCATAAAAATGATAATGTGCCTTGGCAAATTGCACCGTGGGTTATGTCGGGTGTAGGCTTAGGCGCGTTAATAAGTGGCTTTGCCGCAAGTTTAATACCCGAACAAGCATTACGCAGCGTATTTGCAATTAGTGTTGTGTTTATTGCAGGCAGAATGGTGTGGGCATCACGTAGTAAATCGCTCAAAGAAAAACCGCTACCAAAAGGGATTATTTTAGGGAGCATTTCTGCCCTTATGGGCGCGCTTTCTGGTTTAATAGGTATTGGTGGCGGCGCACTTATTGCCCCTATGCTTAATTACTTTTCAGTTGATATGAAAAAAGCGATAGGCTGTGCATCAGCGAGCGGCATTGTTATCGCGCTATTTGGCTCTATTGGTTATATAAGCGCAGGCTGGCAGGTAACCGATTTAGCCCATGGGTTCGCAGGGTTTGTATACTTACCTGCATTATTTGGTATTGTAATAACATCGTGGTTTGTGGCGCCCTTAGGGGCTAAAGCAACTCATTATTTACCTGTTAATATAATAAAGAAAATTTTCGCGGTGTTGCTTGTGCTCATCGCACTTAAAATGGTTTTTAGCTAAAGGTTTATTTATGGCACTTGAGTTTCCTCAAATCGATCCAATAATTTTTTCTGTTGGACCGCTAAGCGTACGTTGGTACGGTTTAATGTATTTAATTGGTTTTGCGTTTGCGATGTGGTTTGCTAATCGTCAAGCCGAAAAACCAAACTCTGGTTGGACTAAAGAGCAAGTTAGCGACTTGCTTTTTTACGGCATGCTAGGGGTTATTTTAGGCGGTAGAATTGGTTATGTATTGTTTTATCAGTTTAGTTACTTTTTAGAAAATCCATTATATTTATTTAGAATTGACCAAGGCGGTATGTCGTTCCACGGCGGAACATTAGGGGTTATTACCGCTATTATACTATTTGCCAAAACCCGCAAAAAATCACTATTTGCAGTGGGAGATTTTGTGGTGCCGCTGGTTCCGGTAGGCTTATTAGCAGGGCGTATTGGTAACTTTATAAATGGCGAATTATGGGGCCGCGTAAGCGATGTGCCATGGGCAATGGTATTTCCAACGGGTGGGCCGCTTGCGCGTCACCCATCGCAGTTATACGAAGCCTTTTTTGAAGGGCTAGTCCTGTTTTTAATTTTATTATGGTTTATCAAAAAGCCTCGCCCTGCAGGCAGTGTAGCCGGTGTATTTTTATTAGGGTACGGCGTATTTAGATTTTGTATTGAATACTTCCGCCAACCAGATGCGCAGCTTGGCCTATTTGCCGATTTTATCTCAATGGGTCAAATACTCTCGTTACCTATGATAATTGGTGGCCTAGGGCTATTAATTTGGGCGTACAAAAAACCGCAACCTGTAACCGCAGCAAAGGCATAGTAAGAACAGATCATGAAACAATATTTAAAATTATGTCAGCGCATCGTTGACGAAGGTGTATGGGTAGAAAACAAACGCACAGGCACGCGTTGCTTAACCGTTATTAATGCCGACTTAGAATACGATGTAGGTAATAATAAATTTCCTATGATCACTACTCGTAAAAGTTACTACAAAGCCGCTATAGCAGAGCTTTTAGGTTACTTACGAGGGTACGATAGCGCAGCGCAATTTCGTGATATAGGCTGTAAAACCTGGGATGCAAACGCAAACGATAATAACGCATGGCTAAATAACCCTAACCGCAAAGGCGAGGACGACATGGGCCGCGTTTATGGCGTGCAAGGGCGTAATTGGCAGCGCTCAGATGGCTCAACGCTCGATCAGCTTGCTAAAGTAATAAATAACTTAAAAAACGGGATTGATGATAGAGGTGAAATAATTACCTTTTATAATCCTGGTGAGTTTGAGCTTGGTTGCTTGCGCCCATGTATGCACACGCATACGTTTTCGCTGCTTGGCGACACGCTGTATTTAACATCGTATCAACGCAGTTGCGATGTGCCGCTGGGCCTTAATTTTAATCAAATTCAGTGCTTTGTATTACTGGCATTGGTAGCGCAAATTACAGGCCATAAAGCAGGTAAGGCGTATCATAAAATTGCTAACGCGCATATTTACGAAAACCAGTTACCGTTAATGCGCGATGTACAGCTAACACGTGAGCCATTTGACTCACCGCAATTAAATATTAACCCAAACATAAAATCACTAGAAGATATAGAAACATGGGTAACACGAGACGATTTTGAAGTAGTAGGCTATCAATGCCACGAACCAATCCAATATCCGTTTTCAGTATAATAAGATTAAGGAGAACAAGATGAAAGCAGTGATCCCAGTAGCAGGCCTTGGAACGCGTATGTTACCTGCCACAAAAGCTATCCCTAAAGAGATGCTCCCAGTGGTAGACCGCCCGCTTATTCAATATGTAGTAAATGAAGCGGTAGCAGCAGGCGTTAAAGAGATTGTACTTGTAACGCATTCAAGTAAAAACTCTATCGAAAACCATTTTGATACCAGCTTTGAACTAGAAGCCACGCTTGAAAAACGCGTAAAGCGGCAATTACTTGCCGAAGTACAGGCAATTTGCCCTAAAGATGTGACCATTATTCACGTACGCCAAGGCGAAGCCAAAGGCTTAGGCCATGCAATTAATTGTGCAGCGCCAATTATTGGCAACGAACCCTTTGTGGTTATTTTGCCAGATGTAATTGTTGATGACGTAGAGAGCGACCTTAAAAAAGACAACCTAGCAGAGATGATCGCCCGTTTTGAAGAAACTAAGCACAGCCAAATTATGGTTGAGCCAGTACCAATGGACGAAGTAGACAAATTTGGTGTTGTTGATTTAGGTGACGTAGAGCTTCACCAAGGTGAAAGCTCGCCAATTATTAACATGGTAGAAAAACCGCCAGTAGATGAAGCACCTTCAAACCTATCGGTAGTAGGGCGTTATGTATTAAGCGAAAACATCTGGCCACTGCTTGCTAAAACGCCGCAAGGGGCTGGCAACGAAATTCAACTTACAGATGCAATTGCCATGCTCATGCAACAAGAAAAAGTAGACGCTTACGCCATGAAAGGCCGCAGCCACGATTGCGGTAGTAAAATAGGCTACTTAAAAGCAACGATAGAGTTTGCTCTGCGCCGCGACGAGTTTGCAGATGATTTAAAAACATTTATTAAATCGTTAATTTAGGTTTTATTAAATTACCCACCAAGGCGCCTGTTTAGGCGCCTTTTTTAGTGCTAAATTATTAATGCCACTATTAGTATAGCTTTACTCAATTTTAACGACGCGAGTAATAAAGATGGGCTACGCTTAATTATGTTCTGAATTTGACTTGCGTTATTTTTAAACACAACGTAATTTATATTGAAAGGTTTATGTTAATTGGCATTAAAGTTGTATTAAAAGCCACACCCATGGAGGGTCGTGTTAATTTTATCTTTGCAGGTAAATTAACGTATAGGAGTAAATTTGCTCATTGTTTAAATTGCTAAGTTAAACGCTTTCTTGTGAGAATGTTTAACTGAAATGTAAGTGCACAGGCACTGCTTTCAGGATAACGGGTACATGCTTAAATTAAAAAAATACTATAAACACTTTTTTGTATGCCTTTTTACGCTTACGTTTGGCACGGCGTGCTCTATTACGCCTACTGCTAAACCTGCTATTGATAATGAAATACCTAACACCACGCCCGATTACGTATCGATAACTGCACTAGAGCTTGCGCAATTAAAAGATGCCGCAATGCAATGGCAACAAGCACGCGCCGGTATAGAGCGTATTTTAAAGCTTGAAAAAGAAATTACTTACCTAGTTAATCACATAGATATAATAAACTCTAAAGCTATTGCACAATCTAATGCAAGCACTGCCTACAGCAGCCGTTACACTCGCACGCCTTCGCGTACAACCAGTAATAAGCCACGTCGTCAACAAACTTACAAAGCCGCTAACAATAACCAAAAGCAAACTCTAAAGCTTAATACCCCTAAACATGTATTTGCATTACAAGTTGCCTCGGTTGATTCTAAGCAGGATGTAGCCAAGGCCTGGCAAGAACTAAATACCAAAGCAGCGCCACTATTTAGAGATAAAATATTAACTAACGTAGAAACCGCAAAAATAAATGATAAAACCTTTTATCGCTTAAAGCTTGGCTCTTATAAAAACCTTAAAAATGCCAAAGCCGACTGTGAAGTATTTAAAATGTATAAGCTTGACTGCATTGTAAGTAACTACACCGATAAGCCAATTAAACTTTAATAGTGATACCAACACGCAGCAATATATAATTATTTTATGGGGCTAATCGTGTTGCGTTCTGCGTTAAAAAATTCTCATTTAGAGCAACTAAATAGCGATTTTTTTGCCTAGCTATCAATACGTTTTACTATCCTCATAATAGATTACTTAATTAAGTTAATTGGTATAAAAGCGCAATAGGCCGTAGCACGCGTGACTTGCTAAGCGTTGATTGGCTGTTAAAATAGCGCCCACTCTTACTCATATTAACAACATACTTATGCTGCACTACAAGGATTTTTTAGCCACATTACTTTTAGGCTTTGCATTAGCAAACAGTGCTCACGCATTAGCAACGGCCCAAAAGCAGGCGGTGCTCATTAAAAAAGATGACTTAGCCGTACTCAAAGAGTCAGCGCAGCAGTGGCAACAAACCAAGCCTCAACTAGAAAGACTGTTAAAGCTAGAAAGTGAATTACAGCGCACAGTAGATAAATTAAAACAACTTAACGCGCAGCCAAAACCACAGCAAACTAACCACTTAGCTGTTGTGAATACAAATGCGCTGTTTGCTGTGCAAGTGGGGGCATATAAAAATAAAGCGGTACTTGAAGCGGCTATAAAGCAATTTCAATCGGCGTCAAATAAGCTTGAAGTAAATACCGAGCAAGTACAGATTGACCAGCACACCTTTTATAGATTAAAGCTTGGTGCGTTTAAAACAAAAGAAGCAGCAAAGGATGCATGTAAGTTATTAATAAACAATAATACTTGTTTTGTAACCTACTACGTCAAAACGCCTCAAAGTTAATTAACCTGAATTCTGGTTAAGAGCCTTACTAGCATATTGAACTATCTTGATATTTAAATTTATTATCTCTGGCTAGAGATAGGTTTATTATCCAGAGTTTAGGTTAATTAGGCATAATAATTGCTTTATCCTCGATATGTTTTAAAGAGGACGGCAACTATGCGCCTTTTACTGCCTTTAGTATTGTTAAATTTAACTGCTTGCAACTTGGTTCCGCCCCCAGAGCCGAGTGTGCCTACTGACGCGCCAAAAGCAGCAATGGCCCCCTATACCGTTAACGAGTATGTAGCAAATCTAACCTCGCAGCTTAACCATGTAAATGGCGCTTTAAATGCCAATGCGCGCATTGGTGTGAGTAGCTTTTTTTATGCCGATGCTTTAGATACTAAGCTAGTAGCAGGGCAGGCCTCGGGTTTGAGCTTACAAATTCAAGAAAGCTTATTAACGCAATTTACCCAGCTTGGCTATCATACCGTTGAGTACCGCCTAGGTAATAACCTTATATTAGCGCAAAACGCAGACAGCATATTAAGCCGCGACTTAAGTAAATTACGCAATCGCCAAAATATTGACTTAGTAATCACCGGCACTGTAACGCGCCAACAGCATGCTTATATAGTTAATGCACGACTCGTTAATATTGAAAATAAGCAAGTACTGTCGGCAGGCAGCACAGAGATCCCTATAAATGTAATGTGGGGAAACGAAAAAATTCAGCAGCGTGACGGCTCTTTGTACCGCAGCGAATATTAATCAGGAGCACACCATGAGAAACCTATTATTTACCCTATGTTTGCCATTAGGCTTTGGCTGTTCGCAAATGTTAAATTCGCTACATTCAGAGCCGGAGCAGGTTGAGCATGATAATGCAGCCCAGCTTGTTTCAGAGCAACGTGCGGTAAAAGCACCTGCACCAAATGAAGCGTTATTTCAGTCTAATTTAAACAAGCAAAGCAACTACACCAAAAGTGCCCCTGCAAAACGCAAAAATATAAACCATTATGTGCGCGGTATAATGCAAGACATGGTCGAAAACCTGCAATACGTAAACGACAAAACGCCACTTGCCGTTTCTAGCTTTGTATTTTTAGATGATGACTACAGCGATGGAAGCCTGTTAGGTAACCAAATAGCCGAAAGCTTTATGCACGAACTGCATAGTTTTGGAGTACCGGTTATCGATTTTAAAACCACCGAATATATGCGAGTAACACCCGCAGGCGACTTTGTATTTAGTCGCGATTACCTAGAGCTAAACCAAGATCAAAACTTTAATTACGTATTAGCAGGAACACTTGTGAGCCACCAAGGTGGCGTACTGGTAAATGCACGAATAGTGGGCATTAAAAGTAAAGCGGTAGTGGGCAGTGCGCAAGGGTTTATCCCTCAATCAGTGGTTGATGCGCTAAACAGTAGCTATCGCACCGACGGAATTATGCTTAAACAAGCCAGCGAGTGAGGTTGACCATGTTTTACAAACTATCTGCTATAGCGGGGCTAACGGCAACGTTAGCATTAACTGGCTGTTCAATAACGCAAAATAATGAGCATAACGAAAGCATAAACACACGCTCAGACTACACCGTGGTAACGCAAAGTAGCCAACCAAAGCCTATGTATGCCAACCAATCTGTGCAGCAGCAAAGTGAGTACGACACAGCAAGGCAGTTTACACCGCTTAAACACCACAAAACGCTGGCAAACTATGTAGAGCAAATGGCGCTGGATTTAGTGGATACGCTTGAAGCCGAAGCGCCCGATAACAACAGCATCAACATAGCGGTTACTACCATTGTAGATTTAGACGCATCGCTTAATAAAAGTAATCAGTTGGGTAATCAATTAGCAGAGACGTTTATTCATCAGCTGCAAAAATTTGGCTACGGCGTGGTAGATTTTAAAACCATGGACAACATTGATGTATCAAATAGAGGCGACTTTGTGTTATCTCGCGATATAGAAAAGCTAAGCGAAAGCAGCATGGCTAACTATGTATTAGCAGGTACGTTAATTTACCGCCCAAATGGCGTAGCAGTAAACACCCGCGTTATAAATGTTCACAGCAAACATATTGTAGCAAGCAGCCGTAAACTCATACCGCTGTACGTGTTAAACAAAGAAGATATATATTTATCAAGCAATTAAGTTAATTTTAGCTTGATATGAAAAACAAGATGCCGTTATAATTTTTGTAAGCTGTAAGCTGTAAGCTGTAAGCTGTAAGCTGTAAGCTGTAAGCTGTAAGCTGTAAGCTGTAAGCTGTAAGCTCGGTGCGGCCTCTTAGTTAAATGGATATAACGGCCCCCTCCTAAGGGGCAGTTGCAGGTTCGATTCCTGCAGGGGCTACCAACAAAATCAATAAGTTAAGATTTTATTCTCTAATTTTATATCTTTTTTGTAGCACATATGTAGCATCATAAATTGAAATATGTAGATTATAGATATGTCTTTTTATTAAAATAGCTGAATTGTATTCATGCTACTTTGTGCCAATTGCTGACAGTGTAAAAATATCCATAATTATTAACTTATTAGCCTGTCTCCATACCTCTTAACTCTGACACTATTAAGCGATCTGGATTTGAAGAAAAATATATTATCAAGCATCCGACAGATTCAAGAACAACTCTATCGCCTTTTTGTATATATAGTAGTAAAAGTTACATTTTCATCGATGATCTTTGCTTGCGCTTATATACTTGGTTTTAAAGGGGGTTCTACAGTCGGAAAACATCATGCAGAAGTTTTGAGCGTCTTCTTCCGTAGCAACAAACTCAATAGATTCATAAATGCTACTATACTCTCTGCGGTTATTAACTCTCTTAATGCTATCTGATTTATTAAAAGCTATATATCTGAGAATTCGAGTATGGATTTCTATGGCTGTTTCTACAAACATAATAATTGGACTTCCCATAGTTTGCTAGACACCCAATGAGTTACATTGTAACTTCTAATTAGAGGTGTTTTATGAGCAAAGGC
>NZ_JALNTJ010000004.1:0-42615 GCF_023161885.1 Pseudoalteromonas sp. 2CM37A
TCGAGGGATTTTAAATCCCTTGTGTCTACCAATTCCACCACTCGGGCATCGAGTTTGCTATTTAAAGCATGTGGAGTGTTGAATGGAGGCGGAACCCGGAGTCGAACCGAGGTGGACGGATTTGCAATCCGCTGCATGGCCACTCTGCCATTCCGCCAAACCGTTGGACAACCTAATGAAAACTTGGAGCGGCACACGAGGCTCGAACTCGTGACCTCGACCTTGGCAAGGTCGCGCTCTACCAACTGAGCTAGTGCCGCATTATTATTTAATTATCTGCGTTATTCAACATCTTGCGATGTTTACGCTGCTAACTAAGTAACTTTGGTTTTCTTTATCTTAGGGGCTATGCCCTCTCAACACGGACGCATTCTACAGAGATTATTAAACGCGTCAACACAAAAAATGCCACTTTTGAACTGTTTGATTATTTTTTATCTAAAACGGTGCGTTATTAGACGTTTACAATCAATTTTTGGTCAATTCACTCCATGCAGCCATTAAATATTGCACCATAGAGCTCAGTGTTAAATAGGTGGCTATATACAATAAAGCAAAACTTAAATAGATCATCCACGTATCGTATTGCCAAATTAGGCCAATAATCGCCAGCATTTGCGCCGCGGTTTTTATTTTGCCCATATTTGATACTGCAACGTTTCCACGTTTGCCTTGTTCTGCCATCCACTCGCGTAATGCAGATATCACTATTTCACGGCTAATAATAATAAGGGCCGGAATCGTCATATACATAGACTGATAATGATCAGAGAGCGCAACAAGTGCAGCACACACCATAACCTTATCGGCTACAGGGTCTAAAAACGCACCAAAAGGCGTAGATTGCTCTAGCTTTCGTGCTAAATAGCCATCAAGTATATCGGTGATTGATGCAAGCCAAAAAATAAAAGCGGCAGCAAAAAACGCCCAGCTATAAGGCAAGTAAAATATCACCAAAAATATGGGGATAAGAAAAAGTCTAAAGGTTGTGAGTGTGTTTGGAATATTCCACATAACTACTTGGATATGTCTTTTTTTCTATATTCGCATGAAGGGCTAGCCCTTGTCATGCAAATGGTTAAATATCTTCTCAGCCATGTCAGGACTGATCCCAGGAACTTTCTTTAACTGTTCTATATTAGCAGCTTTTACCCCTTGCATGCCCCCTAAATATTTTAATAATGTTTGGCGGCGCTTAGAACCTACTCCGTTGATCTCTTCTAATAATGATTGCGTGCGCTGTTTTTGGCGCTTATTACGGTGCCCTGCAATGGCAAATCGGTGCGACTCATCGCGAATATGCTGGATTAAATGAAGTGCTGGCGCATCCGAATCCATAGGAATCGTTTTTCGCCCGCCATCAATTAATAAGGTTTCAAGGCCTGGCTTTCTGCTTGTGCCTTTTGCTACACCTACTAACAGCGGCATTTTAGCATGTGGCCACGTGGCAAAATACTGCTCTGCACGGCCTAGTTGCCCTTTACCACCGTCAATGAATATAACGTCAGGGATTTTGTCTTCATCTACCACTTTGTTGTAGCGTTTGTTCAGTGCAAACTCCATTGCCGCGTAATCATCACCGCCGGTTATACCCGTTACGTTGTAGCGTCTGTACTCTTTGTTATTTGGCCCTTGCGAATCAAATACTACACAACTGGCTACTGTGTTCTCCCCCATGGTATGGCTGATATCAAAACATTCCATTCTGTTTATATCATCTAAGCCTAGGGTCGCTTTTAATTGTGCATAACGTTTATTTATAGAGTCTTGCGTACTTTGTTTAACGGTAATGCTGTTTAATGCGTTTTTATTAGCAAGCTGAAGATATTGTGCTCGCTCTCCGCGGGTGACCACTTTAAGCGATACTTTACGCTCACTAATTTGCGTAAGCGCTTCACTCAATGCGCTACTTTCTTCAATCTCGAACGGTAAAATAATCTCTTTTGCTATGCGCCCTGTCGCACCAGGCGCTAAATAATATTGCCCTAAAAACGAAGTGAGTATTTCCTCTTGTCCCGAATCTTTAGGCACTTTTGGAAAATAGGTTTTACTGCCTAGCACTTTATGATCACGGATCATTAATAAATGAATCCCGTTTAATCCATTTAAGTGCGCAAAACCTACCACATCCATTTCAGCAAAATTACCTGAAATAGACTGCTGCTCCTGCATTTTGCGCAGTAGCATAATTTGGTCACGCACTTTAGCTGCGAGCTCAAAGTTAAGGTCTTTACTCGCCGCTTCCATTTTTTTTATTAAATCGGCTATTACTTCGTGCGACTTACCTGTTAAAAACTTACGTACATAATCAACTTGTTCGCCGTACTCTTGCTCTGTCACTTTATTAACACACGGTGCTGAGCAGCGCTTTAGCTGATACTGTAAACACGGGCGGCTTCTGGCACGGTAATAGGCATCTTCGCACTGACGTACAGGAAATATTTTTTGCATTAAACGCAAACTTTCCGACACTGCGCCAGCGCTTGGGAAAGGCCCAAAGTACTCGCCTTTTACCTTGCGGCTGCCTCTATGAAAGGCTAAACGCGGATGTTTATGACTGGTAAGTAATATATAGGGGTATGACTTATCATCACGTAATAAAATGTTATAACGCGGCTGATATTTTTTTATAAGGTTGTTTTCAAGCAGCAGGGCTTCGGTTTCGGTGTTTGTGAGCGTAACTTCAATATCGCAAATATTACTCACTAGCACACGGGTTTTACTGTCGGTTAGATTAGATCTAAAGTAGCTACTTACCCGTTTTTTTAAGTTTTTTGCTTTACCGACATAAATAACTTGTTGTTCACTATCAAGCATACGGTATACACCCGGTTCACTTGATAGCGTTTTTAAAAATTGGGCGTGATCGAATTCAGACATAAATTAAAAAATTAATGAGATACGTCTATATCAATCATTTTATGGCGAATAGCCAAATGAGTAAGCTCAACGTCGCCCCCTACGTTTAATTTTTCAAACATACGGTAACGGTAGCTGTTCACTGTTTTTGAGCTTAAATTTAAGCGCTCGGCAATATCTTGAGCTTTTTCACCTTTGGTGATCATTAGCATAATTTGTAGCTCGCGCTCAGATAAGCTTTGAAAAGGGTTTTCATCGGTACGCCCTGTTACTTGTGCAAGGGCTATTTGTTGTGCAATTTCTGGGGCGATATAACGCTGACCTGCATGAACAGACCGTATAGCACGAACCATTTCATCAGAGCCTGCACCTTTGGTTAAAAAGCCATGCGCGCCAATTTGCATCACTTTTGATGGAAACGGGTCTTCGCAATTAACCGTAAGCACAATAATTTTTACATCTGGGCAATAGCGACAAATCTTTTTTGTGGCCTCTAAGCCACCCATGCCAGGCATGTTCATATCCATTAATACAATATTAGGTGCGTGCTGGCGACAAAACTGTACCGCAGCCTCTCCATCTTTAGCTTCGCCTACCACTTTAAAACCACGTACATCATCTAATATACGTTTTATACCAGTTCGTACCAGCTCATGGTCATCAACTAAAAGCACATTAATCAATGTAATACCCTCATTAACCTAACAATACGCAACAAACAATCTAATTTGCCACATTACCACAGTTAAAGCGAAACAATAACTAATATTATTGCTTCGCTTTAGGTGTACTCATCTTTTAGCATTATTTTACTACTGCTAAATACCAGTACTTTAGTTTTTTATGACGCTGCTTTTTCGCTAAAACGGTCTACCCATAGGGCAATAATACCATCGCCTGTTACATTACACGCAGTACCAAAGCTGTCTTGCGCAAGGTAAAGTGCAATCATAAGTGCAACAGCGCCTTCGTTAAAGCCAAGCATACTGGTTAATAAACCGAGCGCCGACATTACTGCTCCACCAGGTGCTCCTGGCGCTGCAATCATTACTACCCCTAACATCATAATAAACGGCAGCATCCCCATTAAAGAAGGTACTTCCATGCTTGGCGATAAAAACATAACGGCCATTGCACACGTCACAATCGTAATGGTAGAACCCGATAAATGGATAGTAGCGCACAGTGGCACTGTAAAGTTTGCTACATCTTCTTTTACGTTATTTGCTTTGCTTGATTGCAAAGACACCGGAATGGTTGCCGCGCTCGACATTGTCCCCAGCGCTGTAAAATAAGCAGGAAGCATATTTTTAACGAGCTCCAACGGGTTACGTTTAAGTAATATCCCCGTAGAAACATATAATACGGTTAGCCACAGCCAGTGCATAACAAGTGCAGCAATAAGCACAACACCAAAGGTTTGCAGTGTATCGACCACGGTCCCTGCTACGGTCATTTCTGCAAATACACCCGCAATGTAAAATGGTAATGCCGGAATAATTACTTTAGATAATAAAGCATCGATTACATCGCGACCCTGATCAGACACTTTTTTAAGTGTTTCTAATTCAAGTTGGCTCATGCCAATACCAAACACAAATGCAGTCACAAGCGCTGTCATTACACCCATCAGCGGTGGAATTTCTAAATCAATAAAACTGCCAATTTCAGTGGCAACTTCGGCTTCAAACGTAATATTGCCACTTAGCAGTGGAATAACCGCACTTACTAGTAAAAAGGCAAGCGTACCTGCAATTACTGTAGAGCTATAAGCAAAGCCAACGGTTTTACCTAATAAATGGCCAGACCCTTTAGGCAAGCCCGCAATGCCAGAAGCAATAAAAAATAAAATAATTAATGGAATGGTAAAAGAAATGAGTTGGCCAATAAGTTCTTTAACAGTAAATAAAAGCTCAACACCTGTAAGAGGCACATAAAGCCCGACCAAAATACCGGCCACAATACCGGCAATTAATTTTAAGATTAACTTCATTGTGATTGCTTAGTTGAATATAGATAGAGTGTTTTTAACATGTTTTAGGCGCATTGTGTGATAAAAGTATTCAAGTTATATTCATGTGCGCAAATAACACACAAAAACATCGCAATAATTAGCCTACTCTGAGCATTTTTTAACTACGTGGCGAAATTTACTCTTTAAATTTAAAAATGAGCCCGCATCTTTAATAACTAAAGCAACAATAATAACTAATTTTTATTTCGGCTGGTTATAAGCCCAATAGATATATGTTATAGCCAAACTTTACTTTAGTTTTTTTAAACTCGCAGTAAAGTGTATTTATATAGTTAATAGCAAAGGCTATTAACACATTGATCAGATTGTATCCAAAGGAACATTATGTCTACTATTTTTGAAGATAACTCACTAAGCATTGGTAATACACCACTGGTAAAACTTAATCGCGTAACAGGCGGAAACGTTTACGCTAAAGTAGAATCGCGTAATCCTAGCTTTAGTATTAAATGTCGTATTGGTGCATCAATGATTTGGGAAGCTGAAAAATCAGGTCAGCTTGTTGAAGGTAAAGAACTAATTGAACCTACATCGGGTAATACAGGTATTGCCCTTGCATTTGTTGCAGCAGCACGTGGTTACAAATTAACACTTACCATGCCAAATACAATGAGCCTAGAGCGCCGCAAACTATTAAAAGCATTAGGCGCTAACTTAGTGCTTACAGATGGCGCTAAAGGTATGAATGGCGCAATTGAAAAAGCAAAAGAAATTCAAGCAACAGATCCAGAAAAATACATTTTATTACAACAGTTTGAAAACCCAGCTAACCCTAAAATTCACTTTGAAACAACCGGCCCAGAAATTTTTGAAGCGCTTGATGGTAAAGTAGACTTTTTTGTAGCAGGCGTAGGCACTGGCGGTACTATTACAGGTGTTAGCCGTTACCTTAAAAACGAAAAAGGCCTAGATGTTAAAGCGATTGCAGTTGAGCCAACTAACTCACCTGTTATTAGCCAAACGCTTGCAGGCGAAGAAGTAAAACCAGGACCACATAAAATTCAAGGTATTGGCGCAGGCTTTATTCCTGGAAACCTTGATTTAAGTGTGATTGATGGTGCTGAGCAAGTATCAAACGAAGATGCTATTGCAATGGCTCATGAGCTAATGAAAAAAGAAGGTATTTTAGTGGGTATTTCATCAGGCGCAGCTGTTGTTGCCGCTAAACGCCTTGCTGAAAAGCCAGAAAACGCTGATAAAAATATTGTGGTGATTTTACCAAGTGCCACAGAGCGTTACCTGTCTAGCCCAATGTTTGCTGAAGAATTTAGCGAGCAAGAATTAGTACAGTAAACTTCTCTCCTTGAGATACTTAAAAGGATGCTTATGGCATCCTTTTTTATTATTTATGATTCAATTTTCTATTTATTCCCCAGTGCTGCTTTACATCTTGTTTAATTAACCACACACTTTAAAAAAACTAATTAAAAACATTCAACATGAAAAAAATAACAGCTTATTTAAGTTTTATCGTATGCTTATTTTTAGCCGCCTGTGGCGATAGCGTACAAACGCTGGGCGACTCACCGGGCGATACAGCCACCGCTTACTTTGATGCATTGTATAATCAAAAAGATTTACAAAAAGCCAGCACAATGGCCACCCCTAACCTAAGCCGGATTATGAAATCCTATGGCACCGCTAAGCAATTTGCCCGCAACTTAGTAAACCTGCAATACGATGAAGTAGTAATTGAAGTCGATATGACCAACATGAGCGTACGCGAACAATATGGCGATAACGCCAAAATAAACCTCATTTTTACAGGCTACTTTAATGGCGATAAAGTCGATGATATGCGCAGCGTTAAAATGCTTCGTAAAAAAGGGAAATGGTATATAGATAAAATAGTTGCAGATCCTTACGCACGCTAACTTATACACCACAAAAAAGGCCTTACACATGTAAGGCCTTTTTGCGTTTAGCGCTTATCTTAAGCGTTATAATTCACCGGGTTTAAAGTTATCAACGGCAATTGCTTGTTTTCTTAGTTTATTGGTATGGTGCATTGCATCGGCATCTGCTTGCGCAAGGAGCTCATTCTCTAGTGCGTAATTTATTGCGCCTTCTATGTCGAGTGTTGCAGGGACCTTACCACTGCGTTGCCAGTGTTTTAATTCTTTAAACTGTGTTTGCATATCGTGCATAGCTAAAAATGCATTTTCCATCACGCCCGTGCCCGCATTTTCATCTACATAACATAAGTGCGTTAAACGGTTTCTAAACACCCCAGGTTGCGTCATATGCTCGCAAATACTTTGGGCTGTTTCATCACTTGGCCTGTGGTAGTGATTCCCCAGCGGAAACACAATGCGTTTAAGTAAAAAGTTAACCACCGGATTTGAAAAGTTTTTGAAAAAACCATCAAACGCTTGGCCTATCTCATAAAGAGAATTTTCAATAGCGTATTTCACAAAAGGTAAATCAGCCTGTTGGCGCCCTTCATCTTCAAAGCGCTTTAATACCGTAGACGCTAAATATAAATGGCTAAGCACATCACCTAAACGCGCCGAAATCATTTCTTTACGCTTTAGCTCGCCGCCAAGTACCAACATGGCTACATCTGTAGTAAAAGCAAGCCCTCGGCTCATTCTGCTTAGCTGTTTGTAATACACAGCGGTTGCGCCGCACACGGGTGCTTTTGCCAAACAGCTTCGCGTAAGACCATGCACAAAAGCCATGCCGGCATTACTGGCAGCAAATAAAATGTGCTTCATCAATAAACTATCAAATTGATCAAGTGCTGCATCGTCGTCTTCCATTGCGGCAGCTTCCATTTCCTTTAACACAAACGGATGACAACGGGTGGCACCTTGGCCAAAAATCATTAAGTTGCGGGTTAAAATGTTTGCCCCTTCAACGGTAATCGATACCGGGATCCCCATATAACCATGGGCTAAATAGTTATTAGGCCCAACTTGAATACCTTTACCAGAGTGAATGTCCATTGCATCGTTCATTACCGTACGCCCCATTTCGGTCATATGGTATTTTGCAATGGCGGTAACAACCGATGGGCTAAGTTTTAAATCTATTGCACCTGCGGTCATTAAACGCGCAGACTCTAATGTATACGTTAACCCGCCAATACGCGCTAAGGCTTCTTGTACACCTTCAAATTGGCCGATTGATACACCAAACTGTTGGCGTACCACAGAGTAAGCAGAAGTCATTTTAGAGGCTAAATGTCCTGTTGCGGTGCTTAGTGCAGGTAAAGAAATACCGCGCCCAGCACTTAAACACTCAACCAACATGCGCCAGCCTCGTCCTGCGCCCTGCTCACCGCCAATAATCCACTCTAGCGGAATAAAAACATCTTTACCGTAGGTAGTCCCGTTCATAAATGCCATGTTTAATGGATAATGGCGCTCACCCGTTTCTACCCCTTCGTGATCTGTAGGAATTAGCGCACAGGTAATACCTAGCTCTTTTTCATCGCCTAATAACCCATCTGGGTCATACATTTTAAAGGCAAGGCCAAGTACAGTTGCAACTGGCGCGAGTGTAATATAACGCTTAGACCAATTTAAACGCAGGCCTATAACTTCTTCACCATTATGCTGCCCTTTACACACTACGCCAGAGTCGGGAATACTGCCCGCATCAGAGCCAGCTTCTGGGCCGGTAAGTGCAAAACACGGCACATCTTTACCACTTGCAAGGCTTGGTAGCCAACGGTCTTGTTGCTCTTTTGTGCCATAATGCAGTAACAGCTCGCCTGGGCCTAAGCTATTAGGCACCATAACAGTAACCGCCGCAGTTAAGCTTTTTGTGGCAATTTTTGACACTATGGTTGAATTAGCAATGGCAGAGAACTCACGTCCACCAAATTTTTCAGGAATGATCAGCGCAAAAAAGCCCTCTGTTTTTAAGTAATCCCAGACTTCTTTTGGCAGGTCTTTGTCTTTTTGTACAATTTGGTAATCATCTAGCATCGCCAGTAGCATGTTAACCTGATTATCCATAAAGTCATTTTCTTTATCGCTAAGCTCAGGCCTTGGAAAGTTATGCAGTTTTTGCCAATCTGGATTACCACTAAATAGCTCACCATCCCACCATACATCGCCGGCTTCCATTGCCTCTCGCTCAGTTTGCGAGAGCGGCGGAAGTACCTTTTTAAACATTTTAAACGTAGGACGGCTGATCAGGTTAAGGCGAATATCTTTGACTGCAAAAATAACCACCACCACGACCAGCAATATTATAAATACTGACATGAGCACATTCCTTTTACATTGAATGAAAATAGTAACTTAATTATGACCCATCTTAGTTTAAATACAATCATTGCGCGATGCACCACACGCCTTAACGTATTAATTTTATTGTTTTAAACATCGCTGCTATTATCACTTTCTTAATAACAATAAACCAAAGGAATACAATGAACACGCCACGCTTTAAACTAAGTATGAGCGCCCTCATAGTCGCAAGTACATTAGCACTAGCCGCCTGCGAAGCAGAAATAGCCATAGACACTAGTGATTCAGCACAGACCGAAAAGCCTCTTACAAAACAAGATGCCAATGCATTTATTGCCAAAGCCGAGCAAGAGCTAAGTGAGCTTTACCTAGAGTCGAGCCGCGCTGAGTGGATTTACGCAAACTTTATAACACACGACACCTCGGCGTTATCTGCCGAAGTTAATCGTAAAATGACCGAGTCGGTCGTACGTTTAGCCAATCAGGCAGCACAATTTGACGACTTAGCGCTTGATTACGATGCACGCCGCAAGCTTAATAAACTTAAACTTGCGCTTACTTTACCCGCTCCTCAGGACGCCGAAAAAACAGCCCAACTTTCAACTATTGTGGCAGAACTAGGTGGTTTATACGGTAAAGGTAAATACTGTAAAGACGATGGCAGCTGTTTAAGCCTAGGTGATATGACCGCAAAGATGGCCACCAGCCGTGATTACAACGAGCTACTTGATTTATGGCAAGGGTGGCGTCAAATTTCAAAGCCAATGCGCCCACTTTACGAGCAGCAAGTAACCCTTACAAACAAAGGGGCTAAAGAGCTAGGTTATGCTGATACCGGCGCAATGTGGCGCAGCAAGTACGATATGCCAGCCGATGACTTTACAACCGAGCTTGACCGCATTTGGGGGCAAGTAAAGCCACTTTATAACTCACTGCATTGCCATGTACGCGCTAAATTAGGCGAAAAATACGGCACCGACAAAGTAGCCCAAGATGAGCCTATTCCTGCGCATTTATTAGGAAACATGTGGGCACAAGCGTGGGGTAACATTTACGATGTGGTCGCGCCAGAAAACGCCGATCCGGGTTACGATGTTACCGAGCTTTTAGCTAAAAATAATTACGACGAGCTAAAAATGGTTAAAGGTGCTGAAACCTTTTTTACCTCAATGGGGTTTGAGCCACTGCCAGAGACTTTTTACGAGCGTTCGTTATTTGTAAAACCAAAAGACAGAGACGTACAGTGTCATGCCTCGGCTTGGAATATAGATAGCAAAGACGATTTACGCATTAAAATGTGTATTCAACGCACCGGCGAAGAATTTTCTGTTATTCACCATGAGCTAGGCCACAACTTTTATCAGCGCGCTTATAATAAACAGCCTTTATTTTATCAAGAAAGTGCCAACGATGGTTTCCACGAAGCCATTGGCGACACCATTGCTTTATCGGTTACACCCGGTTACTTAAAAGAGATTGGTTTACTTGAGCAAGTACCTGATGAGTCAAAAGACATTGGCTTACTAATGAAAATGGCGCTAGATAAAGTCGCCTTTGTGCCCTTTAGCTTAATGGTTGATCAATGGCGCTGGCAGGTATTTTCGGGCCAAGTAAAGCCACAAGATTATAATAAAGCGTGGTGGGAGCTACGTGAAAAATACCAAGGTGTGAAAGCGCCTATTGCACGTAGCGAAGATGACTTTGATCCAGGTGCTAAATACCACGTACCAGGCAACACTCCTTATACACGTTACTTTTTAGCGCATATTTTACAGTTTGAATTTCACCGTAGTTTATGTGAAATAGCCGGTAACGATAAAGCCATTCACCGCTGCTCTATTTATAATTCAAAAGAAGCAGGGGATAAGCTAAACGCAATGCTAGAAATGGGCTCTTCTCGTCCATGGCAAGAAGCTCTTGAAACCATCACTGGCAAGCCGCAAATGGATGCAACCGCTATGCTTGATTACTTTGCACCGCTGCAACGCTATTTAGATGAGCAGAACAAAGACCGTAATTGCGGCTGGTAAAACTTTTACCACGGTTAATTTAAGTTAAAAATAACAAAGCCCGCTAAAATAGCGGGCTTTTATGCTTTTAATTAAGTACAGGGCTTAATTAAAACTGAAAACGCATGTTTGCAAAGTATGCATCGTTATCAGAGTCATCTGCATTGTTCTCGTAACCTACTTTAAGACCAATGTTTTTATTGATGAAGTGCTGAGCACCAAAGCTGTATGTATCTTGCTTGTTGTAGTTAGCAAATACCGAGGTTGCTTTTGAGAAGTAGTAGTTAGTTTCTGCTACCCACTGGTTTTCTGCATCTTCAATGCTCTCGTATTTACCTTCAAACGTTAAAAAGTTACCTTGCTGTAAGTCAATAAAGTACTTAGCTGCAACAGCGCGGTAATCAAAGTCGTCATCAGATGTAAGTGTTACACCTACGTAGTCTGTGCTGTTTAGCATGTGATTGTATGCTAAATCAAACAAAGCAAAGTCATCGCCGTCTTTGTTTTCAACAAGCGTTACTTTTGCTAATAAATCAGGGTTAAAGAAGTAGCCACCAGTTAGCTTGTAAAGCTCACCGTTAGAGCCCGAATCTGGGTCAAGGTTTTCGTAAGATGCGCCAACAACAAATTCATTAATAAAGTATTCGCCACCAATATTAGTAACATCGCCAAAGTCGTCATCAGCATAACCGCCGTAAACGTTAGTTTGTTTATTAATGTACTCAAACTGATCGTACGGACCTAATGTTTTTTTAGGAGATAGGTAATAAATAGAGTCTACAGCAACGGTGTCGTTGTTATCGCTATCTTTGTAGCTTAAATTACTGATTGAATTGTAGCTGTCTGCAGCAGCCGCAGTGCTAGATAATAAAATGCTTGAAATAATAACTGCTAATTTTTTCATTGTAAGACTTCCCTTTGTGCATTGCTTTTTATGCTTTAGCTCATTGACTAAAGTGGGGACATGCTAACGCTGAGAAACTGAATGAAAACTTAATTAAGCAGTTGTATTTATTAAGTTAATTGTAAGTAGGTGTAAGAAACTGTAAATTTAAAGTAGTTGCAACATATAGTCAACAACTACTTAAAACATGTTCAGCAAATTAAAGCGCATGCTGACTTATTACACGATAAACTTCGTTAATATTATCGCCCGATTTAAACTCTTTACTAATAGGCGTTGGGTCTGAACCAATCCAAATTTTAAGCTCGGCATCTAAATCAAAGTGCCCTGCACTTTCTTTACTAAACTTAGTAATTTTAGAATAAGCAATACTCACCATTTCCATTTTAGAGCCGGTCATACCTTGCTTATCAATTAAAATTAAACGCTTATTAGTAAAAATAAACATATCGCGAATCACCTTATAGGCTTTTTCTACTTGTTCGCCATCTATTAGGGTATTAGCAAGTACTTTTTCTAAATCAGAATCATCTACTTCGCTTGCATTTCCCATTAAACCACTGAGTAGTCCCATTATGCTTTCTCCTGTGTAAATATTTGATTTTCTAAGGTGTGACCATTTACTAACTGCCTATATTGCCAGTTTTGTTGATGGCAAAAGTTTAATAAAGCAATATCAAGTGGCTCACCGGTTGGCTGGTACTCAATCACGTATTCTTTATGTTGGCTCATATACACACGGCTTACACCTGCTAACGCCTGCAGTTGTTGCTCCACATTTTGATACGCCTCGTTGAGCATTAAGGTATAAAAGTGAGTATGCGTATTGTTGTCTTTTGTTTGGTGCTCGCTCAAAATGCCCTTATCTAGGTGGAGCACTTGGGAGCATAATCGCTCAAGTTCGGTTAAATCGTGCGAACTTAAAATAAAGGTGGCTTCATCGCTTAAGCTCGATACCAGCTCTCGCACCTCTCTGGCATGAATAGGGTCAAGCCCTGCTGTGGCTTCATCAAGCATCACTATTTTCGGCGAGCCAATCAGCGCTTGCGCTATCGTTACCCGTTTGCGCATACCGTGAGATAAATCGCCTGCACGCTGTTTAGCGACTTCTTTTAAGCCAACCAAATTAAGTACGCGCAGCGCTTCATTGTGGCTTTGTTTAGCGCCCATGCCTTGAAGCTTGCCATAAAACGCCAGTTGCTTATCTATATTAAAACGCGGATCTAACTGCGCATCTTGCGGTAATGCACTCACTTGGTT
The DNA here is from genome assembly GCF_023161885.1 of Pseudoalteromonas sp. 2CM37A. Lineage (NCBI taxonomy): Bacteria > Pseudomonadati > Pseudomonadota > Gammaproteobacteria > Alteromonadales > Pseudoalteromonadaceae > Pseudoalteromonas > Pseudoalteromonas sp. 2CM37A. The sequence continues at coordinate 13,270 of NZ_JALNTJ010000004.1, forward strand.
GAACAACGCGGCACTACCAGGCTTATGCCCTAAAATACTGAGCTCACCGTGGCTTGGGTTAATATAGCCGCACAATAAACTAAATAATGTGGTTTTACCGGCGCCATTTGGGCCCACTAACGCCACAGGTGCGCCTTTTTGAATTTCAAAGCTTACGTTGTTAAGTGCTTGCTTTGCGCCATACGATTTACTCAATCCGCTGGCTTTTATTAATACGCTCATAGCGAACTCCTTGTAAATATTCGATGCGCAATCGCTATAAATACAGCGCTTTGAATAAGCGGCACACCTAAGGCACTCAATAAAGGTAGGTTTTGCCCAGCTAAAAGCTCAGAATTAACCCCAGGGAAAAGGTAATCGAGCGCATTTAAAGCCGGTACTTGCCACGCCAATATACCCACAATAATGCCGCCACCAGCAAAATATAAAATGGCTAATACAATTGCTAAACGCGACGAGCGAGCAAACGTGTTAATCAAACTCATTAATGCCACAAACGGGCTAAGTACCACCACCATTATTATAAATATAGAAACCGCACGGCTTAACCCACCCATTAATAGGCTAGGCTCTCTGTAACCAAGTACACCAAGGGTTGCCACTAGGGTAATAGCTAATAAACACGCTAACACGCCAAGCTGACCTAAAAAACGGCCAAATAAAATTTCAAACCGTGTAGAGCGCAATGATAAAAACCGTAATGTGCCGCGTTCTCTATCGCCAACGGTTTGATCGCTTGATATAAAAATAGCAAACAGCGGAAAGCTATACAAAGCGACTAGCCAGTACATAGCAAATTCGGCCTCAGGCCAATCAAGCAACTTACTTAAACCAATACTGCCTGAAATATCGCGTGCCATTTGTTCAAAATTGGGGGCACTAATAATGCTGACGGCTTGGCCTATCGGGTAGCGTAAAATAAGTAACCAAACAAGGGCAAAGGCGGCCATTGCAATTAAGCCGCGTTTGGTTAAAAACATACGTACTAGCTCAAAACCCGCTATTTGGGTTAATCGCCCTATGTTCACTAATGATGATGTTGCCATTGGCTTTCCTTAATGACGTTGCTCATGCTTTAAAATAAAGCGTAATGTAACAACAGTAAGTGTAAACACCTTGAATTACCAGCAAAAAAAAGCTCACCATAAGTGAGCTTTGTAACAAACCGTTTAAATGTAACAGGCCAAACTTTGTTTATTTAGCCTATTTTTATAAATGCTGTTGGTATACCTCAAGTGCTTGGCTTAAGTCGTTAATTAAATCATCAATGTCTTCAAGGCCAATATGCAAGCGAATAACAGGGCCTAAATCCCAACCCGTGTTCGAACGTAAACCTTTCATGGTCAAATTGGCGGTGACTAAACTTTCAAAGCCGCCCCACGAAAAGCCCATTTTAATGTGCTCAAGGCTATCTAAAAACGCATCAATGGCTTTTTGGTTACCGGTTTTCATTACAAATGAAAACAACCCATTGCTGCCATCAAAGTCGCGCTTAAAAAATTCATGTCCAGGGCAGCTTTCAAATGCAGGATGGCGAATATGATCAACTAACTCATGTTGCTCAAGCCATTTTGCCACCTCTATAGCCGCCTTTTCGTGCTGATTTAAACGCACTGCCATAGTACGTAAGCCTCTAAGCGCTAAATAGGCATCATCTGCGCTGGTGCATTGCCCTAATAAGTACGACTGCTCACGTAGGGTTGGCCAGTACTTTTTATTTGCCACTGCTACACCCATCATTACATCAGAGTGGCCAACAATGTACTTAGTTGCTGCTTGAATACTAATATCTACACCGTGTTCAAGTGGGCGGTAATGCAAGCCATTGCCGTAGGTGTTATCAAGCATGGTCATAATATTATGCTCATTGGCTACTTTTACCATGGCAGGTACATCTTGTATTTCCATGGTTATAGAGCCAGGCGATTCTAAAAACAGCACTTTTGTGTTTGGCTGAATATACGCCTCAATACCTGCGCCAATTGTAGGTGGGTAATAGGTGGTGGTAACACCTAGCCCCGCTAAAATTTTATCGCAAAAATCACGCGTAGGTTCATACACGTTATCAACCATTAAAATATGATCGCCTGCCTTTACAAACGACAATAACGCTTGGCTTATTGCCGCAGCGCCGCATGGGTAAAGTGCGCAGCCTTCGCCGCCTTCAAGCTCGGTTATTGCCTCTTGCAGTGCAAAATGTGTAGTTGTGCCACGGCGGCCATAAAATAATGTTTTATCACCGCGGGTTTTAGCGGCCTCTTTTAATTCGGCCACGCTGTCAAATACAATTGTAGAAGCACGCTGTACTACGGGGTTTACCACACCATGGGTGTAGGCTTTTTTACGCCCCGTTGATACTAACTGGGTATTTTTATTTTTGCTTGTCGACATTACCAATCCTTAAGCCTTATTTGAAAGCCATTGTTCAATTAAAAAACGCGAAATTGAATCGACCCGAGGGAGTTTATAATGATCGCCTTCATCGCCCATATTGCCAAACGCCTTAACTTCTTCGCGCGTAAACCATTTGGCATCGTCTAATTCGTCTTTGTCTACGTTTATTTGCTCAGTTTTAGCCTGAGCAATAAAGCCCAACATAATAGAGGAAGGAAATGGCCAAGGTTGCGAGGCAATATAACGTACATTATCAACGTCAATGCCTGCTTCTTCTTTAACTTCGCGCGCTACAGCTTGCTCTAGTGTTTCACCTGGGTCTACAAAGCCTGCCAATGACGAATACATACCTTGTTGCCATATTGCTTGGCGACCCAATAAACAACGCTCTATTCCATCTTCAAATACTTTAGTAACCACCATAATTACTGCAGGGTCAGTGCGTGGAAATGTAGGGTGCTTGCAGTGCTCGTTTTCACATAGGCGTGAATGCCCTGCCTCTACTAATGTATTTTTACTGCCACAACGCCCACAAAAACTATGCGTTGCATGCCAATAACATAAGCCACGTGCAAGAGCGGCTATAGAGCCATCTTGTATATCAACGTGAGGGCCATATTGGCGTATATCAAAAAACTGTGCGTCGCCTATAACGCACTTGAGTTCGTCATCGTGTATGGCTGAAACATCTAACGCAAACACACCCTGTTGCTCGGTATTTGAGCCTAAATAAATAGCGTTTGATAAATCTAAATGGGCAATTTGCTGATACGTTAAGTAGCACACTTGAGCTGCGTTTTTATAAAACAAAGTGTGGTTATTATTCACCAAAAGCCACTTACTTTGTGCCGACATTTGCGAGTTTAACCACGCCGCGTTTTTACGAAAATTAGACCCGCGGTCTAATGGCATGTCGCTGTAATAAAGCATGTGAGTCCTCAATAACATGGTATGGCGTAAAATTACCATAACCGCTGAGTAAACCCAATTTATTACAGCAATAAAAAAAGCCTATATTAGCTATATAGGCTCTTTATTAAAAACTCTCATGTTGCAGGCACTTAGCCGCTATATTTTATGCTTTAGAGTAGTAAGCTATCATCAATTAAATGAAACTGTTCTGCACTTTGCTTAAGCACCTCAGCGGTTAACTTATCGGCGCCGTAAACATCGCACGGTACATTGTATTGATTTTTTAAATGCCCTAGCAATAACGCAAAGTCGCCATCACCAGAGAGCAAAATAACTTTATCGAGGTTTTTGCCTTGCTCTAGCATATCTATCGTTATGCCTACATCCCAATCCCCTTTTGCGCTGCCGTCACGGCGCTGAATAAACGGCTTTAGTTTTACCTCAAAGCCAATAGCACGCAAAATATTTTGAAACTGGTTTTGTTTTTCATCACCGCGGTGAATGGCATACGCAAATGCACAATCTATAGAATACTGTTGCTTCATGTGCGCCCAAAATGCATTGTAGTCAAAGTTTTTACGGTAACTTTCGCGGCACGTGTAATAAATGTTTTGTACATCAACAAAAATACCGACACGTGGCTTACTGATTTGCTGATCGTTTTGTAAAGTCATTTGTTTCCTTAAGTGCTCACAGCTCAGCGCAGCTGAAATAAAACGCCATTAACGAGTGAACCTTGCAATTTTGTTTTAAGTAACCTAAATTGGTTACTTAATTAAATGTAACCAAATTTGGTTACCTGATTCTATGTAACTGCATTAAGTTACTTTTTGGATTTTTATGATTGGTGTGATCAGCGGCGATATAATTAAATCGCAAAAAATACCTAAGCAGCAATACGATGCCATGCTTTATCAGCTAGAGCAAAGTTTGCGTGCAATTAGTGATAAAACATCCCTGTGGACCATATACCGAGGTGATGCTTTTCAGTTACAAATAAATCAAAGCGAGCAGTTAATTAAAACCGCTATTATCATTTATTTGCATTTAAAGTCGGCAGGTTACGAGCTGCGCCAAAGTATGGCCTTAGGTGAGGTAGACAACCCACGCAGCGATATAAAAACAGCTACAGGCTCTGCCTTTGTGCTCTCAGGGCAAGGCCTTGATAAAATAGCCAATCAGCGCTTTACCTTACAGATAGCAAAGCACACCCTAGATGAAGGCTTTAGTCTTAACCTTGCCTTTGTTGATACCTTGCTTAGCAAAATAACGCAAAAACAAGCCAATGCGCTTTACGTGTATTTAACCCAGGCCGATAACAGCCATGCAGCACTGGCAAAAGAGCTTAACACCAGTCGCGAAAATGTCACTAAATTGCTTAATTTAGCAAATTATCAGCTTATAGAGCGATTTATAGTACACGCTAAACAGGTCATAACAACGATTGTAAAAGGAAGTGAGTAATGGGGTTTTCGTTATTATTAGCGGCATTAATTATAGGCCACCTAGTCAGTGACTTTTTTTTACAACCAATGAGCTGGGTAAACGATAGAAACACCCACCACTTTAAAGCTAAAAAGCTCTACCTGCATGTATTAGTACACGGTGTGGTTAGCGCCGTTATTTTAGCGCTTTGGGAATATAGCTATGGCTGGCAACAACTAAGCACCGTGTTACTTTCAACAGCTGCAATTATGCTTAGCCACTACCTAATAGATATTGCTAAGTCGTATTCTAACAAAGGGGTTGTGCCCTTTTTACTCGACCAAATAGCGCATATAGCCGTAATAACAGCGCTGTGTATTTATATAACTGATAACCAAAGTTTAATCGCGTACGTAAGCGCACTTGTCACAAATCCTAAAGTGCTTTGGGTTGTATGCGGATATTTAATTATATTAAGCCCAAGTGCCGTATTTATAAGAATGATGCTTGAAAGGCTTACCGCTAACTTTTCAAGTGAGGGCAGCTTACCGTTGGCCGGACAAAGCATTGGCATGATAGAGCGAGTACTTATGCTGAGCTTTATATTACTTGATCAATTTGCTGGGCTTGGCTTTTTGCTAGCTGCCAAGTCGGTATTTAGGTTTGGCGATTTAAGTGCCAGTAAAGATAAAAAGCTCACCGAGTACGTTATGCTAGGCACCTTACTAAGCGTTAGCGTTACCTTGTTTGTAGGATTAGGCGTTAATTCGTTGATTAGGTAAGTGTAAATTTCAGATAATAAAAAACGCGCTACTTCTATTAAAAAGGTAGCGCGTTTTTTTGTATTGGCGTTTAATTAAAGGCCAATACAATATTTAATAATGATTAATCGTTATTTGGGCGACGACGGCGCTGGCCATTACCACCTACCGATTGGCGCTTTGCCCATGGGCTTTGTGCGTTGTCATCGGTTTTGGCAGCTGGTTTTTTAGAGCCACCACGACGTGGGCCGGTACCGCTTCCCCCATTGTTTGGTTTTTTGCTGTTCGGCTTATCAGACTTAGGCTTGTTAAACGGCTGCTTTGCTTTTTTAGGCTTTTTAGGTTTAATTGGGCGAGCATCTAATGCGCGCTCAGGTACTGGGCTAGTTGGTTCAAATCCAGGCTCTTCAGCGCGAGGGATTAGCTCACCAATAAAACGTTCAATACCGTATAAATCAGCGGCGTCATCGGCTGTTACAAACGAAATAGCATGCCCTGATGCACCAGCACGACCGGTACGGCCAATACGGTGAACGTAATCTTCGTATACGTTTGGTAAGTCGTAGTTAACCACATGCGGAAGCTCAACAATATCAAGACCACGTGCCACAATATCAGTCGCTACTAGTACGCGTACTTCACCACTTTTAAAGCCATCTAATGCTTTAACACGAGCGCCTTGTGATTTATTACCATGAATAGCGGCGCCTACTATGTCGTCGCGCTCAAGCTGTTTAACTAAACGGTTTGCTCCGTGCTTGGTACGGCTAAACACTAATACTTGTTGCCAATCGTTGCTACGAATTAAATGGCTAAGTAATGCGGTTTTACGCGATTTATCAACAGCGTAAACGCTTTGCGTTACGCTTTTAGCAGTGGTGTTTTTTGCCGCAACTGATATTTCAACAGGGTCGTTAATTAACCCTTTTGCCAATGCACGTATATCATCTGAAAACGTTGCCGAAAACATTAAGTTTTGGCGTTTAGGCGGCATTTTAGCAATCAGGCGTTTAATGTCGTGAATAAAGCCCATATCAAGCATGCGGTCCGCTTCATCAAGTACCAGCACTTCAACATTATCAAACTTAACAGCGTTTTGATTGTGTAAATCGATTAAACGCCCAGGCGTGGCCACTAAAATATCAACCCCTTTACGAAGGCGCTGCATTTGTGGGTTTATTTTTACGCCGCCGTACACTACAAACGAACTTACATCAGAGTGCTTAGCGTATTCTTCAACGTTTTCGCTTACCTGCAAAGCCAGCTCACGCGTAGGCGCTAAAATAAGGGCACGTACGTGGTTACTTTTTGCTTTACTGCCTTTAGATAACAGCTCAATTAGCGGTAACGTAAAACCAGCGGTTTTACCTGTGCCTGTTTGTGCAGCCGCCATCACATCGCGACGTTCAATAATTGCAGGAATTGCTTGAGCCTGAATAGGCGTTGGCGTTTCATAGCCCTTTTCTAAAACCGCGTTAACTAAAGACTGTGATAAACCTAAACCATCAAAACTCATAAAATCTCTCAATAAAATAAAGGCCAAACCGGCCAAGGGCGCATTATACGCAACTAACTTAGAAATGCATGGAAATATTCACTTTGCCAAATAAGCACTCAGCGCAAAAATAGCGAATAGCAATACAAAACAGCACTATGCCATTAAAGCAGATACGTTTTTGTGAATTAAAATATGTACTACCTAAGGGCGATTAAATCGCAGCGCGGGGGATATAACCCAATGGGCTATGTAAAACAACAAAAGCGGCTAAAAAGCCGCTTTTGAATAGATGCTATTTAAAAAGCAACTATTATTTAACACCTAGCTCGCGTAAACGCTCTTGTAGGTAGCTGTCTGCAGTGTAGCGCTCAGAAAGCACTACATCAGGACGTGGGTGTAAAAACAGCGGTAAAGAAATACGCGACTTAGTCGACGCTTTACCTGTTGGGTTTATTACACGGTGAATAGTCGATGGGAAGTACCCGCCCGACGCTTCTTGTAACATGTCACCAATATTAATAATTAAGCTACCAAAGTCACATGGCACATCTAACCAACCGCCATCTGTTTTTTGAACTTGCAGGCCTGGCTCGTTCGATGCAGGTAACACAGTTAATAAGTTAATGTCACCATGTGCTGCAGCGCGAATTGCACCTGGCTCTTCATCACCTGTCATTGGCGGGTAATGTAAAATGCGTAACAATGTTTGCTCAGAATCAGCAATCATGTCTTTTAAATCGATAGAAAACTTAGCACGTACATCGGCTGGTGCCTCTGCTTGAACCCAGCTTAAAAGCGTTGCTGCAAATTCGTTAGCTAAGCGGTAGTACTCACGCACGTCGGCTTCAAGCTCTGCAGGCACGCGACCTTTAGGGTAAACATGAAAGTACTCTTTAATGTCTTTTACTGTAAAGCCTTTAGCTACCTCAGATACAGAAGGCGGGAAATAACCGTCTTGCGTTTCTTTAGAAAATAAAAAGTCGTGCTTTTGCTCTGAATTAAAAAAGTCTTGCCATTTTTCGTAAATAGACTCAACTAAAGATTGCGGGATTGGGTGATTTTTTAATACACCAAAACCGGTGTTTCTTAACGATTCAACAAAGTGAGCAGCCGCATCGGGAGCTTTATAATCAACAGTAGGTAATTGCATTGTACGTTCCAGTGAATAGGTTGTTAGAAGTGAGCTGCTTTAAAATATAGCTAATTAGCCAATATAAAGTAGCAAAACCTTCATTATAGCGCTGTGCGAGGATAGACAAACCACCCAAAAAACATAAGGACAAATGTCCTCTCGATGAAATAGTAAGCAGTTTACTTGATCAAGATCAAAGCATAATGAACATTGAAATTACACTAGTTAGTGCTTATATCTTATCTATTATTGTAACGTATTTTAATGAAACACTAAGGCTCTTCTATGCGACAAAAAGTATCTTTTAAAAGCGGCGATTTAGAACTTGCAGGCCAGCTTGAACGCCCAGCCGGCGATGTAAAGTTTTATGCTTTATTTGCACACTGCTTTACCTGTGGTAAAGATATTGCTGCCGCTACGCGCATAAGCCGCGCCCTTACCCAACAGGGTATTGCCGTACTGCGCTTTGACTTTACCGGCCTTGGCAATAGCGACGGCGACTTTGCAAACAGTAACTTCTCATCAAATATTCAAGATTTAGTGGCCGCAGCCGATCACCTGCGTACGCACTTTGATGCGCCGCAGTTATTAATTGGCCACAGCTTAGGCGGCGCTGCCGTACTGGCTGCTGCAGAGCATATTCCTGAGGTATCGGCTATTACAACAATTGGCGCTCCTTCAGATGCACAACACGTTGCACATAACTTTGAAGCCCATTTAGACGAAATAAACGCCGCAGGTGAAGCTAAAGTTAGCTTAGCTGGGCGCGAATTTACCATAAAAAAACAATTTGTAGAGGACATAGCAAAGTACGACCGTAGCCATATAGGCAAATTAAAACGCGCACTTTTAGTTATGCACTCCCCTGTTGATGCCACGGTTAATATTTCAGAAGCCGAGAAAATTTACGCATCAGCCAAACACCCAAAAAGCTTTATTAGCCTCGATAACGCCGACCACTTACTAAGTAATAAAAACGATGCCGAGTACGCTGCTACGCTAATTGCTAATTGGGCAAACCGCTACGTTAAATATGAGCAAAGCAACTACAGCGCAAAATTAGAAAACGGCAAAGTACTGGTTGAAGAAAAAGATCATATATTTACTCAGCACGTAAGTACTAAAGATCATACATGGCTTGCCGATGAGCCATTAAAAGTAGGTGGCAGTAATTTAGGCCCCGATCCTTACGACCATATACTCGCAGGCCTAGGCGCGTGTACCTCAATGACACTGCGTATGTATGCAACCTTAAAAAAGTTGCCGCTTGATCATGTAAAAGTAGAGCTTGAACACACCCGCGACTATTACAAAGATTGCGACAACGGCGAATGTACCCAAAACCTAGAGGCCATTACCCGTAAAATTACCCTACGCGGCGACTTAACCGAAGCACAGCGCCAGCGTCTGCTAGAAATAGCCGACAAATGCCCCGTGCATAAAACCCTGCATAACAGCCCAATTGTAGTAAGTGAATTAGTTGAGTAACTAAAACAAAAATAGCGCAGCTGTGGCTGCACTATTTTAGATGTTCAATAAAGCAATCTCACAATCTGAGATAAAATATAGAGGTTGAATAACAGGTACAATTCTAGTAGTTTGTTAGTAAAAATTATACAACCAAGGATAGGTATGAATAGTATGAATAAAAATACTTACTATGAGCGCAACAACTTTTCAATTTACGAAGTAACAAACAAAACAGGTATCGAGTTAACTTTATCTGAGCTAAAACAAATTGAATTGGCTATGCTAATTACCCCAAAAGCATTAACAACTTTTATTAATATATTGCACAACCCTGCTAACTTAGATGAAAAGAAAAAAGAAAAATTCGAATCAATTATGAAACAATATGGTTTTGTTAATTCAATTAATTTTGAAACAACACGAACATTTTTAATCCGCCAAGCGCGTAAAGTAATTAACCTTATTGGTTCTATGTATTTGACCCCACAAAAATTGTATAAATGTGCTGAGTTTGGCGATGCTACCTATTATGAGAGATATGGAATTATAGGGTTTGGTAAGAGCTTTTTCGAAGTAGGAACTGACAGAAAAGTTGATACTATCGTTCACGAGTTTAGTCATGCGGTATGGACTTCTGAAGATACGGCATATAATGCTAGAACAGCTATGAAAGAGCTTAATATAATCGCGCGAAACGCACGAATAAATCAAAACGCCCAATATAGGAAAGAAATTCTATCCTCTTCATACGCATTTGAAAATGCAGTACGAGCAGCCCAATGAAAAAAATTATTATTCCCATCGTTTGTTTAATAAGTTACTCATCTCTTGTTAAGTCTGAAGAAGTTAAAGAAAGCCCTATCACTACCTCCTCTTTCACTTTTTGTCATCTAGATACTAAGTGTACAACGAATATTAGACTAGCTAACACAACACCGTATCAAGTTAAGATAAGCTCTCTCGCTTTTAATGAACAAGGAATCGATTTAAATTCGATGTATGTATTTGAAGAAAGTAGATACTACGATTTAAAAGAGAATAATTTAGATACAGGTATTTCAGAGCAACCCATACAGGGACGCAGACGTGCCTACAAGCAATTATCATCATTAGAATTCGAGCCACTAGAAGTCAAGTTTATAGAGCTAAAGGGCATAGAAGAGAGGTTTGCATTAGAGCCTGGGAAAAGGTATATGGTAGGAACACTTACTCCATTTGTAAACTTGTACATTAATGGTAAATTTGCCGATATCATCACAATTAGAACAAACTATTCACTGTTAACAATTCCTACAGAAGATATGGAAATAAAAGAACGTCCAATAAAGCAGTTTGCTACGCCACACGGGTAATCAGTAGTAATAATCCACTAGCTCTGTTTAGTGGATTTGAAGTGAGTTAGGATGATAGTGGCAGAACAAATTTGTTATTCCGACCATATCTTTTTTGAAAATGCAGTGCAAGCAGCCTAATGAAAATTTTAGTGAATATTATACTTTTTTTAATTAGTTACTCTACTTTTGCCAACTCTGAAGAAGTTATCGAAGGTCCTATTGCTGCATCTTCTTATACATTTTGTCATATAGATACTAAATGTATAACTAGTATAAGGTTGGCAAATACTTCGCCTTATCAAGTTAAATTAAGCTCTCTTGCTTTCAATGAACAAGGTATCGACTTAAACTCAATGTTCATATATGAAGTGGATGAATACTTCTCAATAAGAGCAGAAAACCCCAATGCAAAGGTCCCTGAACAACCTATACAAGGGCGCCGGCGTGCACACAAAAAATTATCCTCGATAGAGTTCGAACCGCTTGAAGTAAAGTTTATTGAGCTAAAAGGCATGGAAGAGAGGTTTGCTTTAAACCCCGAAAAAAAATACTTAGTGAGTACAATTACACCGTTCGTCAACTTGTACATTAACGGTAAGTTTGTTGATATCATTACCATAAGAACGAAATATTCACTCCTAGCTATTCCTACAAAAGATATGGAAATAAAGGAACGGCCAATAAAACAGTTTGCTACGCCGCAAGGGTAACCTGCAATAATATACATACTTTGTTTAATGCCACTCAAAATTCTGCGTCAGCTTAAACCTTTATATATCAAGCCAGCTTAAAGTTGGCTTGATTATATATCTTGGCTAATTATCTAAAAACGCCCCTACTTCTTTACTCATTCTCTGTACCAGCCATTTTGGCCCGCCGTCGTGCATATCGTTGTGGCGCGATTTTTCAATCATTACTTGGCTAACAGGGAAGTTTTTTAGCTCTGTTTCATTTAATAAAACATTCGCATCGGCTGGGTAATCACTACCACGCAGTGTAAGCACGCGTATGTTTTTATTACGTGGGATCAACATGCGGCGATGATCGAGGGTAATTAGTTGGCTTACTTCATTTGGGTATATTGAAGCATATAAAGCAGATATATCGCCGCCGTTAGAGTGGCCAAATAACGTGAGCTGAGAAAAGTTATACTCAGGGTATTGAGCACTTAGCTGATTAACTAAAAATTTAAGGGTAACCACACCGCGATGCCAGTTTTCCATGCGGGTAGTTAAATATGGCTGTATACGATTAAGTGCAGGGTCGGTTTTAAGCTCATGCGCGACTGCGATGCTTAAATAACCCTGTGCATTAAATAGCTTACTCGCAAACGTGTATTCATTGTGGCTAATGCCGTAGCCCGCATTAATAAAAGCTACAGGGCACTTTATCTGCGCGCTGCATGTATTACTGTTATTTGGAAGTGTGATATTTATAGGGATGGTGCGATTGCGGCTTTGATCCACTATTAAATCATCATCAGCAAAGCTTAATGGTGATATTAAACTCACGCTTAGGCTAAATGCACTTAATGTTAGTAACTTTTTTATTGTTTTATGCATGTTTTAACTTATATAAATTATTGTTTTTAAATAAAAATAACTTTTACTATAAAGGTTAGCGCGCGCCATTGCTAATGTATGCGATAATACGGGTATTATTTTTAGTTAATTTAGAAAAGTACCCCATGAAATCATACAGCACTATTGAACAACGTATCGACATTTTGCAAAGTCGAATAGAAGCCTATAAAGAAGAAATTGCCGTGTTACAGGCCGAGCCAAAAAGTAACAACGAGCGTATTATTTTTAAATTTATTGAAACAGGCAGCACAGGTAAAACAAAAGACTTTGTGCGCGAACTTGGTATTAAGTCGCCGCGCGATAGCTTATATTCATCAGGCGATGTAACCAAATTAATCAAAGACGGCGCTGATGACATCACCCCTGCACTGCTTGAAATTGCCCGCACATTGGCAAACGCTCGTAATAAAAATGGCCCTAGCTGTTAATACCAAGCTACAGGCCACTGTTTAATCTTATTAAAGGTTATTCATTGTTTAGAGGCTTGCAATATGCAGCTTCTAAACGCTCCTCACATATTAATCGCAAAGCTCAATATTAAGGCTTGTCAGTAAATTAAGGGCTTCAAAGCGCTCAAACTTAGCCCCCGCTAACGTATTACTGTTTAAATCTATATTAAATTCTGTAGCCCCTACAAAGTCACAATCAGTTAAAGTGGTTTGAAAAAACTCACTATCGCGAAAATTACTTCCTGTAAATGTACTTTGCTTTAAATTGGCATGTCTAAAATCAACATATTTTGCAAAGCAGTGAATTAATTTTAGTGATTTTAAAGTTAATTCATAAAAAGAGCTGTTACTAAGCTCACAGCTATTAAAGCTCACCGGCGCATCAATACTTAGCGCTCCCCAATAAGCATTGCTCCATTGCACGCTGTTTAACTTACAATGGCTAAAGCTTACATTTTCAAGCGAGCTGTATCCCCAATCAATGCTCGATAAATTGCAATGCTCAAAGCTGCACTCTATAAATCGACACGTTTTAAATTGCCCCTGAGATAAGTCGCAATTTATAAACGTACATGCTTCAAATTCTGTGTTTTCGAGTGTGTGTTTTGCTAGCTGTAAGGCACTAAATTGCTGATCGCAATAATAGTTATTATTAGAAATTGGCACTGTGCCTACGTGTCCGTATTTAGGGTTGTTTAATGGGCATAAGGGCTGGTTTTTGGCAAATCTTGTTTAAGCGCTAATAAGGCGATAAAAATTAAGCCAAAGAGCGGAAATACCGCTAAGCATCCGCCCACAAAAGCTAAAACGCCCGGCATGGTGCTTTTGCGTTTACCTATTTTGTAGCTAATCAGCGCAAAAATTGGAATGCAAAACAAAATAAAAAAAGCTAAAAATTCACCAAATAATGTGAGACTAAACGACATAAGAACTCCCTCTCTATTGAAAAATATTTGATACCAAGCAACTTAAATATTTAACTATTCTAGCGTGCTAAATAGACTAATAACTTAACACGATTAGTATGAACTGGTTTAAATTTAACCATAAAAAAACCCCTAGGCATACTCCTAAGGGTTTTTAAATCTAGCTAAGCGCATTTGTTGCGCGCGGTATTACTCTTCGCTAGGAATTGCTTTTTCTACCACACTGATTGCAAGCTCAGTTAACGAGTCGCTATTAGCTTTGCTAGGTGCATCGGTTAATAAGCACGATGCTTGAGTGGTTTTAGGGAACGCAATAACGTCACGAATGTTATCGGTACCACATAAAAGCATAACTAAACGGTCAAGACCAAAGGCTAAACCAGCATGTGGTGGTGTGCCGTATTTAAGGGCATCAAGTAAAAAGCCAAACTTGTCTTGTTGCTCTTGCGCATCAATACCTAAAATTCTAAATGCTGCTTCTTGCATATCAGCATTATGAATACGTACCGAACCGCCACCTACTTCGTAGCCGTTTAATACCATGTCGTAAGCATCTGAAATAGCCGCGGCAGGGTTTGCTTCAAGCTCTTCTGCGCTAATATCTTTTGGTGCTGTGAATGGATGATGCACAGCATGTAACGTGCCTTCGTCATCTTCTTCAAACATTGGGAAGTCAACAACCCAAAGTGGCGCCCAGCTATCAAGGTTAGTGATTTCTAAATCAACACCAATCTTCAAGCGAAGCGCGCCCATTGCTTCGTTTACAACGTTGCGTTTATCGGCACCAAATAAAATAATGTCGCCCGTTTGTGCGTTAGTACGCTCAAGTAACTGGGTAATTACCTCTTCGTTTAAAAACTTAGCAACTGGAGATTGAACGCCTTCAGCGCCTGCATCACGGTCGTTTACTTTCATCCACGCCATACCTTTAGCGCCGTAAATGCCAATAAACTTAGTGTAATCGTCAAGTTGCTTACGCGAAAGCTTAGCGCCACCCGGTACTGTTAATACAGCAACGCGGCCTTTTTCGTCATTAGCTGGGCCTGAAAATACGTTAAACTCTACGTCTTTTACTAAATCAGCTACATCAACAAGCTTCATTGGGTTACGTAAGTCTGGCTTATCAGAACCGTAAAGGCTCATTGCTTCGCTGTAAGGCATAATTGGGAAATCGCCTAAATCAACGTTTAGTAATGATTGCCACATTTCACGGATCATTTTTTCAGTCATACCACGTACTTGATCAGAGCTCATGAACGAGGTTTCTAAATCTATTTGGGTAAATTCAGGTTGACGATCGGCACGTAAATCTTCGTCACGGAAACATTTAACAATTTGGTAGTAACGGTCAAAACCCGACATCATCAACAATTGCTTAAACAACTGTGGCGACTGCGGTAATGCGTAAAAGCTACCTTTATGAACACGACTCGGTACTAAGTAATCGCGTGCACCTTCTGGTGTTGCTTTTGTAAGTACAGGTGTTTCAATGTCTAAAAAGCCATTGTCATCTAAAAAGCGACGAACAAAGCTGCTTGCTTTAGCGCGCAGTTTAATACGGTCGCTCATTTCAAGGCGACGTAAATCTAAGTAGCGGTACTTTAAACGGCGCTCTTCAGAGTTGGTTTGATTAAAATCAAGCGGAAGCGGCTCAGAGCGGTTAATAATAGTTAGCTCAGTACCTAAAATTTCTACTTCGCCTGTTGCCATGTCTTTATTTACTTGGCTTTCTGGGCGCGCACGAACAACCCCTTTTAACTGCACACAAAACTCTTGGCGAAGTTTGTTAGCGTTATCCATTAGTCCTTCAACCTCTGGATCGAATACAACTTGTACTAACCCTTCTCTATCGCGTAAATCGACAAAGATAAGTCCACCAAGGTCACGTCGTTTGTTGATCCAGCCACATAGTTCAACTTCTTGATCTACGTGAGTTTTATTTAGCTGTCCGCAATATATAGAGCGCATAGTTTTCCTGTCAGATAAAAGGCTTAAACGGTTATATTTATTTGTTTTAAGGCGTGTGATTTAAAAAACTGGTCACCACAATACAAATAAAGCCGCTAGCAATCTAAAAATAATCAAATTAAGCCCTGCATTATACCCAAGTAGTATCAAGATGCTAGGGCGTGTTGAACGTTGGTGGTTGAATTTGCAGCAGTATGTTTGGCTTTTAGGCAAGACAGAGTCTATGTAGTGTGGTTATTCCCCATAAAAAGGCGATAACGCAGCATAAATGCCAAACATGCGCTGCCCTTTGGGTTCTTTCTAGGGACGATTAACTCTTTGTTGCCTACATGGATGTAGGTAAGGGGCGTGAGCAGGACGCGGAAGCTTTGCTCGATTTTTACTTATTCTTACAGGGATGTAAGTCATTAGAATAACGCAGGAGCAGTTATCGAGCCCACTAGGTTACAAACCTCGCGCCGCGATTTAATCGCCCCTAGATTGAACAAATTTCAATCTACAAAGATCAACACGCCCTAGGCCGTGTGTTTAGCTTTGTAATGTTAATTTGCAGCAAGCACCGTATGTATTTGGTACACTTACGCCACGAAGTCATTTAGCCACCCTTTTTATGTTATATATTGGATGCCCTCAGTGGTCGAGCAGCGCCTGGAAAGGCAACTTATTTACCCGCCAATGTAAAAATGCCGATATGCTAAGCCAATATGCCCAGCATTTTAATTCAGTTGAAGGCAATACCAGCTTTTACGCAGACCCAGCGCCAAGCACTGTTTTACGCTGGGCTCAAAGCGTACCCGAGGACTTTAAATTTACGTTTAAGTTTCATCGTCGCTTTAGCCACGAGCTTGCGCTTAGTAATGTTCAAACAGAACTTAATGACTGGCTTACGTTATTTGCCCCAATACTTGAAAAAACAGGGCAAATAATGCTGCAATTACCCAAAGCGTTTGGTCCAAGCGATTTACCTAAATTAACGCAATTTATTAGCTTGCTCCCCAAAGAGCTAAATTACGGCGTAGAAGTACGCCATAGTGGTTTTTTTAAAAAAGGTGAGGCCGAAATTGCCCTTAATCAGCTATTAATGGCAAATAATATAAACCGTATTTCTATGGATACCCGTGCGCTTTTTGCAGTAAAGCCCACCACCGAGGCTTTAATAGATGCACAACAAAAAAAGCCCCACTTACCGGTACATGCAATAGCTACTGGCTCGCAGCCGATGGCACGCTTTGTAATAGCCGATTTACAAAACGACTATAAACCCTTTTATAAACCGTGGCTCAATAAAGTAAAACAATGGCTTGATGAAGGTAAATCCCCGTATGTGTTTTTTCATACTGCTGATAACCGTGAATCTCCACTACTCGCTAGGCAGTTTTGTGAAGACCTAGGGTATAATCACCCAGTATTAAATCCATTCAACGGCGAAAAAGAAGCCCACCAGCCAACGCTTTTTTAAATAGAGAATAAAAATGAGTGAATACGCACGTTACTTTAGCGGCTACCCAGCTAACATTGTTGAGCAAGTATTGAGCCTTATAAATAACAATAAGGTATGTAACTACTTACTTAAAAAGTACCCGCAACCGCATACTATAACCACCGATAAACTACTTTATAGCTACGCCACTGATTTAAAAAAACAGTATTTAAAAAACGCCCCACCGTTTGGCCGCGCTGCATTTAAAAAACAAGGTGATATGGTTACCAACGCACTCGGTACTCACACCTACCGCATGCAGGGTAAAACCCGTAAGCACGATTTAGCCATAAACAGTGACTTACTGCGCGCACCCGAGCCACTGTTAAAAGCGCTAGTCGTACACGAACTCGCCCACTTTAAAGAAAAAGATCACAACAAAAGCTTTTATAAACTGTGCTGCCACATGGAGCCGCAATACCATCAGTTAGAGTTAGATTTACGAATTTTTTGTGTGGTGGTTGCGATGGGAGAGAATCCTTATTCATGAACGGTCAGCGGTCAGCGGTCAGCGGTCAGCGGTCAGCGGTCAGCGAAAAATAAATACAACCTAACTCGTAATCAAAGTTCTCAATAAAAAACGCGATTTAAAATCGCGTTCTCTTTGGTAACTTTTCTACTGACCGCTGATAGCTTAAAACTGACAGCTCAAAAGCACGTTGGGTTTCGCTTCGCTCAACCCAACCTACATTACAGCCCTAGCTCAGCCATAAAGTCATCATCGGCATCATCTTGTTCTGCTTCTTTTGACTTAGCTTTTGCTTTTTCGGCCTTTTGCTTAGCTTCGTTTTCGATAATGTCATCAGGGTCTATCGCTTCTACAATGTCAAAGTCATGTAGTTTAATAAACTCTGTTTTATCCATTGCCAGCTCTAGGTAAAAGATATTTTGGTTGCGCGTAGTAAAGGTTACGCGGCGTGCTTGTGGGCGATCCATAGTGGTATCAACCGATATTTGCACTTGTTTATTAATCGCCATCATTTTTGGCTGGTTTTGCGTAATAGAGGTATGTAACTGCTCACGCACTTTAGAAGTGAAGTCACCAACAATTTGGTTCATCAGCTCGCCCATTACATTTGAAACGTCATCTGATAAATGACTGTGGGCAATTTCTTCTTCAGGCATGCCCATATTGCGCATGTAATCGCCGTAAATTTCCATTGCCGCTTGCGCTGTAAAATTAGTGACTACAAGCCCTGTAAAGCCACCATCAAATAATACAAAACAGCCAATGTCTGGACGCATACAGGTGCGCGTTATTTTTTGCACCATAGCCGAGTAGCTAATTTCGTTACCACTGGCTGATGACAGAACACCCGTCACTGAATGACATAGGGTTGCTAATATATCGTCTGTGCTAATTACCTTACTTTTGCTCATTTAACGTTCTCTTTTATACTTATTATTCATAATTCTAGCCAAGCTACTGAATTTATCACTGACTATCCAGTATAAAATGTTAAAATAGTGCCATTATTTTTAAAGAGACTGCCTTAGTGAGTATAAAAGACAGTATTTACGCCTCTGAGCAACAAGTAAAAGATTTTAGCTTTGACCAAAATGTGGTTGAGGTTTTTCCGGATATGATCCAGCGCTCTGTGCCTGGGTACGCCACCATTGTAAGCACTATGGGTAAATTGGCCGGTGAATATGCGCAAAGTAATTCAAACCTTTACGATTTAGGCTGCTCGCTTGGTGCGGTTACCCTAAGTATGCGCCGTAATATTCGCACCGATAACTGCCACATTATTGCTGTAGATAACTCACAAGCTATGGTTGAGCGTTGTAAGGTTCATTTACAAGGCTTTAAGTCAGACGTGCCTGTTACAGTAACTTTAGGCGATATTAACGAGCTTGAGATTCAAAATGCGTCGGTAGTGGCCATGAATTTTACCTTGCAATTTATTCCGCCATTACAGCGACAAGCCGTGCTTGAAAAAATTTACGCTAACTTAAAACCCGGTGGCGTACTGCTACTTAGCGAAAAAATTAAAGCCGAAAACGAGCAGTGCGATAATTTATTAATTGATTTGCACCACGACTTTAAACGCCACAATGGCTACTCAGAGCTTGAAATAAGCCAAAAACGTACTGCCATTGAAAACGTGATGCGCCCCGATACGCTAAGCACTCACTTTAATCGTTTAAGCGACATTGGTTTTAGCCAAACGCAGGTGTGGTATCAATGTTTTAATTTTTGCTCAATGGTAGCAATTAAATAAAGAGAGTGACTTATGTCTCAATGGTTTAACCAATTTTACGCAGCAATTGCACAAAGCCCGCTTAGCCACTGGCTAGAAACCCTGCCCGCTCAATTAAAGCATTGGCAAAACGAGGCAAGCCATGGCGATTTACCAAAATGGCAAAAAGTACTTAAAAATCTGCCAGAAGTAAAAACAACCCACGTTGATATCGCCACTAAAGTAGAAATTGGCGCACCGGGGGAGATGAGTGATGGCGAGCAAAAACAAGCCACGCATTTATTAAAACGCATGATGCCATGGCGCAAAGGCCCCTTTACTGTACACGGTATTGAAATAAACACTGAGTGGCGCAGCGATTGGAAGTGGGACCGCCTGCTTCCCCATATTGAGCCATTAAAAGGCCGTACAGTATTAGATATAGGCTGTGGCTCTGGCTACCACTTATGGCGTATGCGTGGTGAAGGCGCTGAATTTGTAGTGGGTATTGACCCTTCTGATTTATTTTTGTGTCAATTTCAGGCCATTAAACATTACAACCCAGACGAAAACGTGCATTTATTACCATTAGGTGTAGAAGCACTCCCCGAGCTTAAAGCGTTTGATACGGTGTTTTCTATGGGGGTGCTGTATCACCGCCGCTCGCCTATCGATTTTTTAGCGCAGTTAAAAGCGCAGCTTCGCCCAGGTGGCGAACTCGTACTAGAAACGTTAGTAATTGAAGGCGATGAAAACACCGTACTGGTACCTACCGACCGCTACGCAAAAATGCGCAACGTTTGGTTTATTCCAAGTACTGCTGCACTAAAACTGTGGATGGAACGCGTTGGCTTTAAAGATGTGCAAATAAAAGATTGCGCAATTACCACGCTTGATGAGCAACGCAGGACCGACTGGATGGAAAACGAATCGTTAGTTGATTTTTTAGACCCAAACGATACCAGTAAAACCATTGAAGGTTACCCTGCTCCACTTAGAGCAATACTAACTGCCAAAGCATAAATAACTAAAAAGCACCGAGGGCGTGTTGTTCTTTGATGGTTGAATTTGCAGCAGTGTGTATGGTTTTTAGGCAAGACAGAGCCTATGAAGTGTGGTTATTCCACATAAATAGGCGATAACGCAGCATAAATGCCAAACATGCGCTGCCCTTCGGGTTCTTTCTAGGGACGATAAACTCTTTGTTGCCTACATGGATGTAGGTAAGGGGCGTGAGCAGGACGCGGAAGCTTTGCTCGGTTTTTACTTATTCTTACAGGGATGTAAGTCATTAGAATAACGCAGGAGCAGTTATCGAGCCCACTAGGTTACAAACCTCGCGCCGCGATTTGAACGCCCCTAGATTGAACAAATTCCAATCCGCAAAGGTCAACACGCCCTAGGGTGCTTTTTTTGTGCAATTAACAAACTAATAGCGGACAAGTGTCCTTGTTAATTATTTCAAAACTATATTTGAGCTAGCCGCGCAGTTGCAATTGTTGTAAAATACGCGCGTTTCTAAGCTATCGAAAAGCAACCCCAAGCAATTATTTGAGGAAAACCTGTGAGCGAACAAAAACAGTCATTAAGCTATAAAGACGCGGGCGTAGATATCGACGCTGGTAATGCACTTGTTGAGCGTATTAAAGGCGTAGTTAAAAAAACGCGTCGTCCAGAAGTAATGGGCGGAATTGGTGGTTTTGGCGCTCTTTGCGAAATTCCAGAAGGTTACAAACAGCCAGTACTAGTGGCAGGTACTGACGGTGTAGGTACTAAACTACGTTTAGCTATCGACTTAAAAAAACACGACACTGTAGGTATTGATTTAGTTGCAATGTGTGTAAACGATTTAATAGTACAAGGCGCTGAACCCCTGTTTTTTCTAGATTACTATGCAACAGGTAAACTAGATGTAGACACAGCGGCCGATGTAGTAACCGGTATTGGTAAAGGCTGTGAGATTTCTGGCTGTGCCCTGATTGGCGGCGAAACAGCTGAAATGCCAGGTATGTACGATGGTGAAGACTACGACATGGCCGGTTTTTGTACCGGCGTAGTAGAAAAATCTAAAATTATTGATGGCACAAAAGTAGCAGCCGGCGATCAACTTATTGCCCTTGCCTCTAGCGGTCCGCACTCAAACGGCTTTTCTTTAATTCGTAAAGTGCTTGAAGTATCAAACGCCGATACGAACCAAGTTATTGACGGCAAAACACTAGGCGAGCACTTACTAGAGCCAACCCGTATTTACGTTAAGCCTTTACTTGAGTTATTTAAGCAAGTAGACGTGCATGCCCTATCGCATATTACTGGCGGCGGCTTTTGGGAAAACATTCCGCGTGTATTACCTGATTCTGCAAAAGCAGTAGTTAAAGGCGATAGCTGGGAGTGGCCAACCGTTTTTAACTGGTTACAAGAAAACGGCAATATTACTACGCACGAAATGTACCGTACATTTAACTGTGGTGTAGGCATGGTATTAGTAGTACCAGGCGATGCGCTAGAGCAAAGCTTAAGCATTTTAAAAGAGCTTGGCGAAAACGCATGGCACCTTGGTGAAATTCAAGATGCTGTTGCCGGCGAAGAGCAAGTAGAAATTGTAGGTGGTGCTAAGTAATGGCACCCATTCGCTTAGTGGTATTAATATCGGGTAGTGGTTCTAATTTACAAGCCATTATTGATGCCTGCGAGCGCGGCGAAATAAACGGACACATAGCGGCTGTTATAAGTAACAAAGCAGACGCTTACGGCCTTGAGCGTGCAAAACAAGCAGGTATTGCTACAAAAGTGCTCAGTCACAAAGATTTTGACTCGCGCGAGGCCTATGATGCGCAATTAATGAACGTTATTGACTCTTTTATGCCAAATCTAGTTGTATTAGCTGGGTTTATGCGTATTCTTACTCCTAGCTTAGTGCAAAAATATGTTGGAAAAATGTTGAACATTCATCCATCTTTGTTGCCTAAGTATCAGGGGCTGAATACCCACCAAAGAGCAATTGATGCAAAAGACGATGTTCATGGCGTAAGTGTTCATTTTGTAACTGAAGAGTTAGACGGCGGTCCCGTTATTCTTCAGGCGCAAATACCTGTACTCAAGGATGATACAGCAGAAACATTAGCTAAACGCGTGCACGAACAAGAGCATATAATTTATCCTTTGGTGGTCAAGTGGTTCAGTGAACACAGACTTACTATGGAAGCAGATTATGCAGTTCTTGACGAAAAACAACTTCCTGCACACGGCGCGCACTACCCACAATAAAAAAATAAGTGCCCTGCTGTTATGTGTGGGCGCTTTACTTCCTACTAGCCTAATTGCAGGCGAACTAACAGAGTATCAAGCCAGCTACGATATTTTACGCAAAGGTAAAAATCATGGCGAGGCAGTACGCGAACTTAAAAAAGTTGGCGAGCAAACATATCAACTTACTTATCACAGCAATATTGAGTGGATGATTTTCTCTGACAAGCGAGAAGAAACCTCAGTATTTACTTTTTTAGATAACAAAGTCACTCCTCATCATTACAATATGGTGCGTACCGGCACCGGTCCAGATAAAGATTATAAAATAGACTTTGATACACAAAATAAAGTGGTCACCAGCAGCACTAGCGAATACCCGCTAAAGTGCGAATGGACTGACGAATTTCAAGATGCTATTTCGTATCAAGTACAAGTACGCGAAGGCTTAAAAAAAGGCGAAACTTATTTTTCGTTTCCGCTTATTGATAAAAAAGGCAATCGCCGCGACTACAACTTTGAAGTGGTTGGCAAAGAAATGATTTCGCTGCCAATTGGTAACGTAGAAGCTATAAAAGTAAAACGTTTATACGATAACGATAAACGCCAAGCCCTTGCCTGGTTTGTACCCGAAATGGACTACATGCTAGTACGTATGTGGAAAGGAGAAAAAGGCATGGAGCAGTTTGAAGTACAAATGAATTCATTTACCGTTACCCAGCCTGTTCCTACTCCAGTAAGCGAGAGCAGCGAAGTAAGATCAGAAGCGCCGTAAACACGGTGATAGCAAACACAAAAAAACGCGATTTTATATCGCGTTTTTTTGTGTTTGCTTTTAGGCTATTTAACTAAATTAATTCGCCCATTTTAAATAACGCAAACTCCCCTGGCTGCATTTTTTGCCAGCGTTCGTCGTTGGTTAATGGCCGTGTAGCTATTACTGTTACTACATCGTTTGGGGTGGTTTCTTCGTTAAAATCAACCACCATATCGGCATCAATTAACGTTGCTTTACCAAATGGCGCACGGCGCGTTATGTAGTGTAAGTTATTAGTGCAATACGCCAATACAAATACGCCATCGGTCAATAACATATTAAATACGCCCTTTTCACGTAACGTATGTGAAAGCTTAGCCGCATATCTAAATACAGAGGCCATATTAGAGGGGCGTTTTGGGTATTTTTCACGAATTTTATCTAGCAACCAACAAAACGCCAGCTCACTGTCGGTGTTACCCACAGGGCGATAATATTGTGGTTTCAAATCGTGATAGTTAGATAACTGGCCATTATGTGCATAGGTAATTTCGCGTCCCCAAAGCTCACGGGTAAACGGATGGGTATTTTCAAGGCACACTCGGCCACGGTTGCCTTGGCGAATATGGCTAATTACCGACACACTTTTAATAGGGTAGGCTTTTACTAGCTTGGCGATTTCTGATTGATAGCTTGGCTCAGGATCTTTAAAGGTTCTACACCCTTTACCCTCGTAAAACGTAATACCCCAGCCATCTTTATGCGGGCCAGTATTACCACCGCGCTCTAATAAACCTGAAAAACTAAAACAAATATCCGTAGGTACGTTGGCTGACATGCCAAGTAATTCACACATTAATAAACTAACCCTTAAAAAATACGTATAAATAGCGCTGTACTTTACTGTGCGCTACAACAGACATACTTACTTAAAAAAACTTTTTTGGCTAGCTGATTTACTGATTTTTAGCGCTTAAATAATCGCTGTGATTGAATTAAACACAGCAGTGGTGCATGCTTGTTCCTTATAAAGGGAATAAGGATAAGCATAATGGCTAGTTTGTCGTTAATTTAACGCTGTAATGTACTTGAAACTTACGCTCACTAGCGCTACTCTAACTGAGGTGGTCTGACCTCTATTAAGGAATAAGCAATGACACTCATATTTACACTCGGTTTAATCGCACTGCTCAGCATCGCGGTTTACCACAGAGCGAGTTGGAACACAGCACTTGGTGTTTCTGCCGCAACATTATTAATTGGTACCTTTGCAGGTGCTTTTGGTTTAATTAGCTGGTTGATCTTTTTGATCATCGCAGTTCCTCTTTCTGTTACTGGCATTCGTCAGCAATACATAATCAAGCCGATTTTTACTACCTTTAAAAAAGTAACGCCAAGCATGTCTGACACTGAAAAGTCAGCAATCGATGCCGGTACTACGTGGTGGGAAGCTGATTTATTTTGTGGTAACCCAGATTGGAAAAAGCTACACCAATACCCAGTACCAAAGCTGACTATTGAAGAGCAAGCCTTTATTGATGGCCCTGTAGAAGTAGTATGTAGCATGCTAGATGATTGGGAAGCAACACACGAGCTTACCGATTTACCGCAAGATGTATGGCAATATCTAAAAGATAATAAATTCTTTGCCATGATCATCAAAAAAGAATACGGCGGTTTAGAGTTTTCTGCGTTTGCACAATCATGTGTTCTGCAAAAGTTAACCAGTAAATCGACCTTACTATCGTCAATTGTAGGTGTACCTAACTCGTTAGGCCCAGGTGAATTACTACAGCACTACGGTACAGAAGATCAAAAAAATCATTATTTACCGCGCTTAGCCCAAGGCCAAGAAATTCCATGTTTTGCATTAACTTCGCCAGAAGCAGGCTCTGACGCGAGCTCAATTCCAGACTATGGTGTTGTGTGTAAAGGGCAATGGAACGGTGAAGAAGTAGTAGGTATCAGCCTTACCTGGAACAAGCGTTACATTACTCTTGCACCAGTGGCTACAGTACTTGGTCTTGCCTTTAAACTACAAGATCCAGATGGTTTACTAAGCGACAACAAAGAGCCAGGCATTACCTGTGCACTTATTCCAACTAACACGCCAGGTGTTGAAATTGGTCGTCGTCACTTCCCACTTAACGTACCATTTCAAAATGGCCCGACTCGCGGTAAAGATATTTTTGTACCCCTTGATTACATTATTGGTGGCCCAGAAATGGCTGGCCAAGGCTGGCGTATGCTGGTTGAATGTTTATCGGTTGGCCGTGCAATTACATTGCCGTCAAACTCTGCCGGTGGCATTAAAACAATTGCCGTAGCCACAGGTGCATACAGCCGTATTCGTCGTCAGTTCCGTTTACCTATTGGTAAAATGGAAGGTGTTGAAGAGTCACTGGCTAAACTTGCAGGTTACGCTTACAGCTCAGATGCAGCGGTTAGTATGTCAACGGGTGCGGTAGATTTAGGTGAAAAGCCTTCGGTTGTTTCAGCTATTATTAAATATCACCTTACCGAGCAAATGCGCGAGTCGACCATTCATGCAATGGACGTACTTGGCGGTAAAGGGATTATGCTTGGGCCAAATAACTATTTAGGTCGTGGCTATCAAGGTGCCCCTATTGCTATAACAGTAGAAGGTGCCAACATCTTGACCCGTAATATGATTATTTATGGTCAAGGTGCAATTCGCTGTCATCCATTTGTACTAACCGAGCTTGGTGCTTGTGAAATTGAAGACCGCGAAGAAGCGCTTAACGTATTTGATAAAGCGCTAATGGGCCACATTGGCTTTACAATGTCGAACCTTGTACGTACTAAGTGGCTTGCGCTTAGTGGTGCACGTTTTACTAGCGTACCGTACAAAGACGACACCGCAGAGTTTTACCGTATAGCATCACGCTTTAGTGCATCGCTCGCGCTTATGTCTGACATTAGCATGGCGGTATTTGGTGGCTCGCTTAAACGTAAAGAACGTATTTCAGCACGTTTAGGTGACTTACTAAGTTACTTATATTTAGTGTCTGCAACGCTTAAACGCTATAACGACGAAGGCCGTAAACAAGAAGATTTAGCCCTAGTAAAATGGAGCTGTCAGGATCATCTTTACCACTGCCAACGTGCCCTTGCTGATTTAATCAATAACATGCCGTCTGCCCCATTACGTGGTGTATTAAAAGTATTGTTGTTCCCGTTTGGTCGCCCGGTTCGTAAACCTACCGACAAACTTGAGCATAAACTAGCACAACTACTTCAAGTACCTAGCGAAACGCGTAACCGTTTAGCAAGCTATGTTTACTTAAAAGATGAGCCACTAAACCTAGTTGGCCGTCAAGAGCAAACACTTAAAGACGTACTGGCTGTAGAGCCGTTATTTGAACGAGTATGTAAAGAAAAAGGCCTTAAACTGCCATTCTTCCAACTTGATAAAGTAGCGCAAATGGGCCTTGAAGCTGGCATATTAAGCCAAGCAGAAGCTGATAAATTAGCCGCTGTTGAAAAAGCCCGCTTAGATGTGATTAACGTTGATGACTTTGACCCAGCTGATTTATTAGCAGGCAAAGCCGCACGTAAAAGTGAAGACAGCAAAGCAGATGCAGCTTAACCCGTTAGGTTAACGCAGCCAACAGTCCGCCTGTTGTGATCATCCAAACCAGCGCGTAATGCGCTGGTTTTTTTTGCACGATAGCTTGTTGGAGTGCGCACCAAATAATGCCAGTTAATAGCAACAAGCCACTTGCTTGGTTGAATAAAGCAAAAAAACCAATAAGCGAAAGTAAGACCACAATTAAACTAGGAGCAAATTGGCCAGTAAAAAATGCTGTTTGCTTATTCTGCATTTTAAAAAACACACTATATTGTTGATGTAGATGACTACAATCAAATTGTAATGAACTACTAAACAACACCACAAAAGCAAGTGACAAAATACTGAATATATCAGCTAAATTAGCGCGCTCTTGTAGTAGTACCTCAAATGCCATAAATACGCACAACAATAAAGCACCTCGCCAAATCAAAGCCCAGCTGTTGTGTATAAAAAACATTAGCCAAAAGCCTGTAAGTGAGCTTAGCTCTAACTTAGCTGCAAAATTAAAAGGTACCATTAAGGTGCTTAAGGCAAATAACAGCACAAAGACACACTGATAAGTCAGTGGACTTACATCAAACGGTAACATTAGCCACATTGCAGATAACAAAAATCCATAAACAAGCGCTATTGGCTTGTATAAGCATAAAATGCCGAGCGTAAATTGTAATAGTAAAAACACCAAAAAATGCGGCACCTTAAGCCACTGGTTTATGCTCAGGTCAATCGCGATAACAAGACTTGCAATCAACCAGCCATTACTTAACAGCAAAAGCTTTATATCCACCAAACCAAGCCAATACCGCTTTACCAATGTCTGTTGAAACGCTCGTTGGGCTGAGTTTTTTATTGCAGACTTCATTGCGCTCAACATTACACTTTGTAGCAGCAAATACAGCCAAGCCATTTTCGCACCATATTGAGGTGCATCACTACTATCAATAATTTTTCCAAGCCCTAAAAAAAGTAGCAATATCAAACCCAACACTGACGAGCCTAACACCACTAAAAATAACACCCCAAAGCTTTTCAGTTGTAATAATAATTGTGTAAGTTCAGTCTTGTATGCCTGAAAACGATAATCCATAAAAAAGCGGTATTGGCCAATTGATTGTTTTAAATTTGCAATCATAAAGGAATACACTCAAAGCCATGCAGTAAAAAAGGCTCGGGCTCGTGACAGGTAATAATTATTTGACCTTGTGGCTTATTTACTAAATATTCATCAAGTAAAATTAGTAAATACTCAATACTCGCTTGATCAAGTGCTGCACTGGGTTCATCTAACAGTAAATACGGTGCATCGCGCATAAGCGCTAAAATTAACTGACACTTCTTTTGGTTTCCTGATGATAGAGCGTCAAAGCGCGTATTTAGAAATTCATTAAAATTAAACCCATCGACTATAGCTGTTGGCCAACAACAGCCAAATGTATTTGAGGATAAGTTAATTATTTGCTTTGCTGTTAAAAAGTCGGGTAAAGCAATACTGTCAGAGGCTATAGCAACTTGCTTATGTGGTTCGGTTAATGCGTTTCCAGAAAACAAAAGCTCACCACTTTCGTAAGTTTCAAGCCCCGCTAACATCATCAATAGAGTTGTTTTCCCTTGGCCATTAGGTGCTTCGATGCACACTTTTGGCTGCTAAACACTTTATTGTAATCACGATAAACCACGTTGGTAACAAACTGCTTATTTAAGCCAGTCACTTCAATCATAAAATATCCCTATAAGTAAGCGTGATATTATAAATAAACTTTTATGAGAAACAAAACCCATCACCACAGCTTTAAAACAACACTAACGGGAAAGTAACTTCGCTTTCTAATAGCGATAAATCTTTAGCAAAGTGAAACAGTATCAGAAGCTCTGAAATAGCTTGTGACATCAACAGCGTTCCTCTCTAACACTTCACTATAAAGATAAGCTTTTTACATCTGCGGAGCTATGACTTAGCCTCAAGCCATATAAACTACTTTAAAGGACAATTTGAATTTTGATAACACGTAAAGCTATGAACTAAACTAAAAATTAAGCTATGTGTTTTTAATTCAAATCTACTACGGTTTACGTGTAAATTATGGCTGATAGCAGATAAAAAATTATATTTGGATTAGTTAATAAGGAAATTATTTATTGCTTGCTATTGAGGAAATAACAAGTGGCGGAGTGGACGGGACTCGAACCCGCGACCCCCGGCGTGACAGGCCGGTATTCTAACCAACTGAACTACCACTCC